>JAJYIT010000022.1 GCA_021789975.1 Bacteroidota bacterium
CCTTCTTCTTGCCCATGGCGCTTGTACCTTTCTGAGTTTAATGAATACGAGTTGTTATTCTCAGAATTTACTTCGCCTTGGGCTTTTTTCTTATCTACCAATTTCAACGGAATCTGGGACAGCATCTGAATAATCAGCTTAATGATAGGGCAAATACTTTCAAGCTTGGGACGTCGGTAAATTGGGAATCTTTCAGGTTGACTCTGCTTCGTGAAATTCAGACTATAAAATCGTGGTAAGGAGGGAGCCATGCGCACAATTATGTTCACATTTGGTGTGGTAGTATTATTCGTCCCTATGCTTTCTTCTTTTGCGCAGACCACAGGCTGGTTCTATGAAGTGCAAAATGGTACTCTTACTCCAGTACAACTCA
This sequence comes from Bacteroidota bacterium, assembly GCA_021789975.1. Lineage (GTDB taxonomy): Bacteria > Bacteroidota > Ignavibacteria > Kryptoniales > JAKASW01 > JAKASW01. The sequence continues at coordinate 374 of JAJYIT010000022.1, forward strand.
CGGTACCCCCTGATGACCTCTCACAGGTGCTCACGTGGTCAAGTAACCAAGCGAGCCAAATTCCAGTATACATGGCGTGGGTCAATTTGCCTACCGATGGTCAATACGATTATGTTGATCCTACTGACTTGACAAACGAATTCAATTCTGCTGAACAAGTTTGGTCGAACGCGTCGGGATTCGGATTTTCGAGTCAGAGTCAATCGGGGGGAAGTGTAGTGGTAACATTTCAGAATAATCCAGATTTATTCCAGCCGCAGCCGAACGGAGAGGTTCAGGGTGTAACTCCAATAGCCGCTTATAACAATAAGATTGTACCTGCTCCACCATACGGCGAGAACTCGCAGACTGAGTGGACATCAACTACCATTATTTTCAACGGAACTCCCTATGGTAGTTCCACCCGCAACTTTTATTGGACCGTCAATGAATATCCAGATCCCAACGACGGTACCTATCCATACGACTATTACATGTTTTTCCAGAATGCTGCCGAACATGAAATTGGGCACCTCGTCGGCATGGCACACGATCCTTATTCTGGAAACATCATGAACCCTGCCACGGTCGCACTTAACGACTTCACGCCCCTATCTTTGGGTACTCAGGATCAGGATGCCCTTAGCCTCTTGTGGCAGACCACGCCGATTTGCAATAATTGCCCGCCGGTGCCTCCTTCCGGTTTTGCGGTAACCGTGGTCGGACAAAATGCTGTACTTACATGGAGCCCATATACAGACCAAACTGCGTATGGTCTCCAAGTGGTCAAGAATGGAAATCCATTCGGTAACCCCATGTCCCTTTCGCAAACTTCTTACACCGACATCAACGCAGTCGGCCAACTGCCAGCGACTTATGCTGTTTACTCGTTTGGTCAATACGGTGATTCCTACTCGCCGTCGATCACTCTCTCCGCGGCCAGTTTAGACATATCTTCACTGACCACTTGGTCTGGAACGATTTATGTCACGTCTCCAGTGACCGTGAACGCTGGCGCTCGACTCTACATCTCTCTCGGTACTAACGTAGTATTCGACAGCGGGCAGAATCTGAGCTTAACGGTGGACGGGCTGCTTAGCGTGGACGGGGAGTCTTCTTCTCCAGTGACATTCACATCAAGTTCGTCAACCCCCTCTCCCGGCGACTGGGGCTCCATAGTATTGAACGGTTCGGGCGCAAACGGATCAACTATTGACTACACGGACATCGACTACGGAACAGACGTGCAGGTCAACGGGCCCTCAAACGCGACGATAGAGAACTCTGAGATTTCAAACAACTCAGGCAATGGCATCACCCTCAATTCTTCCTCCAACTTTTTGGCTGAGAACAACACAATAACAAACTCGAATATCTACCATGGCATCGAAATCACGGGCGGCTCCAACAACGATTGTTATTCGAACGTAATCTACAAAACGAACCATGACCAGGAAGGGGCAGGAATACTGTATTCCGGTTCAAGCGGTAACATCTCGCAGAACGACGTTGGATATTACAATTGGGGGATTGCTGCCATCTGTGGGGCTTCTCCGTCAGCTTCTATACCAAACGGTCAGCAAAGAAACAACCGGGTCATCAATTCACTTTTCGGTTTGATGGTTTATTATCAGAGCACCGCGTACTTCGGGACTGTTCCTCCGCCTCCATACACCGATAATTTTAACAGCATCTATGGCAACACCGATTATAATGCAGCGGTCAGTTACAATTATCCCACGGTCTCAAGCACCCTTTATGCGGATGGCAACTGGTGGAGGAATGATACTACGAGCTATTACATAGGGTCGTCTGGCTATTTCTCACAGAATTATCCTATGACTTATGACCCATGGCAAAACATCGCAGTGCCATTCGCGGCACATAGAGCATCAGGAAGTGGAGCGAGTATGTCTTTTTCGTCCCTCCCTGCCAGCACACCAGGAAATGATACTCAAAGCCTCCCCAGTGCTGTGGGTTTCCCAAACTCACTTTTGATCGGCATAGATACGAGGCAACGGAACGAATTCAAGGCAGCAAAAGATTTCTTCAAGTTGTTCATCGAAGAACACCCGAATAACTGGGCAGCTTATGTTGACTTATATAGCTGTGCAAACGACACAACGCTGCCAGATATCATCAGTTTCTTCAAGAGTCCTCCACCTAGCACACCGCCGATAGAAAAATTGCTCCTCGCAAATCTCTATCAGATGGAGGATCAACCATCTCTTGCACAACTTGTTAACGGTGCAATCGTTGCAGATTATCCCAACACACCGATTGCAGTGAAAGCAGAAATGGACAATATGCTCATTGACCTTCACGCTAATAACGACCCGCTTGGGGCCGAAGCATTGTTGGCAACTATCGAAACTCAAGCAAGCCTTGTGAATCCAATGGAGCTCCAGGACGCAAAGGAAGAACTGGCTACTTATGTTGATCCAAAGACCGGGAAGATGCCATTCTTCGGAGGCAATCAGAAGTCAGGTCTCAGCGTTCAGTCATACAAGAGCGGCCTTCTGCAGAACTATCCCAATCCGTTCAACCCGACGACTGAGATAATGTTCGATATGCCACGTTCTGGATTCGTAAGTTTGAAAGTGTATGATGTGCTGGGCAGGGAAGTAGAAACGCTTACGGACGAATACAAAACTGCTGGAATCCATATTGCACAATTTAACGGAAACAATCTTGCAAGCGGAGTTTACTTATATCGATTGACCGCGCCCGGAGTCAGTCAGGTAAAGAAGATGTTGCTCATCAAGTGACACCGTTACTTGATCAGAAATCCGCCACTATTCTTGGTGGATTGCTCATTAAGTAATCTTAGCTTGACGCTTTGCGAAGGTGACGTGGTTGGTTACCTTGCGAAGGTAACCGCGCCAAGGCATTGTAACCTTCGCAAGGTAGCACAGTTCTATTCGTATCTCAACGACTCAACCGGGTCCAGGCTTGCCGCTCGCCTGGCAGGGAAGACTCCAGCAAGCAGCCCGATCGAGGTCAGGACGATTACTGTGAAAAACATGATCCCGATTGAAAGTATCGGTCTTCCTAAGAATCGCAGAGCGCCGCTGTTTGTGTTGAGAAGTCCTGAAGCCGCGACTATTCCCCACGAAAGCAGAAGGCCGAGTATGCCTCCAAGCAGTGAAATGAAGAGAGCTTCGAACACGAACTGCCAGAGCACATACCTCCTCCTTGCTCCGACTGCCATCTTGATCCCGATTTCTCTAGTCCTCTCTTTGACAACCACGTACATTACATTGGCCACGCCGACGCCTGCTATGAGAAGCGTGAAAAATCCTACAACACCGAGAAATATGTTGAGACCAAGAGTAATCTTCTTGATCATTTCATCTATCATCATCGTATCGAATATACCGACCGCCCGTTCATCAGTCGGATCGAATCTGTATTTTGCCGCCAGGACTCTTCGGATATCGCTGATCATTCTGGCCTGGGTATTTGGTGCGGCTCCTCTGATAAGGATTGTGTTCACGTACTTGTTTCCATAGGTCGCCCTGAAAGTTGAATAAGGAATGACTGCTCTTCTGGAATCCGGACCGTTGTTCATAGAAGTCTGCAGCTTCTTCTCCATAATTCCGATCACCGTAAACGGAACATTATCCAGCATGACTGTCTTCCCGATGGGGTTTTCATCTTTGAAGAGATCGTGCGCAATCTCGGGTCCAAGAAACAGGCTTCGTTTCCTATACTTGGTGTCATTCGCGTCGATGAAACGGCCGCCCGCTTCGGGGTACATCGCACGCATGATTTCAAAGTCCGGTCCCGCTCCCTCGCATTCCGTTGTCAACCTTGTCTTGCCATAGAACAACTCCGCATTCTTCCTGTACTGCGGGCTGATCATGACAATGTTCGGTACAGCGGCTTTGAGCAGCGTAACGTCATCTACTGTTAGATTTATTTGCCGTCCTTTGGGCAGTCCCTGGTAGGTCTTTCCTGTCTGGCCGCCGTAAAGTATCACGACTCTGTTCCAGGCGTTGACCATTCCTTGCCTCATGGCCGCACCAAAGCCCGATCCGAAGGCTAATAGCAAAACCACCGAGAGCGTTCCCCAGGTTATGGCTACCAGGGTGAGTGTAGTCCTCATCCGGTGATTGTTCATATCGCGGAAGAATTCCTTGATCAATTCAATTATCATTGTTCTTTCTCTTCCTGGCTTAGTCTCTCAAGCATTCCACGACATTCATGTTTGCTGCCCGGCGTGCGGGCATCATGCCTGCCGATAGACCGATCACCGCAAGTATAGCCATGGTTGCGATAATAACAGGCATCGACATCTCGGGTGTTCCAACATATTCCTTTATTGGGACGAGTTGGAGGAGTGAAACTATTCCCCAGCCTATCAGGAATCCGATCAATGCACCTAAGCCGACGATCATAAAAGTTTCAGCGAAGAACTGAAAGAGAATCGTCGATTTCCTGGCGCCCGCTGCTCTCTTGACACCGATCTCCTTAGTGCGTTCCTGGACGACAATGAACATTATGTTCGCTACACCGAGGCCGGCAACGCCTAGTGTAAAGCTGCCGATGATTCCCAGGAATAGTGTGAAGCCGATGGTTATGTAATCAAGTATCTTCTCGAAATCGGCTGTGTTCCAGATTTCAATTGCGTCCTCGTCCGTGGGATCAAATCGGTATCTTTCACCGAGAGCCTGTCGTACCTGCTGCTCCACAAGCGCGGTCTCGGAAGCATCCGAAGCTTTGTAGATGATGTCCGTCAGATAAGTCGTTCCGAACAGTGCAGTAAAAGTCGGAGCAGGAATGAAAACCCTGCTCTCATCCTGGGTGTAGTACGATGAACTCTGCACTTTCGGCTCCATCACTCCGATCACCGTGAATGGCGTAGGTCCGATGTACACTATTTGACCGACAGGGTTCTTACTTCCGAAGAGGAAGTCCTTCACTTTGTTACCGAGCATCACGACTCTCTTGCGACCAGCTACGTCGAGAGTGTCGATGAATCTACCACCAGGCTCCGGATAAATGTTCCTCATTATATGATAGACCGGGTAGATTCCCGTTATCCCGGGGTTCATTATGTTATTACCATATCGGATTGGGGTCTCCATTCTGATGTACTCGGGACAAATGTATCTTATGTCGGGAACCTTGGAGCGGATGATCTGAGCAGCTTCTTCTGTGAGATTGATTTGCCTGCCGATCCCAAACCCCTGGTAGGGTTTGGTGGTACGATTGGGAAACAGAACCGAAATGTTCTCCCCCATTCCGTGCATGTTGATCATCGACTGCTTCTTGAAACCAAGTCCGAAAGATACCAGCACAATTACCGTCACCGTTCCCCAGATTATTCCGAACATTGTTAGGAACGTTCGCATCTTCTGAATCCGAAGGTCGGCGAAGAACTCAGAAAGAAAACTCGTCAGCGTCGCCATCTCGATGTCCTACTGGATTTTCACTACAGGTTTTTCAAGAACTTTGTCTCCCTGCTTAAGCCCGGAGACGACTTCGATATTTATGGCGTCGCTGAGACCTGTCTTAATATTGCACTCCTTTGACTTGTTGTCGGGAAGCGGAACTCTAACGAACGAGGAATCATTTCTGAATGTGACAACCCTCTCGGGGATATACAATATGTCGGATTTCTTCCGGACGATGACATCGGCGTTGGCTGAATATCCTGCCCGCAGTGTAATGTTCTTGTTGACTATGATTGAGATCTCGATAGGGAAGACGGAAGCATTCTCTTTTGTTTCTCCCTGCAGCCAGATTTTTGAAAGTGTGCCCTTTACAGTGTCTCCGGGAAGTGCCCCGATTCTGAGTTCGGCTGGCATCCCTTCTTTGAGTTTACCCACATCGATCTCGTCCACGGTTCCCTTGAATACGAGACGGGTCATGTTTGCCATTGTCATAAGAACTGTACCTTCCTGATAGGATGTTAGGGGAGTCACTGGGTCACCAACCTCAACGGTGCGTGTCAGTACGTAACCGTCTATGGGTGCGTAGATTATCGATTCAATCTTCGTGCTGCCTATGGTCACTGCGCCGCTTTGCATGAGTTCCAGAGATTCCTTTGCCATCTTTAATCGTAGTTCCGACTCCTGATAACTCTTCAGAGTGTTGTCATATGCCTGATCGGAAATCAGTGATCTCTTATGCAGCGAGGTCTGTCTTGACTTTTCCTTGCTGATGTTATCGAAGTCGACCTGGGCCAGCTCGACCTGTCGCTTTGCATCTGCAAGTTCCACAGGAGTGGGATCGGGTTTAACCTCAAGGAGCGGTTCTCCTGCATGCACGTATGAGCCTACGTCCACGTATAATTTCCTTACGACTCCACTGACGCGAGACTTGATTGAAATTTCGTTCTCGGGTTCGATGGTGCCCACCGCCAGAGCCTTCTCCTCGATTGTCCCCCGCGCCACAGTCACAGTTCCGTCTGCGTTTTTGGTCTTAGAGTCTGAGCTTCTGACAATGAGTATTGCGCCGACGATAAGCACGATAATTGCCGCGCCGATTACAAACTTCCGCTTGCTCTTCTTCTTGTTCTTCATCTTTGAAGTCTCCGCTGCTTTGGATTATTCTTCGGGACATTACGCAGACAAGTAAAACATGTTTCGTACCGGAAAAGGTTTTTTGCCTTGGGGCGAGAGTGAGGGATCGATGACAAGGGGGTTGCGTGCGGCGGAATCCACCTTAGTTCGTTTTTGTCTAATGCAATTATCAGTTAAATGAGTTATAATCTTACAATGACTGTAAGATGTTTTTGATGACGGATCCAGGCTTTGACCATTAAGAAAGCAACATCCCAAATCTGCAGGAGCAGGGTACCTAACATCAAGTTCACTCTATGGAATGCGGAGACTTTTGGCCAGACGAATTCGGGTCAAGATCTCACATCAAATATAGGCAAAACATCACCTCAACAAACCGAAGGAGAATCGGACAATGTTAGTTGTTGTTCATGAAAACTATGATGCAATGAGCAGAAAAGGTGCAGAGGTTATTGCTTCGAGGATTAGAAGAAAACCAAATCTCGTCCTCGGGCTCGCTACCGGGAGCACTCCCGTTGGCGTATACAAGGAACTCATTAGCTTGCACAGGAACGAAGGGTTGGATTTTTCAAAGGTCGTGACGTTCAACCTCGATGAATACGTCGGGCTACCTCCAGAGCATGATCAGAGTTATCATTATTTTATGAAAGACAATCTCTTCAAGGATATCAATATCAATCCGTCAAACGTCCATGTCCCGCAGGGAATGTTTGGTGACGTGAAGATCTCTTCGTTCGAGACAGATCCTAAGATAGTGCAGTTTTGCGAATGGTATGAAGACGAAATGAAGAAATATGGCGGCATCGATATTCAAGTCCTTGGAATAGGCGGGAACGGGCATATTGCGTTCAACGAGCCGGGCTCCTCAATTGGATCCAGGACCAGGATAAAGACTCTCACTGAAAAGACCGTTGCGGATAACGCGAGGTTTTTCAAGACCGCCAATGACGTTCCGCGGTATGCGATTACAATGGGAGTTGGTACCATAATGGAAGCGAAAGAACTCTTGTTGCTAGCCAACGGAGCGGGAAAAGCGGATGCAATCAAGGCAGCCGTTGAAGGCCCCGTCACGGCGATGTGTCCTGCCTCAGCCCTCCAGCTTCACAGGAAAGCCATAATCCTCACCGACAAGCCGGCGGCAACGAAGCTTTCCGCTGAGTTTGTCACTTACGGCTGAACTATCTAACGTCATTTGGTCCACTCGGGGACCTCTTAGGCGAGGTTCCCGAGCGGCATACTGATCTTCCTTTTTTCCAGACTAAAAGTGTGAGGAAATTTATGCACATCTGCATTTTTGAAGACGATAATTACACGAAACTTCTTCCCCTGGTCTATTTCCGTCCGGTCTATGATCTAAAGTGCGGTATCACGACCCTTCGTGAGAAAATAGCTCGCTCCTTTGCGGATCCGGTCGTGGCCCTTCACGCCAGGGATTACTTGCGATCTGTTTTAAAAGAAAAGTACGCCGGAGCGTCAGTCAACGAAATCGAGTCGGCGGCGAAAGAGACACTCTTTATAAATGGGCGGGTTCTTGCCTCTGCAAACAATTTGCAGCAGCTCGGCGTAAAATATCCGGGTAAGGACACCGTGTATACGGTGGGCGAGACGGTGGCCGCGGCGTGGGTGTCGGGCAAAAATCTTGACACGTTCAGGGATAAATTGAAAACCGGGGCAGTGTTTACCGTAAATGATTTTCGTTCAATGGACAAGAAGACTATTGAGAATACCACCGTCATAACTTATCCATGGGATTTAGTGCATCACAACGGCTCGCAATTAGTATCTGATTTTGATGTCATGACTGGCGGACATCCGCAAATACTTGGCAAAGTGTACGAAGGTGCGCACCTGCTGAACCCTTCCAGGATTCACATTGAAGAGGGGGCAAAGGTGAAACCGGGTGTGGTACTTGACGCCGAAGAAGGCCCAATCTATATTTCGAAAAATGCGAAGCTGATGCCGAACGCGGTGGTCGAGGGCCCGGCATTCATTGGTGAGAACAGCATTTTGAAGGTGTCGGCAAAAGTGTACGAGAATACAACGATCGGTGAAACCTGCAAAGTCGGCGGTGAAGTTGAAGAGTCGATTATACATGCGTACTCCAACAAGCAGCACGAAGGATTCATTGGCCATGCATACCTGGGTGAATGGGTAAACATCGGAGCCGATTCCAATAACAGTGATTTAAAGAACGACTATGGCAACGTCAAGGTTTACAACGAAGGGAAGCTTGTAGATACCGGTTCTCAGTTTGTCGGCCTAACTATGGCGGACCATTCAAAGTGCGGTATCAACTCGATGTTCAATACGGGCACGGTGGTCGGCGTATGCTGCAACATATTCGGTGCGGGGATGCCCCCGAAGTTTGTACCCTCTTATGGCTGGGGCGGCGGAGCAGAAGGACTGACCGCCTATAGAATGGATAAGGCCGTCGAAGTAGCAAAGCGAGTCATGAAAAGGAGAAAGATTGATTTGACAACGGCCGGAGAAAACCTGTTCAAGAAGATCTTTGAGTTGACGAAGGGTGAGAGGGCAACCGCTGGAATCGAAGACTAGAATCAATCTCCATCGTTCATGAACCATAGGTTGCTTCAATCAATCTCTAACGATGGACTGGCCTTCCGATTTCATTCTATTTGTGACACTGGTGATAAGCTACTGACTTGATGATTTCAAAAAAAGGATGCGTGGTGCTTTTGAGCGGCGGTCTGGACTCCACCACGACCGCCGCTATTGCAATTGATGAGGGATTCAGGTGCCACGCGCTGACATTTGACTACGGCCAACGTAACCGTTGGGAGATCCGTTCTGCAACCGAAGTTGCGAACCGACTTGGCATAGAGGATCACAGGATTCTGAAAATCGATTTGAGGACCATTGGGGGATCAGCTCTTACGTCGGATAACCCGGTTCCAAAGCTCCGTGATCTCCACGGGACCGCAACGGATATACCGATAACGTATGTGCCGGCACGGAATACGATTTTCCTTTCAGCCGCGCTGGGATTAGCGGAAGTCGTTGAAGCGAGCGATATATTCATCGGAGTAAACTCAATAGACTATTCCGGCTATCCAGATTGCCGTCCGGAGTTCATAAATGCGTTTCAGAAGGTTGCAAACCTGGCCACTAAAGCGGCGGTGCAGGGAGGGGTGAAATTCAAGATCCACACTCCTCTGATTAGCCTCTCGAAGTCTCAGATTATCAGAAAAGGGCTTTCTTTAGGAGTTGACTATTCCTTAACCAGAAGCTGCTACGATCCGGGTCAAAACGGGGAAGCTTGCGGGGAATGTGACGCTTGCCAGCTAAGGTTGCGCGCATTCAGGAATGTGGGAATGGTAGACCCGATTCGGTATCTGCCGAAGCATCCTGCTCGCTGAAACGTACTAGTGGTAGTAGAAAATCAGAGATACTATCCCCGCGAGTACGCAGTACACCGCGAAGGGAGTCAGCCGCCTGTTCTCGATCTTGAAATATGCGGTCAAGAAGCGGACAGAGAGATAAGAACATATCGCCGCGAATACGCCTCCAACCAAGGATACACCCATTGCCCTGAGGTTACCGGTTGCAACTAACTTCGTCAGCTCAAGGGCGGCTGCCGCGCCAATTATCGGTGTCGACAACAGAAAGGAGAATCTGACCGAGTCTTCGTGAGAGAGACCGACCATTAGAGAGCCTGCCATTGTGGAGCCGGTTCGCGAGAAACCCGGCATCAGCGCAAGGACTTGCATTAGTCCTACCTTGAACGATTGCCACCAGCCCATTCTGGAAATCCTGACATCGCTGTCAGCGGTGTCAGCGACTGAAGCCTTTCTTCTTAGGAGTTCCGCGACAAATAGGAGAACTCCGTTGAGTGTCAGGAAAATCGCAGCGAATTTTCCCGACAGCAGATAAACCCGTATCTCGCGTTTGAGCAGCAGACCGACCAGGCCTGCAGGAATTGTTCCTACGACGAGGAGCCATCCGAGCCTCGCGTCAGAATCGCTTCTCTCCATTTTTCCCTTGGTAACAGATCTAAAAAGACCCGAAACGATCCTTACCCAATCCTTCCAAAAGAATAAGAGCAGCACGAGTGCCGTTGCCGCGTGCGTAGCAACGAGGAACATCAAAAAGTATGGACTCTGCTGATCGATCTTCCAGCCGAACAACCCCGGCAAGATCACACTGTGGCCCAAACTTGAAATAGGGAAGAGTTCCGTAATTCCCTGTAGTATACCAAGTACTACGCCTTGTAAGTAAGATAACATGCATAGAGTTTACGAAATGATGGTGTGGAACGCAAGCGAACCCTAATCATCGTGGATTTGATCAACCCTTCAGTTATTGATTTTTACCTCGCGTGCCGATAACTTCATTTGTGCTGAGAGGCTCCCATGAATAAAGACGACTTTGAGTTCACTCTTGACGATGACGACTATGACGAGTTCGAAAAGCGCAACATTAATGAAGAAATAAAGCGCCTTCGGCGAGAAGAACCCACCTTTTCCAGTATTGCTGCGCTGGAAGAGATCATCGATTATTTCATGAGTCAGGACAAGTACGAAGATGCACTCTATTTCGCCAACAAGTTGATAACCATTGTCCCGGTAAGTGCCGAAAACTGGCTGAGGCGAGGAGAAATCAACGAAGCATTGGGGAAATTTGAGGAAGCGCTGGAAGATTACCAAAAAGCCGTTGACATCAATCCGATTGAAGTTGATGCGTTGATTGGCCAGGCAAGCTGTCTGCAAATGCTTGAAAAGTATGAGGAAGCGTTTGAATGCATACAGCGCGCGCTGGATATCGATCCGGGAAGCGACGAAGCCCTGATGAATCAGGGAATCATCCTTGAGAAGCTGACGCGATATGAAGAGGCTTCAAAAGTGTTCAAGTACCTGAGCGAGTTGGATCCGACTGACAAAGATGCGTGGTTTGAAATGGCTTACTGCTATGATTACCTGGAGCAGCCGGAAAAATCGCTTAGGTGCTACGACAAAGTGATCGAGCTCGATCCTTACAACCATAGGGCCTGGTACAACCGAGGTATTTCGTTGAACGCGATGGGAAAATACCAGGCCGCGGTGGAGAGTTACGATATGGCCATCGCTATCGATGAGAAGTTTAGCGCCGCCTGGTACAACAGAAGCAACGCCTTGCTGAGCATGGGGAAGCTTCGCGAGGCCATCGAGAGCTATAAGACGACTTTGCGCTACGAGCCGAAGGATGTCGCATCCTGGCATAACATGGCTACTGCCTTCGAAGAACTCAGCGAGTATAAAGATGCCATCAGGTGTTACAGCGAGGCGCTTAAACACGATTCCAATCATGTCGAGTCGTTATTCGGCAGAGCCGTCTGCTACGATGCGATGAACCTATACAGGAAAGCGCTTGCTGATTTTACCAAGGCTACGGACCTGAATTCCAGCGACCCTGACATCTGGCACGCAAAGGGTGACGTTGAATTTACTCTTGATCTGTTCGAGGAGTCTGTCGATAGCTACAAAAAGGTAACTCAGCTCCAACCTGACAATATTGACGGTTGGCTGGACTTCGGTGACGCGCTGGTGGAATGTGAGAAATTCAAGGAGGGGTTGGAAGCTTACGATAGAGTGATCGCTATGTCCCCGGAATGGGCGGAAGCGTATTATCAAAAATCCAAGTGCTATCTTCAAATCGGCTCATACTCTGATGCCATCGAGAGTGCGAAGAAAGCACTAGAGCTGGAACCACACAAAGTCAGCACCTTTTTTCAGGATTTCGGACAGATACAACATTCGAATCCGGAAATACTTATCAAGTTCGTTTTCCCTGTTTATGAATGGCTTGTGAATGAAAAGAAATACACGGCTAAGAGCTGACGCATTGATGGCTCGGAAAAACCACGCGAAACTTGTCAGTATCATCGGGCATCCCATAGCGCATACCTGGTCACCTGTTATTCATGAGACAGCTTTCAAATTATCAAAGCTGAACTTTCTATACCTGGCTTTTGATGTACTGCCAAAAGACCTGGGCGATGCTATGAAAGGAATGCTGGCACTTGGAATGGCAGGCTGCAACGTTACTGTTCCACATAAAGAAGCTGTCATGGAGTTTCTCGACGGTGTAACGGCCGATGCGCGTCTTGTAGGAGCAGTAAACACAGTTTACATTGAGAATGACGGTCTGATGGGGCACAACACCGACGTCGATGGGGTGGTCGAAGCTCTAAAGCCATTTCGTGATCGAATCGCCGGAGAGACAGTCACAGTTTTCGGAGCAGGGGGTGGGGCGCGGGCGGTCGTTTATTCGCTTATCTCTTTTTTCCGCCCATCGCAGATCTTTGTTCTGAATAGAGATACTTCTCGTGCCGAGTTACTGAGGAAATTCTTTGCCGACTCTCAGAATTATTATAACATACGGGTGGCTGAGCTTCACAATACCGACGAGGCGAGCATAATAGAAAAGAGCAGACTCGTAGTTAATGCTACTACCGTTGGGATGTATCCGTCGAAAGGGGAGAATATTTTGGTCGCTGATTCGGTCGATTTCAACGGGAAGATCTTTTTTGATCTGGTATACAATCCATCGGAGACGATGTTCCTGAGAGACGCTTCAAAAAAGAACGCGACTGTAGTCAGTGGTATTGAGATGTTGTACCACCAAGCGGCTAAAGCATTCGAGCTTTGGACAGGGACGACAATGCCCCTGGACGATGTCCGCGCCAAACTCGATCCACGTCTGTTAGGTTCAGCCCCCGCCAGGAAGGGCAGATCTCCGGTCAGCTAGAAGCTCCCTGATAATAATTAGGGCATCATCTACCGGTTTAGTCGAGATTTGTGAGTTCTTCGCTTCCGTTACACTGGTTGACAACCGGCGTGCTGCATCGCGGGCAGCGAGCGACGTTTCATCGAGATCCAGAATTATTTTGAGGCTCTCAGTCGCGCTTACCGGTCGTCCCGATCTGCCGAAGTATTTCGTAAGTGCAAATGCCTTTCCCACAGCCCTTCTGGCGCAGACACGCGCTTTGCCATCGTTCCCTAAGCTTTCTGCTTGAATGGCATCACGCAGCTCGGCAAGAATATCAGCGGGTAGATTGCTCATTTCCATCATTGAGGTAATCGGAAAGGAAGTGAGCTGTATATGATTTCTTGTTCTTCACGATTAATTCGGGCGGTCCCTCTGTGACAATTCGACCGCCGTTGTCTCCTCCCTCAGGCCCAAGATCTATAATCCAATCTGCACATTTGATAACGTCAAGATTGTGCTCAACGATTATGACTGTGTTTCCTTTGTCAACCAGCCTGTGCAGAAGGTCGAGCAATATCCTGATGTCTTCAAAATGAAGGCCAGTAGTGGGCTCGTCTAGTATATAGAGCGTTTTCCCCGTTGCGACCTTCGATAGCTCCGTGGATAGTTTCACTCTCTGGGCTTCTCCCCCCGACAAAGTGGTTGAGGACTGTCCGAGTCTGATGTAGCCGAGACCTACATCGAACATAGTCTGGAGTTTCCTCTTTATGCTCGGAATTTCCTCGAACAGTGCAAGGGCATCCTCAACGGTCATCTCAAGAACATCTGCGATGCTCTTGTCTTTGTATTTCACATCCAGTGTTGCCGCACTATATCGCTTCCCATTGCAAACCTCGCATTTCACGTAAACGTCGGGAAGAAAGCTCATCTCGATCCTTCTCATACCGTCTCCCTCACATGCGGGACAACGGCCCTCTTGAACGTTGAACGAGAATCGCCCCGGCTTGTAGCCTCTCATCCTTGCTTCCGGTAACTGAGCGAATATATCGCGGATTGCAGTGAACACACCAACATAAGTTGCAGGATTAGAACGCGGCGTCCTTCCAATAGGAGACTGATCAATATCAACAACTTTATCAATCTTGTCCATCCCAGTTACAGAATCGTAGGGGAGAGGATGGTCCGACAGTCTATAGAAATGCTTACCGAGAATCCTGTAAAGCGTATCATTAATGAGACTCGATTTCCCGGATCCGCTCACGCCAGTTATGCAAATGAACAATCCGAGAGGAAACTTTACATCGATATTCTTCAGATTGTTACCGGTAGCTCCCTTCAGGGTGAGGTAGGATCCGTTCGGCTTTCTGCGCTCTTCTTTCGGTCTGATCGGTATTCTCTTTTCATCCCTCAAGTAGGCGGCGGTCAACGATTTCTCTCTTTCGGCAATTATTTCACCGAATGTTCCCGCCTTGACAACGTATCCGCCGTGTTCTCCTGCCCCTGGTCCCAGATCTACTATGTAGTCTGCGTTCTCCATAGTTTCACGATCGTGTTCTACAACGACTACGGTGTTGCCGAGATCCCTGAGTGACTTGAGCGAGTTCAAGAGCCTTATGTTGTCTCGTTGGTGCAGACCGATTGACGGCTCGTCAATCACATACAGAACTCCGGTCAGTTGCGAACCTATCTGTGTTGCAAGCCGTATTCTTTGTGACTCTCCGCCTGAAAGTGTCCCGGACGGCCTGTTCAGGGTTAGATAGTCAAGACCTACATTCAGTAGAAATCCGAGCCTGCTCTTTATCTCGTGCAGGATCGGACGGGCAATAGTCTGCTCCCTCTTTCCAAGTTTCATCCTCTCGAAAATCGGGCTCACTTTATCTACCGGACTTTTGACGACGGAATCTATTGTGATTTCATTATCTCCGGCGTCAATGAGCCGAACGAACCTGCTTTCCGGCCTTAGTCTAGTGCCTCCACACTCTTCGCATTCGACCAGGGGGAGGTGGGCTTCAATCTCACTGCTCTTGTCGCCAAAATATACTTCGAAGTCCAAACTTGAGAGCATCGGAATCAATCCCTCAAACTTCGTATTAAGGTTAGAGATTGACAAACCTGCGAACTTAATTCCCTTTGTCGACGATTTCAGGTTCCTGCCATAGAAGAGGAGATCGCGTGTCTCATTGTCGAATTCCTCAAGCGGAGTATTGGTATTCTTATCATGCGTCTCCAACACGCTGTTCAGGAGGCTCAAAAGGAAGAAATCGTCTTTCTTCGGGAATAGCAAAGCTCCTTCGGTGATGGAAGATTTTGGATCAACTATGAGAGCATCCGGAGTGATCCTTCTGCTCAGCCCGGTTCCACCACATGTGCGGCACATCCCAAATTTAGAATTGAAAGAAAAGGAGTTGGGGGCTATTTCGGGATAGCTGGTTCCGCATTTCGGACAAGACTTCAACCTGCTGAAGAGCTGCTCACTCTTGTTCTCGTGGTTTATTAGAATTAGTCTACCTGATCCTTTTTCAAGAGACAATTTTAGGGAATCTCTCAGACGGGAGACAGACTTCTTCTGAACCCGGACTTTGTCAACGACAAGCTCGATATTGTGTGTGCCATAACGTGATACTTCAAGCCCCTCTTCAAGGTTGCGTACCTGCCCATCGACTCTTACTTGCACGTAGCCCTCTGCCATGAGCTCACGGAATAACTCGCGATAATGCCCCTTCCTCCCGGTGACAAGGGGTGCCAGCAGCAAGATATTCTTACCTTCAAAATCAGACAAGATCGATTTGAGGATCTGATCCTGAGTCTGTTGCCTGACAGGAACATTGCATCGTGTGCAGAATTGCGTTCCGACTTTTGCGAAGAGCAACCTGATATAATCGTGAATCTCAGTCACCGTTCCGACGGTTGAATGAGGATTCGAACTGATCGTTTTCTGTTCAATTGCAACGGATGGGCTGAGCCCTTCGATCAGATCGACGTCCGGTCTCTCGAGAATCTGCAGGAATTGCCTCGCGTAGGCCATCATGGTCTCCAGATAGCGGCGTTGGCCTTCGGCATAAATTGTGTCGAATGCCAGAGATGATTTGCCGCTTCCGCTGAGTCCGGTTATCACTACGAACTTATTGCGCGGGAGGTCGAGGTCGATCGATTTGAGGTTGTGCTGCCTCGCCCCGCGAATAATTATCTTGGTTGTATCCGGGCTAATGTCCTTTATATCCGTAGCTTTTCCCATGTGAGGGGAGAATTTACCAGAATAGTTCTGAATGATCAATCCAATGGAAGGTCCGTTCACCCTGCTTGGCTTTCTGCAAACCCAACCGACAGTTGCAGCATAGCTTACAGGAAGTTATATTTTTCCCAGGGTTTGCGCTGCACCACCTATTCGCAGAATTAACAACTGTCTTGTCAGTAGGACATAGATTGGTTTTACGATTTGACATGTCAGAGGCCCGTCTGAGTTTAGAGCCAGACGGAGATGCATAACGATCTGCCTCGCAGGGCATTTGCTTCAGGATTTCAAGGTGAGCAACTGGTCGTGATTAGAACCTGAACTTCCTAAAAAGTCCTCTTTCAAGTCTGGTTGTGATTGCGTGTGTTGCACAGATTGTCAGGAGGCACCTTGTATGGAGCAGACCGCACCAGCATACGATGAGCGAGAAGACTCATCGTTCGTGACATTTGGGAGACTGTCCACATCACGTTTGAAGGAGTTTATCGACTTCTGCCATGACGAGGAGGCGACCACATCGAATCTCCTATGCTTGTTCATGCATCCCCAATTATTTCTAATGCCTGTCGCTTGACTTGATGGTACAGACTATCTCATTTCGCCGATACGAGACCATGCTGTGCGTTCTGATTTGTATGGTCACATTCAAAATCGCGACTGCTGCCGTCGGACCTCCGCAGGTCGTAATAAATGGTCTTCCACATGTGCTTTGCACTTCTCCCTTGAGTTATCATGTGGACCCCAGCCGCAAATTTTCATTTGATGACATAAAGGACATGCCTTTTTCAAGTCAGACTGGTGGACTCTCATTGGCGATAGAAAAGTACGGCGTACAGGCACACTACTGGATGAAATTTGCTCTTGACAATCTGGACTCACTTCCGGTCACCGCTTACCTTGACGCGGGATATTCCGGTGTCATCCGCATCTATGAAATTCAGGATGGAAAGATTGTTGTCCGAAACAGTGGACTCGCGCTGGCAAAAGATCTCAATGTTTCTTATCCGGAGCTAAGTAAAATTAAATTTGTTATTCCTCCACGCTCTACGATCCAGTATTTCGTCTGTCTGTTCTCTACCCCGGATTATGCTATTGGGTTGGATCGAGTCAATATCTTCAGCGGCGAGTCCCTCCGTGCTGCCTTTTATCGCACATACTATGAGGGTGCTAATTTTCGTTTCTTTCAGCTCCTTTTCCTCGGACTTATGCTAACTCAGATGACTTACGTCGTTTTTTCCTGGATCATCGGAAACAGAAGAAAGGAATACGTTTACTATCTCGTCTACCTGCTCCTGGTCACGGTCTATTTCCTGCAGAAGTTTAACAGAGGTGAAGGCATCTACTGGCCTTTTGAATACTTTCCCTCAATCCGGGTATATCTCAAATCGGTTTTACTTGCATTGCCTTATGCGTTCTATTTAAAATTCACCCGCTATTTTCTTGACCTAAGTGAGCTTGACAACAGGATTAACAGAAAGTTCATTCATCTAGAACGATTCATAGAAGTCTATGTGCTTGTCGATACAGTGTTACGATTCGTACTGCCCGATCCTGAAGAACTGAATAGCATTCTTATGGTCACCATCTCAGGGATAGCCCTTTATTGCCTTGTTCTGATTTTTCAGTTAATGAGGCATAAGAAAGTGCTGGTCAACCTAATCCTGACGGGAAGTCTTGCTGCTGCTTTCGGCGGAGGAATCGGGGTTCTGATTACTCTCTTGAGATTCTATGTTGCCAGATTGAGCATTGGATTCAATAACCTTCTTGGTGCACAGGTAGGTATTGTCATTGAGACTATCATATTCACTGCATCACTCAGCTATAAGACACGTCTGATGGAAATTGAAAAAGTTGAGGACCAGAAAAAGCTCATTGCACAAATGAAAGAGAATGCGGTGTTGAAAGAGAAGATGGAACAGACCAGGAATAAAATAGCCCGGGATCTCCATGACGATATAGGATCGACTTTGAGCTCCATCCTGTTGTTCAGCAATGCTGCCAAATCAAAAATCAAGTTTACAGCCGGAGAGGCACGCGAGGTTTTCGGCAAGATTAGCGAGATAGCAGGTATGATGATGGACGAAATGAGCGACATTATATGGGCTATAAATCCACGACAGGACAGCATGGAACAGATTCTAAAACGCATGCAGTACTATGCGGCGCCCCTAACGCTCGCACGCAATATTCAATTTCATTTCAAAGCGGATGACGATATACGGTATCTTCATCTGGACATGGAAAAACGAAAGAATTTGCTTCTCATTTTCAAAGAAAGCGTCATAAACGCTTTGAAATACTCGGAAGCAGCAAACCTTCGCGTAAGGTTTTATTTCGCCGATAATTTCCTGCACATGGTTGTTGAAGACGATGGCAAGGGATTTTCCCATCCTTCTGAAGTTGGGAATGGACTAAACAACATGAAGACCAGGGCAAAGAATGTGGGGGGACAAGTTGAGATCGACTCCGTGGAAAACGTGGGCACTACAGTAAGTGTGAGCTTGCCGCTGTAGAATCATATTTTCATCCGATGGCAAATAAGCAAAAAAGTTTAGAAAATGGTAACTGAAATTGATCCTAAATGCTGGACAGCTTGTGCTCGACCACAACAGCTTTTAGGGATGGCGTGACACTAATTGAAAAGTAGGCCGGTGCACTGGACTCATGGCGGCATGATTGTGGTGGGCGACCGGAACAAAGGCTCCAGACGAAGGTCTCATGGACTTTAACTCATCTGTCATTAGAGTAGCTGTCATTGAAGATAATCCAACCTTCCGCAAATCGGTGGAAGAGATTCTGAACGCATCCAATCAGATGAAGGTTGTGTCATCTCTGGATAGCTGCCGTCAGATTGTACCGGAGTATAAACTTGCCCGGCCCGATGTGGCCCTTGTCGATATAGGTCTTAGAAATAATGAATCCGGAATTGAGTGTGTCGGTATCATACACAACTATTTCCCCGATATAAGAATCATGATGTTCACTGTGTTCGAAGATGATGACAAGATTTTCGACTCGATTTGTGCAGGGGCGTCGGGCTACATGCTGAAGAAGACCCCGCCGGAGGAGATTATCAGGGCATTGATCGCGCTCTACGAGGGAGGCGCACCGATGACGCCTTCTATAGCCAACCGCACGCTGGAGCTGTTTCGCGATAAGCTTCATCCTTCACGGATCGAGTGGGGATTGACGCCAAGAGAGAAGGAAATTCTTGAATGCCTTGCCGAAGGAAACACATATCAGAAAATTGCCTCGAAGTTATTCATCAGTATCAGCACTGTGAGAACACATATCATGAGTATCTACGAAAAGCTGCAGGTCAATTCAAAAATCGAAGCGATCCGTAAACTCAATTCGCGGTAAAATCATATTTCCATCCGATTGTCCGCTGTTTCCTTCTCTCCTTATCTTGTATTCGAGTTATGCATCTAAAGCGATTTGTAATCTATTTGCACATGCTTGGCAGCGAATTGGCAACACCGTCAAAATTGTGCCGTCTGGATACCTTCTCAATGGAAGGGGCGAGAAGGGTGAAAAAGACAAACAAATAATTGAAAGGGAGCGAGAAATGAAAAGGGTAATAGTTCTATTTCTAATGGCATTGCCTTTTGTGTTGGGGGTGTCGAGGGCCGATGCACAGTGGGCGCAGATTGGTCCAAAGGGAGCCAAAGTCACTGATTTGGCTGTCAGTGGGAACACGATCTATGCAGCCACTTATGGTGGAGTCTTCGTATCAACAGACTTTGGTCTTGATTGGACCCACTCGAATTGGGGGGTCATGAACGGCGATGTTCAAGCGGTGGCCGCAAACGACAGCAAAGTATTTGCCGCAAGTTGGGACGATACTCTTTACACCCGAGATGCTAATGGCTTAATATGGCAGAAAAGTTCACTCGAGGATGTGTACTTAGACTGTATCACCATTATTGGGACAAATATTTTCGCAGGTAGTTACTACCAGGGGGTTTATCTCTCAACTGATAACGGAGCAACATGGACTCAGGTCAATAGTGGACTGACGGACTTGAAAGTTGACTGCATTACTTCAATTGGGTCAAACGTATTCGCGGGGACAGGGAGCGGTGTCTTCATGACCACCAATAATGGGTCGAATTGGACAAAGGTGAGCACCGGACTTCCAGACAATGATGTGATTTCGCTTGTGTCCAACGGTACTAACCTATATGCCGGAGTTTGGGGAAATGGGGGTTGGATTTCGCCCAACAATGGTGACGGCTGGCTTAAGTTCACTGCCTATTCAGTCGGGGATTACCCCAGTGATTGGGTGTTCAGCGGGTCCAAGATCTTTGTGGCGTCAACGCGGGTCAACATGAGCTCGGACGGAGGAGCAAGCTGGACCGAGTTTTCAGGGAATGATTGCCCATATCAGGTCGATGCGTTAGTGATGGTCGGTCCCAACCTTGTTGCCGGGACTCGTTACGACGGTATTTATGTGTCACCGGATGGCGGTGTGAGTTGGAATCATATAACTTGGGGTCTCTCAAATTACTGCATGAACGGCGTTGCAGCGGCAGGCGGGACCATACTTACGGCAGGAGCAGGGGGCATGTTTCTCTCAACAAACGACGGAGCCAGCTGGAACTCGAGGAGAGTGGGCGATTATGACTGGGCAGATTTCAGCGCTGTTGCTTACAGAAACAGCACGTATGCTTTCGCAGGTGATGTAAATGGATATGTTTATGTTTCATCGGACGGGGGCAATGGTTGGCAATCAGGTGTGCAGATCGAGCCGGGCGCGAGTGTCACGGCATTTGCATTCATCAGCACTTATGCTTTTGCGGCGACACAGCCTTACGAGGCTGGAGTCGAAGGAGGCGTTTACATGTCGTCCGATAACGGTGCAACTTGGGCTCCCGTAAGTACGGGGCTGCCGACATTGGCTGATACTAATACTCAAGTCAGCTCGCTTGCGGTCATTGGTTCCAGTTTGTTCGCCGGTACTGGTCATGGGGTGTATACATCGACCAATAATGGGACGAGTTGGACAAGGGTCAGCAACGGATTGATCGGATCGTGGGTTTACTCGATTGCTGCCAGAGGGACGGAGTTGTTCGCCGGATTGTTCGGACAGGGTGTTTTCAGATCAAATAACAATGGGACATCATGGACGCATACAAAATTACAGAAGGATATTACTACTCTGTTCGTCGTTGACACAAATGTCTTTGCAGGCACTTGGGCCGAAGGAGTATATGTTCTTGCAAACAGCGACTCAAGCTGGAAATTGGCAGGCCTGCCGAGCACTTATGTTACCTCTTTTGCAAGCATCAACGGAGAACTTTTTGCCAGTACTTTGAATAATACAGTCTGGGTGCGCCCGATCTCTGAATTATTGACCGGCACAAAGAGCAAGACCGGCGACATTCCGAGCAGCTTCAAGTTGTCGCAGAACTATCCGAATCCGTTCAATCCGACAACGGTCATCAGCTATCAGCTGCCAGCCAACAGCCTCGTGAGCCTAAAGGTATACGATGTCCTTGGCAGAGAAGTGAGGACACTCGTGATCGAGCGTCAGAATGCTGGTACACATACTGTGACTTTCGACGGGACCGGCCTGTCCAGCGGAGTGTATTTCTACAGCATCAGAGCTGGATCTTTTTCCCAGACAAAGAAACTCATGTTGATTAAATAGTCATGCAAGGCTTCTCTTCTTGAACCGAAGTCACATTCCGGCCTATAAGGAATGGATGAAAGGAGGAAGGTAGAATGAACGACCTACGGCATTCTCAATTTGTTCACCGGGTGACTCTCAGTGCCATCTTAATGTTGATACTCTGCATACCGGAACTGGCAGTAACTGCCCTCGCACAATGCAACAAATGCACCGACAGGGTCATCTATTTGTTCGACGTGAAAGTGGATGTGCCGCGGCCGGCTGCCGATGCTGATTCTATATTGAAATGGAGAGATCTTTTCTGGCCCGGGAGGATCGCTCGTTACTGGAGCCACATGGAGGATCCGAGTAAAGATTGTTTCGTCTGGATCGACGGAGGGGCGTGGCTCGCTGAGAAATTCCAGGGCGACACTCTCACGTTAGGCGATGAATACACAAACCTCCCGCCCGCAGGCACAGTCAACGGTGTGCCATATCTTTTGACGGGATCAGTCGAGCCTTCAGGTTCAGGAACGAACCAGTACAAGTTTACCTGGCAGATTGAGTGTGGCACCTCCCGCGAAGTGGTGAAGTCGTCAACGGTCAACTTTACGGTTGATTCGGCGGGTATAGAAAATGCCGGTGAAACAGCTGCATGTGAGCTGATGCCAATCGCATCCACCATAACGGCATTCGAAATACAGAAACGTGAAAATGACCCGGGCGTCGCTTGAGGCGGTGAGGGAGCGTACCTGAAAGTGACTCCATCGAGACACTCCCTGGCCCCGCATGACACAATAACTGTTGAACTCGAAATGGTTGACTGTGACGGTTATCCTCTAAAAAACCGGGTGATCAATCTGGGCGGCTTGACCGATCCTACACTTGGCAGCTTTCCTGGACCAGAAGGTGGTACAGTGTCGCAAAATGAAGTCACAACAGATGATGAGGGGAAAGCCCGGGTGGTTTTCACAGCCGGCGAGGATCCGGGCATCGCCATGGTCAATGCCGTATATATATTCCGCAAACCGCACGGGTGGAAAGATGCCCTGACGGGAAGCGGAGTGATAAATTTGAAGCCGAACTCGTGGGAGGTCAACGCAACTTGCAGAGTCACCGACAACGACTTCAAGGACACCACATACACAGAGGATGGAGCAACTATAACTGATCAAAACTATTCTTTCGAGCAAGAGTACATGTATTGTCACTTTGTTTATGAAATGACTGACCTCAGTAATGTGGGACCTCATAAGCTGGTGTTATCAGCTCCCGCCGATGAATCGACCGGAGGAATCGTTCACAGCCTTTCAGTATTTGCTACATGGTCATACGTCGGAACGACACGCTGGGACGGGACGCAAAATGATGAGGGGTATAGTGTCTCAGAAGGCACTTCGAGAAATTTTTCTGGGAACAGCAGCGACTCATCTTCGATCATGGGCTCGTCTGGACTGAATTTTGATTACAATGGAACCATCAATCTTATCGGGATGAGCACACCCGTGCACAGGGTTGGCGAGGACCACCGCTGGCCTAAGACCCAGCCTCAAAGTCCAATTGAACCTGAATACGACACCTCTTCAGACATAGATGATTGGGGTCCGGTCGGATGCAGCACTAATTCCGGGGATCCTTCCGCCTCCTTTACGCAGCAGGACTCAAACTACTCAGTAGAATACAACGAGGTAAACAACATACCGGGAGTTTGGACAGAGACTGAGCGACTATTCGCACAGATCACGCGCTCATTTGAACCCGCCGCCGTTTTGCAGCCTGACGCAAACAAACTGCCGCGAAATTTTGCCCTGCGACAGAATTATCCAAACCCGTTCAACCCCACAACGACAATAAGCTATAAGTTTCCGGCTGTCAGCTACGTCACGTTGATCGTGTACGATGTGCTCGGCAAAAAAGTCAGGACGCTTGTGAATGAGCGTCAGAGCGCCGGTACATACACCGTCACATTTGATGGAAGTGGTCTATCAAGTGGAGTGTATTTCTACAGGCTGTCCGCGGGTTCTTATGCTCAATCCGAGAAGCTTGTATTAATCAAGTGATGAAATAAATGTGAAATGAAAGGAATCAAAGCAGATGGCTAAGAAATCCAGCTCGTTGATCACAAAATTGTTGTTAATCGTTTTTGTCGGCGTTATGGTCGGGTGCCACGGGAGTTCGACGAGCCCGAACACTGCCGGAACATTGACACAGCAGCAAATTGAAACAAGGGTAACCGCTTCTACCGAAATTCCTTCCAATATTCTAAGCGCCATTACGGGATTACTGTCGGCGCCAAGCGACACCGGTTCCGTCCCGACCCTGCCTGCGCCGCCTTCTTCCTCTTCGACAAGAATAGGTAAGGCTCAGAAGGTTGATGCGACTTCCGGTCCCGGTGATTGGGCCGGACCCGACAGCCAGGGCTGGTACACCCGGACTTATGAAGGCGGGTATGGAAATTCCTATAGATACACAGAAAAGGTGCGTTACCAGGAAAAAACGCTTGAGTACAAATTCTCAATTACATACAGCGGCACCGATGGCTCCTATTCATATGAGATCGACTTTAAATGTGCCAGGGGCACTAACGGTTTATTAACGGGTTACCATGACATTCAAGTTCAAATGAATAGTAATCAATCTGGTACCAATACCGGAGACCACTTTAGGTTGGAATTCACCAATTGCGATCCCAATACCGGCGCGGGTGTTTTTGATTGGTACAACGGCGGCGATATAAACAGTTTGAATCCATATTCGCATTTCTTGCACATGAACGCAGTCGATGCAGGACAGGGTCAGCTTCACGTCTATGTTACCACCTACGGCGATTATGGTGGTACATGGGATTATTACTGTGCGTATCAGCCGCTTGGTATCGAGAATATTGAGGAAATATTCGGGAATTGAAACATATGTGGAAATGGAAGAAAGGCATCCGACAAAAATCAGTCGTGTTTCGGTGACAGAATGACCAACGTAAACACCGATAAGAAACCACAACCATAATAATATAGGAGGCAAACCGTGAAGCGTTATCATTTACTGTTTTTGCTGCCATTTGTCTTGGTAACGACGGCATCTGCTCAGAACTTTTTGAAGAATCCCGGCTTCGAGGACTGGGGAAGTGATGGCCTGCCGTCGTTCTGGACCTCGAGTACAAACTCCTGCCAAAAATCTACCGTGACGCATTCAGGCTCAGGAGCGGTGAAGCTGGTGAACTCACAGATCTTCGGAACGAGCATAATGGGTGCCATCAGCCAGGATTCGATTCGTGTTTCGGGTTCGACTTTTTCCGTGAAGGGATGGTACCAGTTGCATCCTGACGGCGGAGATGGACTTGCAATATTCATATGGATATATGGGCAAGGGGAATATGCGGGTTTGACCGGTGCTAACGTTCTTGATATAGTAGGTACTAAGGACGTGTGGACAGCATTTGCGCTTGGTGCTATAATGACTCCCGGTACGACTGGCGATTCGGCCGCCGTTGATTTCTGGATCATGCCCGATTCGGCTTCCGATTCCTGGCATCCAGGTACGTATGTATTGCTTGACGATATTGTTCTGGATAATACTGTTACCGGCATAACGCGTGACGAATTCACATCTCCATCCAATTTCTCTTTATCACAGAATTATCCAAATCCATTCAACCCTTCAACTCAAATCGAGTTCACCGTACCCACGAGAAGCCACGTGACACTCAAAGTGTATAACATCATGGGACAGGAGGTAAAGACTCTTATCGACCAGGATCTTCAGGCGGGAAGGTATAAGGCCGATTTTGACGGGTCCAGTTTACCATCAGGGACGTACTTGTACAGGATCCAGGCTGGTACATTTTCCAAGACAAGCAAAATGACTCTCTTGAAATGACAGGTGAAGTTACCTGTGTTCACTTTGTTTCGCGAAATGAGGGTCTCAAGAATAACAAAAAAGGAGTAAAATCATGAGAAACAAACTCTCACTCACGTTCTTAACCGCATCGCTATTCGCACTCACATTCGCAGCTCGTCCTGCGAATGCTCAATTTGAGAACCAAAAGAACTTCCTCGGCGCTCATATTGGCTTAAGCGGGGTCGGAAGCGCATTGACCTTGGGAGCCGACTATGAACGCGGAATCACGAACGTTGGAGAAGTCGGACCTGGAATCATAGGTGTGGGCGGCCTATTTGATTATTTCAGCTACGGTTCGAGCGACTATGGCTACTCTGATGTCGGTAGCTGGACCTATATCGACTTCGGCGTAACCGGGATGTACCATTTTGTTCTGAGCGACAAAAAGTGGGATCCATTTGTTGGACTCGTCCTGGGATATGAAGTCGCAAGCTGGAAGTGGAAAGGGGAGTATTCGTACCTGAATTCGGAATATGGATACAGCCCGAGTGCGGGCGGCTTCACGCTCGGCGGGAGTGCGGGAATCAGGTACTTCTTGAGCGACAACTGGACAGCACAGGCGCGAGTAGGTTTTGGATTCTATATCCTCGCAGTCGGTGTCGATTACAAGTTCTGACCGGATTAGGAGGTGTGTAAGCTGATAAACTCTCAGAAAGCTTCACATTATGTCTGGTATGGCAAAAAGCTGTTGATTCTTGCGATGACCGCGGGATCTATGGTCAGTTTCTCAGGTTGCTTCGGCTATAATCAACTCGGCATCAAGCTCTTCTCGATGAGCGTTGAAGTTCGCGGCACGAACAACGCTCCGCTCGTAGGAGCTGTTGTTAGATGCAGCACCGGACAAACAGCTACCGTGGATTCTTCCGGCATTGTAAAGCTCAGCTTTTCCGATGTGGGACCGTATTACATCTCGGTACGATATCAGGACAACATCATCGCATCTTACAATGTTTCCATGCCTTCTGACGGCGGGAAAACTCTCACTGCCAACTATGTCCCGTCTGCGGGGACTGGTGGGGGCGTAACAGCAACTCCCGGTGGCTCAGGAGCTTTTGCCATGATGGGCGCGAGGCTCTATCCGATACTGCTCCAATATGTATTCAACGCATACGGGTACAGCGTGGACCTCGCATCATATAATCCCGGCCAGTACACTGAATGGGAGATAAGCTCCGATGGTGAGAACAAATATGAAAACCGGAAAGCTTTTCTCACAAAGCTCGCTAACGGTGAGGAATGGTGGCAGGTAAGCTTCGTGTCGTCGGGCAAAGATTCGATGTTGATGGAAGTATTGTTCAGTGGGAAACAGGAGTCAGTTAGACGAATGAGACAAAGGTTCGGCAACGAGGCTCCTCGCGAAGTGCCCGTGACAGAAGGCTGGTACACTTCGCCCATGCATCTGACTCCGGAGTCGATTGAAGGAGCAGTGGTGAAGAAGGGCGTTAGCGTTACCGTCCCTGCCGGGACATTTACCTGCGATCAGCTTGAATTCGGGGTTGCCCCTCGAATGACGTTGAGGCTGTTCCGCGCCTCGGAAATACCGGGAGGTATCGTAAAGTATGAGATGATAAACGAAGACAAGGATGTCTATTCGGCTGAGTTGAAAGGGCACGGCAGCGACGCAACAACACGGCTCGGCTCCTATTAGCCGGGTAGCCCGAACGCGTACTCCAGTCTCAATGCCGGGGAGCTTTGCGGCTTGGGGTGCGCGGTCGGCATACTTCAGGTGTAACATTCCTGAAGTTACTATGGGACTCGTGGATATATTGTGGAAATGATAATAAGTGCTTGACCGCTAAGGCAAAGCTTGAGCCATGAAGTTTCCTGCAGGACAAGGAGACGTTTTCGAGGGAGTAAAGTGTCTCGTTCCTGTTTGCCTTGAATTTTCTGCATCAAAAATCCGGTGAGCTCTGATTAGATTACACTTCGTGAAAACAATCAATTGCGGAATATTCTACGAATGGGGATATGATGACGACTTCATGTCCATCCTTTCGCGTAAATTCGAGGATAGAAACGTTAGGTATGTGATATATAAACCGGGAGATTTTCCGACGGTACTTCACGAGCTGAAAAAGAATAATTTGTCCTTCGGGTCCGTCATAGACAGAGCATCAGATGTGGATGAGAATTGTGAAGGAATAATGAGAATCCTCCAGCGGCGTGGGACATTTATTCTTAACGATCCGGACAGAATTTTACGTGCGTCTGACAAAGCCACGATGCATTTGGAGTTTATCACCGGAGGTCTCGATGTACCGTACACAATTATCATTTCGCCATACAATTCGGAGCACGAGATCACACTCAGTCTAGGCGAGCTTGCAAAGTTGGGAAGGCCGTTCATAATTAAGCCTGCCAATACCACCGGCGGCGGAATTGGAGTAGTCACCGGCGCCGAGGGATTGCAGGAAGTAGTCGAAACGCGTCAGCACAACAAGGATGACAAGTATCTGATCCAGGAGAAAGTGCAGCCGCTGTTCTTCAATGGCAGAAGGGCATGGTTCAGGTCGTTCTACGTGTTTGGTAAAGTGTTGACAAGCTGGTGGGATGACCTGTCACATCTTTATTTTGTTGTCACCGAAGAAGAAAAACAAATGCTGAGCTTGTATCCTATTGAAGAAATTGTCAGGAAGATTCATGATATTTGCGGACTCGATTTCTTTTCAACTGAAATTGCATTGACTGCAGGAACCCGGATTTTCACCGAAGGCGTGGGTGAAGAAAAAAATCCGAAGACTGACAATCAGAAATTTGTCGTCATTGATTATGTGAATGAGATGTGCGATATGAGACTGAAGTCGAAACACTACGATGGTGTGCCGGACGAAATTGTTTCGGAAGTTGCCGACCAAATCTCGGCAGGGATTCGTAGCCTGATCGGGCACTCATAAGTTGACTTTGCCAGCTGAAAGCAAAAGATTGCTCACGGATTAACATTGATAAGAACAAGATGACCACGGATAAGTATAACGTATTGAAATCATTGTGGCACTCATTTATCGTATATCAATATGCGTCATGGCGGCGGAGGCGCTCGAGAATCTGTTTTCATCCATGAGAATCAGTGGGGTTTCTTTTGTATCAACTTTACCGAGTTGGGACCAGTCATCAAAGATTCAGAGATAGATCGGAAAGGCATAGACTCAGTCATCTCTGTGCAAGATGCCACCTTCTCAGTGGTAGATGTGGAGACGACCGGTTCGACTGCATATCAGGATAAGATAATTGAGTTCGCGGCGTTCAAGGTCCGTAAAGGAAAAATAGTCGACCAATACTCCACCCTGGTCAACCCGGGGCGACACATACCGAATTTCATCCAGAACATGACCGGGATAACCGGTGAGATGACGTTCGGCGCTCCGGGCTTCGGGAGAATTGCCCGCGACATATCGCAATTCCTGGAGGGAAGCATTTTCACGGCTCATAATTCACAGTTCGATTACGGTTTCGTCAAGAACGAAATGAAGAACGTCGGGATGGATTTCGATATGCCGCAACTTTGCACGAGAAAGCTGAGCTCTCGAATGTTTCCCGACTTGCCTCGAAAAGCCCTTGACCACGTATGTCGTCACCTCGGGATAAGCATAAGCGGAAGGCATCGGGCTTATGGTGATGCTCGCGCCACAGCTCACCTCCTGATCGAGCTACTTGAATTGATTAGCGAGAGACACGAGATAGTCGATCTCGACGAGCTGCTGCGCTTCCAGAATGTGCCGCGACGAATCGATCCCCATCGCAACCAGAATGTTTTCAAGAAGGCAATGATGACCGTCTCGAATTCTCCTGGAGTGTACAAAGTCTTCGGCTCGGCCGGCGATATCATCTACGTCGGCAAGGCGAAAAATATAAAATTGAGAATGGCATCGTATCTTACTGAGAATGCAAAAGATGCTGATAAGGTAAGACGGATGCTTTCAAATGCGGACCACGTGCAGTGGGAGGTTACCGCCTCGGAGCTTCATGCTTTCCTTCGCGAACTGCAACTCATCAGGGAGTTGAAGCCGAGCTTTAACTCTCTGCTTGTTCATTCCCGGAGATTTCCCTTCATTAAATTGAGTGCAGATAAGAAGTTTGATCGTCTCGATCTGGTTTATGAACTCGATGATGACGGGAGGTATTATGGCCCATTTCAAAGTTCTTACATAGCCGAACAAATACTTTACGCTGCAGACAAATATTTCAAGTTGGTTAAATGTGACGATGATTTTATCAAACCGTTCGATCCCTGTCTCTATTTTTACATCGATAGATGCTCTGCCCCTTGCAGGGGAGATATAAGTGAAGATGAATACACTCGGGAAGTTGATGCTGTTGAAGAATTTCTTTCCGGTGCGTTTGGAAAACTTACTACGGAACTACAATCCAAACTTGACGAGCTGACCAAACGACTTGAATTTGAGAACGCTGCTGAGATACGCGACATGATGGAGGTGCTTGAGCGTACTTCTCTGCATCTGAAATTGCTGGAGGGCCCGGTCAGCAAAGTCGATTTCCTGTGCGGATGGGGAACGGAAGCAGGGTACGAACTTTATCGGGTCAAGATGGGATTGGTGACCGGACCAGTCGTGGTGACCGAAGAGCATCTCCAATCAGGAGTTGACAGCCTGCTTGCCAACACTGAGGTTGTTACAAGCGACTTCGTGCCGCTCCGTATCTTGCTGAGTTTCGCCATGGAACACCCCGCCGGTTTTTTCAGGGTAAGAACTGGAGAAATTTGCGACGGCTACAATGCTGCGAACAAGATAAAGGCTGCTGTCGGAAAGTCGGATCCTTAGAGTTGATTGATGAATTCTTTGGCCCGCATGGAGTACTTTGACTTCGGATCTTTGTTAATCAATTTCTCCCATGCCGCTCGCGCCTTTGTCTTCTCCCCGAGCCTTAGATAGGACATCCCGAGCATCAAGTATGCTGCGCCTGTCTTAAAACTCTTCCGGTAGCTAAGGGTCCTTTCAAATTCTGCAATCGCGTCACGATATTTCTGTCTCGCATACGAGCATTCACCGAGCCAGTAGTGTGTGTTGCTCGCCAAAGTCGGGTCAGCATTGCTTAGGCTCAACTCTTTAAATATTGCAGCGGCCTCGGAATATTTTCTCGAATCAAACAGTCTCAATCCCTGCTGATATTTTTCTTTGAATTCCTCAGCACCAGTGACAGTTGCCTCGCCTGGCTGTGTCCCCATCTGCGCCAGCTTCGCATCTAAGTCGCTATTGACTTGCCTCTGAACGGTCAGTTCAGAGTCCAGAGAGTGTGTCCGTTGCTGGAGATCCTGCAAGTCCTGCCACTGCTGGCTGCTTTGCCCAAGCCTGGATGTCAGATCCGCCACTTTACCATTTAGTGCCTTCTTGTCTTGCTCTAACTGCCCATTTGATCTCTTAAGTTGAGAGTTTTCTACTTTCAGCGCTCCAATGGCTGCGGAATCGGATGCGGCCTGTCTTGATGACTCGGTCGTCTTCAGGCTCTCGCCACAGCCTCCTAGAAGAAAATTAACTCCAATCAGAACAGCCGAGACCCACACTATCCCCCATCGTCGTCCGAGTTTCATTTTACGTCCCTCCGGAAAGTTTGGTTGAAAATTCGAATGAAAATAGACAAGGATGTGTTAAAAGTCAAGAAAATCAACATGATTTTAAAATTGATACTGTCCTCTCATGGGCTGTTCCGTTTTCTGACATATCTGAGTCTGGGAAAACAATCAACCTGCGGGGTGCTGACCAACACGACATGTGAAAACGCGTCGATATGACCAAAAAAAAGGCTTCAAGAGAGTTGCCCGATACCATTAAGCAATCCATTCCTGCGTGCACGATGAATCATCTGCAGGTGAAGTCCGAGCGCGCTGACGTCCGAAGCCGACCTCTAATCGTAGGATAAGCTCCTCGCAATATCGTCTGCAAATACCCCTTTCATGTGCGGCTTGGAATTAGCTTTTTTGTTCTTTCTTCAATAGATTTTTGTTGTGTTGAATAGGGCTGAGAAATCAATTGCCCGGCGGAGACTCCAGGCGATTCCCGAATATGAGTTTCATATATCCCGCAAGGGTAGGGACATGTTTCACGTCGACGAAAGTTTATTTGAGTACTCCGGTGATCTTGTCCTGTCGAATCTCCCAGCGGTACGATCGTTGGTGAATAAGATTAATTCGGACATGGAAGCCCGATCTAACGTCTTTAAAGGCAAAGGCCGGAGGGCTATAACAGTTGGAGAGCTGAACGGCCTTGGCCTGATGCATGAAGTTTTGCACTACGTCATAGACTTGTATGAAAAAACGATAACCCCATCCGCCTTCGACATACTCTATCGCTCACTCGACTCTGATTTAGGAGAGGCAGTCTGCTTGAAGGGCCTCAATAACTTCCTCGACATATTTCCGCCTACGGTCGTATACCGTGGCCTGGAATCGGCAGAGGAATTTCTTTCGGGTTTTGCGGGAAGGCAGCCGAGAAAATCTTCAGTCCTGAAAGAGATGCTGTTGCTCTGGATTGAGAACAAAAACCCCGCATACGATGCAGTATCGGTGCTCATAAGTGACCTTGATTTGAAGAAGTCGTCGGCATACGAAGAAATTATTGATGGCTCAAAGGCATACTTTGAGACGCAGCCTGGATTTGGCACGACAAAAGAGAAATTGCTGTCGATGCTTCTTGCACCTTTCATGGCACACCCAGAATCCATAACCGATCAGCTGCGCTTCATCATCGAGAATTGGAAAGACATTATCTCAGGCTCGCCATTTTTGATGCGTCTCCTCAACGCAATAGATTTAATTACTGAGGAGGGAAAGTATTTTCTGATGCTTGAGCAGGCAAGAGCCGAGAAGATGAGGCTACCTTCAATTAGAGGAACAGTGTCATGGGAACAGAAACGGAATGAGTCTGCGCCCGTGCTTCGATTCGGTCGGGAAGGCACCGAGCTGGAGAGTGAGAATTTTAGCCCTGATCTTTCGTGGATGCCGAAATTGGTAATCATTGCAAAGAACATATTTGTCTGGCTAGATCAGTTGTCCCAATTGAAAGGCCGCCGAATCACACGACTTGATGAAATTCCCGATGATGAACTTGAGCTTATGTCCGAGCGCGGATTCACAGGGCTTTGGCTGATCGGAATTTGGAAGCGCAGCTACGCGTCTCAAAGAATAAAAAACCTTAACGGTAATTCTGAGGCTCTTGCCTCCGCTTACTCTCTCTCTTCGTACGATATCTCGCCGGAGCTGGGCGGCCAGGAGGCATTCGAGAACTTAAAAGCACGCGCACTCAGATTCGGCGTCAAGTTGGCGAGCGACATGGTTCCCAACCATATGGGGATCGATTCTGAATGGGTCATCAACCATCCTGATTGGTTCCTTCAATCTGATAGCACGCCGTATCGCAACTACTCGTATACGGGTCCCGATTTAAGCAGCGACGACAGAGTCGGAGTATTTATTGAAGATGGGTACTGGAGCAAGACCGACGCAGCGGTCGTTTTCAAGAGAATTGACAGATGGACCGGGGCGGCAAAATATATATATCATGGAAACGACGGGACACACATGCCGTGGAACGATACTGCTCAGCTTGATTTCACAAACCCCGAAGTCAGGGAAGCGGTCGTCCAGGCAATCCTTCATGTTGCCAGGATGTTTCAGATAATCAGGTTTGACGCGGCAATGGTGCTGACAAAGAAGCACTACCAGCGACTCTGGTTTCCCGAACCCGGAACTGGAGGAGCTATTCCTTCGCGTTCGCAGTTTTCAATGACGAAGGATCAGTTCGATAGCAAGGTGCCTGTCGAGTTCTGGAGAGAAGTTGTAGACCGAGTTCAGAGGGAAGCGCCTGATACCCTCCTGCTTGCTGAGGCGTTTTGGCTTATGGAAGGCTACTTTGTAAGGACACTTGGGATGCATCGAGTTTACAATAGTGCCTTCATGAATATGCTCAAGAAGGAGGAGAATGCAAACTACCGGCAGGTGGTGAAGAATGTTCTGGAATACAATCCGCAAATTCTTAAACGGTTCGTCAATTTCCAGAATAATCCTGATGAAGATACGGCAGTTGCTCAGTTCGGGAAGGATGACAAGTACTTCGGAGTGTGTGTGATGATGGCGACCATGCCCGGACTCCCGATGTTCGGACACGGTCAAATCGAGGGCTACACCGAAAAGTACGGAATGGAGTTCAGACGTGCTTTCAGGTATGAACTTCCTGACGGGGATCTGGTTTCACGTCACGAGAGAGAGATCTTTCCTCTACTAAAAAAGAGGGAGGCATTCAGCGAAGTGGAGAACTTTGTTATGTATGATTTCTTCACGAATGCCGGAAATGTCAATGAAGATGTTTTTGCCTACAGCAACCGCTTTGGAGAAAATCGAAGCTTAGTGGTATATAACAATCGTTATGCATTTGCAGCAGGTTGGATAAGAAACTCCGTGGCGTACCGCGATGCAGGCGGTGGATTGGTGCAAAAGAAGTTGTCCGAGGGTATTGGACTTAACAGTCGTCGAGGTAGCTATCTCATTTTCCGGGATATGATCCGAGGTCTTGAGTACATACGGTCGGTGCAGGATCTGGAAGAACATGGCCTGTACGTGGAATTAGATGCGTACAAATACTTTGTCTTTATGGATTTTCGAGAAGTCGAAACAAGCGAGGCTCAACCTTATGATAGTCTGTGCGAAGCCCTGAGAGGTGCATCTGTTCCGGATATGTCAGAAGCGCTCGAGGACTATAAACTCCGGAATGTGCACGCGGCACTTACCGAAGTAGTCAACCGCAGAAGCGTTGAGTATCTCGGTGATGGATTGGGCGAAGGTCAGTTGAAGCATGACCAGGCCGCCGTCTTCACGTCGAAAGTAGGCGGGTTTGTCCGGGCTGTCAGTGAATACGAGGGCTGGGAAGAATTATTGAATTCTTGGATGAACAGCCGTCTTGCGGAATATCGCGCACTTCTCTCTACTTCTCATCGCGCGGCGACCGATCCCGTTTACGGATATCTATCAAAGATAATCGGCCATCCGGATGAACAAAAACTTCGCAGCTTCCGCGTGATATTGATGTGGATCCTGTTCCATCATATCGATCAAGCGTTTGTGAGGTTGGACGGGCAATCGCTCGACCCTATCTCGAAGTGGAGGCTCACAGCCACTATTGTGAAGATGTCGGCAGAGTTTGCTTCAGCCGGATCCATCGGCCAATATGAGGCTGCAACTTTAGATGCTCTCCTTCGTTTTACTTCCGACAAAGAGGGGAACTCTGTGGATATGGAAGGACGTATTGCCGCCGTATTGGCAGATGAATCGGTGCGCAAGGTGATCGATTCGCATTGGTATAACGGTGTACAGTGGTTCAACAAGGAACGATTTGAGGAATTAGTATCCTACTTTATTCTGGTCAGCATCCTTTCGACAGTGGCTGATAAATCGGACTCAGCCGCGGGAGAAGGGTTGATTCAGGAAATTGGAGAACTGTTGAATACAGGTACCAGATTATTTCGTGCCGCAGCAGAGTCCGGTTATCAACTGGACTCTCTCATTAAAATTCTTAGCTAGTCGGACTCTCGCATTCTCATAGCCTTGCTTATTCATATCGAAAGTGAAATCTTACCCGCCGTGGATCCATCTGGCGTCTCGCTGAATCTTATTCCCGGTCGAGCGGTGGCAAGTGATCGTGCTGTAAGCGACCTGTGGGATGAGGCTCAGGAGCGGATCTAGGTGGGGCGATCTAATAAAAAAGTGAAAGGGACTGTCGTGCAATCTGGAAATCTCGAATCTCCTCAGAAGTGATATTTTTTGTCGATAAGCATAATCGGATTACTCTTCTTCATATTCGGCTTTGTGACGTGGTTGTGATCGGCCCGAGGAAAAGTGCGGCGGTCAGAATAGGTTTTATGGGTGTCGCTAATAAGTTTGCGGGTATTCTTAGTCCGCTCGTGTTCACAGCCCTGATGCTTCAGGGCATCGACAGGTATAGCGATGCCAACCTGCAGATGATGTCGCAGACACAAAGAGCGGTTGCCTTCGACCAATTGGCTAATCGACTGGTAGTCCCGTACATAGTCATGGCGGTCGTACTTGTTTTCCTAAGCGCAATGATAAAGTTCTCTCCGCTCCCGGAGTTGAATACGGATAACGACGAGGGCGTCTTTGCGACACGCACGGAGAGAACAAGCGTGCTGCAGTTCCCGCAATTAGTTCTCGGCGCTATCGCACTCTTCTTTTACGTCGGCGTTGAAGTGATGGCTGGCGACACGATAGGTCTCTACGGTAAGTCACTTGGAATTTCTTTTTTCGGCAAGTTAACTTCCTATACAATGGCATTTATGGTTATCGGCTATCTGGTCGGGATTGTGACTATTCCCCGGATAATAAAGCAGGAAACTGCGCTCGTAATCTCCGCAGTGCTGGGACTGGTATTTAGTGCTGGTGTCCTCTTATCGTCGACCGGAAGCACCGGGATCTCCAACTCATTACTCGGTTGGATCGGCGTTTCGTCAATTCCGAATTCAGTAATGTTCGTAGCATTGCTCGGCTTCGCGAACGCGATGGTGTGGCCGACAATATGGCCGCTTGCACTCGATGGGCTTGGCAAATTTACGAAAATCGGTTCGGCGATACTCATAATGGCTATTGCCGGGGGAGCCACCATACCTCCGCTTTACGGAGTTCTTTCGGATTCGCACTCTCCACAAGGTTCATATTGGATTTTGTTGCCGTGCTACGTAGCTATACTCCTGTACGCAGTGTGGGGCCACAAAATACAGTCTTGGAAATCTGAGCGTACGACGGATCTCGAAACAAGTCCTCTTGCTGCAGGGCACAGGTGATTGAAATTCTTTAACCCGGATTGGCGTTAACTCGATAAGCTGGGAAAATTGATCAAGCATAAAATGCAAAAAACAGATGAAAAGGTTACCGATGATCGCTCGCTTCTTGAGGAGTATATACGGCAGCTTAGAAAAGAATACACTGGTGAGACTATCGACGAGACTACGGTCGACAAGGATCCGTTTCAGCAGTTTGTAAAATGGCTTGAGTATGCAGTTAAGGCTGAAGTCCGCGATCCGCACGCGATGGTGATAGCGACCGCTTCAGAAGATGGTGCCCCGTCTGCACGCGTGGTTCTGCTTCGCGAGTTCGATAAAAACGGGTTCGTGTTCTACACAAATTATGGTAGTCGTAAAGGGCTGGAGCTTTCCAGAAATCCCAAAGCGAGCGCCGTTCTCTTTTGGCGGGAACTCGACAGGCAGATTAGGATTGAAGGGACAGTTGAGAAGATCGACGATGAGGCATCGGATCGATATTTTGAAACACGACCGCGTGAGAGTCAGATCGCTGCCTGGGCATCCAAACAGAGTGAGTCGATACGCAACAGGGAAGAGCTTGAGAAGAGATTTGATGAGTACGAGAATAGATTTCTAAATGTACCTGTCCCCCGGCCTGAAAACTGGGGTGGACTCAGACTAAAACCGGAATGGTTCGAGTTTTGGCAAGGCCGCCCGGGAAGGCTCCACGACAGGATTGTCTTCGGGCTGAAGAAGGATGGAAGCTGGCGCATTTCACGGCTTGCTCCTTGACTAGTCCAAGAACGCATTGATTCTTTCTTGAATTGCTGAGAAGCTTTCCATCGCAGTAGTAATTGTTAAGATTTTTCCGCAACTTTACCTGACAGGTGACTACCAAGTTTCTAATCATATTTCTTCTGCTGGCTCTCTCATTTCTAACGTCGGCAGCCGAAGTTGCCCTTTATGCCAGCAACAGCGTGAGAGGCGCGGCGCGATACGAGATGGGAGGTAAACGCCTCAAATCGCCGCAAACCTTTCTGTCTACAATCCTTGTAACAAATTCAGTGGCGAATTTTCTTTTTGCACTCTATGCAGCCTCGCTCACTTTGGATTTATCACGATCATTGGCATTAGACAGAACTTTGACGGTCCCACTGGAAATCGTGATAGTCACCTCGCTGTTGATTTTTCTGGCGGATGCTGTTCCTAAAATTGTGGCATCCAATAACCCGCGTTTGATAAACAAGATTTCCATGCCCCTTGTCTCCGTTTTGACCGTGGTTGAAGCTCCGATTGTGCTGCCGCTGAACGCACTCCTCGCAAGAGTCAACTCGCATCGGCGAAGGCCTTCGGTTACGATTGACAACGAAGGACTGAAGGTACTTTCAAAAATTGCCGGAAACGCCGGAGTTCTGGAAGAACATGAAGCCGACCTCTTGAGGAAGATTGCGTTCCTCGGAGAGAAAACTGTGAAAGACGCGATGACGCTGAGAACCGGAATCGTGAGCATACCTACAAACAGCACATTTGATGAGGTGGTCGATGTTTTCCAGCGGAGCGAGCATTCCCGGCTCCCGGTACACGATGGATCACTCGAGAACATAATCGGTATGTTGTATGCGCGGGAATTCCTTCCAATCTTCCGCAAGAAGGGATCACACACGAAGTTCGATGTGAGGTCTCTAATGAGGCAACCGATTTACGTTCCTGAGACGCAGTCTTTAGAGATGCTCCTTGAGACATTCAAGATGAATAGATTACACATCGCTGTTGTTGTGGACGAATTCGGCGGGCTTGCGGGCATAGTAACTCTGTCTGATGTCGTCAGAGAGATATTCGGATCAAGTGCCGAAATGCCTCGAGAGAACTCGAAAGCCGTTAGAATCGGTGAAGATACTTACATGGCAGGAGGTGGTGTTAGACTCGACGATCTTGCATCCGAAGTTGGCGGTCTAGATTTTGGATTTGATCCAGTCGATACCGTCTCGGCATTGCTTATTGAAAG
The DNA here is from genome assembly GCA_021789975.1 of Bacteroidota bacterium. GTDB lineage: Bacteria > Bacteroidota > Ignavibacteria > Kryptoniales > JAKASW01 > JAKASW01. Next base: position 39,094 of record JAJYIT010000022.1, read on the forward strand.
GTATGGCGAAGTCCCGCGTGTCGGGAATAAGATGAAGATAGGAAGTTTTGAATTCGAGGTTGAGCAGGCAACTCCGAAAGCGATTTTGCAAGTAAGGGTCAGACAGTTATATTCAGGCTCTGTGGCGAAAGATGGATGAGCAAAAACACATAGTCTTTCTTGCTGGATTCATGGGGAGCGGGAAAAGCACGATCGGTCCGGAACTCGCAAAAAGATTGCATTATGAGTTCATCGACATAGACTGCATGATAGAAGAAAGTGAGAAAAGCTCGATCGCTGAAATTTTTGACAGGCATGGCGAGGAATACTTCAGGTCTCTCGAACAGGAGATGTTGAACAGGTTTTCCCATATAGAAAAAAGAATGGTTGTAGCGCTTGGAGGTGGAACGCTCGAGGCTGAGGGAAATCGAATGACTGTAAAAAGAGACGGCGTTTTAGTGTATGTCCGAGCAAACCGAAGGGAGATCCTTGCCAGAGTACAGAACAGGAAAGATCGTCCGATGTTGCTCGGTCCAAAAGGCGAAATTCTTGACGAAAGTCAGTTGTCAAGGAGAGTTGAGAGTCTCCTCAGGGAGAGAGAGAAACACTATTTGGAGGCAAACATAATTGTGAACACCGCAAACCTCGAAGTGCCTGAGACGGTGGAGGAAATCGCGTCAAAACTACGGGGAAAAATAGAATGAAAACTCTGGGCTACCGAGTAAATTCAACGCGCATACCAATTTATCTGGAAGACTCCAACTCCACCCTGCTGTCCCAGCTCAAGTCTGCGCAAAAAGCTGCGGTGGTTGTGGACTCACGCATAGTGAACATTTTCAAAAGTCTGGTTGCGGACATAAGCGGCATGGATGGTACTGTTGTCGCCACTTTTTCGGCATCTGAGGGGAATAAGACACTCCAGAAAGCGGACGAGCTAATCACCTATTTCCTTCAGAAAAGCATAAAGAGAGATTCCGTTCTGTTTGCCATCGGCGGTGGAATAACTGGCGATGTTGCCGGATTTGTTGCGTCGGTTTTTCAGCGCGGGATAAATTTCGTCCAGGTGCCGACCACGTTGCTGGCGATGGTGGATAGTTCAGTCGGTGGGAAAGTCGGCGTCAATCACCCGCTGGGAAAGAATATGATCGGCTCCTTTCACCACCCGACATCGATCATCATGAACATTCAATTTCTCGATACGCTTCCAAAGGAAGAAATTCTCTGCGGACTGGGCGAGATCGCAAAGTATGCAATTCTCAGCGGCGAACCGTTCTTCGACTTTCTTGAGAAGAACCATGTGAAGGTGCTCAACAAAGACATGAATGCACTTGCCCGTATTGTAAAAATGTCGGTAGAGGTTAAGAAACGTTATGTTGAGCGAGATCCAAAGGAGTCGGGGATCAGGGCACACTTGAATCTTGGACATACTGTCGGTCACGCAATAGAGGCAGCAACCGGCTACGGCGTTTTCAAACATGGCGAGTCGGTATTGATAGGACTAGTGGCAGAGTCGCACATAGCCATGCACATGAAGCTACTCCGGCCGTCTACCTTTGAACGCATCCTCGAGATGGTCCGTCGTATGGCACGACAGAGAAACGAAAAGGTGTCAATCGATGAAGTCGTCGCCCATCTGACGTTTGATAAGAAAGTGAAAGCAGGGAAAGTCAGGTTTGTTTTGCCGACCGGGATCGGAAGGGTTGTGATTAGAGACGATGTGACTACCAGGAACGTCTTAGATGCCTTGAAGTTTGTTGCTTCCGACGGGATGTTCGCACTAAAGTAGTTCAAATAAGAGAACGATCGCACTATGACGACATATAAGGAAAGCGGCGTAAGCATCGACCGCGCTGATCAGTTAGTCAATCGAATAAAGCCACTTGCTAAGTCGACCTTCAATAAGAATGTACTGTCCGAGATCGGTTTCTTCGGAGGTTTCTTTGACGGAAGATTTCCGTCGTATCGGCGACCGGTTTTAGTGTCAAGCGTTGATGGTGTCGGTACCAAACTAAAAGTGGCAATCGATGCGGGCAAGCATGATACGATCGGCCAGGATCTGGTCAACCACTGTGTCAACGATATTGCAGTCGGGGGAGCGAAACCACTTTTCTTTCTCGATTATTTTGCCTGTGGGGCCCTGGATGTTTCTGTCGCTTCACAGGTAGTGGGAGGCCTCGCTGATGCATGCAGAAAGAATGGCGTTGCTTTGATTGGCGGTGAGACCGCAGAGATGCCTGGGCTCTATTCGGAAAATGATTATGATCTCGCCGGGACGATCGTGGGAATCGTAGACAAAACCAAGGTGATCGATGGAAGTAAAGTCAGGAAAGGTGATGTACTGGTTGGCGTCGCCTCGACTGGTTTACACACGAACGGTTATTCGCTTGCCCGGAAAACGCTGCTTGAGCAATATCGCGTCGACAGTATTGTTGAGGAACTCGGTGAGACCGTGGGCGAGGCGCTCCTGAAAGTGCACCGGTCTTATCTTGATCTTATCGGATTTGTCACAAGAAAATTCTCAGTTCATGGCATGTCGCACATTACCGGCGGAGGCATAGTCGGGAACACCGTCAGAGTAATACGCAAGCCTCACGAGTTTGAAGTGCATTGGCATAATTGGGAAGTGCCGCCGATTTTCAAGATGATCCAGGCTATAGGCGACGTTCCGGAAGAAGATATGAGAAGGACTTTCAACCTGGGAGTCGGACTTGTGATAATAGTACCTTCGAAAGAGTCTGATCAGGTTATTGCAGTCTTGAGGAGGAAAGGGGAAAAAGCTTTCGTTGTCGGGGAAGTGGTGAGGTAGGAATAGGAAGGCTGTCAGCACCGAAAGACTTTCACTACCCAAATTTTGATTGTGCCTCCAAGAGGGCGCGACGCTTACCGGCGCCATCCAGCGGATCCCAGTGACCGTCACCCGCAAGCGAACGGTGCTGCGGATGACGGTCTCTGGACAAGCTTACCAGATCTTCGCTCTCACATTTTCCGCTCTGTACATACCGTCGCCCGGTTTCACGCCCCACGCTTCGTAGAAAGGTGGGAAGTCCGATAGCGGTCCGTTGCATCTGTATTCGTTTGGCGAGTGCGGATCGACAATTATCCTCTGTCGAAGCGCCTCGGCCCGATCGTTCTCACGCCACATCTGCGCCCAGGCAAGGAAGAAACGCTGCTCAGGAGTGAACCCGTCTATCTTCTGGGGACGCGTTTTTCCTTTCAAAGTGGATTCAAATGCCTGATACGCAATCGACACGCCGCCGAGGTCGGCAATATTTTCCCCTTCAGTCAACTGACCGTTAACGTGAAGTGAGTCCAGGACAGTGTACGAGTTGAACTGATCTACGAGCACTTCCGCTTTTTTCTTGAAGTTCTCGGCATCTTTCTTGGTCCACCAATCCTTCAAGTTGCCTTTTGCGTCAAACTGACTTCCCTGATCATCGAATCCATGAGTCATTTCATGCCCGATGACCGCGCCCATGCCCCCATAGTTCACAGCATCGTCTGCTGTGGGGTTGAAGAACGGTGGCTGCAAAATTCCCGCAGGGAAGACGATCTCGTTCATCGACGGGTCGTAGTAAGCATTCACCGTCGGAGGAGTCATGCCCCACTCAGTTCTGTCGACCGGTTTACCTACTTTATGTATCTCGAAATCGAAATTGAACTCATTGGCGCGAATTACATTAAGAACATACGAACCCCGGTCTATGTCGATGCCTTTATAGCTTCGCCACTTGTCGGGGTACCCGATCTTGTTTACAATAGCTTTCAGTTTTATAAGTGCCTGCTTTTTTGTCGCTTCGCTCATCCAGTCCAGGTGCATGATTCGTTCAGCGAATGCTGCCTCAAGATTATGAACCATCTTTTCAGCACGGGATTTCGCTTTGGGTGAAAAGTACTTTTCCACGTATAGCTTGCCTAGGGCGAAGCCGATCGACCTGTCGACCCTTTGCGCCACACGCTTCCACTGAGGCTGGAGTTCCTTGGCGCCCGTCAGCACGGTCCCATAGAATCCGAAATTCTCATCAACGAAATCCCGGCTTAGATAGGGTGCCATGGCGTTGATAAGATGCCACCGGAGATAGACTTTCCAATCCGACAACGGAATCTCTTTCAACATCAGGCCTACTTCCTTCAGGAACTTCGGTTGGGCTACGTTCACTCTGCGGACGTTTGCTAAATTGAAAAACCGAATGTACGAATTCCAGGAGAAGTCGGGAGTAATGGAGCAGACCTGCGAGACTGTCATCATGTTGTATGTCGCTTTTGGGTCTCTCCTTTCAACCCTTGTCATCGACGCTTCAGCGAGTCTGGTTTCGATGTCCATGACTGTCTTTACCTCAGTACCTGCCTTTCTCGACCCGTCACCGAGGAGTATGAACATTCTTTTCATATAATCTGTGTAGTCCTGAAGGATACGCTTCGACTGAGGGTCGGTCTTCGTGTAATAGTCACGATCGGGCAAGCTCAAGCCTGACTGGTGAATACCGGCAATCATCGTTTCGCTGTTCTTCAGGTCTTGCTGGGAACTGAAATAGAACAGAGCGTTTACGCCTATTCGCTGAAGCTTTGCTACGACTCTCTGCAGGGATTTGAGATCCTTGATGTTCTCGATATCTCTGAAGTAAGGTTCAAGTGGTTTCACACCGTCCTTGTCGATCGCATTGGTGTCCATTCCAGTATAAAAGAAACTGCCGACCAACTGTGTATCGCTTCCTTTGCGAGCTTTACCATCTGTGGCGGCGCTCTTCAAGATTTGGTGCAGGATGGCGAGATTGCGGTCGAATAGTTCGCTGAAGCTTCCCCATCGACTGTAGGAGGGCGGAATGGGGTTCTTCTTCAGCCAGCTGCCGTTAGTGAAGAGGTAGAAGTTCTGCGTCGGATTTAAGCTCGAGTCGATGTTGGCCGGATCAAGCGGAAGGATAGTCCGTTGTTTTTGAATTCGTTGTGCCATGATAGATGTGGTCTCCATTGATATGACCGAAATGAGAAAGATCAGAAAAAGGCGTATGACAGTGCCCGCTGTTTTCATTCGCGTTCCTTTTGTCCATTGATGTTAAGTGTTGGTTTCAACTTGTCGCGCAACTCAGCGCCCGACGATGGTGAGATATCCGCTCTCTTTGCACGATGTTTGGTGGTATATGGTGGGATAATGTAATCTATCTCCATGTATAGTGAAAGCCACGAGTAATGATGAAATTGCTTTTTACTCTTTATGAAAATAAATTCTCGGTATGATAGATCTCGCTGGAAAGGTCGCTCTTGTCACAGGAGGCCACGTCGGAACTCAGCTGGCTCGCGCCATTTTGAAAGAGGGTGCAACGGTGGCTTTGGTTTTCAGGAATCCGTCAAGAGAACAAGCTATCCGGGCGGAATTCTCCGATGTAACCGGGAGCCTGCAGGCGGTCAGAGCAGATCTGTCGAGTTACAACGAGGCCCGTGCGGTAGTGGATAGGGTCACTTCCAGTCTCGGAGGGATCGATTTCGTCTTGAATTCCCTTGGCGGCTGGATAGGAGGTATGAAACTGCATGAGCACAGTTCCGACGATCTCCACCACATGTTGGACATGGATCTCATCCCAACTTTTAATTTAATGAGCGCAGTTCTCCCGAAGATGGTGGAACAGAAGTCGGGAAAAATCGTTAACTTCATCTCGATGCAAGTATTTGGCAGCGGTAAAGGGAATTCCCTCTATACAGCTTCGAAATCCGCCATACTTGCACTGACCAATGCTGCGGCTGCGGAATACAAAGATTCCGGCATCTCGATCTACGCGGTCGCGCCATCGACTATCGACACCGATGCAAATCGAAAGTCAATGCCCGACGCCGATTTTTCGAAGTGGGTGCCCGTCGGGGAGATAATCGAGACTATCGTATATCTCTGCAAGTCAGGAAATTCAATGAGTGGATCAATTCTAAAATTTGCGGGACAGATTCTATGACGCTGAAAGATACTATCAACAACGACATCAAGTCCGCCATGCTCAAAAGAGAAGCGTTGCGGTTAGAAACCTTACGAATGATCAAGGCAAAACTTCTGGAGAAGGAAGTTGAAAAGAGACCGACGCCGGAAGGTGTGACTGCCGACGATGAGCTGCAGGTTCTTCTTACTTCCGCTAAGATGAGAAGGGAAGCCATTGAAGAGTTCGACAAAGCAGGCAGGAAAGAGCTTGCGGACAAGGAACGGGCCGAACTCGAAATCATACAGGAATATTTGCGGAAGCAGATGACCAGAGAAGAAGTCACAAAACTTGTTGACGAACTCGCTCTTAAATTGAACGTTCACGATCAGAAGGACTTCGGCAAGTTGATGAGCGCCGCGATGAAGGAGCTTAAAGGGAAGGCCGAAGGTAAGATGGTGCAGGAGGTTGTGAAAACAAAGCTCGGATGATCAACGGATTCGATATAGTCCTCTGTGTTGGGTTGATAGCCTTCACCGTGAACGGTTTTGCGAGAGGGTTGATAGCGAAGGTACTTTCTCTCGCAGCATTACTTGCCGGAATCATATTGGCTGCAAGGTTCGGAAAAGAGATATCTATCGAGCTTTCAAGATACACCGGGTTAGGCAGAACCTTTTCAGGAGTAATCGGAGTAAGCCTCCTCTTTGTTGTACTTTTCGTTATTGCGGGTCTACTCGGCAAGGGGTTGAGGAAAGTTGCCATCTTCAAGGTCTGGGATAAATTCGGCGGCGCGGTATTCGGCTTCCTCGAAGGAGCTCTTTTACTAAGTCTGCTTCTCTTGATCCTGGCTGTCTTCGACATTCCGCCGAGCGGACCGGCGTTGGATAGATCGATCGTATACAAACCGGTCAAGAATTTTGCCCCAGAAATCTACCGTGCATTCGTCGCAAACTCTTCTACCGAAAGATACCTCGACAAATTCTTTTTCTTCAAACGACCTCGGCCGAAATGACCAGCCTCGATTCGGAATTGAAGCATTCCTTCGAGAAGCTTGAGTTCCCAAAGCTGATTGCTTATCTGAAATCTCTATGCCAGACCGAAGTTGGTGAGAAATATTTCGATGCAATGCCCTCTTTCCTTGACCGGGCTGCCGTGGAGGCAGAATACCGGCTTGTCGGCCAGGCGCATTTGCTCGTTGGGAAAAATGTATTCCCGGATTTGACCGGGACGAAAGACGTCAGAATATCTCTCGAGCGGGCGTCGAAAGAGGGAAGCTTCCTCGCTGGAAAGGATCTCCATGAAATTTCTTTCCTGCTTCACGTCGCTGAATCTGCCCGAAAAAGTCTGCTCAAACAGAGAACCGATCTGCCGGAACTATCTGAAATCGGTTTCCGACTCTACTCGGACAGGATCCTGGAATTCAATCTCAACCGGGCTGTGGATGAGGAGGGAAATGTCAGGGATGATGCCAGCAAGGAGCTTGCACGTATCAGGGCAAGGCTAATACACACCCGCGGCGCCTTGAGGAAGAAGATCATCTCGATAGCCCGTTCGTTTTCTGAGATGGAGTATTCAGAGGATGATATCTTTACTCAACGCGACGGACGGTTGGTTCTTCCCGTGAAATCCGAACATAAGCGACAGATTCAAGGATTGATCCACGGCTCAAGCGCAACCGGTCAAACTGTTTTCATTGAACCTGCACCGGCGGTGGAGCTGAACAACGAAGTGATATCCCTTCTCTTCGAGGAACAGAGGGAGATTGAGAAGATTCTGAAAGAGCTTACGGACAAAATCAGGAAGGTGGTCCCCCAACTGTTGCAGAATGTCGAGGTGATTTCCTATCTCGATAGTTTGTATGCTCGCGGAATGTACTCGATACGCCTTAACGCCATTGTACCATCTATCAGTAAAGTACCTCGCCTCGTGAAGGCGCGTCATCCTCTCCTCGCTATCAAGCTTGGGAACGACAAGGTCGTTCCGACGGATATGTTTCTCGATGATGAAACCCGGGCGGTGATAATCAGCGGTCCCAATTCCGGTGGAAAGACAGTCACCTTAAAAACGATAGGACTATTTGGGCTTTGCGTAATCTCAGCTATTCCATTAACAGGTGATCCCGGGACTGAACTTCCCGCATACGAAAAGATATTCGTCGACATCGGGGACGACCAGTCTATTGAGGACAACCTCAGCACATTCACATCGAGAGTCAAGCATTTTGTCGGAGTCCTCAGCAAAGCGGATGAACACTCCCTTGTCCTGATAGACGAGCTCGGCGAAGAGACTGAACCTGCCGAAGGTGCTGCGCTCTCCTCTGCGATACTGGAGGATCTAAGAGACTTGGGGGCAATGTCATTTGTCACGACCCACAATTCGGGGCTCAAAGTGTTTGCCAGCGACACCCGCGGAATGCTTAACGCTGCGATGGAATTTGACCAGAACACTCTCACGCCGACATACAAGCTGGTTCTCGGGCGGCCTGGCTCAAGTTACGCGTTTGAGATTGCACAGCGCACCGGAATTACACCGAACATAATAACCCGCGCGAGAAAATATGTCGGTGAGGGCCGCGATAAACTTGAGAGTCTTCTACTTCGGATTGAGCAACTCGAAAACGAATTGCGAGACAGGGTGATTGAGATCAAGAAGGAGCAGGAGCTCGCCGAGAAAATGAGGCAGGAGTATGAAAAGAGGGTCCATTCAGCGAAGAAAGAGGCATCCGAGATAAGGAATAAAGCCGCTGATGAAGCGGAAGATATTGTCTCGAAATTGAATACAAGAATTGAAAGCCTGGTTCGGGAAATCCGTGAGACAAAAGCGGACCGCCAAACCGTTAAGCATGCTCGTACCGAGGCGAACGCGATCGCTGCCGAGGTGGCACAATTGAGAGTGAGGCAGGAAGGTGAGAAAGTCGGGAACTTCAGTATCGGTGACCCTGTGATACTGACCGGCACGCTCATGTCCGGCTACGTCCTCGAGAGGACCAACGACAAAGGCAATTTGGTAGTCGATGTAAACGGATTGAAATTGCGCGTCCATGAATCCGAATTGAAACATGCATCGCGGAGTGAGACTTCGAGGCGCGAGCCCCTCACCGAAGTGACTTCCGGCATCGAAACGAAGGTTGACATCAGAGGGATGCGCCCGTACGAAATTCAGTCATCCGTCGAGAAATTCATCGACAATGCCTGTTTAGGCGGAGCAAAGCATGTCGAGATTGTTCATGGCATGGGAACCGGTGCTCTGAAGCGCTCGGTTGAACAACTCCTGAGAGATCATCCTTTTGTCACTTCATTTCGGTCGGGAGAGATCGGTGAAGGAGGACAGGGAGTGACGATTGTTGAGCTCAAGGAGGAATAAACCGACGGAAGCCGAGGAATCAGGGACTAGAGGGTTCGGCTCCTGATCTTTTTCCCTGTAGTTGTGACGAAACGTGGTTCTGATTTCTGCTCCCATTGTCTCAAAACTGTCTTAATGCTGTCCAAGGTGATTGCATGCTCGCTCTTCGCATAGCGGAGGAAGATTACACTAACGTTCCTTACACCATGATCAAATACTCAATTACCGAAATCTTTGTCCTCAGTCAATAGAAACTCGTTAATTTGTTTTGCCACTCCGATGACCTCTTGATCGCTGATTCCACGACGCGACTCGCGCACTGAGATGACTTCAAATCCAAGCTTTCTAAGCTCCATAACGAATTCTGAGTTGATGTCCTCATCTGCGATGACAGTCACACGCGGATCATTTCTTCATTTGCAATGATTTCGGAGGCGTGCCTAACACCTGATAGAATGTCTTCTTTTGTAAGATGGGGATAATCTCTAAGCAGATCGTCAACAGCGTATCCGCCGGAAAGCTTTTTGAGGAGAATCTCTACAGTAATTCGCGTACCTTTGATAATTGGCTTCCCTGGCATTATACCCGGGTCGGCGGTGATTCGATCCATGTAATTCATGGTGGTCTCGCTTGTTACTGTCAGTATAGTCTTTGTCATGTGAAAGTCAATAGTTAACTTTCAAAAAGTCTCTGATACAGAAACATTGAAAAACGTTCGATGATGGATCTTAAAGACCTGCGAAAAATCCTAGTCGCCAACCGTGGAGAAATCGCCCTCCGGATTATGCGGACGATTCGAGAGATGGGAAAAAAATCTGTATCGATCTATTCAGAAGTCGACGCAGCTTTACCCTTTGCTCGTTATTCCGATGAGGCTTATCCTCTGAGAGGGAAAGAAGCCCGCGATACATATTTGAACATGGAGAGGATCGTGTCGATCGCGAAGGATGCAGGGGTCGAAGCGATCCATCCGGGATATGGGTTCCTTTCTGAGAATGCCGAGTTTGCCCGGATGGTTGAGGATGCCGGGATCGTTTTTGTCGGGCCGAAACCCGAGACGATAGGATTGATGGGAGATAAGACGGAGGCGCGCAAACTTGTTGCCGGCTATGGTGTGCCCGTCGTACCGGGAGCTTCTGAGCCGGTAAGAGAGCTTTCCGAAGCGTCCCGGATCGCCGACGAAGTAGGATACCCTGTGCTCATCAAGGCAGCAGCAGGCGGAGGTGGCAAGGGGATGAGGTTAGTACATGATCCTGGCGAATTGGAAGCGGCTCTCCGCGCCGCTCGATCAGAGTCAAAGTCTGCATTCGGTGACGATCGGGTCTTTATAGAGAAATACATATCGAATCCGAGGCACATTGAATTTCAAATACTGGCAGACAATTACGGGAAAGTCGTTCACTTGTTTGAGCGAGAGTGTTCTATCCAGCGACGTCATCAGAAGGTTGTTGAAGAAACACCTTCAGTCGCTTTAACATCGTCGCTTCGCGATGAGATGTCGAAGGCCGCGGTGGACGCCGCGCGCGCGTGCGGCTATCGGAACGCGGGGACTGTCGAGTTCATTCTTAGTGAAGGTAACAAATACTATTTTCTTGAAATGAACACAAGGCTCCAGGTGGAACACCCTATCACGGAATTGACCGTCGGTGTAGATATCGTCCGGGAGCAGATAAGAATTGCTGAAGGACAGAGACTCGGCCTCGACCAGGAACGAATATTCAGGAGAGGGCATGCCATAGAATGCCGTATTTATGCCGAGGACGTTTTCGGTAATTTCTATCCCGACACGGGAACAATCCGAGTGATGCGTGAGCCGGCGGGGCCCGGTGTCCGCGTCGACTCGGGTATTGAGAGCGGAAACGAACTTTCAGTCTACTATGACTCCATGATTGCGAAGCTGAGCGTCTGGGACACGGACAGGAATGGGGCTATACGCCGTATGAGAAGAGCCCTTGAAGATTATGTAATTGCGGGGGTGAAAACAACTATACCATTTTGTCGGTTTGTAATGGAAAGCGACGACTTTAAGCTCGGCGATTATTCAACTCACTTTGTTGAAAACCAATGGCCAAGCGGCAAAAGAACTCTCGCTGAGGAAAACGACAAAGATTTACAGGACGCACTAATTCTTGCAAGCGTTGCTTTGGAGAAGCGACGCAATCGATCCGACAACCTCGCCGGATCCGACACAGCACGCTTAGATCGGGCATGGCTCCACAAGAGGTTCGAAGACTGATGCCTGCGATTGAGTTTGAAGACAAGGAGATCAAGTTCGCATCCGGCAGTGGATTTATTTTACAGGATGGCAAAAGATTTGAATTCGAGATTATCCTTGACGAACCCGGAAGGCTGATCGTGAGAAGTGGAAATCTCCTTTCAGAGATCAATTATGGTGTCGCAGGCGTGGAAACAGAGTTGGTGTCCCCCCGCGGCGGGTTGAGGTTCAAAGTACTCACCGACAGAGATATCCTGGTTAGGGGGATTGGCGGGAACGGTTCAGGGGAGCACACTCACGCGGAGGTCCGCGCGCCCATGCCGGGTTTGGTGGTGAAAGTTCTCATCGGGAAGGGCGATGCTGTGAGGAAGGGGGAAACAATCGTTGTGCTGGAAGCCATGAAGATGGAGAATGATATACGGGTTGCCCACGATTCAGAAATCGCGGAAGTTCACGTCAAGGAAGGGGATACGGTGGAGAAAGATCAAGTTATTGCTACTCTAAAGTAGAAAATTCTTTTCGATCTGAATTTTTGAGGAACTTTATCGAGAATTTAGCATTAAAGATGTAGTGTGGCGAAAATATATCTTTCGCTGAGGTTCTTAGAGAGGACAATAGTTTTAAAGCAGGACAACATCGGAAAACTCTACTACATTCTGATCGAGTATTATTGCTAGTCCACTCACCATTTATTTGCTGATAATCCGCTTTTGTCTTACGGCAGAGGCATGGCAAGTAGTGTACTCAGTGTTCTCAATATCATGGAGCAATTTTGAAAGTTCTGTGCCATTTTTTTGAGAGAAGCAATACGTCTTTGAATTCGACAATTCTTTCAGATCAAAGATCAAGTTTACAGTCCCAATTCCATAAAGTGCTGACAAAGGCCCGGGTGAGCGTGGAGCGATGAACAGAACCCTTCTTGAGTACACGCTTCGGGTTCGCGTTCCTATCCTGATCTTCGTCGCCCTGGCTTCAATGACAGTGACCTATTTCGTGTCCAGGCCCACGAGGGAAGGTATTGGCTACGCCCCGAAGCAACCGATTCCTTTTTCCCACAAATTGCATGCTGGCACTATGAAGATCGATTGTGCGTACTGCCATATTGGAGTATACAGATCGCGGTATGCAGTTGTACCTCCCGCCAGTACTTGCATGAACTGTCACACCATCGCGAAAAAGACGTCTCCGTATATAATCGATCTTACCAAATATTACACGGAGAACAAGAGGATCCCCTGGAAAAGAGTTGACAGGCTCCCGCAATATGTCTATTTCAATCACAGCTTTCACGTCAATTCTGGAATTCGTTGTCAGGAGTGCCACGGCAACGTCCAGGATATGAATGTGATAAAGCAGGTCTCGTCTTTTACGATGTCTGCTTGCCTGGACTGTCATAGAAACGCAGTCAAAAGGCTCGCTTACATCCCGAACATAAAACCGGGTCCCACTTATTGTTATGCGTGTCATAGATAGAGAACCGGCGAGCAGCGGAGTAATGAATTATTGCATTAGCGAAAGAGCTGGCTCATGAATGAATCAGGAGTTAGAAGCAGTGAGACCGAGTCAGGGGGCACGACCTTGCTGAACTCGTCGTCCGAACGCGCAATCCAGCGGAGGAAATTTTTGGGAGGGCTCGGATTCGGACTTGTAGGCTTGTTTGCGCTGAGAATTCTGCCCGGAAAACTCTTCTCGAAGAAGGTTTTTGAAAAACGAAATAGATTTACAAAGATACAAGCGATCCCCAATGATCTCGCCGTGAAAAGAGGCAAAAAGGTCTAATCGAAAATGTCCGATTCTACAAAACAGAATTCCGAAAAGGGAAGATATTACTGGAAGAGCCTGAAGGAACTGCATGACGATCCGAGCCTGGCGGAAGCCAAAGCGAATGAATTCATGTCAGGTGCAACGGACGAATTCAAATTGTCGAATCTATCAGACATCTCCCGGAGAAAGTTCCTCGCGCTTCTCACCGCTTCCGCCGCATTTGCGGCTTCAGGCTGTTCCTCATACGAAAGCAAAGGAGATATAGTTCCTTTCAATAAGGAGCCCAGGGGTGTAATACCTGGCATTCCAAACTATTATGCATCGACATGCTCTGGATGCAAACACGCGTGCGGTACCCTCATAACCACGCAGACCGGAAGGCCGGTAAAAATAAATGGGAATAATGAACACCCGGTTAACAAAGGCAAACTCTGTCCTCGCGGCGAAGCTTCCATACTGGGACTCTATGATCCGGAAAGACTTCGACAGCCGCTTCGAAACACCGGGCATGGCTTTGTTCCTGCAAGCTGGGACAATTCGAATGACGCTGTGATAAAAGCGCTAAATGCTGCGGCATCAGGAGGCAAAGAGATCGCGGTTGTCGCGAAGACGGTTCTCTCTCCCACTGCAAAGAAAGTGCTTGATGAATTTGCTGCGAAGTATCCCACGACGAAATTCTATTCCTATGAGCTCGTGACTGACGTGAACAGGAACTCAGCCTGGAAGAAGTGTTATGGTACAGATCAGTATCCGCTGATAAGCTGGGACAAAGCGAAATTTATCCTCGCTCTTGAGGCCGATTTCCTCGCCAAGGACGGCAACATGGTGGAACAGATGCGGATGTATGCTTCCACCAGAAACAATGAGAACCTGAAAAAGTTCAGCCGGCTTGCAGTTGCAGAAGCAGGAATGAGTCTGACAGGCATGAACGCGGACACCAGACTGAAACTGCGGCCGGAAGAGCAGTTCAATTTTGTTATGTCCCTTCTCAACGAGTTCATCGTAAAAAGAAACCTGTCGAGGTTTGCGCTTGACAGGGAAATAGTCAGCCAGCTCGGGAGTTTTTCTTTAGAGGATTTTGCGAAGCGGAACAATATCGAGAGATCTGTCCTCGACAACATGGTTTCATATATCCTGAGAAGCAAGAATGCTGCAATCGTCTATGCGGGTCACAGATTGCCCGAGCCGGTACATATTGCCGTGAATCTTCTGAACGAAGTGATCGGCGGTATTGCTCTATACCGGACAGACCAGGCCCGTGTCCAGTTGCTACCGTACTCGACTCCTCAGGAATTTGAAGGACTCATAAGTCGGATGAATTCCGGTCAGGTCGGCGTCGTGATCCACTACGAGACGAATCCTGTCTTTCACTTTGCACCCGATTTCGGATACAAAGAGGCGATGGTACGAGTGCCGACGTCGGTAACGCTTGGGAAGTGGGAGAATGAGACGTCAGTTTGGTCATCGTGGGTAATGCCGATAAATCATGATCTCGAATCGTGGAATGACTTCAAGAACAGGACCGGTTTGTTCAGCCTCCAACAGCCGGTTATATACCCGCTTTATACAACGCGCCAAAAAGAGGCAATTGTTCTTACGTGGACTACCGGCAGTGACGATGCGTACCATGATACAATGTACTATGAATATCTCAAGAACCGCTGGCAGAAGGAAGTATACTCCGATCTTAAGCCTGCGGTTGATCCGAAGATGTTCTGGTACAGCGCTCTTGAGGATGGCGTTGTGACGTACGATGAAAAGCCGGAAGGGTCTGGTAATTTCAACGCCGAGGCATTCAAATCGGTAACCCCGCCTCCAAAGCCCGAGGGCTTTTCCATCCTGCTCGATGAGAGTTACGCGATCGGCGACGGCGAGTTCGCGAACAACGGGTGGCTTCAGGAGCTCCCACAGCCTGTGACAAAAGCCGTGTGGGACAACTTCGCCTCAATTTCTGATGCGACTGCTAAGGAGCTCGGCGTCAGTTTCAATGACCTTATCGAGATTAAGATCGGTAATCGCTCGCAAAAGCTGCCGGTTTACATTCAGCCCGGAATGGCGGACAAGGTTATCGCGGTTGATCTCGGCTATGGCAGGACCAATGCCGGAACGGTCGGGACGGATGTGGGAGTTGACGTCAATGTATTGCTGAGCAAAACGCCCTCAGTAAGTCAGTGGCTATACAACGGTGGAACAGTTGCGAAAACCGCCGGAAGCTATCTGGTCGTGACGACGATGGAGCACGACTTCATTACCGAGCCGATTACGCGCGACATGCAATTCACGCGCGACATCGTACAAGAAGGTACAGTCGAGCAGTATGAGACAAATCCAAGCTTCATCAGGGAGCAGACTGCCATAGATAAACCAACGACAGTTTACAAGAAGTTTGAATACGAAGGCGTCAAATGGGGAATGTCTATTGATCTGAACAAGTGTACCGGATGCAGCGCTTGCGTGATTTCTTGCGAAGTCGAAAACAACACTCCGGTTGTCGGGAAGGAGCAGGTTAAAGTAAGTCGTGAGATGGCATGGATAAGGATTGACAGGTATTATGCAGGTAATCCGTCCGAAGTTACGATCAGTCTTCAGCCGATGCTTTGCCAGCAGTGCGACGATGCTCCTTGCGAGAATGTCTGCCCGGTAGGTGCAACTACTCACAGTCCCGATGGTCTCAACATGATGGTCTACAATCGGTGCATCGGGACGAGATACTGTTCCAACAACTGTCCATACAAAGTCCGCAGGTTTAATTTCTTTAACTATCGTTACAGTTTCGACGGCGGCTACTTCGCAAGGGAGCCGGTCGAGATGGTAAACAATCCTGAAGTAACTGTGCGTTCACGCGGCGTCATGGAAAAATGCACTTTCTGCATCCAAAGGATCATGTTTGGTCGTCAGGAAGCGCAACAGAATGGCAAACCATTTACCGGTGCCGGAATTGTGACGGCTTGCCAGGAGGCTTGCCCGGCTAACGCGATAACATTTGGAAATTATCTTGATTCGTCCCAGGAAATCGCGAAGCTGAGAGAGCATCCTCTTGGTTATTACGTTCTCGAAGAGCTCGATACTCGCCCGAACATTACATACCTGGCAAAGCTGAGAAATATCTAAGAGGAGAAGAACCTTGTCATCTGCGACTACCGAAGAAGTGATCGACTACTCCGTAACTCCGCCGCTCGTAGAAGGCAATCCGTCGCTCGCAAAGATCAACGACTCGATTGCCCTTCCAACAGAAAGGTGGCCCTCGAAGAAGTATTTCGCGGCGCTGTCGGTGACGCTCACTATGCTGTTGATTGGTGCGGTGGCGCTCGGCTACACTTTATACTACGGCATCGGAATGTGGGGGAACAACATTCCTGTCGGGTGGGCGTTTGACATTACAAACTTTGTGTTTTGGATTGGTATCGGTCACGCAGGGACTCTCATTTCGGCAATCCTCTTTCTTTTCCGGCAACGCTGGCGCACTGGAATCGCAAGAGCGGCGGAAGCCATGACCATTTTCGCAGTCATGTGCGCCGGAATCTTCCCTCTGATTCACCTCGGTAGACCCTGGTACGCTTTATTCATCATCCCCGTCCCGAACCAGCATGGACTCTGGGTCAACTGGAATTCGCCTCTCGTGTGGGATGTGTTTGCTGTGTCGACTTATTTCACTGTGTCTCTCATGTTTTGGTACATCGGCCTGATTCCGGATCTTGCAATGATGCGTGACAGAACGACGAGCAAAGTTAAGAAGATGATTTACTCAATTTTGAGTCTCGGCTGGAGACACGCGAACAGACAGTGGCAACATTACGAGAAGGTGTATGTGATTCTGGCAGGTCTCGCTACGCCGCTGGTACTTTCCGTTCACAGCATCGTAAGTTTCGATTTCGCCGTTTCAATTCTTCCTGGCTGGCACACGACGATATTCCCACCCTACTTTGTCGCTGGTGCTATTTTCTCAGGCTTCGGGATGGTTCTGACAGTCCTTATCATCATTAGGAAAGTGTTCAATCTCGAATACATCATAACCAAGGACCATCTGGACAAGATGGCCAAGGTCACACTTCTAACCAGCATGATGGTCGCTTATGCTTACCTGATGGAACCTTTCATCGCCTGGTATAGTGGAAGTCCGTTTGACTGGTATACCGTCGTAGCTCGCGCAACCGGACACTATGCGATTGGATTCTGGGTGATGATCGCATGCAACGTATTGATTCCCCAACTGCTCTGGTCTAAGAAAGTGCGAAGGAATGTGGCGGTCTTATTCGTTATATCTCTGCTAATCAATGTCGGGATGTGGCTCGAAAGGTACATCATAATCGTCACTTCTCTTTACAGAGACTTCCTCCCCTCATCATGGCACATCTACACACCGACTATCTTTGATTTTGGGATCCTCATCGGTGTATTTGGTCTATTCTTCACGCTGGTACTTCTTTTCTCACGCACGCTGCCTGTTGTCTCGATGTCTGAACTCAAGGGAGTCACCGAAGGTGCGCATCCTCACCATAATTTCGGAGCCGGACATGAGTGAGAAGCGTCTTTACGGTCTGGCAGCAATCTTCGATACTCCTGAGAAGGTTGTGGCTGCGGCTCGCGCTGTAGCCGGTCGAGGTTTCACGAAATACGATTCCTACAGTTCTTATCCGATACACGGTCTCGATAGTGCGATGCGGTTGAAGCGCACAAGGATTCCCTTTGTTACGTTGGTCGCCGGACTTAGCGGAGCCGTCTTGCTTGTCCTGTTCACATGGTGGACCAACTCTGTCGATTTTCCTCTGGCCATAGGAGGCAAGCCCTATTTTGCCTGGCCGGATTATGTCCCGCTCATGTTCGAAATGACGGTTCTCTTCGGGGCCGTGTCGACTGTGATTGCCCTGTTAGTTGTCTGGCTAAAGTTGCCGCGAAACAGTCATCCGCTCCATGACACGGAATTCATGAAGAAGGTATCGAAGGATAAATTCGGGATCTGTATTGAATCTGATGATCCAGGGTTTAATGAAACTGAAACAAGGCGATTTCTCGAGGACCTCGGTGCGGAGAGTGTGGACTCGGTTTACGACGAACCGGTCGATATAAGTCTCAAACAGAAAGTGCTCGATCCGAAATTCATCGCGGCAATAGTTGTGGTCGCGGTCGTTTCTTCAGCGACGACATACCTGGCTTTGAACAAAATGCTCCTGATTAGGCCATGGAGCTCTTTGAATGCACAATTCAAGGTCAATCCTGAATCCCGGAGTAGATTCTATTCCGACGGGATCGGAATGAGGCCGCCGGTAACGGGCACGGTTGCACGAGGACATCTCCCTGATCCGATCACTGTAAGCGACAATCTTGCGGCGGCAGAAAAGTATCTGGTGAACCCGGTGCTTCCGTCTCCTCATGTCATGGAAGTGGGCCAGAGAGATTTCAATACTTACTGCAGTCCCTGTCACGGTTATTTCGCTGATGGCAACAGCAGATTGCAGGGACAATTTCCGAGTCCGCCGAGTCTTCACACGGACTCTCTCAGGCTTGCCCCGGACGGCTTGTATTACAACGTAATCACAAACGGCTTTCAAGGGGTAATGCCTTCTTACGCAAGACAGATACCACGCAAGGAAAGGTGGGCAATTGTCTGGTACATCCGCGCACTCCAGAAAGCGCAAAACCCAAATGGTCCGGAAGCAAAATGAGCAGAAGCGAACAAATTGATGCATCGAAATTAAAGGGAGTGCCAACTTCATACTCAAGCGTGGGGTGGAGTTTGCTTATCATCGGAGTAGTGTTGATGCTGGTTGCGTTTGCAATCAACGTAAAGCATGCATCCTTCTCGCTCATAATGACGTTGACTTACGTGGCTACAATCGGTACGGGGGCATTGTTCTGGGTCGGTACGGAATATGTCAGCTCCGCTGTCTGGAGCACGGTGCTTCGCAGGCCTTTTGAATTCATGGCCGGTGTCATTCCTTTTCTCTTCATACTTGTGTTTCCGCTTCTCTTTAATCTTCATAGCATATTTGCATGGACGCACAAGAGCCTGTTCGCAACTGACCCCACGATGCTTGTGAGGGCACCCTATCTCAACATTCCTTTCTTCATCATAAGGACCATACTCGTCATTGGAGTTTGGTGCTTGTTCTACTTTTTGATTGTCAGGAACTCGAAACTCCAGGACACGACGCGTGACCAGAGATTGACCAAGAGGAACGTGAACCTCTCCGCCGGATTTATGCCGGTATTTGCAATCACCCTGACTCTGTTCACGGTTGACTGGCTGATGAGTTTAGCGCCCGACTGGACTTCGACCGTGTTTGCCGTTTATGTTTTCGCGGGTGCCGCGCTCGGAGCGATGGCATTTGGGACCCTGCTAATAGTCAAACTCAACGAAAAGGACCGATTCCCGGTAAAGTTGACGCCTGATCATTACTACAATCTGGGCGCATTCCTGTTTGCCTTCATCAATTTCTGGGCTTACATAGCATTCAGCCAGTTCATGCTGCAATGGTACGGGAATTTAAAAGAGGAGACTTCATGGTACATCCCCAGAATGCATGGAAGCTGGGCCGTTGTCTCAATCGTCCTCGCCCTCGCTGAATTTCTTATCCCGTTTTTTATGCTTGTATCAAGGGCAGCAAAACTTAATCCGCGCCGACTTGTATTCGTATCAGTGTGGCTCCTCGTTGCGCATGCCATCGACATATACTGGTTGACGATGCCGGAGTACAGTTCAAGCAGAGCGGTATTCGGTCTCGGCGAGATTGCGTTCCTATTTTTGTCGGCAGGAATTGTCCTGGCAGTCTTTGCCTGGAAGGCGAAGAAGAATAACATGGTGCCGATCGGAGATCCGAAATTAGAACGTGGACTGGAGTTCCATCTTTAAAAGGAATCTTAAAGATACATGAGCGAGAAAGAAGAGTCTTATGAAAGCGGTGGAAGACAACCGTATGTATAAGGAATCAGAGGACTACATTTTGAGAGAAGCGGATATGCTTGATAGCCGCGGAAGACCGCAATTGAGTAAGGTGGACCATGGAAGATAGCAACCAGAATCCAAATCAAGAGAAAAAGTCGTTCTTCGTGCGGAACGTCTGGCTTTCGCCGTTGTTCTATGTCTATTTCGTCAGTGTTCTTATCGCGCTCGGGCTGCTATATGTCGACAGAGAGAACATGGTGAACAGGAATTCTATTAAGCCGGATCTTGCTATAGATTCTACTTTCTTCATGCCAATTGGCAGCACACCACCGGCGCCGCCGTCCAGTAATCTTGGGCCTAAGGTGACCATTACTTCACTCCTTACACCCACGAATTCGCAATTGGAGAATGGGGAAAAGATGTTTGGAGTCGACTGCGCTCCATGTCATGGTATGGACGGTAAAGGGGACGGTCCCGCCGCAGCGACGTTGAACCCCAAACCGAGGGATTACCACTCAACAAAAGGCTGGGTGAATGGCAGGCTGCTCTCAGACATGTTCAAGACAGTCTCCGAAGGAATACCTGGGAGCGCGATGGTTTCATTCTCATCTGCCCTCTCTTCGAGTGACAGACTCGACATCATAGATTACATCAGGGCCAATTTCGGAGACTTCCCGAAAGATACTCCCGCACAGCTTGAGAAGATGGTGAAGACTTACCACCTGGCCTCACCTGCATCAGGACCGAGCAGTGCCCCGGCAGCGCCTATCCCTGTGGCTCAGGCAATGAAGAGTATTGAACAATCTGCGGTGCCACTGGCAAAAGAGGAAGAAATTGCCGGGATGCTTATCGAACAAGATACCTCAAGTGCCGGCGCAAAGCTGTTTCGGAGTGTTGTGCTGGATAGACGCCGCGCTCTGACGGTCCTTTCTTCGTCAGACGACTGGAGCAATGACCTATCCGATTTTGTTACAGTACTAACATCGGACGCAGTTCAGAATGGTTTCGATCCGAAAGTTTCACAATTGAGTTCTCGAGATTGGCAGACTCTTTATAATTATTTGAAAAACCTTTTTTCAAAGCGAAACATAGCAACTGAAAATGGGTAGGACCTTAAGGATAAATTCAGTGCAAAAGAGTGCTACTGAAAAGACACTAACGCGCAAAGTGCTTTCGTCGTTGTCGGTGTGTCTTTGCATCATTGCGGTTATGTCGTTGTTTCTTCTTCAAGGCTTGAAAGCAGAAGAGGCAAATCAAGGTCGCGTGAAAGTTGGAATCGTTGAACGACTCGGGAAGAAGATTCCGATGGATCTGGTTTTCAAAGATTCGCAAGGTCGCAATATTTCGCTGAGACAGGTGGCCGACGGCAAACCTCTAATTGTCGACATGGCTTATTTTGAATGTCCGGGGATATGCGATGTCGTGATTGGTGGGATAAAGACGATTGTCGACAACATGTCATCGAAAGTGCTCGGACGGGACTTCAACATTGCTACGGTTAGTTTCAATCCTGCGGACAAACCCGCCGATGCGATGAAGAAGAAAGAGCAATTCTGGGGATCGATGTCGATCTCTTCTCATGCGAGCTCATGGAGATTTCTCACCGGCGACAGTACGAACATCCATGCCTTGACAAACGCGCTCGGCTTCTATTTTATGAGAGACAGGAGAGGGATGTTCATCCACCCGACAGCACTGATAGTTGTCGACAAGAATGGAAAGATCATAAGATATATCCAGGGAACGAACTTCGCGCTTGCCGACGTGAAGATGGCCCTCGACGAAGCCGTTGCCGGTACTCCGGAACAGATAATAAGCTCGTCGCCGAAAATGTGTTTCAGCCATGATCCCGCCGGTTACAAATTAACAGACTCCATCTTACGGTATGGCGGCGTCGGAACGATGGTGTTCGTGGTCGGCTTCCTGTTCTTTTTGAGGGCGAAGAAGAAGCCGCGAAAGGGCAACGGAGTACCCAGTTGAAGTTGAATGACAATAGTTTCAAACAATCTTGCAAGAGCGCACGGCCGTCGTTCCTCGCGATGGTTCTAATTGCTGCCGGGCTTGTCCTCGGTTTCGTCAACGCCGCGAGCGCCTCACAAATGCAAATGAAAATGAATCCGAAAATAACCGGCGCTGCAATCGATGAGAAGCTTGGTGATCAGATACCGATGAACCTGGTTTTCAAAGACGAGAATGGAAGGGCAATTACGCTCAGCCAGGTTGCCGACGGAAAGCCGCTTGTAATAGATATGGGATACTTTGAATGTCCAAATCTCTGCGACATAGTACTGGGAAGCGTGGCAAAAGTTCTCGATAATGTTTCGCAAGTACCCGGCAAGGACTTCAACTTTGCATCGGTCAGCTTCAACACTGCCGATACACCGGAGATCGCGTCGGCGAAGAAAGACGAATTCTGGGGACAGATGACGCGTCCGATCCCTGCCACTGCGTGGAGATTTCTTACGGGGGACAGCACGAACATTTACACGCTCACTGATGCTTTAGGATTTTACTTCAAAAGAGAGAAGGACGGAATGTTCATACATCCTACGGCTCTCATTGTGGTGGATAAAACAGGAAAGATAATCAGATACATCGAAGGGACCAGCTTCGCGCCGGTCGATTTGAACATGGCAATAATGGAGGCAAAGCAGGGGACGCCGGAACAAATCATAAGTGCGCTTCTTTGCGTATGCTTCAGCCATACCCCGGCAGGGGATCACCTGGTCTTCAATATCCTGTGGGTTGTCGGAATAAGTACGACGGTGTTCACTGCCGGCTTCATAGTATTCTTAAGATCGACTAAAAAATTCGTTAAGAATCAAAAGGAGATGAGCTGATGGCAGAGATTGCAATCGAGCCCGGAGGATTAGGTGCATCTCCGAACGGCGCGTCTCATAATTATTTAGAGAACACGGGTAAGCACAAAGGAATCCTTGCGTGGATTCTCTCGACTGACCACAAGAGGATCGGTATCTTGTACATGATTTCGATCTTCACATTCTTTGCGGTCGGGGTTTCGCTTGGCTTCCTCATGCGGCTTGAGATGCTTGTGCCCGGCCCGCAGGGTAAAATATTCGACGCGCAACAATACAATGCACTTTTCACGCTTCACGGCGTGATAATGATGTTCATGTTTGTAATTCCCGGAATCCCGGCAACATTGGGAAATTTCTTCCTTCCCATCCAGATCGGTGCGAAGGACGTTGCATTCCCGAGGATCAATCTGCTGTCATGGTACTTATACGTAACCGGAGCGATAATCGTGCTGTGCTCGCTTTTCTGGCGCGGGCTCCCCGACACCGGTTGGACATTTTATGTACCTTACAGCATTCGCACAGCTACGAACGTGACATTGGCAGTGTTCGGCGTTTTCGTTCTCGGCTTTTCATCGATTCTGACCGGTCTGAATTTCCTGACGACGATCCACAGGATGCGGGCCCCCGGCATGAGCTGGTTCAGGATGCCGCTCTTCGTCTGGGCGCTGTACGCCAACGGATGGATCCAGGTGATAGCTACCCCGGTGCTTGCGATTACACTTTTGCTCATTGCGATAGAGAGAGTATTTCACGTCGGGATTTTCAATCCTGCACTCGGAGGTGATCCGGTTCTGTACCAGCATTTGTTTTGGATATACTCACACCCTGCAGTTTATATCATGATACTTCCGCCGATGGGCGTCGTTTCAGAGATCGTCGCGACGTTTTCTCATCGTACCATATTCGGATACAAGATGGTCGCGATGTCGAGCCTCGCCATCGCGTTCATCGGCTACCTGGTTTGGGGACATCACATGTTCGTGGCAGGTGAGACGCAGACTGCACAGTTCGTCTTCTCGCTGCTCACATTCCTGGTTGCCATACCGAGCGGCATAAAAGTGTTCAACTGGGTTGCCACCATGTACAAAGGATCCATCGATCTTCAGCCGCCGTTCCTTTTCCTGATGGCATTCATAATTCTTTTCTCCATCGGTGGTCTTACTGGATTGATACTCGGTTCGCTGGCGACCGACGTTCACCTCACTGGAACATACTTTGTGGTCGGACATTTCCATTACATCATCTTCGGCGGAGGGGTGTTTATATTTTTCGGGGCCCTTCATTATTGGCTTCCGAAGATGTTCGGAAGGATGTACAACAAGAAGGTGGCGAACTGGGCCCTCGGCATACTCTTCGTCGGCTTCAATATGCTTTACTTCCCGATGCTGCTGCTCGGATATGAGGGAATGCCGAGAAGATATTTCACGTACCTTCCGAAATACGAGCTGCTCCAGCATATTTCGATGGTCGGCTCCTGGGTACTTATCACCGGGCTGATAATTATGTTCTGGAATCTGATCCGCGGCATTTTCAAAGGAGAAAAATGCGGCGCAAATCCGTGGGGCGGTACAACGCTCGAATGGAGCATCCCCTCAATCCCGCCGACCGAGAATTTCGAGCATGTCCCGGTCGTGACTCACGAACCATACTATCATCCTGAGGCTGAACCCGGATTTGTAGCTGAACCTGTTCCGGTGGCGAAATAGACCCTTGGAAAAATGGAATAGTGGAATCTTGGAATGGAGAAGGCACATTGAGTGAAATTGCGGAACGACCCCCGGAAGCTTTGAGTCACGGCGCGGCCGAACATAAGCATAAGGATGTCCTTGGTGCGAAGATGGGAATGTGGATCTTTCTACTGACGGAACTGCTCCTTTTCGCCGGACTGTTTTTGGTTTATGCGGTGTACCGGTATCAACATACGGCGGGATTCCACAGGGGCGGCATGGAAACGCACACCATGTTCGGGACCGTTAACACGATGATCCTTCTAACGAGCAGTTTAACTATGGTGCTTGCCATCGGAGCCATACAGAGAGGCAAGAAATGGCTGTCGGTCACGTTTCTCAGCTCGACGATCGGGTTTGGGTTGGCGTTTCTTATCGTCAAAGGCTTCGAATGGTCAATAGAGATCAGAAAAGGCATCTATCCGGGCTCTCCGTCGCTTCTCAAGAAAAGTAACGGCGAGATACTCTTCTTCGGATTGTACTATACCATGACGGGTCTTCACGCACTTCATGTTTTCGCCGGGATGATAATATTGACTTTCATGCTCGTGTTCATTCTGCGAAACAAGATAACAAAAGATGACTACGTCAAGCTCGAGAATGCAGGTCTTTACTGGCACCTTGTCGACATCATCTGGATTTTCTTGTTCCCTCTCTTTTACCTGATCAACTGAGGATTTATAAATGGAATCGACGGAATCGAACATAATTGTTGAGGGCCATAGCGGCGAGGATAAACAGGAACCGATCAGCTACGGATTGTACGTTGTCGTGTGGCTCGGCCTGATAGCGCTGACGAGCCTGACGGCTGTAGTTGCCGGATTCAACTTTGCCGCTTTTACGCTTGTGATCGCCCTCCTTATTGCGCTCACGAAGGCTTCCCTTGTTGTGAATTATTTCATGCATGTAAAATTTGAAGACAAGATATTCAAAGTCTTCCTGGCAATCGCGGGTTTCACTATCTGCGTCATATTCCTGCTGACTTTTTCCGACGTGTATTTTAGGAGATGAATTAGGTATGTCTTTTCTCGGCGCATTACTTCCGGCTGTTCAACATCACGCGAGGGCAGTCGATGACGTCGCGCGCTTCATCATCGTGACCGACATTATACTCTTCGTCATTGTCGTCGGCACGATGTTCCTGTTTGTATTCCTTTATAACAAGAAGCGCCACCCGCGCGCGGTCAACATTCATGGCAATGTTCCGCTCGAAGTAATCTGGACTGCCGTCCCTGTGGTTTTGGTTCTCTTCATGTTCTATCTCGGATGGACAGGGTATATCCAGACCCGCGTCGTTCCTAAGAATGCGATGGATGTCAAGGTGATCGCGAGACAGTGGGAATGGAATTTTCAGTACATGAACGGAAAGACGGCGGACACGCTCTTTCTACCGCAGGGGAGACCGATAAAATGTCTTCTCAGCTCCGTCGATGTGATTCACGGTTTCTACATACCGGCGTTCAGGGAAAAGCAGGACGTCATTCCAGGCAGGGTGAGATACCTCATGCTATATCCTGAGAAAATCGGCAACTACGAGATCACCTGCAGTCAGTACTGCGGGTTGGATCATGCGTTGATGATGACGCGACTTATCGTACTGCCGAAGGATAAGTTTGACAAATGGTTGAACAGTGGATTGTCGTCCGAAGAAATAAGCGATGCGATCACGGGAAAGCCATAAGGGTGCGGGAATGACAAAGAGAGTAAAACAGCGAGTCAAGAGACTACAAGGGTGAATAGAGTGGATTTGAAAACTAAGATGGTACAGCACGGGCCGATTTCGTTTTCGCATTCGTCTGCAGTTGCGCTCGAAGGAAGGAGACATCGCCTTGGTGCTGGTATTCTGGCCAACGCCATTCTTGATCTGATAAAGATCCGCATTACTTTTTTCGTCGGTATGTCTGCCGTCTTCGGATACGTTGTCGCAACAGGCGATCTTTCCGTTTCGATGATTCTTCCCGTGCTCGGGATTTTCCTGTTGTCGTGCGCATCTGCCGCTACGAACCACTACCAGGAGAGATATACGGACAGCCTGATGCACCGGACGAACAGAAGGCCTTTGCCGGCGGGAATCATGAGTCCGGCGTCGGTACTTGTTTTCATTTCGGTCCTTGCGCTCGCAGGCTCTGCGACCATACTGTTCTCGGCTAATTCAGAGACACTGCTACTCTCATGGCTTGCATTCGTCTCATACAACATCGTCTATACGCCGTTAAAGAAGGCTACACCTTACGCTGTTATTCCCGGCTCGTTTGTCGGGTCCTTACCCGTAATGGCGGGCTGGGCTGCAGCGGGCGGAAGGCTTACTGATCCGCGGCTGCTGGCAGTGGCGGCGTTCTTTTTCATCTGGCAGATTCCGCACTTTTGGCTTCTGATGGAATTATACGATTCCGATTACAGGCGAGCCGGCTTTCCTACTCTGCGAAGTTTCTACGGTGCAAAGTCGATCGGGGTACTGATCTTTTCATTGACCGCAGCACTTGCATTGAGCTCTGTCTTCCTTTTGACTTCGCGAGTGGTCGAAAACATTTTCCCGCAAATGATAGTGATCGGGCTCGGAGTGTGGCTCCTCTTCGCGACATACGAGATCATTTATCGCAATTCCGACCGGCGTAGATTGAAATCGGCGTTTCTGAAAATCAATGTGTACGTTCTGGCGATCACGCTGGTCGTCATGGTCGATTTATTAATCAAGAAGATATAGAGGATCACTTAAGAATGAATTTTCTGGACAGGCTTGCGATTCCCGAATCTGCTGAACACATAGAGTTGTTGAGAGTTCTCCTTGTGATAGTCACTCTTCTCTTCGTCATATATGCGAGTATTGCGCTGGTAGCATCGACATCGGCCGCGGTTGCAGAATGGTTGGGAAGAAAGAGGGGTGATAAGAACTTTTCGAAGTTTGCAAAAGATTTGGCAGACCTCGCTGCGCCGGGTAAGGGTGTAATTCTTGCCCTGGGAGTGCTTCCTCTTATCGCATTGGTGCTGATTTATGTCCAGCTCCTCTATGGGATGCGAATCGGTGCCGCCGGTTACCTGACTGCCTCCGCGATATTCTACTTTGTGGGTTTTTATTTTCTCTATTCGTACAAAAAATCTTTCCACTTCGATTCCATTTACAGCACATTCAGGAGTCTCGCGTCGGCAACCGGCGCTTCGGTGATGCCTGAGATAGCCGAGGAAGTCGATAAGTTCGAGCGGTCGGCGGTGGCTGTAAGGAGACGGGGAGGAAGACGAAGTGCAATCCTGCTATTGATCGGCACCTGGTTGTTTGTTGGAACGACGAGGCTCGTACTTACTCCCGCTCGGTGGTCGCATCCGGTTTTCGCATCCGTGGTGTTCTCGGGAGATGCGATCTGGAGCCTGATCGATTTCATTATCGCAGCCCTTGTCATTACAAGCGCGTCTGTGCTGTTCTTCTTCTTCAGGTGGGAGAAGGGAATTGCCCTTACTGCGGATACCTCTTACAGGGCTTTCGTGAAAAGGTACACCCTTCCGGTGGGAATTACGGCGGCAGCACTGGAACCGATATTGATCTTCTTCCAGATACAGAACCTGCCGCAGAGCGGTGTATCCAACATGACGTTTGTGATCGCTTGCATCGCGATGTTTATCGCTCTCCTCGTAATGCTTCTCTTTTATTCCATGTTGAAAGAGGCAAACGTGTACCTCGGAAGTTACGCATTCATCGGGGTGGTTCTCCTCGTTCTTGCCTGGGCTGCGAAAGACGAGATAGCGTTCCACTATGCTACCCAGGGGCAGGACCAGCGGCTTGCGACCAGGTACCAGACTATGCTTGCATCGCTCAGTCCGGGCACCGTTGCGCCGGTCATGTCCGGCGTAGAAATCTACAACAACATTTGCAGCGCATGCCACATGTTCAATACTAAGAAGGTCGGACCGCCGTACTTTATGACGCTTCCGCATTTCGTCGGGAAGATGGATTCACTCGAAGATTTCATTTCAAATCCATACCAGGCTGTGCCAGGGTATCCGCCGATGCCGAAACAGCCGCTCAAGCCGCAGGAAGTGAACAACGTGGCACAGTACATAATGGGTGTGTATCTTGCGGCGAAGAAGGCAGGGAAAGCGCAATACACACAGTGAGCCGATAACCGCATTTTCATTTTCTTGTTGATATGCACCAGGATAGTTGATATATTGCCTTCGCCGCGAGGGTCTAAGACATCTTAGAGAGGGCGGCAAGCACAAGGGTAGATCCGCAGAACGAACTTGCCGTGATTCAGTAGAGTACCTGCACCATTGCCGGGCAAGCCGGTCCAAATCCGCAGCACAATTCCATTTGCAGTAGATAACGTAGATGCGCAGTCAAGGTCCGCAGCGTTGATGTGGCGGCGGTTTAATCTTTGGTGAAATAGTCCGGCCCGAAGAGACAATCCGGGTGCGGGACATTTCGATAGAAAAGCGCAGTGCCGGTTTCGGATCGGTGCCTGCGGTGCTTCACACAGTAAATGAGAGAGGTGTATATGGCTCTGCCGAATCTCGTAAGTGCAGTTCTCACAGATGAGAACCTAACCGGCATCATGGACTCCATAGCCGCGGCCAAGGCCAAGCTTCCTTTCCTCATCGGGACCACCAAAGAGGAGAGGAAGAGGCATGTCCGGATCGATAACGCCGCACAGCCATGGAGTAAGGGGATGCTTCAGGTTGCACTGCAACATCCGGGGATGCTTCCGGGTGACTTCAAGGTTGACGAAATGCAGAAGGACGTCAACCTCTGGGAGCAATTGATCAAAGTAGAGCAGGCGTTGACGTCGCTGGCTGAACTGGTGGACAATACCCGCGAAGCCGTGTCGGTCGATGCCTATTCCGCGGCTCTGGTGATTTACCGACTGGGAACCAGCTTGGGGATCGCGATGGAAGGGCTGGAAGAGCTGATGGACGAGTATGGTAAAAGGTTCGTCCGCAAATCAAGCGGTTCCTCCCAGCCTATGCCGTCTCCCCAGAAGTAGGCTAATAGCCGATACTCTGCGGAATCGCCTACAGTGGCGAGAAAACGTGGTTGGGGAGGCTTCGCCGCCTCCCCGACTGCAAAACCTTGTTTTTGGCCCAAATTTGATTACGCAGGAACCGGCATTGGTCACCTGGTAACCGGAACCGGTTGGTCCGTGAGCGGTTTCGATCAATCGGGAACCGGCGTTGGTCAATTGGCAACCGAATTCGATTAATCAGGAACCGGAACCGGTTGACGGGGAACCAAGGTCGGTTACCAGGGATGCGGTGTTGATTACCGGGGAACCGGGATCGGTCAGTTGATAGCCGATGCCGGTCATGGATTGAGCAGACTTGATCACGAAGGAAG
The DNA here is from genome assembly GCA_021789975.1 of Bacteroidota bacterium. Taxonomy (GTDB): domain Bacteria; phylum Bacteroidota; class Ignavibacteria; order Kryptoniales; family JAKASW01; genus JAKASW01. The sequence continues at coordinate 69,043 of JAJYIT010000022.1, forward strand.
GGATGCCAATTGCCTGCTAAACGGGGTTGGTTTGGACGGGACCGAGACAGGCTCCGGGGGGAGCGGAGGCTCCTCTTCGAAACTTCGGGTCACCCGTGCAAATCGCCAGGTTGACAGGAAAAGGAAGGAGAGTTAGATTTATGGCAGTCAGCGGACGGGAAAAGGTGAACGGAGCTTTGCAGACAGATAGTGCACAGAGTGGCTTGAGAAAGGCGCAAGGACTATTTGATGCCTTGTACGATGAGTTGAAGCTCAGGAACTATTCTTACAAGACTTTCAAATCGTACCGTAGTCACATCAAGGACTTCGCGAAGTATTTTGCTCCGAAGCATCCGAGGGAGCTTGAGGTCGAAGACGTTCGAAAATACCTCATTCACTTGGTCCAGGAAAAGAGAATGTCGGCGGGGACAATCGGTCAGGTGATGAGCGCGATTAAGTTCATGTATGCAGAGTTATACAAGCGCCCATTCGCGCTTGAGGGGATCCCGCGACCTTTAAGGGAATACAAACTCCCGGTAGTCCTTTCGCTTGAAGAAGTGAAAGGCGTATTTGATTCGTTGACGAATTTCAAGCACAGAATAATGTTGATGCTCGTTTATTCAGCGGGCCTAAGAGTGGGGGAGGTGGTTCGACTTAGGCCCTGCGACATTGACGGTGACCGAATGATGATTCATATTCGTAGTGCTAAGGGTAGAAAGGATCGGTACACGATTCTTTCGGAGGTTGTTCTGGCCGGGTTGCGGGACTACTGGAGGGTATATAGGCCGGAGAAGTGGCTTTTCGAGGGCCAGGAAAGGGGGAAGCCTTATTCGGTGAGGAGCGCAGAAAGGGTCTTTGATAAGGCCGCCAGGAAGGCTGGAATTTCGAAAGACGTTTCAATTCATTCATTACGTCACGCGTTCGCGACGCACCTGCTGGAACAGGGAACGGACATAAAGTTCATACAGAAGTTACTTGGACATTCGAGGGTTAGCACGACAGAGATTTATACACATGTGAGTAGGAAGGATGTGGGGCTGATTCGGAGTCCAATTGAGTGGATCGTACAGACTAAGGGCAAGAAAACGAAATGAGCGTCGCATTTCATACAGGGAGATCAGAAAAAACGGCATACGTTTTTGAAGACGTTATGCGCCATTACCCAACTAATGAAGCATGGGATCGGATATTAGAAATACTTTAGTCGGATTAAGAGACGCTCTTGCTGATAAGAATGTAGCATTGGCTCTTGCTATCCGCCTTGTTGACGAGGCTCATTCTCACGCAGACGATGCTGATGAAGTGGGCTTGCTTCTCAAAGATTGGCACCAGATCGTTATCCGAAACAACATTGAGCATATTCATGACAATGCACAATCACCTATTGAGAAAGTCTTCATGACCTCTCTTGTGCTATGCGCCTTACCCACAGGGCCCACCCTGATCTTCACTTCCAAGTCCGATTCTATCGACATGGCAGTGAAGACTTACAGGGAGATGGATGAGGTAGTAACTAAGCTACGGCAAGAATACCAGAGGCGCGTTCAAGACCCGAATGTGTTCGGCTTCGTGGATTGGGTAAACAAGATCGACACGCTTTCTGAAGGCGAGAAGACATCAGTTTCCGCACATGCAGTGATGTATCAAGAATATGACCTGAGAAATGCGTTCCACGTTACGCCACAAGCGAGTTTCAAGGAAGTAAGAGTGGGCAAATCATATGTCCGACCCGACTTCTACGTATGGATACCGTCCAAACCGAGTTTCAACTTGATTGTTGAGTGCGACGGATTCAAGTATCACTCCAACAAAGATTCCTTTTCCCGTGATCGCAAAAGAGATCGCATTCTACAGAGCAAGGGCTTCCAAGTCTTCAGATATTCCGGAGCCGAAATATGGGCGAGCCCCGTCGGTGTTACAAAGGACTTAATTGACTATCTACTCAGCAGGGAGCAACGATTTGGTAACGGCGCATAACAGCGGGTATCACGACGCTCGATTATTATATAGAATCGATCTCGCTTCATCGCGCGCTCATTACATTACCCCAAGAAAGGATGCGCGGGACGACGTGATCCCCGCAGACGTTATACGCCACGGCGGGTGGCAGAATACCCTAAAGAGAATTATATTTGTGTTAGCAGACAAGGGAGGAAAATGACGCATGAGACAGGTAATCATATATCCAGGTGAGGATGGCTACTGGATTGCCGAGTGTCCAAGCC
>JAJYIT010000023.1 GCA_021789975.1 Bacteroidota bacterium
AGTGCACTGAACTACCAGACGCCGGAGGAATTCATCAACCTAATCGAACGACAAAGGACAGTAGTCACTTGACATTAACCACGATTTTGTTCTTATTCAATTTGGATCAAAGATGGGGAGCAGTCAGCATCGTCAGCCCGCTAACGTAAGACGGAGACTTGAAACGAGGTGGCAGGTTGTTAGTTCGCTACTGCTTTGAAGGAGAACATGGGAGATGTCAACAGTTCACGTGGCAGGTGCCAGTCTTGAGAATGGGAAGGAATTTAGTATTGGGTGACACACCTCTTTCATATTTGCATTCTCACTCCAAGATCTGCAGTCATACCATAATAACTCGCTGCGCTCGGGAAGCTCGAGCCCTGATTGATCTGTATTTCCGGCTCGCCATTGATGTTGTTCAAATCAAAATAAACCTGGAGCCCCGCCCACGGCAGGTTCTGCTTGACCTGAGCATCATACTCGAGGTATTGCGCAGTGTTCGAGCGCAGCTCAGGCCAGAAGTTGTATTGATAAAAAATGTTCCCATTGTAAAGCATTGAGACACGCGCACCGAAACCACCCAGATCGTACCCGAGAGTTACATTCACTATGTCATTGGGTTGATCGAGAAGCCGGTCATTGAAGCTTGTGACAACGGTGTCGATCACCACTGGATAGGTGGGGTGGACAATGTTGAGATACGTGTATGGATACTTCCCCTGTGAATAAACATGTGTATAATTCACATTAAATATAAGGCCGGAGAGCGGCCCGGGTAGATACCAGAAGTGGGTCTGCCAGTCAACCTCGAAGCCATAATCATGGACCGGGTACTGGTCGTTGATGGAAGTCGTCAACGAGTAGCCTTCCGCATAGCTGGGAACGCCGGGATACTGAGCAGCATTGATGACATAAGTTGCTCCCGTGGCGAAAATGAAATTGTTGATTCTCTTGTAGAAGCCATCTACCGAAAGCAGCCCCAGTGTATTATCATAGAAGGAGACGATAGCATCGTAGTTTGCCGAGGTCGCAGGTTTTAGAAGATAGTTATGGTAGTCGACAGAACTCTGTCCGACATCCAGCTCAGGGGTAATATCGGTGTAATCTGGATAATTAATCGTGTTCGTATATGCCAGGTGAATCTGGAACCAGGGAGCAGGCTCGTAGATCAAATGGACCATCGGCAGCCAGAATCCGTGAGCCAGATTCATCGTTGTGTCATAATGGGCAAAATAATATCTCGAAGCAGGACCGAGACGTGAAAGGGCCCTCGGCGCTCCAAGATCTGTCTGTAACACCTGGTATCTGACGCCTGGGAGGAAAGTCAAGTCTGGACCAAAATGCACAGTTATCATACCATAACCGGCACTTCTAAACTCCTGTCCCCAGTAGTTGTTTATGCCTGATTGTAAAGCGTCAAAAGACCAATTTTCCAGAGTACCATCCCTCTTCGCAATATTCAGCACCTGTTCAAGAAGACCAAGATTTAGTGGGAGGCCCATTTTGTAGCCTCCTCCCAGGAAATTGCTCCCGTAGCTATAACTGTTGTCGGCGAAGAGAGGAAGGATTGCTCCGTAAGTATTCAACGTTGACCGCATCCATGGAAACTGCTCGGCAATGCCCGCCACTATACTCGGTCCGCTATTTCCGTCACCCTGCATATAATTGTAAGATCTGTTCGTGTATCTGAACGCTCCGCCAAATTTCAGTACGCTGGTAATGAGATTAGAGAAATTAATACTGGTTTCAAGGTCGAGCTGAGCCCCCATATTGTCTTGTCTTAAAATGCTGTAAGCCTGCTTCAACCCGGACAATTGTGTTATCTGCAAGCTATCAAGAGCCAATGCGGGAATCTGTTGTGGACTGAGGCTCTGGTCTGCCAAAGTGCTGAAGCCGGTCGGCAACCCCTGCGAGAAATGCCACTCCTCTACATAAGGCAACTGGGTCTGAGAAAATGCATTGGAAAGTTTCAAGTGAACGTTGAATGCCGAAACCTGTTTTTGGAAATCGAGTATGCTGGTTGCCACAGTTATGTTTTGCTGTTCTGCCTGGATGCCGTATATATGGTTATTTCCCCCGTTGACGAGGTTAAAGGATTCGCTGCGAGTTACAGTGTAATTATTTCCATAACTGAAAAAGTTCATTAGACCGACCTTGCCTTCGGGCAGCCGATAATCGATCGTCAAAGTTGCATCATATCGTTTCTGTGTGTTCGGAATGTCTTCAAGTGTCACGGACTGCAGATAGGTCTTGTTCACTACGTTCAACTTAGGACTATTGAAACCATAGGTTGCTCCAAGCTCGTTGGCTGATAGGTTCTGTTGCTCGGCGTCGCCCTCTGCAAACAGCCCGAGCTTATCATCAAAGAACCGCTGCTCATATGTTGCGACAAGTTTGTAATCGTTGTAAGTACTTTTCAGATTATCATATCCGCCCTGTGCAAGGAGATGCAATTGGCCTCTTTGGGTCGTGGCTTCACGCAGAGTGAAGTTCACGACGCCACCGAGCACGGATGCATCCATGTCCGGAGTAATCGCTTTTGTCACCTGGATGCCGCCTAACATGCTCGATGAGACCATGCTTAAGTTAACGCCACGGTCGCCGGAAGAGTATGCCGAGGCAAGCATGTTATCGCCCTCATTGGCTGATTCTATAGTACCGGGACTCGCAAGTGAGGTGACATTCCCCGGCATCTGGACGCCGTCAATGGTGATCTCATTATATTGTGGAGCAAGGCCGCGTATTACTACCTGGGTTGCCTGCCCCCCTTGCCTGATCAGAGAAATTCCCGGCAGCCTTCCAACCGACGCCGCTGCATTCTGATCCGGGAGTTCCTGAATACTGGCAGCAGAGACAATATTTTCAATCCGACTCGAAGAAAGCTGTTGATTGATTGCGCCGTTTTGACCGCTCGCTTGAGCAGTAACCACAACCTCTTTGCCTTCGAGCGACACGGCGAGCAGCTTTATCGTTACTACAGAGGGCTTGCCGGCCACCACTTCAACCGGCATTTTCTTCGTCCGGTATCCAACATAAGTGATCCTCAAGGTGTAAGAACCCGCGGGCACGTTCTCAATCGAGAACGTTCCGTCGAGACGCGTGGCAGCTCCCATACTGGTCCCGACGAGCATTACGGTAGCTCCCGGAAGAGACTCATTTGTCTTCTCGTCACGGACGGAGCCTTCGATGCTGGAACTGGCAGCGTAAAGAGGAATAGTCAATGCAAAGAAAAGGATTGCTGTCGCAGTGAGATATCGCGGGATTCTTTTAAGAACACTCTTGCTGGAAGTTTTCAGGGACCGTGATCGGTCAAGGACATCACTTAGTCTGGAAGGGGACATATCTCAATTCCTCTGCTTGATGAAAGCTGGATCGTAACAGAAAACTGGTTCTACTGCTCATAACTAAGACAGGATACCGGATGCTGCGTTAGTTTCTTCTAAACAGGTACTGTAACGATATAGCGAGCGATATTGTCTAACGTTTAACATTCGTCCGAGAAGTCACATTTTAAGAACAGCTTATCTCAATGTCAAGAACTTCTTTTCGAAACAAAATCGGATGTTCACCCTCTGCCAGCCATGATTTCCCTATCCGAATCCGGGTTAAGACTGCCGGCTATTGCAGCCCAACTTCCGGAACAGCATATACTTGTCCTTGAACAAGAAATCTTAGGTGCCGGTGTGTTTGACTTTATTGGGAGCTGACTAAGATCAATTACATTTGCATCCCCGCCTTTGTCGATGGGACCGAATTCGCGGGCCTACCTCAACAAGACTAGCTTTCTTGTCCGGCTGTAGCCCCCTGCGGTCAGCCTATACAAATACACGCCGCTTGGTAACGCGGAACCGTCGAATGTAACCTGGTATTCACCTGGAGATTTGTACGCGCTGACCAGCGTTTCGATATGCCTTCCGAGTAGGTCATAGATTTTGAGAGTCACAAATGACGACATTACTACATCGTATGGAATTAAAGTCGTGGGGTTGCTCGGGTTCGGATAGTTTTGATAGAGCTGCATACTTGGAGGACGTCCCCATATTTGTCCCTGGATCCCGGTCGCATTCCAGCCCGGCATCTGACCAAGCGTTATCACATTCTGTGAATTGTACAGACTTCGAATCTGCCCCGCAGTGTTGTCCTTGAAGACAAGCGTCGGCCACGCCATGAAGAATGTCCACCTCGGTTGTTGCAGCAGCGTTGCGTCGCTGGGTAATTGACCACATTCTCCAATCGCAATCGGTTTATCGCCGGCCTTGTTCAATATGATGCTGTATTTTGAAGTGGTGTACATCGTGCCATCGCTTCCATAAACATCAAGCAGCAGGATGTCCCAGTACGAGCTTCCCGGATCGTAAGTGTTTACATCGCTGGACAGCGTCGAAAAATCTTGCAGGTCCCATTCCCAAATGAGGTTGGTCAGCCCTTTCGTCTTGACAAGATAGTCATGTGTGATCTGGTACAACCTTGCAGTGCCGTTTGGCCCCGGCCTCCCTCCCCACCAGAATGCAGATTGGTTCATCTCATGCAGCGGCCGGAACAGTACTTCCACTCCGTTATCTTTCAGGTACTTGAGATACGGAACGATATGATCAATCTCATTCTTCCAGTTGTTATTCAGTACAGTGCCGTCAGTTATGAGTGAGTCCCACTGGGAATTAGTCAAGTGACTCAACACCCCACAACTTCCCTCCCATGAGCAGGGCTCTCCACATGTGGGGGGACAGGCGTGCCACATCAGTTGAACCAGTGCGCCTCTGTCCCACTCTGTTTCTGCTTCGTGAATCATTGTCCAGCGGGATTGAATATTATCAGACTCGTAAAGAAAATCCCCGCTCCAGAGACCGGGATATTTCCCGACGAGTGCATGTATAGAATCTGTTGCTGCTTCAGGCGCAGAGTTTGGTTCAGCGTTGTGCTCTCCCGCCACAGTCTCATGCCCGGAAATCTGTTTGAGGAATCGCATTACTGCAGATGTATCAGCGGTCTGAGAAAATGCGAGGGTCGATGTCAATACGAGTACCCCCAGAGAAAGAAAGATTCTTTTCAATCGTGCATCACCGTACTAACCCATCCTGGCGGATTTTTTCAATTTGTAGACGCATTCGATGCCAAATTCTGGTAAAGGAATATATGAATTGCTCGCCCTTCCTAAAATCCATCCTTCATCTGCGGTATGATGTTGCATTAGCAAAAAGGGTAGATTCAGTACTCAACAAGCGGGAAAGGAACTACCACGAATCACGAGAATTGTAATTTCTCAATTCGAACTGCACGAATTATATTTTCAACACCTGCCTATCTGCAGGCAGGTTCGTGTCATTGAATGAGTTACTTTTTCCGATTCATGCCTGCATGCCATAGTGCGTTTCAGCACGCAGTCATGTCATATGTGTAAGAGACACCCAACTACCAAAAAGAGGCATCTGACATCATGAAAAGATCCTTAGTCCCTTTATTTCTCGGCTTACTGACAACAGCCGCATTTTGTCAGACTCTTCCTTATAAAAATCCAAGACTTCCGGTGAAAGCAAGAGTAAACGATCTGCTCTCCCGAATGACTTTGAAAGAAAAATTCTGGCAGTTGTTCATGGTACCGGCCGATCTAAGCGCAGGCATAAAGAAATACAAGGATGGAATATTCGGCTTGCAGTTCAATACGACGGCCAGATCGAACGGCGCCGCCGGACAAATGTTCAACTACGGCAATTCCGGGACCGCGGAATCGGAGGCGAAAGAAATAGACGCCGCCCAGAAATATTTTATAAACGATAAGCGGCTCGGCATTCCAATCATTCCGTTCGACGAAGCGCTTCATGGATTGATAAGGCCCGGTGCAACTGCCTTCCCGGAAGCCATCGGATTGGCTGCGACATTCGACGTCCCTCTCATGAAGCGGGTCGCAAACGCGATCGCCTCCGAAGTGAGATCGAGAGGCATAAGGCAAGTGTTCTCTCCAGTAATCAACATAGCCAGAGACGTAAGATGGGGCCGAACCGAAGAGACATACGGAGAGGATCCGTTCCTGACATCTCAAATGGCGGTTGCGTTCGTATCCCAGTTTGAAAAGTTAGGTGTCGTTGCCACACCGAAACACTTCGTCGCGAATTTCGGCGCCGGAGGGAGAGACAGCTATCCGATAAACTTCAGCAGGAGACTGATGGATGAAATCTACTTCCCGCCATTCAAAGCCGCGATCCGGAAAGGACACGCGATGTCAGTAATGGCATCTTATAATTCCTTCGACGGGACTCCGTGTTCCGCGAACAAATGGCTTCTAACCACCGTCTTGAGAAAAGACTGGGGATTCAAAGGCTATGTCGTATCGGACGCGGGAGCGGTCCCGGGCGCTACCGATTTACATTTCACTGCACGCAACTATGCTGTCGCTACCGAGAAGGCTATCGATGCCGGACTGGACGTTCTGTTGCAGACGTCGTATTCGCAGTTTCCGATGTTCTATAAAGCTGTCAAGGAAGGATTGATCAAAGAATCAGTTTTGAACAATGCAGTAAGAAGAGTCCTGGCGGCGAAGTTCGAGCTGGGATTGTTCGATCATCCCTATGTGAATCCCCAAAAAGCAGCGGAACTTAACGATAGTCCCGCGCACAGGGAATTAGCCGAAAGGGCCGCCGAAGAATCGATAGTCCTTCTGAAAAATGATAACCACATTCTCCCCTTGGGCAGGAATTTAAAGAAGATTGCGGTTATCGGAACGGATGCCGTGGAAGGGAGGCTCGGCGGTTACAGCCGTCCGCCGGGTAATGTCGTCAACATATTTGATGGAATAAAAGAGAAAGTAAAAGGGAAAGTGGAATATGCTCCCGGCTGCGGAAGAGAGAACATCGCATACGTTCCCGTTCCCGGTGAAGATCTGTCCTGCGTTTATGACGGGAAGAAAGATGAAGGACTGCTCGGAAAATATTTCAGCAATCCGAATTTTAAGGGAGAACCGGCATTCACAAGAGTAGACAGGACCGTGGATTTCAGATGGACATTGTTCTCGCCGGATGAGGCGAAGCTCGATCGCGATTGGTACTCCGTGGAATGGAATGGAAAAATCATCGGACCTGAGAACGGGAAAGTCGATATCGGAATCGAAGGGAATGATGGCTACAGGTTATTCATAAATGACACCCTTGTTATTAATAACTGGATCCAGAAATCATACGGCAGATCGACAGTGGCCTACGAGTTTCAAAAGGGAAAAAAGTACGACATAAGGATCCAGTTCTACACAACAGATGGCGATGTACGGTGCAAGCTTGTCTGGAACTCGGGTGTGAAGGATGACTGGCGTGAGAAAATTGACCAGGCAGTTGCCCTTGCCAGGAAGAGCGACGTCGCGATTGTGACTGCGGGGATTGAGGAAGGAGAATTTCGCGACAGGGCCAAGCTGGGTCTGCCCGGTCACCAGGAAGAGATGATAAAAGAAATCGCAGCGACAGGTGTGCCTACCGTGGTTATCCTTGTCGGCGGAAGTGCAATTACCATGGAACACTGGATTGACAAAGTTCCTGGTATAATCGACGTGTGGTATCCGGGAGAGCTTGGAGGAAATGCAGTCGCCAACGTCTTATTCGGCGACTATGATCCGGCCGGCCGCCTCCCGATTACGTTTCCCATCTTCGAGGGGCAGCTGCCGCTGTACTACGACCATGAACCGACCGGAAGAGGAAACAGTTATGTGAACCTTACAGGTGAGCCGTTATTCCCGTTTGGATACGGACTGAGTTATACGAAATTCGATTATAGCGATCTGACTCTAAGCAAGAAAGAGATAACTCCTGCCGATACTGTCATCGCGCGTTTCAAGATAACGAATGTAGGTAAAGTCGGCGGTGATGAAGTACCCCAACTATATATACATGAGCTATACACATCCGTGGCCACACCTGTTATAGCGCTGAAAGGGTTCAAGAGAATTTACCTTGAAGCCGGTGAGACGAGAGAAGTCGAGTTCAAGATTACGCCCGATTTGTTGTCGATGATTAATGGACACCTGAAAAGAGTTGTGGAGCCTGGCGAGTTTCATATCATGGTAGGTGCTTCGTCGAAGGACATAAGGTTGAGGGGGACGTTAACGGTGATGTAATTTCAGATGCACATATTGATTTATTCGGGTGCTTGGGACCAGAGAGAAGAAGGCGACTGTCGCATGGGCGGATGACGATACCGGGGACGAAGCTAAGAGAATGGCGCGGAGCCAATGAGCCAGTTATACCATTATGGCCTTTATCCAGAGGCTGACTACCAGCGTAATCCCAACTGACGCGAGCGTGCCGACCAGGAAGTACTCGGCAAACTTCTTGTCTTCGAGCTCCTTGAACCGGGCCAACGCTTTGGCCGCGATGATGAATCCTATCGTGGTGATGTTCCCTGTCATAATTAATAAGTAAAGAATGGTCCTTTCGAGAACACCTATGAGTTTCCCCATCTTCAGCGTCGTCACCTCATCATCCTGGCCCCCGATCCCGCCTGAATAGCTTCTCAGCAAAGCGAGCACAAGGTAGTTGCCTTCAAAGGCAGTCAGAAAGAAGCCGACCGACACAATGAAAAAATTAGTGATCGTTTGTGCGGACACGCCAAAATTCACCAGGTGTTGTATGGAGATCAGAGCATTTATGACGACCTGAGAAGGTCGCCTGTCGAAGACGTTCAAGTTCAGCGTCACGAGGACAGCAACGCAAACGAACATCGTCGAGATCACTCTCTTCAGCGGCGAATTGTTCCGGCCACGGACAAGAATAGAATCGGCCGCCATTGTGACGAGAAAAAGTATGGCATATCCTAAAATATTATCACCCGAAACCACCGGAGCAATCATTACCGCCGAGAATATCAACGGTACCAGGCTCCTGATTATGTTCGACTCTATCTTCAGGAGCGAAGAGTACCTGCTGAGTAGAATGACAAGGAGGAAGTAAAAGGATTGGGCGCTCATCGTTCGCTCTCTTCAATCGCCTGAGGGAGGAGTTCGAAGAAATCGATGTAGTCCCTGATCTGCTTGCTTGATATCGTTTTGTAAACTGCTCGCTGCTTTACCCCTACAGCTTTCACGATCTCGCCGATGGATTTGCCATGCAGAAGGTAGACGAAGCATCCGAGAGCGGTCCGGTTCCATTTCTCGAACTCATGAGAGAATAGCAGGAGGGATTTGTTAATGATTTTTATGTTTGCAAGCTCCGAGCCGCTTATCGCGATAATGGTGCGTTTGTATTGCTTCAGCGAAGTGAGCTGATTTCGTGCGGAGTAGAATGCGGGTCCGTCCATGCCTGTTGCACTGCTGCGGTTTATGTCGGTGGTAAGTATGCCGCGTCCGAGAGAGAACCTGACTCTGTTCGGATAAACTGCCCACAAGATGTCGGAGATATCATGGAACACCGAGCCGAAGTCCTTGTAGACCGCCTGGAATTCGTCGCCCAGCGTGATGGTGTAAGGGGATATTAGGTTCGCTTTCGAAACCGTGTTGACCTCGGTCAGCCGGACATTCAAATCTCTTTGCAGCTTTGCGCGGTCCGCAACGTTCCGGGAGCCAACAATATCCGCGATAAGACAAACCACATTCATTTGACGGCAATCTGTACTATTGATGGACAATACATGCGAATCGTACCGGGTCAGTACACTCTACCTTTCAAATACACGGGAAAGGCATTTTCACGAGTGCACGTGATTGGTACGCTTGGAATATATTGCACTGAACGGGTACAGTCAATGCCAAGGCAACGGTCATCCTTACAGCGCCTCCGGCTGAGACTCCTACCTGCCGGTAAATTGGAAAAGAAGGTCTCACATTCGCAAAGTGGTGTAGTCCCGGAGGTACCGGTAGAAAGTTGAGAACTCACAAGACGAAAGGAGACCTTCAATGACTAAGATGAAGTTAGAGCGGCAAGACAGCAAAAGCAACGGAATTAAGTTGTCAGAGTATGAGAACTACGTTGCAGTTGATTGGTCAAAGTCAAATATGGCGATAGCAAGATTAACGAGGAGTAGAGTTCAGCCAAAAGTGTTGGAACGTCCGGCAGATATTAGGGAGCTAAAGACATATCTAAAAGGACTGAAAGGCAAGACGATAGTGACAGTAGAAGAGACAATGGTTGCGCACTGGCTGTACTTGGAGCTTCATGATGTAGTGGACAAGATTTTGATATGCGATCCATACCTGCCTGCCGGCAGGCAGGCCGGAACAAGTTGTTATCGGACGGGCCGAAGATGGACAAGATCGATGCTGGAAAGTTGTGCGAGCTATTGAGAGCCGGACTGATGTCAGATAGGCGACTAGTAAACGATACTTCTCACCAAGTCGAGTAAAGAAAGGATCAGTAGCAGAGAAAACTATGACTGACCGAAATATCTATACCGAGCTAGTCAGGCCGACAGAAAGCGGCGCAGCCATCTTATGCAGCTGTGAGACCAAAAGTCAGAAAACAAAAACACAATCTATGTTAATGGATTCTTATTATCTCTCGACTTTCTTTTCCATAGGCGGCAGGCAGGCACGCGTCTCGGCGGTGGATTGGTTTTCGGCCGCGCTCCTATGTCGCAGGTACCCTTATCTGGATTGCCACGTCGTCCGTCATTATATGTTATGGCGGACTACTCGCAATGGCTCGTTTGGAGAGAGAGGCGCAACTCCCGGGCTACACGATTCATGAGCGGGATCTCCAGGAAACTGTTTCCCTTCTTTCTGCTTATCGCGACCTTTTTTGTGACTCTGTTTGGCTTTGCGCCTCTGCGACTTTGCGGTGAGACTCTTCTTCTGCCGAATCATTTCTTCCTGGTCATGCTCTGGAGAACACCTTTGAGCTTATCCAATTCCCGACCATAGTTCGCCCAGTCGCCACTCTTCAGATAACCCAGCGCCCGATTGTAATAGCTCAGCGCCTCCTGTGCCATGCCGGACAACGGCCCTGTCGGAACTCCGGTGAGAGCTTCCTGTGTCTGGACGGTGGAAATAGTATCCGCTGAGAACACGGCCCGCAGGGCATCGTCCAGGTTATCGCGCATCTGCAGATTATCCTGAAGCGCAACGATGACGCGTTTCAATTCCGGCATCTTGCTCTGTTCCGACTGGAGGTAGACGGGTTCTACATACAGGAAAGAATGCTCAATAGGAATGACGAGCAAATTCCCCCGGATCACCCTGGACCCCATTTGGTTCCATAGAGTCAGCTCGGAAGAGATATCGGGTTTCTGATTTATCCGGGCGTCGATTTGCAGCGGGCCGTAAATCAACTTTTCCTTAGAGAGACTGTATTCCAACAATTGCCCGTAATTGTCGCCGTCACACCGCGCACACAGCCAGGACACCATGTTGTTCTTGTTCGATGGCGTGAAGGGAATCATCAGAATAAATTCCTCCGACTTGGTGTCCGGCAGCCTCATGATGATGTAATAAGGGAGCATCGGCTGCTCCTGCTGGTTGTATACCTCTTTCGGGATACTCCACAAGTCTTCCTGGTTATAGAAGACCTGCGGGTTTGTCATGTGAAATGTCCTGAACATGTCTGCCTGGATCTGGAATAAGTCCATGGGGTAACGTATGTGCCTTCTCAGAAAGGTGGGCATCTCGCTGACGGGCTTGAACAGATTTGGAAATATTTTCTCGTACGTCCGGATCAGCGGATCCGAAGGATCGATGACGTAATATGAAACGCTTCCGTTATATGCATCGATAACTACCTTAACGGAATTGCGAATGTAGTTGATCCCATAGTAATTTTGTCCCCCATAAAAAGGCTGCGAGTAAGGAAACATGCTCGACGTGGTATAGGCGTCATGAATCCAATACAGATGACCGTCATTGCCCACCACCAGGTAGGGTTCGGAATCATATTTAAGAAACGGTGCGATCGTTCTGTCACGGTCGGTGATGTCTCTATGGAACATGATGCGGCTCTCGCTTGTCACGTAGCCGGTCAGCAGGATGTTTATGTCCGAAAATTTCCATGCGTAAACCAGCCTCCTGAAAAGGCTGGAGAGCCGAACTCCGCCCGTGCCATGATAGGAAGTGTACACATCCTGGCTGCCGCTCGGGTAGTCGAACTCCTCGGTTTTGGTGTTGACGAGGACATACTGATTTGTTTGTTCGCCATAGTAGATTTGCGGCCGGGTAATTGACAATGCGCTTGAGTCGGGAGGAATGTTTTTCACGATTAGATTGGGCATGCCGGATTCCGTGATCTCGTTTACAGGGCTCATCACCAGGCCGTAACCGTGTGTGTATTTCAGATGAAGGTTGATCCATGTCTGTGCGCGGGCAGGAAGCTGCGAAGCGGGTAGTTCCCTGGCGGCAACAGCCACCTCTGTGTACCTCCCGTTTATATGATATCGATCCACCTGTACATTGTTGAAATTGTAATAGAGCCGGATTTCCTGCAGTTGCCTGTAGGTATTGATGAGCGGCCTGGTATCCCAGAGCCTGATGTTGTGGATTGTCGAGTCGTTCGCCTTCATCTCTTCGTATGTCAGTGGCTGCCCCACCGGGAAAGGTTTGTCTTTGACTTTTTGCAACCCAAACCCCAGACGGGTGAATTTAATATTGTTGACAATGTAAGGAGTCTCCATCGTCAACTGGTTGGGCTTAACAACATACTGCTCGATCAGGCTGGGATAAATCCAGGAGAAAACTATAAGGACGGCAAAGAAGAGACCGATCGAATAGAGAACGTATCTCCATTTCTTGAAGTAGGGCACCGTGAAAAAGAGGACCGCGACGATCAGGGATACGATGAACACCGCCCAGTAGGCGGGAATCTGCGCGTGGACATCCGCATACGATGCGCCGTATGCCACACCTGAACTCGAATACATCAGATTGTATAGGTTTAGTCTGAAAACGAAGGCGATCCCCAGAAAAAATAAGCCACCCAGAACCGCCAGATGAGACTGGGCTTTCTTGTTGACAGAAAAGCGATTTCCCTGGAGACCGACGGCCTGGTCCATGAAATAGGAAATCAGAACCCCTGCCGAGACGATAACTACTGCAAACAAATACCAGCCCTGCAAGAAATCATAGAACGGGAGGCGGAAGACATAGAAACCGGCATCCTTCGAGAAGATCGGGTCGGCGACTCCGAACCTGGTGGCATGAAGGAACTTCAAGAATGTTTGCCATGAGGCGGATGCCTGCGAGCCCATCATAAATGAAAAGAACAGGATGATCGCCGCCCAAGAATATTTTGCGAATCTATCGCTGAAAGCAATATCGGTAAGCCTGGGTGCTCGCTCTGCGAACGGCACTTTCAACGAGCGGGTATAACTTCCACGTTTCCTCGCGACGGCAATGTTCCACCATGCGAAAATTCCAAACACGAGAAAGAAGACGAGGAACGACAGGATCTTTGCCCATAGGATCGTGGTAAATACCGCGCCGTAACCCAAACTCCGAAACCAGAGCCAGTCGCCGTAATACCCGACAAAACCGGAGAATACCACCACCAGGGCTATGATAAGAATGGCAATCGAGACAAGAAGTAATTTTGTTTTCATTTTAACATCCTAATCTATTTCTTCGCAACCCGCGCCCGAACTGTTACCCCGTACTAAGTTAGTGCTCCTGTCACGAATTGGCAAACATGAAGTTCTTTTGGGTGGGTAACGCCTCGCTGAGGGTGCTGAAGTCTACGACGAAACGGTCTGTAACCGCCAGGTCGCAATGGAGCCAAAGGCAACTGGACTTCAATCAGGCACCCGGCGGTTGATCCGATCCCCCGGTGCTGCAGGTCAACGAGTCCACACTTCGGATAATATTCATACAGCCGACGGAAGATTCACGGTCAACTCACTTCGTGAGAAGACTGGCTGGAACCCGGCGGGCACTTAATCCAGTCGCACTGTTTTGAAAAGAGTAACGAACATTTAAAAGCGAAAAGACTTCGTTGCAGTTAAATGTGTTCGTGTACGACTACACTTGGTGTGAGCCGGATGCAACGTCAGCCGGCTGCGAACAACTTCGCCTTTACTGCTTCAACTCGAAATTTTCCTCGATGCTTCCTGATTCGGGAATAATTATGCGGACCGACTGGCTCCTGTAGTATCCGTACCATGATCTCAAGATATATTTTCCCGCCGGTAGGTTTCTTATGACATACCTCCCTGTGCTGTCCGTTACAGCGTAATAAGGATTTTGCAGTGCCACAATCCATGCCTGCATCTCGGGATGTATATCGCAAAGGATCAGAGCGAAGCAACGGGGACTTTTGAAAGTAAAACGCCTGCTCTTGCCGGGTGCAAACGATCCGAGATTGAAGCTTCCTGCACACTGAGACGGCGTGAAAACATCGTGCAGCACTACATCGCTGTTGAGGAATTCCACCGTGGTACCTGCGAGTATCGGAAGAACGGCCGGGTTAAATGCAAGATGCCTTTGATCCATGACTGCCGGCTTTTTCGGCGGTACAAAAGTACTATCTACATATTCGACATAGACGACAGCGTTAGCATTGCTGGCTCCTCCGACTACCGTGACCTTTCCCTTAATGTCGCCCGCCAATAAACGGCTTGGAAGCGTGAAAGTGGGAAGTATGAATCCGATGAAGAAGAAAAATCCCAGGACGGCCGAGGCGCAAGTAAGAGGCCGTCCTACATGATTGCCGGCGTCAGTTCGTCTACGAGAATGTAAACGGAGTGCCTTCGTGACGTTCAAACGTTCAGTATAAGTATGCAGAATACCGCACGGCAGAATCGGAAACCTTTCCAGTCTTGAAAGACAGATGTCCGACAAAAGCATTCGGGAATTACGCCGGTGGTTCTTAGGGACTATGTCCACCACGACACCAGCTTTCGAACAGTCTACGATCAGGCTCGCGAACTTATTCTCAGTGTTCCCCCGTTGCATTTTCATTCACGAAAAGATACAAAGATTTAATGTCATTTGGGAGAAGCTTCGGTAGCTTTTTCCCCCTGGCGACCAAGATTTCTTCCATTTGTGAAACATGGTTCCACAGTGCGGCGAGAAATTCATCCTTGTCGCGGTACACCGCAAGCTGTCCGACTGTCGGCGCTTTGAGTTTGTTGCCCGCGAAGTGACAGTTTGAGCATCCGTCATCTTTGAAAAGACGAGCACCAGCCTCAGCCGATCCTGTCGTTTTCGGTGTGCTGCTGAAATACAAATACGATATTACGTCTGCCATCTGGTTATCGGTAAAGAGCGGGAAGGGCTTCTTCATTTGACGCGCCGCGTTTAACATTTTCTCTGAATGGTCCCACATGATACCAGCTATTTTCATAACGCTTTGGTTTGTGTTTGTCTCATCCAGTCTGGGGCCGATATTTTTCTGCACATGGCAATACTCGCATCCCTTCTCTTTGAACAACTTCAACCCGCGGGTCGGATCACCGGGATAAGAGTATATTCTCTCTTCAGTCTTCAACGAGCTGGCCTGCCTTAGATACTCAGCCAGGTCCGCAAACTCGTTATCCGAAAAGACCGGGAGGCTGACTTTCTTCGAGATACGTCTCCGCTCCATGGCCACGGCATGGTTCCACATTTCCTGAGCCAGCTTCACCGGCGACTTGAAGACCTTCATGCTATCGAGAGGTATCTTACCGCTCACAGGCATGCCTACCGAATGACATTCTACGCAGTTCTTGCTGACGAACAACTCTTTACCGACCGATGAATTACCCGGTTGCCCAAGGTAACGAACAAAGTAAAGGAAGTTCGAGAGTTCTCTGAAATCTGTTCCATTGAACTGAGGTCTTTCCGTCCTGGTACGCGACATTACCGCCAGCATCTGCTCCGAATGATTCCACATCTTTGATAGAAGGTCATACTCGTCCCCGATGAATACTTGCTTCCCAAAATCCGGAGCCACCGTTCCCCCGGTGCCGTTTACTGCATGGCAGTTCAAGCATCCCTGTTTTTCGAGCACTTCCCTTCCTGCCAAAGGGTTCTTCGGCAGCACCTGCGCCATGGCAACGGCAGACCAGAGAATCAGAACAATCATTTGTCGTATTTTCATTTTCATGCCTCTTTCCTGTGCAGACTAAAGAAGACATAGGACAGGACACCGGCAAGTATCCAGAACACGGTGATTGCAAGTATGCTTATCCATAACGAAGCAGTCTGCGCATCCTTGACCTGGTTGGCGATGATTACGAGATGCACGAACCACCATGTTACTCCGATCGCGAGTAACCAGTTGAACGAAAGCGTGATGAGCTGGATGGTAAAAACCTTTTTATCACTCATGTCGTTGCCTCTTATATCTCTGCTTTTACCGACGCTTCAACGCCGGCTTCATCTCTCTGTCCGGGCAGGTAATCCCGCAGCCGCATGGAGACTTCATGTATGCTGTGCTCCCGCCCTTCTTTAGTCTCCCAGATCGAAATAAGCGGAAACAACTTTGAGAACCCCATGAAGCCAAGCACGAATGCCGATGTAGCTGCAGCAGCTATTCCCAGCTCCGTGATGGACGGGACGTACATTCCCGTCGGGTATGGGAGTCTCGGGTTCGCGAGCGTCGGTATGATAATGATAAGCCTTTCAAGCCACATCCCGATAACGACTCCGATTGACGCAACCAGGATGCCGGGAATCGTCTTCGTTTTCTTGTTGCTCAGTATAACAATCGGTAAAAGGAAATTGCAGAACACCATGGCCCAGAAGAACGGTGCATACGCACCTATAAACTTATACAAGAACACTCTCATCTCTGCTGGCTCATGCCCGTAAAAAGTTGTCAGGAATTCAGCGAACGTGAAGTAGGTCCAGAGCAGAGCCACGACAAGAAGAAGTGTTCCCAGATATCTGAAGTGGATTTCTTTCAGATAGTCTTCAAAGTGGAATATTTTCCTGAACGTGACCATGACAATGACAAGCGCGGCGATTCCCGAGTAAATTGCACCTACCACGAAATATGGCCCGAAGATAGTGCTGTGCCAGCCGGGCTGAAGTGTCATTCCGAAAATCCACGCGATGATGGTGTGTACCGAAACAGCAATAGGTATGACCATCACCATTAGAATGTTTATTGCTCTCTCCAGTGCGTGCTTCTGTCTCGGAGTGCCTTTGTACCCCCACGCGAGTATCCTGTAGAAATTGTGTAGTTTACCCCCCCTGTCGCGCAGGAGCGCGATGTCGGGTATCATGGGCACGTACAAATAGATCGTCGACGCTGTGAAGTAAGCAGTGACGCTGGTCAGATCCCACAAGAGCGGCGACTGCAGCCTGCCTCTCTCGAACAAATGCAGGATCCTGTCCGGCCTGCCAAGATCGATGATCGGATGCAAACCGCCGATGGCAAGAACGATTCCGGTTATGACTTCTGCCATTCTCGTGATGGGCCGTCGCCATTCGGCTTTCGAGAGTCGAAGAATGGCAGAAATCAATGTGCCGGCATGGGAGATACCGATGAAGAAGACGAAGTCCACGATGTAGAATGCCCAGGAAACCGGCTCGTCCATCCCGGTTGCACCGAGGCCGTAGAAAAGTTGATGGATGTAGCAGCCCAGTCCAAATAGGAAGACTGCCGCCAGAGCGATTACGACGACATAGAACGTTCTGCTTGTTTGGTATATCGGTCTGAAGAGGACTTCATCTTCATCGTGCAGGTCTTGGTAACTCATAACTCGATTTCCTCGTTCATTCTATAGCATTCAGATAGCGAACCTTCGGGACGGTACCCAGCTCCTCCAGTAGACCGAATGCGCGGTAGTCTCGCGAGGCTTTCGTTACTTCGCTCTTCGGATCGTCCAGGTCGCCGAATGTGATCGCGTCGACCGGACAGACTTCGACGCATGCAGGCACATAATCACCCGGCTCGAGCTTCCTGTGCTCGACCGCCGCCTTTTCGGAAGCCTTTTGAAGACGCTGAATACAGAAGGTGCATTTCTCGACGACGCCTTTCGGGCGAACCGAAACGTCCGGGTCGTAGGTTTTCTCCATCTGGACCGGTTGCGCCTGCCTGTCCCAATTGAAGACCTTCACTGTGTAGGGACAATTGGCCATACAGTAACGGCAGCCGATGCACTGTGGGTAGATCTGTGCCACGATACCATCGGGCCTCTTGTAAGTTGCCCTGACCGGACAGACTTTTATACAAGACGGCTCGTCGCACTGCATGCAGTTTCGAGGCAAAGCCTTGGGCCTGATGTTAGGATAGTCGCCGTCGAATTCCAGCGTCAGCATTTTCATCCAGAACATCGCCCTCCCGTTCTGCGCATCATCCTCCGAGACAATCTGAACATTGTTCTCCAATTTGCAGGCTGTGACGCATGCCTGGCAGGAAGTGCATTTGTTCAGGTCTATCATCATTCCATATTTCGGCATGATCTTCTCACTCTATCTTGACGCTTGTTTCTGATAGTGATGGCGTTCCCGTCGCCTCGTCGAACACATAGTCCGCATAATCGATCGGATTGATCCCGTACTTCTTCTCGGTGAATTTGTGGCCGAGGCCGAACGGGACATCGATATTGGAAGGCACGACGGTTGGATTGTGGATGGCAGTTGCCACGAAGGATCCTCTTCGGGTTTGTACTCTTACCTTGGTTCTGTCACCAACCGACAACTTCTTTGCGGTGTTCGGATTTATTTCGATCCAGGTATCGTAATAGACATCTCGCTCGACCCCGAACTGCTCCGTGAGAGCCGCATTCCTCAACATGTTTCCCTTATAATCAAGATTCTTGGAAAAGATGTTGAGGGTTAGAGAATCGGCATCGTGCGTTTTCTTTTCGCTGCTCGCACTACCCTTCCCGGTCAGCTGGCTCGCACTTAATGACAGAGTGGGCGAGAACTGTTCCACTTTAGGAAATGGATCCCACCATCCACCATATTTCAGCATTTGGTCCCAGAACTCATCAAAATCAGAGTAGGAAGTCAATTGCCACCCGGCTTCGTGCAGACTCTTTTCCAGGCCTGTCGGCTTTTTCTGGGCCATCAGCATCCCCTTGCCGTGTTTATAGACCGGTTTCAAATTCGCGCGAAGATAGTCCACATAATTTCCGTACGGCAAATCTTTTGAGAGATTCAGGTCGTGCATCAGAGATATGAGCACGTCGCCGGTATGTGTGGTAGCGTAGAAAGGCTTCACCACCGGCCGCTGAACACTGACTACAGGTGCTCCGGTAACCGTTGAACTCATGGCGTCGAATTTCTCGAAGTCATCATGGTCGGGTATAATCAAATTGGCAAGTTCTGTGGTCTCATCTATAAACGGAGAAAAGGACACAACAAGCGGAATGTTCGAAATCGCTTTCCTGAGGTCTTCTGAATTGGGAGAATTAAAGATGAAGTTGCTTCGGTAGATCAACAGCACCTTGAGATCGGCATCTCCAATTAACCTGCTTGTGTTCCATGACGCACTTGCAGCATCCGATTTCGTTTTGTCATCACCCGGAATCTCCCGGGTCTGCAGTTTTCCATAGCCACTGAATCCCCTCAAGGCATTCAATGCGAGCACCGCATAAGCGTTTCGTGTGCCATTGGATGATTGCAGGATGGATTCGTCAAAATAAGCAACCGGCGAAGTTGCGCTCGCAAATTCCCGCGCCGTGGCTATGATGTCTTTTGATGGTACTCCGGTCTTTTTTTCTACATCCGCTGGGCTGTAGTCTTCCAGGATGAGTTGGCGAAAACTACCAAAGTCGTTGAAATTCTTTTGAACGAACCCCTTGTCGTATGTGCCATCGTTCAAGATGACGCAGGCAAGACCGAGAGCGACATCTTCATAAAACTCGGGCAATACCGGTATCCACGGTTTCGATTTGAAAGCGCTCGGAGTCAGTTTCGGAGAAAAAGTAACAATGCTGCCGCGTTTCGACCTGAGGTCGTTGACCGCACGAGAGAAGAACAACGGGCTTTCGGAAATCTCTGTCAGTTGCGAACCGAAGTTAATGATTAAATCACAGCGACTGAAGTCGATAAAATCCGGATAATCGTCCGCGGCACTGCGGTATGGCAGAACTGTTTTGGAGCCAAATCTGTCTATAGCGACCTTTTCAGATTTCAGGCTTTGTGTGAAGTCGTGAATAAGGCGTCCCATGAAGTCCGACTCCGCCTGAGCAACGAAAGCGGTTTTCTCTCCAGAATTGTCCTGAAGCGCTTTCGAAAGAATGCCGTAAGCTTCATGGTACGATACCTTCTGAAACTTCCCGTTGACTTTCCTCATTGGAGAAGTAAGTCGATCAGGGTGATACAAGTTTTGGATGGAAGTCAATCCCATCGGACAGATTCCACCGGCGTTGATCGGGGAGAGCGGATTGCCGAAGACCTGGACAGGCAGATCGTCGATCATCCTGACGCGGAGACCGCAATGACCCGGGCACTTCGCGCATGTGGTGATTTTCCATGTTTCAATGCGAGGTCCCTTGTAGAGTATCGGCACCACGGCATTCGGAATTTTGATAAGTGCCTCGCCCAAGCCGCCGACAGCAAACCCCGCCAGCGAACCGCCAAGAAGTTTTACGAAGTTTCGTCTACTTATATGCATTGGGAATTTCTCATCGGTGACAGTGTGAACAATCTGTAGTGACGCCATGCTTTACGTGGCAATTCCAGCAATTCTGCATCTTGATCTGCAGGAACTGCGTCTTCGGCGGCGAAGTCAAGGCAGCCATATCACCATGGCACAGCTTGCAGTCTAACTTGCCAAGAAGGACGTGCCTTCGATGCGAGAAGTACACGTAGTCGGGAACGTGGTAAATCGAGTACCAGGGTATCTGTTTGTGCTGTGAAACGTATTTGTAAACCAGCAGTTCCTGCGGCGTTTTTTTCATTGGTGTCGAATGGCACGCGCCGCAGACCTCGATATTCGGGATTCCTGCACTCGCGCGCATCATCACACCCTGGTGGCACGCCATGCAAGGGATTTTGTACTTCCCGGCATGGACCGCATGGCTGAAATCAATCGGCTGGACAAAGCTTTCCCTCCGACCAACCAGATAATTGACCAGGACAATCCCTGCCAGAAATCCCACGGCAATAGCAACAAGCATCAGGTATTTCTTCATGTCAGTAAGTTAGCTGCCTAAGTCAACTGCAACTCACCCGCCAGAAATAAAAGTCCGGACACGTGGCGCGAAAAAGATGAGTCGAAGTTTTTTAGGCAGCCTTAGCCTTTCCTTATTCGATTGTCCTCAGGAACTCCAGCACCGCACGCGCCTGATCCTTCGTCAAATTCTGATCGGGCATCTCTGGAACGTTGGAGAATTTCTTGATCAGTGCTTTAACATTGGGATCTTTCTCCTGCATCACCGCGGTGTTCAACAGGTAGTTCATAATGAATTCAGGGGTTCGCTTCTTTGCGATCCCGCGGAGCGGCGGCGCCATCTTCGTCTGGTTAACGCTATGGCACAAGTAACATTGGGAATAGAAGATCGATTTGCCTTCGTCAACCAGGCTCTGATCGATCTTGCCTAACTTCACGTTCTTGATCGGTCCTATACCATTGTCGACGGCGGCTTTCTTCCCTTGAGGTAAGAACCCCATCATGACAAATACCATCACGGACAAAAAGAACGTAGAGACCATTGTCTTTTTCATTTTAAATTTCCTTTTAAAAGGCGAACCATGTTAGTAAGTAAAGCGTGTTATTATCGGAGGCATTTCTTCCAAAATCATCGTAATTCGTCGAGCCTCCGTTGAATTCCGAGTACGCGACATACTGGAGAGTAAATTGAGTATTGAGCCACGGTATATAAGACAACTGGCCGATGATGCCGCTGCTGTTCGGCGAGCCGTTTGCGCTTCCCGTGACAGCGCCTGGTGCGTAGAGCACCGGATCGGTCTTGCCGCTGGTCGTGAAGTATCCCAACGCCACGGCGAATGGAGCAGAAAAATTATAGTTTGCGTCTACCTTGAACATATTGAGGGTGAGACTGTTTGAGGACGAACCGCCTCCAACATAAGTCGCGTTGAGACTTTGGTTCTCGGTAATGTAACTCGCGTGAGCGATCAGCTCACCGCCGCCCAGCGCATTCTCATACTGCGCATCAAATCCCACATCGGTATATTTGTCGGTCGGCCCAGAGATCCCGGCAGGAAATACGCCGGTCGCCAAACCGAATGTTCCCACTTCAATATACTGTTTACTCCAACTGTGCTGCAGTGCCACTCGCCAGTAAGGCGACACACCCTTTATATTGTCTGTCCAGGTGTTGTCGGCGGGATATGAAACACCCTGAATCGCAGAATGATACCCACTCACGCCAACATAAAGGAGGTTGTCGTACAACCCGTACACTCCGAGTCCGAGCACGTTTCCGGAGAAAGCGCCGTCGATGATGGGCGACCAACTCGGCGTAGGTGCAGAGGCAGATGAAGCGTAAGGGAATCCCCATGCCGGCGTTGAATTCCAGACGTCTTCCATAGTCGGATTATTGTTAAGAGTGATTCCGTACAGCAAGTCCTTGCCGGCAAGCATCGTGTGGTTGGCATATCTGAACTCCGCCATATCCATGCCGATTGTCCCTGCTGATGGATCGTAAGTGAGCTGAATGTATGAACCGAGATTCGGAGTCAACTCACCGGACAGGAAAAAGCTGAGTTGTTGTGGGAATTGCGTGGCACTTGCTTCCGCACCCGGCGTTGCTTTGCTAACCGCAGTGTAAGAAGACATAACCATGGCGCTGAACGGAAAGTCCTTGAGTATCTGTAAATCTTTGCTCTTATCATGGGACGCAACCAGAGTTGGAGATCCGACCATGGTGTATCCGTTCAGCTTGAACAACCTGCCGAACGGCGTCAGTTGAGGAAAGTTGTAATGACAGGCGCTGCACGCCAGTCCGGTTTGCCGTGCGTAGCTTGGTATCGCATAGCTGTTTGAACTTGATAGAATCACGACAGCCCCGATTAGAGCCACCACGAGCATAAGACTCCGCCCGGTTGCATCAGCCGGGTTGTACCTCGTTCGTAGTTTCACGTTGACCTCTGAATTGTTCTTTTTAAGTTTTAAAGATGTTTCGATATAGTTGTTCTAGCTTGTCTTACACACTCGCAATGAGTGCCGCACAGCCTCCTGAAGCTCTTTCAATTCCAGAGGCTTCAGGAGCACGCGCTCGACACCGTACGATTTCAATTCCGACTCGCTCGCCGTATCAGGATACCCGGTTATGACAATAATCGGAGTTTTGGTCTGCAGTCGCCTCGCATGAATTATGAAGGTGACTCCCGATTCGAGATTCAACCTGAGGTCCGTGATGAGGAGATCGAATTTTTCATTCTCCAATCTCAGCAAAGCCTCCCTGGTAGTGGGAGCAGCTATCATAGCACACCCCTCCCCTTTCAGGAAATCCCGAAACGCAAGAAGGATGTTTTTGTCGTCATCCAGAACAAGAACTCTAGGCTTGCGGGTCACGATGGTGCATGATTCTTACATTCCACTGCAATGGCCGTGCCGGCGAATGGAAAGCGTTTACTGATTATTCTATGGATTTCTGGAGGTTCTTACTCAGTCAGAAGCCAATGTGACAAGCGGCGCTTGCAGAGTGGAAAGTGAAAGTGGCACGTACCAAGTGATGAAGGTTCTCTTCAGCCCGGTCTGTCGAGGAGCTGAAGTAATATTTTGTGAGCCCTATGCAACCCCGACGCTGACTGTCGGATGCACAAGCGGCAGGAGAATCCTGAATTTCGTGCCGACTCCCGGTTTACTCTCGACAGCAACTATTCCCCCGTGACCGTTGACGACTCGCTTCGCCATGGATAGACCAAGCCCCGTCCCATTGGGCTTAGTTGTGAAGAACGGATCAAAAATCCTGGAAATGTTCGTCTTCGTGATCCCGGGACCGGTATCTGCAATTTCAATTTGAACGCATTCGGTTCCCTTCTTGAGAACGATTTCTTCGAGGTCGGTGTGATCGTCGGGCGATGTCTCAGTCATTTCCACATACATAAAATCCCGGAGCGTCTTCCCGATTTTAGTCCGCCCGGTGACTATTGTGATCGACGAGTTTTGTTCCGTCAACGCGGGAAGGGATTGTGGAGAGATGTTTCTTTCTTCAATTGCCTGAACCGCATTGAAGACGACGTTCACGAGTGCTTCCCGCAAATGCACAACGTCGACCATCAAATCAGGAATTGTCACATCCGGATTATTCTCGATGGTCACACGAGATTTCTCGGCCCTTAGTTTCACGAATGCGATGCTCTCCTCTACTACATGGTTGACCGATGACAGGCGGAAATCCATCTTGGTGGGCCGGGCAAATCCGAGAAGCTCAGAGACAGTGGTCTCCATACGATATGCTGAATTAAGCGCCACCGTCAGGGACTCCTTCTTCGACCTATCGAGGTCATCCGATTCATTGAACAACTGAAGTATCATCTTGATTGAAGTAAGCGAGTTCCGAAACTCGTGGGCGATGAAAGCGGCAAGCTCGCCCATCGTTGCAAGTTTTTCGGTCTTGAGCAGATGCTGCTCGAGTTTCTTCCGGCTGGTCACGTCGGTTACAATCTCAAGGACAGCCTCGACTTTCCCATCCTTCTGCATCGGGACCGAGAAGTGCTCGATGAATCTATCCGTCCCGTCCGGTCCTACAATACGGTCCAGGTGCCCTTCGGATTTGCCGGACAGCACCACTCCGCGGCTCACGCACTTCTGACAAAATCCCGCCTTGCAAAAGAAATCACAACAGACTTTGCCGATGACCTCTTCCGGTTGGTAGCCGGTCACCTTACCAAGCGCCGCGCTAACCGATTGTATTTTCAAATCCCGGTCAAGGACCAGCAGTGCACTTGGGACGTTGTCGAGTATGGTTTGAAGCTTCGACTTCTGCTCTCGAAGCTCCGCTGTTCTCTCAGTGACTTCTTTCTCCAGGCTCACTTTATGATCCATCAGCTCGCGGTCTCGTACCAGGATCGAGTCGGCCATGGCATTGAACTGGTCTGCAAGTTTTTCGATCTCGTCTCTTGTCTCAATCTTCAGTCTATGCTCGTAGTTTCCGCCGGAAATGATTTCTGCGCCCCGGCTCAACTCCTCAATCGGCCTAGTAAACTGGTTTGTAGCTACGAGGCTCAGCGTGACTGACAGGACAAGGACCCCCAGAATGGCAGCGCCGAAAGCAAAAGAGACAAAATAGGCAGGCCTCATCAATACTGCCTTTGGAATGGTCTCTATAACGAAGAGTGGAATCGAAAACCCCGCCTTTTCATCTCCGCTGTTGGGTGCTGTATTCTTTGAAAAGAGAGGGGCGTATGAGACCACTTCACCGATACCTTTCGTGATGATGCCGGCCATCCCTGAAAGCAGCTTCGCCGAAACCGAACGAGAGTAATCATTGTCGATGCTTTCTCCGGTCGTGATGAACAGCTTTTTCCAATCTCTCCTCTTTTGAGAGTCGTACAAAAAATGCCCATCCCCGCTCACCAACATCACTCTGCTGGAGTAGCTCCGCGGGGAGGCAGACGCCATGACCTGAAAGAAAGTCGATGCAAAAACATCTGCAACCAGAATACCGACACGTTTGTCATGAAAGTAGAGGGATGTCGCGAAACTTACCACCGCGACGCGGCCCAGCTGCTCGTTCGGAACTTCCGCCGGTGAAAAGGCTGTCTGGTCCTTTTTCAACATTCCGGTAAGGAACACGTAGTAATATTCGCTTGTCCGGCTGAGTTTTCCGCGGGGAGTGACGGCAAAGCCTCCAATGCCAAACTTTCCCGATGTAGACTGCGCTCGCAAAAGGTCCAACCCGTTTGCATCGAGAATTCTGACGCGATAGTAGATCTGTTTTGTCCGCTCAAAATCCAGGAGCTCAGCTTCCAGAGAGCTAACTGACCCGTATCGTGGAGCACCACGCTCTGCCAGTTGCCGTTCAAGCTCTTTGATTTGATAGGAATCGGCAAGAAATCTCAAGTCTGTCTCCACACCCGACAGGAAATCACTCGCGCGCTGCCGGACCAGCGCTACATCCTGGTCCAGGTTCCGCGTGGCAGTGTTCACCAAACTTCCTGCAGTCGACCACACAGCAAACACTCCGACCAAAGCAATCGGAACGATTGAAATGCCTGAAAAAGCTATGATCAGCTTGGTCCTGATCGATAGCCAGGAAAAGAGACGATTGACGTTAATATCTACACCTTTTTCCTGAAGTCGTTGGGATTGATTCCGTGCTTGGAGAGCAATCGCTGAAAATTCTGCCTCGTCATGCCCGATGACTGCGCTGCTGCAACCACGTTTCCCTTGAACTCCCTCATAGCTTCCGTAACGAATCCTTTTTCAAAATCGTCGATGATTCGATTTCTTGCCCCGGCAAACTTTCCGGCAGCATGGGATCCATCTCCGTTCAAATGAGTCCCCACAGATTCCTCGAGTGCAGGTGAGGTTATCACATCTTCTTTTGCGAGGATTACCGCGCGCTCCACGATATTCTCAAGCTCGCGGACATTTCCCGGATACATCTGTGCGGCAAGGAACCGGACGGCGTCTTCCGAGAAAGCTGTAACTTTCTTTCTAAACTTCTCGGAATACTTGGCAAGGAAGTAGTTTGCAAGGATTGGAATATCTTCTCGACGCTCGCGTAGCGGCGGAAGGCTTATGACCATCACGTTCAGCCTGTAAAAGAGATCTTTCCTGAAATCTCCCTTCTTCACCTCGTCTTCGATATTCTTGTTCGTCGCGGCGATAAACCGTGCTCCAACTTCGAGTGTTTGGTTCGACCCCAACCTCTCGAACTGCCGCTCCTGGAGAACCCGTAGAAACTTTTGCTGAAGCAACAGCGACAGGTCACCGATCTCATCGAGAAAAATCGTCCCGTTCTTCGCAGCTTCGAATTTTCCGGGCTTCGTATCGGTGGCACCCGTGAAAGCTCCTTTTTCATATCCAAAAAGCTCGGACTCCAGAAGTGTCTCCGGCACAGCCGTGCAATTTACCGCTACAAATGGCTGACTGGAATTAGGTCCGTATCCGTGAATTGCCCTCGCTACAAGCTCTTTGCCTGTACCACTTTCCCCGAGAAGGAGGACGGGAGTTAGATTTGGCGTGGTCGAGACTGAGCCGATCAGTTTGTAAATGTTTTGCATCCCCGAACTTTTCCCGACGAGCTCGTAGCGGTCGGTGAACTCCGCTTTGATGGCCTGTGTCGAATTTCTTGCGGCACCAATCGCTTCGAGTCGTGCAATTGCCTCGGCTGTAACTTTTCTGACTTGCTGGATGTCCAGCGGCTTTGTCAGGTAATCGAAAGCTCCGAACTGCATTGCACGAACTGCAGTTTCGACAGTCCCATATCCCGTAATCATGATCACCGGGACAGATGGGTACGTCGCTTTGATTTCTTTGATTGTATCGAGGCCATTCATCCCGGGCATATTTATGTCGAGAAAGACCAACGTTGGTTTCTCAGCGGGAAGGAGACTCAAACCTGAGATTGCTTCCGGAGCACTTGCGACTCCGTACCCGTCCTTCAGAAATAGCTGCCTCAGGGCAAAGACTATTCCCTCGTCATCATCAATTATGAGTATTTTGTGCTTCGCTCGCTCCATTAGATTTAGTCCACGCCCTGCTTTGTTACCGACTCATCAACGGTAAGTTATCGGCGGCATTGGAATGAATCAAGAACAGAACTCCCTCGGGTTTGCTCTTTTTACCGAATATGGAAAGTCGATTTCCGTTGGTAAACGATGGGGCATAAAGTTTTGCAACCGTACAGAACAGCGCATGCGCCGGGATGAGAGAACGGTGAACTATATTTATGTCCTCTCATCCGTCTGTCGCCCTGGTTATTCTTCTTTCAGGGGATGGGCAATTTTCGCACTGTAGGTCTTGAAATCAAACCCGTGATAAAACGGACTCTCCTGGTTGTGACACCGGAGACACACAGCTTCTGTCGGAAGACGCAATCCCACTGAATCTGCATCGATCGTATTTGCATGAATACCCTTCATTGTTGCCATTTTCCAGTAGTCTGCTCCGGCTCCATGGCACGATTCGCATTGGACGCCTGCGGTGGAATCGAATCCTGTTTCGAACATCGAAGCGGGCAACCCATACCCTGTCTCGTGACACTTCAGACATTCAGGTGACTTCTGTGGATCACAGATGCCGAGTTTTGCTGCGACAGCCTTCGCGGTATCCGACGCCAAATCTTTGTACGCCATCGCGTGCTTCGAAGCTTCCCAGATTTTGTACTGTGCACCGATCTTCTCCGTCGAATGACACATCTTGCATTTCTGTGCTCCGACAAATTTATGTGTCCCGGTTGTGGCACGTGCCGATTGCCCAAATGTTGCAGATGCACCACAGATCAACATGAGCACTACTGTCAACAGCGGCAGGAACATTTTCATTTTTCTGATCTCCTTTCAATTTGCTTGATCTTCAAAAACAGAAGGACCGCCAACGCGGTGATTATCAATGTTGCAACGCCGAGCCCTTCTCTTCGGAAGTAATATTCTTTGATTTCACCAAGGGCGCTGACTTGGGCATTCCCCACTATCTTCAGTCCCGGTTCAGCCGCGGATTTCACAAGCGAGGCATTGAAGGAGTGAACTTGCACTCGACTCTCGACAAGCGATTGATTCACATCTTTTAGGGAGTAGCTTGCATCCGAGACGTCCATACCGAGTTGTTCAGCATGTCCGAGAAGGCTCTCTGCATCGGTCCGTCCAACGGTCAGGCTGTCAAGAGTTGCTTGTATTGCAAGTATGGAACTCGCAGCAGAGTCAGTGGGGACATCTTTATGGCATTTTCCACATACGGATTCAGGACCGAATCCTATCATCGTGTCAGACGGCTGCCGGACAAGATGATTGCTATGGCAAACCACGCAGCCGGGAAGATTTGATTTTGCAAAAGCAGCTCGATGAACGCTCTTGTCGAACAGGTCTGAATTTGCCTGGTGGCAGGTGCCGCAGACCGAAGCGACGGAGGAAGCTCCCGGCGGCACTGCACCATGGTTCCCGTGGCATGAGTTGCATGCCGGAGCGCTCAAATCGGAATTCTGTAGAAGGGCAATCCCGTGGACGCTCTGTTTGTAATCGGCATATTGATTTGTGGGTATGTTGTATTGAGCCATGTACGATTTGTCGCTGTGACATTTGGCACAAGTCCGGGGAATATTCATCGGATATACAGGTGACCGTGGGTCCTTGACGGAACGAATAAGATGGTTCGAGTGACAACTCACGCACGTCGCGGGCTTCGGATCTCCGGCTTTGTTGAGTTTGCCATGCACGCTTGTAAGATATTTCTCATACTGATCCACAGGCAGTCCCGGATTGAATTTCTTCATATAATCCGGATCGCTGTGGCACTTCGCACAGGTTTTGGTGACGTTGGTCGGGTAAACCGGCGACTTGACGCTGTTTATGTCTAAAATATTGTGTATACCATGACAGGAAATGCACGTTGGCCCCTTGCTACTTTGCGAGAGTGCTCTTCCGTGGACACTCGCAAGGAACTCGTCCATCACATCATCGAGGTGGTACGCAGTTTTGAATGTTGATTTCTCTGATCCATGACATTTCCCGCACATTTCCGGTATAGAAGACGGCTTCGGGACACCGACATAGCCTTTCTTCGGATTCATTGCGGCGTCCTGATCTTCAACGGTTGGGTCGCCGCCGTGGCAGTCTGCACAAGTGACTCCCGCCTTGTAGTGAATGTCGGTCATGTAGGCCGTTGCTTCATCGCTGCCGATATCGGTGTGGCAACTGAGACACTTATCCACCGGCTTCATTGTCTGTCCGCTCGCGCCGACCACGGCGAACAAGGTGAACGTGCACCACACAACCAGGAGGAGTCTAATCATTTTCATCATCACCTTGCTCCTATCACCGTGAGAATAATTATGTACAGGACGACGCCGATGCCGACATAATTGATGATCTTGTTCCGTTTCCCCTTTGATGTTTTCGAATCCCAGAGAGGAACCAGAAACCAGAGGAGTCCGGCGATGCCGAAGAGCGAAATGCCGAAAACCTCGCCGTCGATCATCGCAAGCTTCGCAGGGAAGAATTTCAGCGATTGGAACATGAACAGGAAATACCACTCCGGCTTGATGCCCATAGGAGCGGAGGCAAACGGATCAGCCTTATGCCCCAGCTCCCAGGGGAAGAATACGGCGAGGATTGCCAGCACGTTAAGGACAATCAGCCATAGAAGAATATCTCTCAGTACAAAGTTCGGAAAGAACGGAATGTGTTTCTTCTTAGATTCCGGCAAATCCTTCCATGACTCAGGCTCGCTTATTCCCTGGACTTGAATGAACAGAAGATGGGCACCGAGTATCACTGTGAACAATGCGGGAAGGACGGCAACGTGGAGTCCAAAGAATCTTGTGAGAGTTGCAGTCGTTACATCACTCCCGTTTCGTAGGAGCTCCATGATAGGCTTTCCGATTATCGGGACAACTCCGACGATTTCCGTCCCGACTTTCGTTGCGAAGTACGACAGGGTATTCCACGGGAGCAGATACCCGCTGAATCCGAACGTGAGTGTCAAAGCCAGCAGAATGAATCCCGAGTACCAGGTCAGCTCCCTGGGGGTGCGGAACGCTTTGGTGAAATAGACTGAGAACATGTGGATCACGACAGAGAGTATCATCAGGTTGGCGGACCAGCTGTGAATCGATCTGATCAGCCATCCAAACTGCACTTTAGTTACGATGAACCTCACGCTCTCATACGCGCTCTGGGCTCCCGGCTGGTAGTACATTAAAAGCAATATTCCCGTGACCACCTGGACGATAAATAGAAACAGGCTTACCCCTCCGAAGTAGTACCAGAACGAACCTTTGAACTGAGGGACTCTCTTTTCCTTTGCGAAGTGTTCGACTATACCGAGGTCATAGCGCTTGTCTATCCATCTAAATACTTTTGATGTTTTGTCCATGTGTATCTCCTCAGCTCTTCGACACGACTATCTGCTCACCTTTAACGGTGACGTCGTATTCAGTCAATGGTCGCGGAGGCGGCCCCGAGACATTTCTGCCGTTGAGGTCATAAACCCCACCATGGCACGCACACCATATCTTCTGCATATCCGGTCGGTACTGAACAGTGCATTGAAGATGTGTGCAGACTGCCGTAAAGGCTTTCAGCTTGCCGCCCGGGGTGTCGACGAGAATTGCAGGTTCGTTCCCGAACCTGAATACCTTTCCCGTGTTCGGCTTGAAGTCTTTGACCGACCCTGCGACCACACTCGACGGGGCTGCTTCAGTCTGCGGAGGGATTTTGAAATAATCGATTATCGGATACAGGACTGCTGCCAGCCAGGCAAGGATTCCAAGTCCCAGAAGGTAATCGAGGAACGACCTTCGTGACATTTTTCCATCGTAGGGGACAACCATTTTCTTCGTCTCTCCCGTTCTTAGTTCAAATAAGAACCGCGGCCGGTACTACAAATGCCGCAACGTTGTCTGATGACTAAATGTATTTTAAGGTGCTGCTTTGGTGATCGAACCTGGTTGTACCATCATATATGGAAATTGCCACAAGAACGAAACGTAAGGGAAATCCAGGGAGAAGGAAACCAGACTTAATGTCAAGGTTCCCATAATACCTCACACTCCAATACCGACAGAACAGCCCTTACGGTTTGATAAAAGTGTATCCACCACGAGGTGGGAATCGCCTCTTTGCGAAATGTTCTTCGAAAGTTCATGACTCTTTCGGACTCCGGTGAAATGTTGCAATGCTCATGCCGCACAAATTTCTTATTTTTTTGCAACTGTTAGGGTATCTGAAACGACCGAGTGCGGCAAATTGCCGTTCCGCCAAGGGCATTTAAGGAGAATCTACACCTGCGGGGCGGACTTCCGTATCCCATTCAAAGGTTTATGATTGGGATAGTCTTCCTCAAACTCAAGAACTGAATTGAATAAGATGGCTTCTTAGAAGTCCGGTATGGTCCACCTGTTTTGATTTCTCACGTCTCTATGATCCTGATTTGGATCTGGTTCTTGCATAGATGAAAGATATGACCAACAAAACGAAGCCAAGTGCTAGAAATGAAAGTATTCGAAACGTGGGCTCCAGTTTCGTGATTCCCACGATAATCAAATAGAGTGCAGTCATAAGAAAAGTCAGCAGAGCCATCCAGCGGTATTTCATGTTCTTCAGTACCAGGCTGATGACGTAATACACAAGGGCTACTGCCAGCCAGGAGAGGCTGACGTAATTTTTCGGAACACTGTGGTACAGGGCAAAAGGAAAAATGAAGAATGCGGCGACCAGATATGCAATCCGCATCTTGTCTGTCTGCAGCTCAAGGCGCTTCTGCTGCCAATTGAGAATTCGCGCACTCAGAAGTGCGACCACGCCAAAACTGAGACTCGCTATTCCGATCGCTCGGGCAAGGAACAGGTATGCCAAAAAGATAAGTGAGTAGATGACAAAATTCGTGACCACGATAAATTTCGAGCGAAACCAGATTGCGGTCGAGACTACAAGGAGACTCTGCCAGCAAAGGAGAATGAAGAATCCGGGCTGAGTGAATCCCGCTACGATCGCTATGCTCAAGGCAGCATACCCCGTCATGGCATAAAAGAACGTCTGGTACCGGCTTCTCTCTTTTAGCCAAAATGCAATCGCAAGTGCCATGAAGACTACCGATACGGCAAGGCTCGACGCTGTCAGCAGGTTCTGGAACTCGGACACCGTCACAAGAAGGAAGAGTCCGTAACCGAGGCAAAGATTCAGCAGAGTGTTTATGATAACAACAAGCTGTTCTCTCTCTTTGGACGGGCGAAAGAATGTTCCAACCGAGAATAGAATCGGCCAAAGGAGAATCAGAAGCGTTGCGTAATATGGAACGGGTCTAAAGGTTAACTGGTTGCCGACTAAAGGATTGTTGAGCAGCCAAATTAGGTTTGTTAAATAGATTGCAGACACTCCGTAGATAAGGAAGCTTTCCCATCGATACATTATGGTGAAGCAGCATGTCAGCACCGCGGCTATGAGTGTGATGGTGAAGAATGAATATGGGTGTTCGGTTAGAAGTGCGACGATAAGAAGCATTGACAGAGAAATGGACGCAAGATACACAGACTTGCGTCGCACTGAGACAATCATGCTGACAATTGCTACCATGAGGAGGAGCAATGTTTCTACAATGCCGGCACTAAGAGACGGCTGGCGGGTGAAGTAGTGGAGGCGAAGGGTCGAAAAGAACAGGAGTGCCAATGCGCTTCCCAACAGGTATCCAGAAAGAAGCGGAAAAGTCTTCTTCAAGAATCGTGAGATGAGCAGCGATCCACCTGCAAGGATACAGCCTAATACCGGCGCGAACGACGGGGGCAGTGTTTTGTACGGCTGCAGAAGTAGTAAGACCACCCCGATTAAAAGAGTGACGATTCCAACTTTTGCGAACCAGTAAAGTCCGATCTTTATCTCCAGATTTTCTCCGGAGCTTTTCGCAGTATCGGTTAAAGCTTCGACCGGCGTTTCCACTTCCGCTTCGGCAGACTCGATGTTCAACTCTCTCTCGATCCGCTTAATCCGGGATTCCAGATTTGACAGAGTCCTGGAGACTTGTTGAAGGCTGAGGCCCTTGCTTTCGTCGTCAGGCATTTGTGCTACCTCCGATCATGAGCTCGGTGGATAATAGCTGGATTTCAACTCACCACCGAAACTCTCAGGTGGATTCATTGCTTATTTATAAGTTTACGAAACGGTGTTTGATGCCGTTCCCGCTAAATCCTGACTTTGTGCTTGAGCTGAAGACGGGTTTTCAAATCACCGCCCTGCAAGAAAATCGCACTGTGCCACCTGCCGCCGGCTAATGTCAAACTTTGGATCACGGTTCGTTTGGCTGTCGAATTGGTATTTCAGTGGGATGAGGACCCGCCATCTTCTGTTGTGCATGCCCGCAATTATAAGGCACTATAGGGAGATTGTCAATGCCCGCATGAGGAACGCCACTACGGGGCGGCGTTTATAGACTTGCATACCAATCTAAACTGCCGCCGGTTCTTATTCGGGCGATATTCAAAATACTAACTGCCGGAGGGCTCTTCTTTTAACTCGAAGAGATTGCCGTCGTGATCGGAAATAAAAGTCAAAACTGCGGCACCCTTCGATACCTGTACCACCTTAAGACCCACCTTTTTGCATTTGTCAACGATATCTTTTAAGCCTGCAATCCGGATGCAGGTATGGGCAATCTGTTTTTCGAACGCTCTGTAATCTGTCCAGACCAATATTTCATAATGGACATTCTTATCCCGGTAATTCAAAATCAAAAGCTCATCGTCGATCCCAAAGATATTTCGAGCGAGGTTTCTATCAAGAGTTTTCGGTGGTGATTTTTCGAGCCCTAATATGCCGGCATAGAAACGGTCGGCATTTTCTTCACTGCTTGCAGCCAAACCCACATGAATGAAATCCATTTGACCACCCTCTTGTTTTTCATTAAGCACTCGGACGTTGATCTTGTGCAGCAGAAGCGGGAAATATCTTTCACCGCAAAGGCGCTGAGACGCAAGGATATCCTACCCGTTATCATCCCCAGCGCCTTCGCGCCTCTGCAGTTCATCTTTCCCGTTGGGGGTACACCGCATTCGGTTTTATAATTACTTTCAGCGCTTCCTTCCCTTCCAAAACCATCTTGAACCCTCTTGCTGTATCTTCTATCGGCAGCCGGTGCGTAATGAGTTCATCGACGTTGATTTTCCTGTTGGAGATCAAGTTCAGCGAATCTCTAATATCCGGAGGACCGCAATAATAAGACGTAAGTATTCGGATCTCCTTCCTCCAAAAATCATTTACCGGAACAATAACATCCTTATCCGGTCCAGGAACGGTAAACAGAACCACAGTGCCTCCCATGTCAACGGCTTCCCAGGCTTGCTTGAATGCAGGCATGGCGGAAGTTGTTACGATAACCGTATCGGCCTTGGCACCGTTTATTTGAAGCAGCTCTTTCAAAACGTCTGCACGGGCATTGATAACATGATCTGCTCCGAAATGCTTTGCCAGCTCGAGCCTTTTATCATTTACATCTGTTGCAATCACCTTGCAGTCCTTGGACTTTGCAAGTTGAATGTTCAGAAGCCCCGACATACCGGATCCCAGTATAAGAACGGTCTGACCTGTTTCAATGGATGCAAGCCTTTGCGATCTTACAACACATGCAAGAGGTTCAATAAATGTAGATTGATCATAGCTCACACTTTCAGGGAGCAAGTACGAACCGTTCTCAACTAATATCTTGGGAACGAGTATGTACTCCGCAAACCCGCCGGGCAGCCTTTCTTTTACGCCGGTGCATTGCGGATAATGCCCCTTCAAACAATAGCGGCATTTAAGGCATGGTACTTTGGGCGCGACAAAAAGTCTGTCGCCTTTCTTAAACTTATCGACACCTTCACCCGTTTCCACTACTTCAACACCTACTTCATGGCCCTGAACGAGAGGTGCCCTCGGCAGGCGGTACCACTCAACGACATCGCTGCCGCATATACCGCATGAAATCACCTTTACGAGCATCTCTCCTTCGCCGGGAGACGGCGTCGGCAATTCTTCCAGTCTTATATCATTATTATTGTACCACATCGATACTTTCATGAACTGCCTCCAGCGCTACTTTTAAAAATCAAAGCAAAAGATCAGCACACCTACGATGCCGTAGGCACGGATCTACACTAAAAAACAGGATGGGCACAGACAGGAATAATATGAAAAAATCGGTAAGCATCCGTTCTGATCCGCGACCATCAGTGTGCCTTCTTTTGTTTCAGCTTCACCCAGTTATGATTTTTTAATCCTCAGACTATTATAAAGCTCAAATGCCATTTCGGGAGATTCGTTGTCATGGACAACCGCCCTTACTGCTTTTATCATAGCGATAGGTGATTCTGCCTGGAAGATATTTCTTCCCATATCCACGCCTGCGGCACCCTGTTGCACGGCATGATAGGCCATGGCCAGGGCATCAAGCTCCGGGATCTTTTTTCCGCCGGCTATTACAATCGGCACCGGGCACGAAGCGGTAACGGTTTCAAAATCTTCGGGTACATAATAAGTCTTGACATACTGCGCGCCAAGCTCGGCACAGATGCGCGTTGCAAGCCTGAAATATTTCGCATCGCGTACCATGTCTTTACCCACAGCCGTTACGGCGAGAGTCGGAATTCCATACCGTGTTCCCATATCAACAGCCTTTGTCATGTTGATAATCGATTCGCGTTCGTGCTCGCCACCTATAAAAACCTGTACCGCCATGGCCGAGACATTCAGGCGAATCGCATCCTCGATATCTACGGCTATGGATTCATTCGAAAGTTCTTTGAGTATGCTGGTGCCTCCAGAGACTCTTAACACAATTGACTTCTGAGTTTCTGGCGGGATGATGCTTCTTAACACGCCGCGAGTAAGCATCAGCGTGTCGGCAAACGGCGCGAGAGGAAGAATATTGACGTCGAGCCTTTCCAACCCCGTAGTCGGCCCCTGGAAATAGCCATGGTCAATGGCGAGCATAACCGTTCTTCCGCTGATAGGATTGAATATTCTGCCCAACCTGTTTTTCATTCCCCAATCAAGGGAATTTGATCCTTTTAAGAAATAGTTTTGAGATTTCTGCGGAACGCTCGTGTAATATTGCTTGGCTTCGGATGTCCCTTCGGTATCCGGCATTTCAATTCTCCTTTTGTTTATTAATCAAAGCCCTGATCTTCGAAGTGCAAATTACAAATTCCTTGTGCGAAAAAGTACTTTCAACTGCTGAACTATACACTCTAATTCCTAATCGCCTCCCCACAACTGATGCAATGGAGTTAAGTTAGTATTCCGGTCAAGCATTGGCAAATTGGTTCGCAAGATGCTTTTGGAGATGGAGGTCCTTCCTGGTATCTGCCCCCTCACCCCTAGATCACCACAGACATCATGCTGCTAATGTGGAATGTGGAGTGAAATTGAAGAATGGAATCATGAGCGAAGAATGGGTGAAAACTCTTAAACCTTGGTGCCCGGGACAGGACTTGAACCTGCACGAGATTGCTCCCACTAGACCCTGAATCATTCCAGTGACGTTTTCCAAAGACAAAGTGCTTAATTCCAAATCGTTTTGAGCGCTTTTCTTTCGCTGCAGCTGTGGGGATTGCAAGTTTTCTTCGGGCACTGGTAAGGTTTTGGTTAGGCGAGTATAGGGTGGTACAGAGAGGTATTGGACATGGTTATGAAATGGTGAGGCGACCACAAGCTTCACCTCGGAGGAAAGTCAATACATGAATATATCGCGGTCCGAATTGGTGGCAACGAGGGAGAGTTTCCGAAGAATTCTAGCGCAAAGGTCGGCAGTCGCGCTGCCGACCTTGTGTTGAAAGTACTGGAAGGTCTATTTAAGCAAAATCATCTTCATTGTCCGCACGTAATCCGGCGTTGACAGGCGATAGAAGTAAACACCGCTAGCGAGGCCCGAACCGCTGAACTGGACCGAATGAATACCGGCAGGCTGAGTGGTGTTGACAAGTGTGGCGACTTCATTGCCGAGAATATCGTACACTTTCAGGGTAACACGGGAGACCGCCGGAAGCTGATAGCTGATGACTGTTGTGGGATTGAAAGGGTTCGGGTAATTCTGGCGCAGAGAAAAAGTTGTCGGTGTGCCACTATGATCTTTAACTGCCGTTGTCTTCTCCGGCGCTCCGACGAATGCAATTGCAGAATACGCATCGGGTGTCGTGAAAGACACAGTGTTGTCGTCGATGGAAGCACCCTGAATGCTCACCCAGTTCGAGCCGTTCCAGACCATTACTCCCGTCGGATGAAAATGACGGTACATGGAATCCGCCGCGATGCTATCCCAATAAAGGTGGCACGCGATACCTTTCCCGAACTGCATCATGTTAGTGCTCCCCATCCCGGAAAAACTCATAAAGTTGAAGTTCAAAGAGTCTTTTCCGATTTGCGCACGATACCACCCGATGAACGTGGAATCATGCGACAGACCGAGACTATCCATCGGCATCTCATCGATCCGACAGTAAATGGAATCCGGCATATTCATCATCATCCTTGCCATTGCGCCGGGGGCAAACATCATAGTGGTGGACGAATCGTTCCAGCATTTTACCACTGTTGTGTCCGTCGAGTTCCGCTGAACCCAGTTGCTGTAATTCATTTGTGCGAAGGCCGATAGCGGAAGAATCAAAAGTACGACCGCCAACATGCCTATATAATTCCCTGTGCTACAAGTTCTATATGAATGCTTCATTTGACCCTTCTCCTAATTTCTATTTTAGATTCGAATCGTGTTCGGGATCCCTGTCCTTCGTAATGAAAGAGACTCCGGTCATCAGCCGGATGCCGTCACGTTCCGGCGTATCTCCATGCAAATGCTCAAGCCTCATGCCGATATCAAGGAAGACAAAAACCGCCAATTGGAACGAAGATGGGGGAAATTCGAGGTGCGAGCCTTACGTTTGAGGGGTAGTTTGTTGACGTTTGAGGCATTACGGGACAACGCGGCTGCCGGATGGGTGTTTTGAAGAAAAGTCTGTGAACTCTGGAGGTAAACGAACACCAGGCTGTCAGGCTGCGTCGCGTCAGGCCGGAGACACTGACGCGACACATCGACATTGAAATCAGAACAGGTATTCCAGTTTCACCGCTGTAACGTCAAAGTCAGACGCCGAAATAGACCTTGG
This sequence comes from Bacteroidota bacterium, assembly GCA_021789975.1. Classification (GTDB taxonomy): domain Bacteria; phylum Bacteroidota; class Ignavibacteria; order Kryptoniales; family JAKASW01; genus JAKASW01. The sequence continues at coordinate 38,506 of JAJYIT010000023.1, forward strand.
GTTGGGTGCGCCAGCAAGAACGTATGCTCCGTATTGCGCAGCACCGATGTTGTATGTCGAGAAGAATGTCCTCTCGAGTTTCAGGTTGACATTCTCCCAGGGAAAGCAGCCAACACCGACGATCGCCCCGCTGACATTCATGTCCTTAAGCTGACGGGATGTCTGATAGAGATATTTCACGTAGGTGCCAATCAGGCTATTGTAATAATAATCAGCCTTCACTCCGAAGCCCTGTCTCGATACGGCGATACCATTGCCCGGAAGTCCTGTGAAGCCGTCCACACCGTAGAATGCGCCGTCCCGTTGAGACTGGAGAAGGCCGAAAAGTTCAATAAGGTTGTTGTTGCCAATATATTGAGCCTGGAAGTCAAATCCCAAATTGTAGTAGTTGTCGATATAATCCGGATTGACAAGCACGGCGGCTTGACTTGCGGTCATATTGAGTCTCCCGAAATAACCGAATCCTCCAATCTCAGTATAGGTGTTCTTGCCGATCGGAGGAAGATAGTACGAGACTCTGACATAACTGTTTACACCGTTTACGCCATCGAATGTACCAGAGCCTGAGATGGCGCCTTGCACGTAACCGTTCGCCGTCTGATTTGCCGTCGGTCTGTAGACTCCCACACTCGCGTACAGCCCGCCGCCGTCGAAATCGCCGAGCATTCCGAAAAGCTCTCCGCCTTCCATGAAGGCTGTGCCCGGATCGAAGAGAGTATTATGCGTGCTGAGCCCCATAAGACTTGCCGTCAAGCCCCAGGTTCCAATTGTGTTCGAAGGATCGCCGGCGGCCAGGGCATCTTCTGCCCTTATCCCGTAGACAAAGTTCTGGCCTGCGACAGTCTCATCCGGGGACACGAGAGCTACATCGAACATTCCGAGTCCGACAGTACCGCCTTCGTCATCGGGTCCACCGAACTCAATGAAGCTTCCGAGTCGCGGGGTGATCTCGCCTGCTATGTAAATGCTCGACCCGGCAAGGTAATCGAGCAGATCTTTGTCTCCATAACCATCAGGACTGGAGATGAAACCCTGTCCAGCGGTTACAACTCCATGGGGAACAAGTCCGTTCCCGCCTCCCTGTTGGTAGTTCCACCTTGAAGAGATCCTGGCAGAAACCATCGGCGTGGCTGGGAATTCGAGGATTGTCCTTCCCTGACTGGCGGTGTCGCTTGTGGAGGCATGGTCACTTATGAGCTGAGTATTGTTGCTGACATAGCCGTGAAGTTTGAAGTCCCTGCCGAACGGTGTGAGATGCGGAAAAACGGTATGACAGGTTGCGCAGCTCAGTCCAGTCTGACGGGAATAGCTTGGGATTGCTTTTGCCGTTCGTGGAACAGCGAGCGCCAACGCAACGGCAATGGATGCCAAAAGCGCCGTTCGCCGGACAAAGGGATTGTCAAAGTTATACATGATCTTTATCCTTCCATGATTTCTTATTTTGCGTCAACAGTATTAATCGCGTGCCTTAGATTTTCGGACCTCAAGTCCGGAATCTCTACACTTCATTAAATGACGGGAACATCGAAGAGCGGATTAAATGCGGAGGTTACAGTTGAGGATGTGTAAACCTGGTGGAGGAGAGGCAGCGTTGTTGGTAGCAAACAGCTGATTGCCGATTGTCGATTGATGACCATTGAGAGCTGGAATAAAACCAAGAACCGTCACAAAATGGCCGATCAATTTGGCTGAATCCGTGAAACTGGTTACCACACTCTTCTTAGAATCAACAACTTTGATACAATTATTCTCGACCAACCGCAGTCCGTAATGCCGCAGGGTGATTCTTCGAGAGCAGCTGCAGAAGTCTTCGCACGAAGTAGCTTTCGAGTTCGTTGACTTCGCGGGAGTACTTACCGGCCTATGCGTCATGGTACAGAAATATGAAACGCAGGCATACTGAACCTGCCCGACCATGAAAGCCAGTAAGACAGCGAGATTCAGATATTTCGTTTTCTTTCCTCCGGTCTCACGAACATTCAGCACTTGGAATAGAAACGTCAGTTTAGTTGCGCTTGGGACTCACGAAACCCCTCCCGCTTCCTCTAATTGCTTTGGGGGACACTTCACGTCCGCATACGAGCAAAAGACGCAGCAGACACCGGGCTTCGCCTTCATTACAACGTTACAAGCTTTACAACGATAGAAATGCTGACAGGCATTTGTAGGCATCTCCAAAGTCTCTTTGTAACCGCAATTGGGACATGTGAGTGTGGCGGATGTTACGATTTCGTGTCTCATGGTTCTTCTTTCATGCTGTCAACCTTGTCAAATTCAGAAGAAACCTTGATAAGGACCGCGATCATAGGCTCCATCGGAATCCGCCGGTTAAGCCAAACGATGGCGCAGTGTCGGTAAGGCCCTTCGAGAGAAGTATCGTCCATATCATACTGGAGCTTGTTTTGCAGTTCAGGCCGAGTGACGCCTGGTTGGGCGGCGGATAGCCGGAAAGTATAGTTGTATATCCCTGATACATGACAGCGACAGAGAAATCTCCGTTACTGAAAAACCTTCCAATTCCGCCTCCATAAGAGAACGGGTTCCTGAAATCGACTCCAGATGGCTTACCCAAAACCAGGTAACCGGCATTAGCCATTAAGACGTAAGCACCGAATAGTTGCCGGTAATTGAGCGAGCCTCCGAAGTCAAATTTGCCTGTACCGAAGTTGTCTGCCGTACTTGCAGTGGGAACTTTCATCTGAACGTCTATGCCGATCGCCGGGGAATTTCCCTCTGGTCCGAAACTTCCTGTCGACTGGTCCAAGTCCGGACGAATGAGATCATACTCTCCGGTCAGAAACAAGTCTCCTAATCCGACGATGTTTGCCATAGTTCCCATCGAAGAGCTGCCGGTACCTCCCATCATGCCCCCGCCGCCGGAGGACATGTTCATATTCGAACCGCCGTGCGGCAGCAGCATCCCGCCGGCCCCCGTAACGAAATTGTTGTTCTGAGAAACGACCGGAAGGATCGCCGACGCGCTCCAGCCGTTCGCTTCGTACCTGAGACCGGGCACCAGGTAGAAGGTCGAGGTGTTGCTGCCGAATATGTAATCACCTTGAGAGTACTGAACGTATCCGGTTGCATACCAATTGCCCTGCGCTTGAACAGATGCGGCGGGAAACAACAGCCAGACAGATAGAATTATCAACTCAATTTTCCAGTTCCGGCTGCCCAACGTTATGGCCGCACTAGCAGACAACCTCATTCGATTTTTCATCACCTTTCACCTATAGGTATTTCACTTCAGACATAACCAATGAGACACAGAGAGGACTTCTTCTCGGTGTCTCATGTGGTTTCAAAGACACGACTATTTCCCGCCGCCGTTCTGTTCTTTCTTCAGGTTTTGCATCATCTCGTGGTAATCATTCACCAGTGAGCCCATGTGCATTTGCATCTGCGTCATCTGATCCTTCATTTTGGGGTCGGCCATCATCGATTTGTCGCCCATCGTCTTGTTCATTTGCTCCAGTAGCGATTCCATATTCGTTCCTAACTTCTTCATCTGCTCCATCATAGCCATTTGTTGATCCATCCCCTCCATTCCGCTCATCCCTTTCATACCGTTCATTTGCTTCATCATTCCGGAGAGCTCATTCGTCATGACATGCATATGCTGCATCATATCCGACATGGAGGTCATGTTCTGCGTGTTGTTCATCTGCTGCATGTGTTGCATGTTACCCATGCTCTGCGAGCTCCCTCCCATCATGCCCTGGGCATATGAGGCGGTTGCAGTGAAGATCAGGGTTAGTAACACAAGTCTGCCAGGATGAATTGAATTGGATTTCATTTTCTTTCTCCTTTATGTTAGTTGTTGACGCTAAATGCTATTCTACAATTATTTTTCCGTGCAGCATTCCCATTCCACATTGGAATCCGAACTCTCCTTCCTTGTCGGGAGTGAATTCAAGAGGGATAGTCTTGAACGGAGTGAGCGTTGCCTGCTTATTGAAATCCGGGAACAAAACTTGTTCCGAGCAGACAGCCGTTTCTTCGCGGTAGAAGTTGAGACGCACCGGCCTTCCTTTCTCAATCGTTATTACATCCGGCGAATAACCGCCTTTCACTTTGATTACGACTTCCTGGATTCCAGATTCCGTGGTTTCAACTTTCGTTGATCTCTTTTCTGAGAACCAGAAAAACCATCCGATCCATCCGCTAAGAGATAGTCCGCCTATCGTTACGAGTATTTGGTCGATAGTCATCGTGTTTCCTTTCAGTGCCTTATGATGTTTTCATTTTATATGCGCGGAGCCGGTTCGCATTTGTGACAACGGTGACGGAGCTGAACGCCATCGCCGCTCCGGCTATGATCGGCGAGAGCAGAATTCCGAAGAACGGGTACAGAGCGCCCATTGCAACCGGCAGTCCGAGCGTATTGTAGAAAAATGCGCCGAACAGGTTCTGCTTGACATTCTTCATAGTAGCTCTGGAAATATCGATTGCCGCGACTACACCACCGAGATTGCCCTTTATCAGCGTAATATCGGAGGCTTCGATTGCGACGTCTGTTCCGGTGCCTATTGCGAGGCCGATATCTGCCTGAGCAAGAGCAGGGGCATCGTTTATGCCGTCGCCGACCATCGCCACCTTCTTCCCCTCCATCTGAATCTTCTGAACATTGTGTGCCTTGTCTTCAGGGAGGACGTCGGCAAACACTCTCGTAATTCCAACCTGTCGTGCAATTGCCTTTGCGGTGCGCTCATTATCGCCTGTTATCATCACAACTTCCAATCCCATCTTCTGAAGCTGTGCCACGGCGCTTTTCGAATCTTCCTTAACTGTGTCTGCCACCGCAACAATTCCGGCAAAGCGTTTGTCAACGGCGACGTACATCGGGGTCTTTCCATCTTCAGCAAGCTGGCTGCTCTTTTCTTCGGACGCTCCGATTTCAATTGCCATATCTTTCATCAGTTTGGAGTTGCCAAGAAGTACATGCTTACCCTCGACCTTTGCTTCGACACCCTTCCCGGGAATTGCATTGAAAGACTCTGTGTCGATTATCCGCACCTTTCGTTCGACAGCGCCGTTCACAATCGCTTCGGCGAGTGGATGTTCGGATGCCTTCTCGACGGAAGCAGACAATCCAAGCAGTTCGTTTTCATCAAAGCCGTTCACGGCAATAACGTCAGTCAAAGCCGGTTTTCCTTTTGTAATCGTTCCGGTCTTGTCGAGAACGATTGTGTTGAGCTTCTGAGCCGTTTCCAACGCTGCACCGCTGCGAATCAATATTCCATTCTCAGCGCCTTTGCCAACGCCGACCATCAGTGAAATCGGCGTTGCGATTCCCAGCGCGCACGGGCAGGCAATAACCAAAGTAGTAACGAGGACGATCAATGCAAAAACAAGGCTCGGTTGTGGACCGAAGTCGTACCATATTATAAATGACAAGACACCGAGGATCATGACGGCAGGAGCAAAGTAGCCCGATATCTGGTCAACAACCCGCTGTATCGGCGCTTTCGAGCTTTGTGCCTGCTGTACCATCCCGATAATCTGTGCAAGCGCAGTATCCTTGCCGACTTTTGTGGCCTTAAACTTGAATGACCCCGTCTTGTTTATCGTGCCGCCGATGACCTCGTCGCCCGACCGCTTCTCGACAGCGATCGGCTCCCCGGTAATCATTGATTCATCAACGCTTGACGCGCCATCCACCACGACACCATCGACCGGGACCTTCTCACCGGGGCGGACTATTACGGTATCACCGACTATAACTTCTTCGAAGGGAATATCTCTCTCGGCTCCATCCCGGATAACACGTGCGGTTTTGGCCTGCAAACCGATGAGCTTCTTTATTGCCTCTGAGCTTTTTCCTTTCGCTCGCACTTCGAGAGCAAGACCGAGAATGACAAGCGCCGTGACGACTGCAACAACGTCATAGAACTGCCCGGCGAGCTGTCGTGAGGGAAATGCTGACGGGAACAGAAATGCCACTGTCGAATAAAGCCATGCGGCAGCTTCACCGGTCGCAACAAGCGTGTTCATATTTGCCGACCGGCTCTTGAATGCGGCGACTGCCCCCGTAAAAAACTGTGCGCCCGAATAAAACATAACAATAAGCGTGACGACTGCCATGGAAATCATGATCAGTTCCGCACTTGTGGTTCCCATTCGCATCAGATTTGAAATTCCAAAAAGATCGGGATAACTGAAGAATACAACGGGAACGGAGACAACAGCAGCGAAAATGAATTTCCGCATGAGCTTTTTGTATTCCTGTTCATGTGCAATCTCAGTCTCATCTCTCGTTTCGCCTTCCTTTGCCGCTTCAGCCTTTTCGCTGCCGGCCCCGTCACGGACCGTGTAGCCGAGAGACTCTATAGACTTTGTAAGTTCCGAGATGTTCACCTCGGAGGGTATGTACTGCACCATCGCAATTTCACTCGCAAGATCGACACTTGCGGAGACAACTCCAGGTTTCTTAAGGAGATCGTTTTCAATTTTCGTAACGCAGGAACCGCAATACATGCCGCCGATCTTGAGCGTGAGCGAGCTTTGACCCGCTTTGTAACCTGCCTTCTTTATTGCACCGACAATCTGCTGAGAGTTTGTAACACCGGGCTGGTACTCGACAAAAGCCTTTGCGGTGGCAATATTGACATTGACTTTCTTCACCCCGACCAACTGTTTAATTTGTTTCTCAATCGTGAGCGCACAGTTAGCGCAATCCATGTTTATGATTGGGATTTGAACCTGCGCAGTCTCGTGGCTTGATTTGTCCACACTCGAAGCGGCGTGATGAGAAGCTGGCACGTTTGAATTTGAAATCGATTCCGCTCCTTCCTTTGTCGGCGCAAGATATTGTCCGGGGTTTTGATCAAACTTCCCTTTGCAGGCCGGTGAGCAGAAAAAGAACTTAGTTCCATTTCGTTCTGATTGGAATTCGGTTGTTTCCTCGACCGGCATACCACATACTAGATCTTTTGGCATTTCCAATTTCTCCTTGTTTAGATTGTACTTAGGCCTATAAACATACTTCGACTTTCATAACGCAGCCGGTGCTATTTCATTACACATTTTCTAACACTTCTCGACAGCCTTTCGAAGCTTCGCCTGAATCTGCTCAGCTATCTCCTTAAGGTGCGGGTTGCTGACAGCCTGCATAGAAGCTACGGGGTCTATCGCCGCAATTTCGGTGATGCCCGCAGATAATTCCTGCACGACGACATTGCATGGCAGCATCGTCCCAATCTTGTCTTCTGCCTGCAGGGCTTTGTAAGCAAACGGCGGATTGCAGGCGCCAAGGATTCTGTACTTCCGGAAATCGACATCCAACTTTTTCTTCAGTGTCTCCCTGACATCGATCTCCGTGAGAATTCCAAATCCTTCTTCCTTCAATTCGTTTTTGACTGCCTCAACGGCCTCTTCGAAAGAGGCTTTCTTAGTTTTGCTGAAATAGTAAGTCATAGAGCTTCCTCCTCTTAGTATTCACATCTTTTGTTGCATCAGCCGCGGCAAAGCTTCACGGCCGCTTAATACGCTTAACAGGTTCGGCCAATAGCGATGCTTGCCACCCGTTCCCGATTTGTTCACTGCTCGAAGAAGCTGCCGAAGCGTCACCTCCCGAGGGTCGTAAGCGACGACAGCGCTTTCTTCCTCCAAACTGACACTTGCAGCCAAAAAGCCATTCAAACGCAGGAAACCGTTTCTCACGCGAGTCGCGCAGTTCGCGCAGCCCATCCCTTCGACAGACAGGTAAGCTACCTTCACTCCTTCAATATCGATTGATGTCAAATCCACATTTCTGCTGATCGCATCAACATGGCAATCTCCACATGGTATCATAATGTACCTCTTCTTTCTGAAAAACGGAGACCGGAGACGACAGGCAGCAGGTATGTGCCCGATTCTGGTTTCCGGCCTCCGATTCTGCAATTAGTCCTGCTTATGATGAGCTTCATGGCCACCCATGGTGCTATCGGCGGATTTCTTCTGCATCTTGTGGTGGTCCATCATCCCTCCACCCATCATCATTTTCATCATCATCTCGTGCATCTCCTCATTTTTCATCATCTTCTTGCACATCGACATCATGGAGGCCGTGTCGCTTTTCATGTGTTCCATCATTTTGTCCATCATCATCATGCGCATGTGCTCGTCGGAGGCGATGCGATCCATCATCATGTTCATCATGGATGAATCCTTCATCATCTCCATCATTTGCTGCTTTTGCTCGGCTTCACTCCGCTTTTTCTCTTGGGCCTGTGCCCCGGCAAAAAGAAAAATGACCGTTAGCAACGCCACGACAAATGTGAATCGTCTTCCCGTTCGAGTCGCGGTCTTCGAGACTTCCCCGCCTAGCGGGATTTTCCCGATTGAGTCGGGATCTTCGACACTTCGTTCAACGTTAAACATGATATCCTCCTTTGTTTGTGATTCGGTTTGATAGACATCTTTGTTGCTATCTTCCAATTCCCGATGTAATCCTGGCCGCAAACAGGACTAACCAGCTCGCAGCTAATCCCGCGACGGCTCCATCAACGAATCCAAATAATGCACCAAATGCTGTCGGTAATTCAGCAATCTGGGACGTGAAAAGACGGGCAGTTAAAAACGGAAACTCGGAATTGAACATCGGCAACATGTCGTGCATTCGTCCCAAAATCAGGTAGGTTGCCGACCAAAACACACCAAAGGTGAGTGCCACTATCCAGGGTATATAGTTCGTCTTCCTGCCGGCGCGCCGACCAACGGTTTGGGCAGCGTTACGAAACGGAAATCTTTCCATGTTTGCTTCCATCACGCCACCTCCCGGATAGTTGAATTTGAATTCATGCCGGCATTATCTCCGAGGAAATAGGTGCCTGCATCAAAGAGGCACCTACAGGGCGAACCACATTCACAATTGGTTTCGCGCTTTGCACAAGGGCGGCCAAAGACAACCCCATCATTACCGAGTGAGCAATCGGGTTCCATTTCCAAGTGCATCTCCATCGCCATTCCTGAGTTCATCTTGTAACCTTTCTTTTTCACACCCAAAGACGCTGAGCCTCGCCCACGGTTACAGTTCATTTGAGGTCTGATTCAAAAGTGTTTTTAACATAGCTCTCCGTTACAATCCCGAAGCCCTCGTTTTTCAATAAGTCATTCCTTTTTTCTTCCTAATATTTTTCATGCTTGCGCACCATGCGCTCCCTTTCCGTGCCTGCACCACACGCAATCACAATCCACATGCATGCATTGTTTATCTATCAGACGTGAATGATACCAGCGTTTTGCGATTTGGAACATCACCGCCTTGAGAGGCGATGGATTGTACCTCTTTCTGAGCCACTCAATGGGGTCTTCGAGCTTATCCACGATAGACAGAGCTTTCTCGTAGCCGCGATTTCCAAGGAGCGAGAAAATGAGCCGGTCGGCGACCGACACTTCAAGTATTTTCTCTATTTTTTCCTGGACAAGGCGCTCATAAGATTCGCCCGATATTATGCTCTGGGCAGCTAAATATCCAGACATCATGGCGTATCTCATTCCGAATCCCCACAGCCCGTCCTGGAAACCGGCACTTTCGCCGACATACCAGAACCTGTTGCCTTTCGTCACAGGTTTGAAGAAGAAGTTCACAAAACCTCCGAACTCCCTCGGCTCCCTGATGACGATTTCAACCAACTTTCTCATTCTATTGAGCGCACTCTCGAAATACTTCCGCTCGCTCCTGAAATCTTCAAACAGGCAGGTCGCGAAAGTCGCCTTGCCTCCGTTTATGAGGAGATAAGCGTAGGCTTTTGGTGCAATCCGGTTATCGACAAGAGTGATTGCAGCGTCCTCATGCGATGTCGAAAAAACTATACCTTTAGCAATTGCATCCGCTGACTTCGGTCCGGTAGCTACTACTGCCTTCCCCTGTTTGACCTCATCCACTTTATCATTCCAAACGATTTTCACGCCTGCCGCAATCGCCTGTTCCTTTAGCCCGTGATCGAGAGATTCTCCATTCGCTCCCCGCTCCACCAGGTAGAAAAGCGTCCTTTGGAATTTCACGAGATGTCTTTTGCCCGACGGTGTGAACACTGCCAATTCGCTGTAAGGTTTGCACAAGAAGACTGTCGAGATCCCAACGCTGGCCAAGAAATCAATCGTATCTTCCTTCGTTGACCAGTTCTCCAACCCCTGGAAATCGCCGTTGAATCGCAAACCGACATTGTCGTTTTGTTCGTGTACGACCACTTCGATGTTGGCTTTTGCAAGATTAATCGCGGCTGTAAGACCGGCCGGTCCAGCACCTATAATATGGATTGGCTCGCTCACCCAGCTACCTCAAGTCTCTTCGGGAACTTGACTCCCGACTTGGGAACAAAGCGAGGTATAGCCCTCTCGTATTCCCTGTACTCCTCACCAAACTTGGTTTCCATATCACGTTCTTCTCGCAAAGAGAGTTTGTAATAGGCATAAGTCAATATGGGAAACATGACAAGAGTGAGGATGGTGGGCCATTGGATCAGCATCCCGATTGTCACAAGGAAAAGTCCTGAGTATTGTGGATGCCTTACCCGCGCATACAGACCTTCGGTCACCAGGCCGCCGCTTCCGTGGTAAATGTGGTTCCACCCCGATCCCATGATCCAGAGTCCGATCAGCATTACAAAGCCGCCTATCTGGCATATAACAAGTTTAACCCACTCGGGTGCACCGAACAGTGTACCGAGCAAGTGCCCATTGACATGTCCGAAAGGGTTGGCAACGCCTAACTTGTTCCCGAAAAGGGAGAGCAGAATGTATATCGTCAGCGGGAAACCGTACATCTCCGTGAAGAGAGCGACGATAAAGGCGGCAAATATTCCAAGTGTCCGCCATTCATATTTCTTCTTCGGCTTAAGGAACCCGATGGCAAAAGCCGCAAATATAACCACGTTGATAAGCACCATGGTCCAGAGTCCGTAGTCATACGATTCGTGCATAGCGTTTCTCCTTTCTCAATAGAGGAGACAGGAAACAGGAACAAGGAAACAAATTTCCTTTCTCCTGCCTCCTATCTCCTTTCTCCTCACGTCAGTGATGATGTTCGTGTCCTCCACTCTCTTTCGGCTTGGCATACTTCGACGGTTCTTTGTCGAAAGCAGCCTTGCACGAAGGTGAGCAGAAGTAATAAGTGGTACCCTGGTACTCACTCTTCGCAGTCGCTTTTTTCTCATCGATCTGCATTCCGCATACCGGGTCGTGAGTCGCCGCAGGGCGGGATTTCGCTTCGCTTAACATTTCATATCTCCTTTCAAGAGTTTGTTATTTTGTACCATGAAATATGCTCATACAAACTGGACCAGAGCATTCCGAAAGAGAACGCAAAAAGTAATTCCTCAAGCGGAATTCCTAGCAACAGAATCCCGGTCAGGGCTTTTAAATTCCATACATGAATGACATAACTGGGAAAGAAAGAGAGCAGGCTGAGGAAGAAGACGAAGTAATAGACCAGGAATAGCAGTCCTCCAATCCATATTTTCCACCTCAGGTCGGGTCTGCAGTATAGCGTCAGCAGTGCGCCGGCAAACATCGCAATTACCCCGCAGTAAATGTGGTTTAATTTCGTAAATATGGCGAGCGCGAGGAATATCGGGATGGGTGAACTCAGAAAGTAGATATGCAATCTATGTCGGCTGTGCATCATTTCAGATGCGTCCATCTTCGTGACATTCCTCCTGTAAATTACTCTATATAAAACCGAGGATGTTCCTGCGATGGCAAACGTAAAGATGAAACTCTCGATGTCGAACCCCGTTCGCTGCGCCAGGTCGAACAAGCTCGGAGGGTTCCAGTAAGCCGGGACAAACAGAGGTTCCGTGAAACCGAACAGCATCGTGCCGAGACTAATCGACATCATCTCTTTCCGGAACGATGGTTTTGATAAATACAGAATTATCCAGACCATCAGAAAGAGCAATGACCATATGAACCAGACGTAGTGCATTTGATTAAGATATCCTTTCAGCTGGATCTTCAAATTCGCTCTGGCACAAAAGGTAGCAGACAAAATATACTTCCCCATTGAAATTGGCTTTTGCGCAGGTTTTGTTCTTGTTCAATTTCTTATTGCATACCAGACATCGGCTCATTTCAATCCTCCGTAGTAGAAGTTTGTGAAGCGGGATTTCCCCTAAGCAAAATTGCCAGCGCACTCGCCGCAATCAAATAAGAAATTGCGCCGAGTGCAAGACTTGAGTTATATCCATTCGTCATCGCGATAATTATAGCAAGCGCGCTCCCGACGACGGATGCGATTCCGTTGATCGCCCACATCCACGGTATCGCCGGTCCACCGAGCCGTTTTTCAGCAAGACGCAGGCAGGTCGGGAACATCATTCCCATCGGAAATCCCTGGATAAACAACGTCGCCGCGGCAATGGCCCTCAACGTCGAAAGACTCGCCCCTTGCAGGTTATTAAAGATCGGAGGGGCAAGGAAAAGTACTAGAAGCGCAAGCACCGCGCTCACCAGACCTGCGACCACGGCAGCAGACGGCTTCGTTCTATTTGAAAGTAAGCTTCCCGCACCGCTTCCGGCAAGGAGTGACGCGAGCAGCAGCGCAAGGCTCCGCGATGGGTCGCCAAGATAGAACACTAACTTCTGGAACAGGGCAAGCTCGATTATAATGTATCCCAATCCAATTGATATAAAGAACACGGGGAGCCACCACGAGAATTTCCTGACGTTGTGTCGGGTGTCATTGGCTGCGGCCAGGCCTTTGAACCATGATGCCGGGATAACGAGAACTGCCACAAGCAATCCCAACGACAGCCACAGAAGTGTATATAAAACCTGCGGAGTCGAGAAATCATATTGGAAAAAGAATGGGCGGTTGTCTGTTGGCGGCACGAGGTTCATTCCGGTACCTGTTTCCAAACGAGCAAGCGACAGTTTTCCATCCGCAACCCCGGTGAACACAGGATTCATCATCGGTATGCCCTGGTCGATGCTTGTCGAAAGCGAGAAGCGGGCCATTTGCTGTTCAGCACCAGGAATGTATGACGCCCGCGGATCGAATTGCGAGAAATTATGGACTCCTATATGCAAGAACGTGGCCTCCCAGTTCGGCACCGGCGTTTTCCTCAACCCGAAAAGAGGCATCATGTCGGATCCGAGAATGTATATCCGGCTCATCGCCTGCTGCACAGACAATCCCCTCATCTGCAAAGCTGCCACAGCCGTCGTCATCATCTTCGCTGCTTCCGGCATATTGTGTGCCATGACCAACAGTGTTCCATTGTCTGTCAGATGATCGTAGTAATCCTCGAAGGCGTTCTTCGTGAAAAGATAACTCTCGGAGAGCGCAAACGCATTTAAGCTTTGGCTGCTTTTTGTTATCGGCATGAAGAGCGTAATCAGGTCATACTGTCGATCACTGCGGCGTACGTAATTCCTCCCTTCTGCAACGACTACCTTCACGTTTCTGAACCGTGTGTATATTCCTCCGTCGAATCCGCTGTAGTCCTTGACTATCGATATCATCTGCGGATTGATATCGACGGCGGTAATCTTCTTGTAACCTGCTTTGAGAGCAAGCAGTACATCACGTCCACCGCCAGGACCGATAACAAGTGCAGAGTTCTTAATGCTGTCGGGCAAATCCAGCAGCGGAAGCATCCCCCAGAAACCGCCGACCGCCTCGAGGATAGCATTTGAGGAGTCAGAGAGCGACCCGTTGAACCGGATCATGTTAGCTCCGGCAGCTCCATCTATGAAGATTGCCATGAGTGAGGTGTCGGAATCGAATCGGACCAGATCGGTTCGTCCAAATGCGCTCCATCGCGAATCGATAATCTTCGCGGAGTTTCCCTGGATAGTCATAAGCCTGTAGAGGTCTTTGTTCGGATCCCGCCCGATCGGTACGTCTCCGAGAATAGCGTTGTTGAAATTAGCGAAGAAGAGGACTCCCGCCACAATTGCTACCGGAATGTCAAACGACCAGCGCTTGAAATTTCCTGCCGTTGCAATCAGCGCGATTACAGAGAGAACAAATGCAAGCAGTAAAATGGCCTGGATGGGTCCCTGCCAGTCGATGAGAGGCGGAAACAGCAGCGCACCGACGGCCGCTCCAAACAAATCGAAGGCATACAGGAGACTCGTAAGTCGCGGAAACAGCCGGAAGAGCCGGGAAAACACAAAACCGGAGGCTGCAAAAGGAAGAGCGGCGGAAAGAGCGACAACAGTTTTACCCAGGGTGGGACCGACTTTCAGAATCAAAATAATCGCAGCGACGAGTGCCAGAACCGTGAGCACTATCCCGATCACAGGAAAATTATCTTCGTCGGAATTGTCTGCGCGCTTTCGAGAGTAGAAGTATTCGATTAGCGCTCCAATCGAAATGCCGAGCAACGAAACGCCGACAATCAAAAAGACATACTGATTTGTCAGCAGTACCGAAGCTATGCGGGTAAGCAGAATTTCGTAAGCCAACATGACGGCTGAGAGAGTGAACGTGATTGCGACAAGCCGCCAACGGGAAGCAGATGACCTCTCAGTCGATTCAGGTTGTGCCGTTCGGTTTATATTTTCCATAGCATTGTTCTCCTGGTAATAGTTTTCACTCATAGGGACAGAAAATTCCGAGCGCATTGTAGAACGCATGCGGCACCGGCGTCAACATGAGGAAAAGAAGCACAAATGCGAATGCACCAAGTGCCACTCTTCGGGAATCCAACTTTGAGAAATCGTTCAACGGCGGAGGGCTTTTTATTCCGGCGATGAAGAAAACTATAATAGCCCAGATGAGAAGGCCCGACCATACAAACAACGCGAGGAGGAAAAGGGCGAATAGCGCCACCATCCCGATTACCTCAGCCTTACGTCTCCCGAAGAGCGCATGTGCAACATGACCTCCGTCGAGCTGTCCGATCGGGAGCAGGTTCAGCGCCGTCACCAATATTCCCAGCCAGCCTGCAAATGCGAGCGGGCTCATGAGAATATTGTGGCCCTCGATAAGACGGTCGCCAAGCGATAGTTTTGCAAGCAGGGCAAAGAGAACAGAGGAGCCTACGTCTGAGCCTCTTTGCATCATGGTAGCGGTATTCACAGCGGGAAGAACTGTTGAAGACTGAAGTCCTATCAGAAGTGCCGGAATTGCAAACACAAGCCCGGCAAGCGGGCCCGCGATGCCCACGTCAAAGAGCGCACGCCTGTCTTTCGACGGCGACTTCATCTGTATGAATGCTCCGAACGTTCCAAGAGCAAACGGAACCGGAATAAAGTATGGCAGCGTCACTTTCATGTTGTGTGCGCGCGCAGTGAAATAGTGTCCTAGTTCGTGTGCGCCCAGTATAATCATGAGCCCGAGTGCGTAAGGCAGGCCGGCGGCAAACCTCCAGGGCTCATTCCACAGATTTATTCCCTGATATGCAGCTCCGACCCACGTCGTTGTTCCCAACGTCAATAGAAACAGGACAATGTTGAGCCATGGACTGGGTTTTTTCTCCTCATGTTTTCCCAGAGCACCGGACTTCAGAACTATGATGGGTTTCCCAGCTTCATCCTCCTGGAGATAAGCCGACGTGTCCGTGTTGGCGAAGTGCCTCTGCAGCGTCTCATAAGCCGTGTCGGAATCGACGAGCAGTTTCCCTCTCAGAACAAGACTGTCCTCCACTCTTTCCTGGTTCGTGATCCACATGACATCTGATGCGCTATGCGCCAACGTGGTCATCAGGTTACTGTCTTCTTGCGGCGTGGAAGTATCTTCTTTCGATACCTCCTCATCTTCTTCCCGCATCGGGACGCCTCCCATGAAGAGGAACATGACGACACAGCAAATGATGAGAAACAGGAAGAAGAATAGCGGGCTTATCGTGATCCCGCTCAGAGCGAGCACGAAGAAAAGAACGAGCGGCAGGATGCAAACAAGGATCATCAGGAGGGTATGTCCAAAATCGTGTTTGTGTTCCATTTTATCACTCCTTCAATGTCAATGATGATGGTGAGACATTTGTTGTCCCTCTTCGGTAGGTTGGCCTCTGTCTCCCTGTTGAGGATTGTCCTGGCCGCCGTGCTGCCCATGGGATCCGTGACTGCCTCCGTGCGAATGTCCTCCGCCGCAACCTCCCATGCCGCCATGACCACGATGCATGAAGAACATCAAGAGGGCAAATCCGATCAAAAAAAGGAGAGTCGATGACATGGTTTTCACCACCTTTCATGCAAGTGCGTCGATGCCGTGCATTTTTGTGCGGATGCTGACGGCATCTTCGACGTTTGTGACGAATATTTTCCCATCGCCCGGCTGACCGCTGTGAGCGTGGTCGAGGATTGAGCCGACCACGATGTCGGCAAGGTCATCGGAGCATATAAGCTCAATCTTAACGGCCTTGCTGTACCTCTGGCAGTACTCCATGGAGATGTTCAATTCCTTCTTATCCGCCCAGCTCCCGAGCAAAGATACGTCGATGACCGTCATTCCATTGATGCCTATTGCCTCGAGATGCGAAATCACTGTGTCCGCTCTCTCTGGCCTGATGTACGCTTTTATCTCTTTCATAGGATCCTCTCCTTTCACAATTTCGTTTTTTTGCTAAGAATAAATTTGTCTCTTGTAGCGCTCTGCGCAAAGCGCTAAGCGCAGCGCGAAAACGTTTTGCGCTATGCTCTTTGCGCCATGCGCAAGCTCCATCCTCTTCTACTCCTCCACCACCAGTTTGCCTTTCAGCTTCCCCTTCCCGCACTGGAAAGTGTATTCGCCCGGCTTCTCCAGCATTATCTCTGTAGAGACAACCGCATAGTGAGGTAGTCTTATCCTCTTATTGAAATCGGGAAAGAGAATCTCTTCATCACAGTAAGACAGGTCCTTCCGGAGGAAGTTCACCTGCAGGAGCCTTCCCGCTTTCGCGGTGATCACATCAGGGGTGTAACCATGATCTACTATAATATTAGCTTCCTGGATGCGGATCCTTTCCAATTCCGCGTGCTCTCTCTTTTCCATTGCTTGCCAGAACCAGTAGTAAAGAGAAATTGCAAGAGGAATTCCGATTAGAGCGGCAATTGTGCTAAGCATTATCATTGTAACCTCCATTGTTCAGCTGAAAATTGTCATAAGTGTCATATTGATTCAGCGGCTTACACGCGCACTCAAGCGCATGGTTGCGTTCAGCAATCACGGCTTCATTCAGTTGAGACTTGCCATGAAACTTGCTGAGTCCTAACGACCTGCGCGATTCTTCGAGAAGCCGGTCGCGTTCGGCAATTATTCTTTCGAGTTGAATTTCGAATGTGATCATGCAAAGGCCGGTGTGGAAATAGTAGGTCTCACCTTCAAGCTCACGTTGGAGTTCGGGATTAGCTTGCATTCCACAGATAGCACATCTTTTTACTATTTCATTGGTGTCCATATACTTTCACTTTCTATCTTTATTCTTTGGTTCATACTCTTCTTCGCCACAACAATTCATGCCTGTGTATCGTGAGCCGACCGGGCAAACAGGTTGTAGAGCAGGATAAACGCGTAGCTCGCGTAGAAGCCGTAGAGGAATGACTCGAAGAATCCGAGGAAGAAATCTTTCCAACTAATCCACGTGAAGCCCGGCAGAAGTGATTGCCATGCCGGATACATTTGCCATCCTTTCGGAAATATCAGGCCCCACAGAACGCAGAGCACAAATGAGTTGGCAAGGAAACTTCCGAGTGCCCAAGCTACTGGCCGCGGTTTAATCGGGTTCATATCCTTATTCTCCTTTCTTATGACATTTAATAAAGCCCGCCCTGGCAAGCCGGAGACGACCGAAAGGTGAAGTATGTCGTTTTCCCCTTGGAACGGTTCGTCCCGGCAAGCCGAAGGCAGACAAAGTTCAGCAGCATCCGTGTCCACCACTCCCGCGAGCGGGATCTTCGACATGGTGTCCATGGCTTGACGCCGAGCTGGAATCGGCGGCTTTCCCGGCGTACTTAGCAGGGTCCATCAGGAAACGCCTCTTACAGTCATCCGATGCGACGAAGTAGGTCTGGCCTTTGTACTCTACTCTCCTGGCAGACTTTTCGTCGATTTCCATTCCACAAACTGGGCATTTCATTTTGTAAACCTCTCTTTCTTGCTTGCTTGTTTGTTTGCTCATCTTCCATGACGCTGCATGTCAAGGGCGGTTACAGTATCTCAAGAGGAGACAGGAGGCAGGAAACAGGAAATCGGCCTCTTGCCTCCGGTGTCCGGCTTCCATCATTTCTTGCACGAGCAATCCAAACAATGATGTTCTGCGCACATTCGGCATGTTTCTTCGAGGCGCTTACGAAGTGCCTGTCTCGCACGATGGGACCTCACCTTGAGATTGTTGCGGGAAATTCCAAGACGCGTCGAAACTTCTTCGGCGTCCTCTCCATTAATGTCGATTGCCTTCACTACATCGGCATACTCCGGTTTCAAGGTGGGAATAAGCTCCCTCATGCATCCGCAGATTTCTTCCTGGTCCTCCGGCTCAACCGCCACATCCGCGTCGGCGAAGTAATTCATCCTGCGGTTCATTTCCGCTGCTTTTCTTCTGTAGGCATCGATGACCGCGTTTTGAAGAATCCTGTAAAACCATCTGATAAGTTTTTCGTCATCTTCAATTTCCGGTGCGCTGTGGACCGCCTTGAGAAGGCAGTCTTGCAGTATGTCCTCAGCGAGATCTGGATCGGAGATTCTCTTTCGGATGTAGCCCAGGAATTTTGCCCGACCGCTGACTAACTCCGATTCTACTTTATGCATAAGTTAACCTCTCCTATCTTCTGAAATGTTCCGCAACGGCCTGCCGTTGATCCTTCCCATTCACTAGTTGTGGTTCAAGCGAGGCAGGTTTACTGCGGAGGTAAAGGAAACCGATCACTCCGACGATTATCATGGGTATCGACCAGAGTTGGGCCTCAGTGAGTCCAAACAGAAGCCGGGGGTTCAACCTGATAAACTCAACGATCAGCCTCTCGGCACCTTCAAGGACCAGGTACAGCATAAACAACATGCCCTCCGTTCTCATGTTTTTCCTGAGACGCCAGAGCACGAAGAAGATGATAAGGCAGGCAAGGAACTCATAAATGGGAGTCGGGTGGACCAGCGTGTTATCAGGGACAATCCCGCCCGGGTATCTCGCTTCGATCTTTGGAAGGTACCTAAATGCGGTGGAAGGAGGGTCGATTCCCTTTGCGTAGTCGACTCCCCATGGTAGGTTCGTGGGCATGCCGTAATCACCGTCTCCAGAAAAATGACAGGCCAGTCTTCCTACGCCATACCCGAGAATGAGGGCGGGAGCCAACGCATCGGCTACATTGAAGAACCTGAACCCTTTGCGCTTAATAGCCCACGCAACTACTAACGTGGCAAGAATAAAGCCTCCGTACCAGGTCATCCCCCCGGCAAAAACTGCCATGTAGATCGGGTCCTTAAGGAAGTCAGACCAATTCTCGATGAGCGAGAGTATCCTCGAGCCGACCAGACCAAAGACCACAGCGAGTATGGTCACCTGGTTCGCGAAGTCTGCCCCGAGGCCTTTTCGCGTGAATTCCTTCACTGCAACGTAGTTGGCAACAAGGAATGCTATCCCCACTGTCAAACCGTAGCTGTACACCTTAAGTGGACCAATTTTGAAGAGAACCGGTACTACGGTGTCACTTAAAATCTTGCTCAGCATTTGTCATGTCCTTGCTTATGTGCAGCACAAGTTTCTACCACAGAGAACTCCCGCGACTCCTCAATGGGGGCAAGTCGCTCAAGGGCGCCTTGTCGATCATAATCATTGTTCGATACCGAAAGAGCTTTCCGGTATCTTTTCTCCGCTCGTTCAAATTCATTTAATTCATACAACGCATCACCGATCTTGATTTGTACCCAGAGGTCATTTGGAAAATCGATGTCTAGCTCGGTGATCTGCCGGTACGCTTCATCCTCCATACCAGCTTCAGCGAGCATAACAGCACGGTCACCCAAGAAATTGGCTCGCTCCAAAACCTCGGACCAGAACCGCTGATGCTGAAGGGCCTCGGATGTCATGCCGACGCTGTGCAACTGAAAAGGTAAATCGAGAAGCCAACCCGTGACGTGCGCACCAGTCATACACTCGAGTTCACAGATGAGCCCCTCAGTCGGCGACAGCTCGGCGAGCTGGTGTGCAAGTTTGCAGTGCTTCCCCAGGATGTCAGCGCTAAGTGGCTCCTTAGAGTGATACAATTCCTCGACTCGCTCGGCAATGGCCTTTAACATGCACGGAGAAACGTCGCGCAGTATTTCATTTCTGCTCTTCATAGTTAGCCTTCAATCATGTGTCCATATGTTTTGTTGAAACTCTCTCCCCTCGCGGTAATCCGCGCTCATCTGCGGGATATATTTCATGTCGTCGCCGACAATCGTCCCATCACGAAAATCGATTGCCCGTGTTGAATAGGATCTATACCCGGGATTGTGTGTCACCATCAGAATCGTTTTTCCGCGTTCATTCAAAAGCTTGAAGAGCTGCATAATCGATTCGCTCGTTGCAGTGTCCAAGTTGCCGGTCGGCTCATCTGCCAGAATTATTAACGGATCATTTATGAGCGCACGTGCGATTGCGACACGCTGCTGTTCGCCGCCGCTCAGTTCTCCCGGAAGATGTTTGGCTTTTTCGTAGAGCCCGACTTCGGTCAAAATATCCCCAGCCACCGCTGTCTGCTTCTTCGCCTGCATTCCGGTCGGAGCCAGTGGAAGGAGAACGTTTTCCAGAACGTTCAGGTAGGGCACGAGATTAAAAGACTGGAACACAAAGCCGATATATTCCCTGCGAAGATCCGACAACCCGTCCCGGCGCAAAGAGTAGATGTCAATTTCATCTATGACGACCCGTCCGCTCATCGGTGCACTCAAGCCGCCGACAATTGTGAGAAATGTGCTCTTCCCTGACCCCGAAGGTCCCATCACGGTCACGAATTCTCCATCGTCGATTTGCAGCGAAACCGCTCTCAACGCGTGTGTCGATGTGTCGCCGATGGTGTAAACCTTGCTTAGGTTTTCTATTTCGATTAGGGACATACTTTTTCTTGACTCCGACCAATCGTATTTAGATTACGGGAAGCTCCAAGCTCCAAACACCAAGTTCCAAACAAATTCCAAGTACCAACTTTCAAGCTCCAATTCTGAGCTTTAGTATTTGTCTTTTTGAGATTTGAAGCTTGTTTGGAGCTTGGCGTTTGTGGTTTGGAATTTTCTTTTCGCATAACACAATTATCTTTCTAAAGCGATCTTAATGCTACTGTTGGTTCTAATCTTGCTGCTTTGTATGCCGGATAAATTGCCGCGGACACTCCAACGAAAATTGAGAGGGCGAATGCCGTCAGGATGGTGTCAATTCCAAATCCCTGAATTCCATGAAGTCCCATGAGAGGACGAGCCAGATATGCACCTGAAATTCCGAAGAGATATCCGACAATTCCTGCACTGAGACTTACGATAAGCGATTCAAAGAGGAGCACGGCAAGAACATGTTTTCTCTTGAAGCCGACTGCGCGGAAAATTCCAATTTCCTTCTCCCGCTCAGTGATCGACGACATCATGTTGACAAATATCATGAGTGCGGCAAATAAAACGACTGCGACGGACAATATGATCGAGAAATGCCGTATTCGGTGCATCACGTCCATCTTCGTTTCGATTGTCTGTCGGAGAGCCATTACCTGGGCATTCGGCAGTTTTTCTCCTATCTGTGCAACGATTGAATCAATAGGGCAGTTGTAGCATAAAGCGGAAACCTCAATCATACTCAGCGCTTCCCCCTTATCAAAGACCTTCTGCGCAGCGGGAAGCGAAATGAATATCAGTTTATCATCCTGTGAACCCGTTTCCGTCAATATGCCCGCAACCCGGAAATGGTGCTTCGCTATCTCAAGGTCGTCCCCGGGTTTTAGATTCAACGCCTGGGCCGCAGCTGAGCCGGCAAGGATATCATCGGGTTCATCGGGCCGTGAACCTGAAGATCGCCACCAGCGTTTGAGACGGAATTCGGAATTGAAATCGACTCCTGAGACGATCACATTCCTTCCGTTGACATCTGCAGCGTGAAAAAGCTGTGGCACGACGGTGGCGATATTCTCCGAGTTCTTTATTGCCTTTATTTTTGCCAAATCGGACATCCCAAGTTTCTCACTGCCGAACGTAACGCCCGCGACCGAAAGCCCGCCGTAATCCAATGAAAGATCGTCCGATTTGGGCAAGATGAGAATATTAGCGCCGTATTCGTCTAACTTCCTCGAGAAATCATATTCGAGAGATTTTGTGATCCCGGTCAGCGCGACCTCTATCGCCACCGCAAGTGCCAAGCCCAAAATGGTGAGAGCCGTGCGGACCCTTCGCCGTTTGAGATTTTTCAGCCCAATGTGGTACACCCTCATGGTTACGCTCTCGGCTGCCAGCTGGATACTGTCTTGACGTCGATTTGAATGGTATTTCCAACAACCCTGCTCGGAATCACCTGGGGCGGATAAGTCCCGCAGGCTCCGCTTACTGCTTCAAGATTCTGGAGTTTCCATGTTGTGCCGCATGTATTACAGACGATGTTGTCGCCGACGATGTGGAACCGCGTCGACCGGCAAGGCTCACAAAGGCTCACGGCGGTAACTAACTTCCCGTCCGGTGCGATGTAAGCCAAAAGTGGAACGGTCCGCGAGCCGTCGGTGTACCTGAAAGCGACGAACTCATTCTTCTTTACGAGGTCTAGCGGCAGAGTGATTTTCCCATTCGCTACTTTCGGACTCACATCCACCATTTGAAGTCCGGTATTGGAGTAGCTGATGTCGTTGGAAACCACCGGCTGCGATTCAATAGCGGAATTGGTCGGTGAAGAAAGTATGCTGGATAGGAGTACGCCGATTACCGCCACTATAGCAGCGCCGAAGATAACCATGACGTATCGCGGCATGCCGCCGCCTTCATTCTTCATCACCCTCTCGCGCTTGTTCTTGTCGTAGATCCCGTTTGCGGGATGTGAATGACTCTGTCCAGAGCCCTGTGACAGACGTGCACCGCAATGAGGACAGAACCTCGCATTCGTCTTTGCGGGCTTGCCGCATTTATTGCAGAAGTTCGCCATGTTCAATTTTCTCCTGAGTTGGCGCCGATCCCAGCTGAACCGCCAAAATTAGAAAGCGGGGGAACGACGAAGTTGGTTTTGCTTTTCATGTGACCGTAGGTCCTGTTTACCGCCGCTATGATCTGATCGGGGCTTTCCCGCTCTTCAACGGATTTCCGAATGAACTCGCGCTCCTTGACGGCAGTGGGACATGTGCAGGTATCAAGAGACAGGTCGCCGCACGTGCCGCAGGAACAGTCGAACTTCTTAGCAATCTGCATAGCTTTCGATTCATCGACTGGATCCTGAAGTCTTGTTTCAACCACGGCGACCTGTCTTCCATCAACAGAATCTTTCCTGGAACGTTGAGAAATAACTATGACCACGATGATAACTCCGAACGTGGCTACTGCCGCTGCCGCGTAGCCTCGCCTTCGAACGGGCGGGACGAATCGGCTTCTGTGTGATTTCGTAGAATGAAGCTTAGGCGTTTCTCGGACTGAGGAAGAGAAAGCGGCAGGATCAGACGAAAGTCGCGTACCACAATTCGAACAGAAAAGTGCGTCAGGCTCGTTGTGACCCCCGCAAGACGAACAGTCCTGTCCGACTTCTTCGGGCAATTTTGTCCCGCAATGGGAGCAAAATCTCGCATCGCTGCCGTTTTCAATGCCGCATTTATCGCAGATCATTGGGACTCCCATTTCTCGACCTTATCGCCTCTGACAGGATTTCCTCTGAGCACAACAGCCACGGAAGAATTGTCGCCGAGGACCTTCTCCACCTTCACCTTTCCTGCGAGGACGGCTCGTTTCTCATTCACCGCATAAAGCTGGAGCACATCGCCTGCCTGTATGCCGTTTGCCGAGCCGACATCTATGAAGACCTTATTATCTGTCCGCCCGGTTACGTAGCCTCTCGTGACCAGCGACTCCGAACATCCGACCGCCGCAATAGTCAGAAGTATCGCGGTAATTCCTAACGTGATCGTTCTCATGATATTTCTCCTTTCTATGCGAATAATTAGTCATCTTATCTACTGATTACTTGGTTTTGGCATCCATTTTTCGATTCTATCGCCCGGCAAGATTCTCCCGTTCAACACCTCGATCGCTGAGGAATTGTTACCGAGCACTCGTACGACCATCACCTTACCCGCTATCTCCTTCACATTCGAGCTAAACGGGCGAACGATCCGAAGAGTGTCTCCGGTTTGTATTCCATCGTCTGAGCCGATACTGATGATAAATCCGTTTGCGGTGCGCCCCGTGACGTACCCTCTGGCAACGAGCGATTCTGCGGAACAACCTATGAAGCCTACCGCCAGAAGGAGGACGGCGACTTCTATAAGTCTGGCCCTTATAATGTTCTTCCTTACGTATCGACAGGTGGGAATTGAGGAAGCACTCTTAGTCATCGAGTTCTCCCATCCTCCTGCCGATGGTCGAAAGATCGGCCGACCTTGCGTGAAAGTCGTTCACGAAAACCAAATGATCTGGAAGTCCGCCGGTAGTGCCGACTTCATGGATAATCCGGCAGACATTGTCCACAACGTACTCGTCGCACAGGAGATCGACCCGAGAAACCTGCGAAAGCGGTTTAAAGTATTCGATGACTTTGATCTCCTTTATCCCCGTCAAGCCTAGCTCTCCGATCAGCCAATGAACTCTGATGGGGTTGATGTATGTGGTTACTCTTTTCATACTTGCCTATGATTTATTCCGATTATTAAGACCGGTTTCTCGCGGAAGGCCGTAAGAAAGAGAAGGGGCGCCGGGGAGGCCCAAAGTGCACTTGTGTTAGTCTGTCCGCAGGTCTGTTCGGACAATCTGTGTAGTGGTTTATTTTTAAAAGTGCTCCCTGGGTGCCAGCGCCCCGTACTCTGCTGGTATGGAGACTTGTTCCCGATCAGTTCGAAACAAGGAACAACATGCGTGCTCACGATTCCGGACCTTCAGCTTTTGGGTTCTCATTATGGCCCTCGACACCCGGCAGGTACTTGAGAGGATTCTCCAGGAATGCAGCCTCACAGTTAGGCGAGCAGAAATAATAATGAGTTCTCTTGTGCTTGACTCTGCCGACCGCATTGCTTTGTTCGAGAGACATTCCGCATACGGGGTCTCGCACAAGGGTTTCCTCTTCATTCGGTTTTGCCGTCGTCTTGCCGGGAAACCGTCCTGATTTGATGTCGAGATTCATGTTGCTTTCCTTCGAGTTCATTCTCAGTGGCTTTGGCCACCAATGCCGTTTTGCTCAAAAGCTTTCCCCTGGTGCATAATTGAATCAGGGGGAGTCATATTCATGTTATCCATGTCGCCTGAACCGGTACTGTCGACCATGCCTCCTTTGACTAGTGCGGTACCGATCCCGTAAGTGAACACGAGTCTCCCGCCGTACGACGCGCCATACGAGATAGTCACCGCGGTCGCGAGAACCAGCAAACTTCTAATCCACTTCAACCTGTCCTTTGTGAATAAGATCGACAGGGCGGCGAGAATACTCAGCAACGTTCCTGCGATCTCGATTGCCTTGTGAGTGTCCATCAGTGGATGGGCTATATCGGGGTGTGGAACCGTGCTGCCAGCTATCAGACCCGTCGTCGCGGTGACAACAGCCGCTATTGCGGTAAGGACAACGAGGACAGCCGCAACTACCTTGAAACTGTTTCGACGCGACGAATTCTCTCTACTCCTGAACACAAGGTAAAGCACCTCAAAAAGGAACGCGGTTAGCGACAGCGACACCGGGAAATGGACAAACAAGGGATGTATGTTTTGCATTTTACTTTCCTCCTCCGACGGTCGCGTCTGAAATTTGCGATTGCTGCTTCAGCTCTTTTCCCCTCCACAGATAGTAGATGACGGGGTAGACCATGAGTTCGAGGAGCACACTCGTGACAACGCCACCAACCATCGGGGCGGCAATCCTCTTCATTACGTCCGCTCCGCTACCGGTTGCCCACATGATCGGAAGGAGTCCAGCCAGAATCGCGGAGGCTGTCATCATCTTCGGACGAACTCTTCTGACGGCCCCTTCATGGATAGCTTCCTTTAGATGCTCGAAGGTAAACATCTGTCCTGCCGCCTTCATCTTGTCGTACGCTAAGTCCAAATACAGAAGCATAACGACTCCGGTCTCCGCATCAAGTCCCGCGAGGGCTATCATTCCCACCGCGACGGCAACGCTCACATTGTAACCAAGTATGAAGAGGAACCAGACCGCACCGACCAGCGAGAACGGAACTGCGAGCATTACAATCAGGGTCTTGGTAATTGACTTTGTGTTCAAATAGATGATAAGAAGCACAAGCAGCAGTGTCGCGGGTATAATGAGTGCCAGCGTCTTCGCGGCTTCCTGCATAAATTCAAATTGCCCGCTCCAGCTGATAAAATAGCCGGTAGGGACTTGCAGGTGTTCGTCCAAATATTTCTTCGCCATGTTAACATATCCGCCGATGTCCGAGGTGTTCGCATCGACATATACGTATATCGTTGGAACCGCGCCTTCGGTTCTGATGAACATCGGACCGTGGTGAATTACCATTTGTGCGACGTCGCCGATCGGGATTTGCGCTCCAGTAGGCGTCGGTACGAGGACTCGCTTGAGGTCTTCCGGATTATCTCTCTGTTCGAGCGCATAGCGGACTGTTATCGGATATCGCTCGATTCCTGAAACGATCTGGCCGACGGGCATCCCGCCCATCGCACTCTTTATGACGTCCTCGATGTCCTGGACACTCAGGTCATACCGTGCAGCCTCGAGCCGATCTATCTTGAAATCAATGTAGTTGCCGTAGCCGACGCGTTCCGCGAACGCGCTCTGAGTTTCGGGAAGCTGCTTCAGCAGCGACTCAACCCTTTCTCCGATGGCCTGGAGAGAATCCAGGTCAGGCCCCATGACCTTGATGCCGATCTGGCTCTTGATCCCCGTGCTCGTCATGTCAACGCGGTTCTTTATCGGCATCGTCCAGACATTAGACAATCCGGGTACCTGAAGTGCATCGTTCAGCTCCGTCTTCAATCTGTCGGGCGTCATTCCCTTCGGCCATTCCGACTCAGGCTTGAGATTTACCGTTGTCTCGAACATATCAAATCCGGCCGGATCGAGCGCCGTGTTTGCCCTTCCGGCCTTGCCGAATACTGTCGTTACTTCCGGAAATGTCTTTATTATTTTGTCGGTCATCTCAAGCGTCTGTCGCGCTTGAGTTACTGAAATGCCGGGGAAAGTCGACGGCATGTAAAGAAGCGTCCCTTCCCAGAGCGGCGGCATGAACTCTGAACCCAACTTCATGTACGGATAAACCGTGACCGCCATGATAAGAACCGCCGTTCCGAGAACCCACCATTTGAACTTCAGCACAAAATTTAAGACGGGAGTATACAGCCTCATCAGAACCCTGTTGATTGGGTTCCTTTCTTCCGGCGGGACTTTCCCTCTTATGAAATATCCCATGAGGATCGGGACGACAGTTATTCCGAGAAGCGCGGCCGCTGCCATCGAGTAGGTCTTTGTGAATGCCAGGGGTTTGAACATTCTCCCTGATTGGCCCGTCAAAGCGAAGACCGGTATGAATGAAACCGTGATCACGAGAAGGGAGTAGAACAAAGACGGTCCGACTTCTTTAGACGATTCCGTGATGAGTTTCCACCTGTCCGTCGTCCCGTCATCGGCTTCGATATGCTTGTGGGCATTCTCTATCATGATTATGGCAGAGTCCACCATGGCCCCGATGGCGACGGCAATACCTCCGAGCGACATGATGTTTGCATTGAGTCCCTGCCACCTCATCACTATAAATGCCATGAGGATAGCTGTCGGGAGAGTGAATATCGCGACAAATCCGCTTCTGAAGTGGAAGAGGAAAAGGAGACATACGAGTGCGACGATTATAGATTCCTCGATGAGCTTGTCCTGGAGAGTATTGATCGCCCTCTGGATTAAATCGGAACGGTCGTAGACCGGTACGATTTGTACATCGGCTGGGAGTCCCTGTTTGAGTTCTTTCAGTTTCGCTTTTACGCCGTTTATCACTTGGAGGGCATTCTGACCGTATCGCATTTCCACAATTCCTCCCACGACGTCACCTTCACCGTTGAGGTCCGCCACACCACGACGAGCCGCCGCGACAATCTGGACATCCGCCACATCGCCGAGAAGTACCGGCGTACCGCTCGAGAAACCCACGTTGGAGAAGGGCGCGAGAGCAGACTGCCCGGGAGAGCCATTTGACATTCCGGACGGCTGTGATGCGCCGCCACCCGACATACTTGAACTCCCTCCCTCTCCGGAAGATTCTGTCCGTTGTAATGCTTTCGAATCGAGTGGATAGAAATTCCCACCCTTCGCAACTCCGAGCGGAATATTTTTCATGTCATCGATTGTTTTTATGTAACCCAATCCTCTGATCATCAGTTCATATCCCGCGTGATCGATGACTTCTCCACCGACGTCGTTGTTGCTCTGCTTTATGGCATTCATTACCTGCATCGGAGAAATGTGATATGCGAGAAGTTTCCGCGGATCGAGAGTTGCCCGCCATTCTTTCACGTATCCTCCGACGCTCGCAACTTCGGCCACGCCCGGGACAGTTGACAGCCCGTATTTCAGGTAATAATCCTGTATTGACCTCAGATCGCCCAGACTCCGCTTATCAGATTTAAGAGCGTACTCGTAAACCCAGCCGACCGGAGTTGCATCGGGACCGAGAGCAGGTGTAACGCCAGGAGGGAGGCGGTTTGCTGCGTAGTTCAGATATTCGAGCACGCGGCTCCTGGCCCAGTACAAGTCCGTTCCGTCTTTGAAAATGATGTACACAAGGGAGAACCCGAAGTAGGAGTAACCTCTCACAACCTTTGCGTTCGGGAGCGAGATTAGTGAAGAAGTGAGCGGGTACGTGACCTGGTCCTGTACCACAGTCGGCGACTGGCCGGGATACTCAGTGTAGACAATCACCTGCACATCGCTCAAGTCCGGGATCGCATCGACAGGGCTTGTCGAGAGAGCGTAATATCCTGCCGCAAGAACAAACAGCAGGAGTACGATTACTATGAACCTGTTCTTTATCGACCATTCTATTATTTTTGCAAGCATATCAGTGCTCCTGCCCGGTCGAAGACCCGTGAGTGGTTGTATCATGAGGCGTCTTTGACATATCCATTCCGGGCATGCTCACGTCCATGCCTTCCATCGGGTCTTTCTTTGGCTTCGCTGTTTTCTTCTTCGTATTCTTGGAATGGTGGCCAGAGATATCCATTCCCGGCATTTTATCCGGGCCCCCGTTCCCTTTTACCTTCCCCCTTTCTCCTTTCTCCTCTTCTTGCATACTCATCCCCGGCATATTCTCCATCTCTGACTTCTGACCGGAGTTTACCCCGCGTTTCGCGGGGACTTTTGGCTTCTGCTTTCCCATCTTCATCCCCGGCATATTTTGCATATTCTCTTCCTGAATTTCCTTTCCGGTGTCCGGTGTTGCGCCTCCCGTCTCCGTTGGTCCCTCCATCGCCGCGCCGGCAAATTTCAAGTTCGCATCGGAGTCGATGAGGAATTGTCCCGAAGTAACTATCGTGTCACCCACCTCGAGTCCGTCGGTAACTTCATAATATCCGCCCGCGTATGCGCCAAGCTTCACCTGCCTTATTTGAAATCTTCCGCCGCCGAGCGAAACCGCAACGACCTGCCGAAGCCCGGTGTTTATCACAGCCTGGGACGGAACTGCGATGGCGTCATAACTGACGGGAGAGTGAATTGCCACGTTGACATATTGTCCGACCTTCATCACCATTCCCGGATTGTTAAGCGGAATTCTCACCTTGACGCTTCTCGCTGTCACATCGACTTCCGGATACACAAAATCGACGCGCCCGTCGTACGATTCGGAATTACTGTAAGTAACCGTCGCCGGAGAGCCCGATTTCAGGAACGGCATGTCTATCTTAAACACGTCGGCCAGAATCCAGACATGATAGAGGTCGGCAACCTTGAACAGTGATTGTCCCTCTGATATTTTCTGTCCTTCGAAGACATCCTTTTCAAGAATGACGCCGTCGCTCGGTGAGTAGATAGTGACACGGTCGATCACTTTTCCTGTCGACTGCAGCCTGTCTATTTCAGCTCCACTCATCCCGAAGAATCTGAGCCGTTCACGGGCACTGCTGATGAGTGTGTTGGACGGAGTCACGGTATTGGCGCTGACCGAAGCGAAGCTGACTGCCTGCAGGAACTCCTGCTCGGCAGCTATGAGCTCCGGACTGTAAATCACCGCCATCGGCTGGCCTTTCTTCACATCCATGCCGGTGTAATCGAAGTACAATCTCTCGATCCATCCGCTGACGCGTGTGTTTATGTCGCTGATGCTCTTCTCGTCCGGTACAACGACTCCGTAAGTATTGATGGTTCGGGTAAGCGTCCTGCGTTCGACCGGAGCCGTTACGACGCCGATGTTCTGGATCATCGCAGGATCGATCCTGATGACATCCTGGCCACCCTCTCCCTGGTCCGCGTACATCGGGACGAGGGCCATGTCCATCGTGGGTGATTTGCCGGGATGATCGAAGTGAATCGTAGGGTTCATCGGGTCGTACCAGTAAAGGACTTTCCTCTCACCCCTGGTCGCAGTTGCCGTTGCCGAATTTGAACTTGCACCATTACTCTTTGTCGCCTTGCCGCAGCCGGCAAGAATCAGCGCTGCCAGGAATAACGGGATCATGAATATAATTGCCTTCTTCATTTCACACCTCTATAATCTTCAGAACTTTCTCCTATAAGCTTCGAAATCTGAGCCGAAGCGGAGAAATACGCGGATTCTATCTTTGTTAACTCTATTTTAGTGTTTATCAGTGTCGTGAGATTGTCGATCAGCATCGCAAAGGAAGTTTTCCCGACCGAGTATGAAGAGAGCGAAGAGTTGTACGTTGCTTCATACTGTGGAATTAATTCTTTCGTATAGAGCGGGATCAATTTCGACTGTGCCTCGGCGTCGGCATAAGTGGAGCGGAGCTCGCTGTACAAGCCTAGTTCGGCTGTGCCATATTGCTCCTCGGAAGCCCGCTGCATGAAGTGGGCCTCGTCTATCATTTTCCGCTGTCTCGCACCGAAGAAAATCGGAAGGCTCATACCAACCTCGAAATTCATCATATTCAGAACTTTTGTGCCGTCAGGCATCAAAGCGCCGCGATACCCGTAGGAAAAGCCGACACTGATATCGGGTACCGCATCCTTCTTTGCAAAAGCGGTTTTGGCCTTTGCTGCCTGCTCGACATTCCTGATTTGCTTCAGCTCGGGATTTCTATCGTGAAGATCGGCTTCGAGTGTAGCCAGAGAACCGAGCGAAGGAAGCGGCAGCGTATCGACCTGAATAGCGTATGGGGCATTCTGTCCGAGGAGCGCTCCTAACATCGCATCCTGCTCTGCCAGCATACTGTGCATGGTAATCAGGTCCGACTGTACCATCGTAAGCTCCGCGGTCGCCCGAAAAACGTCCTGCTGTGGAACCTGGCCGACGGCAAAGAGCTGCTCAGCAACCTTGACCACGCTTTGCAGAAGCTGTCTTTTGTAGTCTAAAAAATGGATCGACTTCTCGGTGCTGTAAATCTCCCCGTACGTTTTCTTCAACTCCGAGACGACATCGAGCGTGACGGTGGAGAGTCTGTTCGAAGAAGCCTGATAACCGTATTTCTCGACATCTCCTGCCGCGCTCAACTTACCGAACCAGGGAAACATCTGCATGATCTTGACCTGCGGGAACATCGTCATTCCGTCTGAAGTAAGCGTAAAGTTCGACGGGACATTCTCGGCCATTATCGATAACTGAGGATCCGGAAGCGTGCTGGCAGGACTAATTCTCGCCTCGGCAGCGCCCGATT
>JAJYIT010000003.1 GCA_021789975.1 Bacteroidota bacterium
AGCCTCTTCGGTTCCGAACATGCGATTGAACTCAATTAAGGATTTAGGGAAGTTCTCCATATACCGCAAGATGGCCGGATTAGCCCGCATAGTCAATCCCTGTATGTGCTAATCGGAAAAGCATATTATATTTTGCTTTTGTAGTTCCCGGTTCTCTCTCCACCGAGCTTCTCCGACGCAGTGCACATTTAATGTCATCGTCTATCCTCCTGTCACCGAGTTACAATTAAGCTCACGTTTCCACCAGCCAAGTGATCCTGATCGGTCCAATTCTCGAAATACGGGACACAGATTTCCTGGCAAGTTACGATGCGAACTCTGCTTATGACCCTTCTCGATCTTGATTTCTATGTCCAACATCGATTAACTAAGCCTGGAGTGGGAAAATCAGTTTAATATTCCTGACCTCGATGCATACCTTAGAGTAATCGGGGCTTTGGTCTTTCCCTCTGGTATGAGCCACTAAGTAGTAGCTTTAGCAAGAATATAGCGTCAGGGTGCACAGATTGTCAAGCAGAAACAAGATTGGGTAGTGGCTCAATTTCAATTCACACGTCACCCAGAACCCTGGACTGATACGCTCCAGGTCAGGCTTGTTTCGGGGTCTAAAACCAGATGTTGAACCGAGTTCAACATGACGGAATACTTCAAAGTGAGCCAGTACTCAAGATTGATGCACACTGGGGCATGGATATCACTAAAGAGCTATCCGTTTAATATATGCGGCACTGACGAATCAACTGCAATCGCCATCTCTTGAAACATTTGTCTCTTCGGGAGACATCCGCCACAGGACAATACCCCCCCTTCGGTGTTTCATGCTCTTTGCGAGGCGTCTGGCGAAGTCATCCCTTTTGGGGGGTCTAACCGGTGCCGATTGGCTACGCCCCTTCAAGTCACCCGTCATTGAGAGGAGATTGTGGTTGCCTCAAAAGAACCGGGGCGTCATTCCCGAATGCGTTTATCGGGAATCCATCTCTCAAAATAGAATGGATTCCCGCTTGGAGCGCGCGGGAATGACAAATTGGGTGAGTTGCTTGTTGTTTTGGGACGACCCCAGAACGACCCGCGCCAGCGGGTCAGACGACGCGGCTATCCCAAACATGAAACTCGCAGACCGTACCACCAAGTAAGGGATCGCCACGCGCTGCTGGCGCAGCGCTCACGATGACAGGAGACATGTCAGGACATCGGTTCGACCCAAGGTCGACGACTCGTCAAGCATCCGCCCACATTCTGTATCCCGGGCGGACTAAACGATGCAACCCGCGAATGCATCCGCGTCCCGACACTATAAATGTGCGCCGGGACGCGTCTGCCTGGATTGCCTCTCGTTACTTAGCCTATGCCTGCGGCGCAGGTGCCGGCGGCTTTGGTGTCGCCTTTCCTCGTGCTTTAACTATCGACTTGAATTCCTCCAGCGCCGCCGGGTCATCTTTGAACACGGCCTTCAGGTAGCTCCGTGTCGCACTTACTGTTTCCCGAAGCTTCGCTGCTGCGGCATCCCTGATTGCCGTGGCGGCATTACGCAGTTTCTTAGCGTTCTCCTGTGCTGCTTCGGCACCGACCAGGATGGCGTAAAGATTCGACAGGTTAGTTATGTCGTCCTGGGTCAGTCCGTTCGCAAGCAGGTCCTCGCTGTACTTCTGCACGCCGCCTGCCAGGTAAGCCAGCAAAGCTATCATGGCCTTCACCGAATTCGGCTTGTTCATACCGACTTTGAATTCCTTGAGGGTCACTTCCTTTCCAGGGAAAGCCGACTTCGCGGCGTTCTGAATTTGAGTAACGGCCCTCTCGGCATCCTTCATCAGATCGTCCTGCTCTTTCGTCTTTTGTTCCGCTGTCATCTGTGCCGCTTTCTGGGCTGAGTTCTTGTTGACAAGATCGGCCGTGTCGGCGTGAAGCTTATCCATCTTCTGCTTGCCATCAGACCTGGCAGAGATAACATCCGGATGGTTATCTATTCCTTTCGCCAATCCTACTGCTTCATCGATTGCGTTATCCACCTTTACAGGCATATCCTTTCTCCTTTCCTTATCCGGTCATCGTTCCCTCAGACGGGATGATTAAGTTGACTGAGACGTTAGCTCTTCCTCAAAGGAGCTGAACTGTTTAGCAATCGCTCAGGGTCGGGAATTCTACTGGTAGGAAACCTGGTCTTATGGAAACCCGCATCGCATATCACACAGGTTCTTTGCGGATCAAGATGCCATGGCATCTTTGCTACAATTTGACAAACAGGGACTAAAAACCAAATGAAATATAGGAAGAATCTTCAAGAGAAGATGGAGCCCTTCTCCGCCGTCGTGCCGCACACACCGTCAGGTCTTCGGCATCTTCGGGCGAGCCGTTCGATCCTCCCGATGAGTCTTCGGCATCCGCAGGCGAAGATTTGACAACCTCCCGCCGATGTTTGGTAGCTACCCGTGAGCCACAGGCAACACCTGGTGAGTCATCGGCAGGACTCGGTCAACGTTTCGTAACCTCCGGTGAGCGTCCGGCACGTTCCGGCAAGTCTTTGACGGGATCCGGCAAACGTTTGGCGGCTCCCGGCGAACACTTTGAACTCATCGAAGAACTTGTCGGGAGCTCAGGCAAATCCCAGGGAGTTCCCGGTGTGGATCCGACAACTTTCCCTCAACGCCTGGTGGTTCTCTGCGAGCGGCATGGAATCCCCCGCAATCGACAGGCCTTGGCGGACGAACAGCCTGACCATTCGACCGTTCCGCCCACTACATCGCTCTTGTCTTCCTATCCTCACCTTCCGGTGTCTTCAAGTTCTTACGTTTCTATCCTTTTAACTTCTATCTTCTTCAGTAGCTTTCTTCTTTACTCGGGAATTTCCCCTTCCTGACATCATCGGCGTAGTTGAGGAATGCCTTCCGCATCTCCTCCGCGACATTTGCGTAGTGTCTGACAAACCTGGGCTTGAATTCCTGTGTCAATCCAACCATGTCGGCATACACAAGTATCTGCCCGTCACAACCTGCACCGGCGCCTATCCCGATCGTCGGAATCTCCAGGCTCTTCGTCACTCGCGACGCAAGCTGTGACGGAATTTTTTCAAGGACCAGGGCAAAAGCACCTGCCCCTTCAAGCAACTTCGCGTCTGTAAGGATCGCGGTCGCCTCTCCTTTCTCTTCACCGCGCGGCTTGTAGCCCCCGAACTTGTTTATCGATTGCGGAGTCAGACCGAGGTGTCCCATGACGGGTATCCCTATTTCGGTCATCCTTCGCACGGACTCCACTATCGGTTTGCCTCCTTCGAGCTTTACAGCGCTCGCGCCGGTCTCTTTCAAAATTCTGCCCGCGTTCCTGATCGCTTCTTTGACGTCTACCTGGAAGCTCATGAAAGGCATATCGACAACAACCAGAGCACGCTTGACGACTCTTGCCACAATTTTCGCGTGATAGATCATCTCTTCAAGAGTCACCGGTATCGTCGTGTCGTTCCCCTGGAACACATTGGAAAGCGAATCTCCGACGAGGATGATGTCGAGACCCGCTTCATCGAGTATGCGAGCAGTTATCGCGTCATAGCCTGTCAGAGCCGCGATACGCTGCCCCTTCCTTTTCATCTCGGATATGGTTCGAGTAGTAATCGCTTTCGGCTTAGACTGCGAAACGCCGTCCAGTGAGGTAGAGCCCGACTCGTTATCTGGCCCGTTACTTGCCCGCGAGCTCTCGGAAACTTTTGGTGACATAAACGACTCCTTTCTAATCAATTGACGCGCCCGATATCTTCTGCTTCCATCATCCGGAAACTTCTGCTTACTGCTGTGCGGAAGTTTTACTCGATTCCACAGGGATCATCGATCCGGCATAAGGCTCACATTCTGCATCGAAGCTTCTCTCAAACCCTGACTCGATGGCACGAATGACGCTTTCAACATCAGCCTGTCTTCCAAGAATCTCATTCAGGGTTGTGGTGTGCGCAGCGAGGTCGTCCCGCGTCTTCACTCTTGTGTCCTCATTCACGGCAAGATAGTCGACAATCCGTTTATGAAAGTCTCCGATAAGTATCGAGCCGTGCTGAAGGAGAATTTCTCCGAACCTGCGCTGGGCACTGCCAACCAATTTCTTTCCGTGGTATTCAACTTCAAAGATCGCGGAAGTGGAAAAACATGGGATGGTTGCAGGGTCGTGGAAAAGCTTACGGAAGTCGGCCGAACTTTTCGACAGCTCGAAGTCAACGCCGAATGTACGCAGCCCGTCAACGAGCGCCCCGCTGATCATGTTATAACTTTCTATCACGGATAAGCCGCCCGTCTCCATAACTACCGAATAAGTCAGCTCTTCGGCGTGCAGGACGGCTTTGCCCCCCGTCGGTCGTCGGACTATGTCAATGCCGTCGCGTTTGGCCGCCAAGACGTCGATGTCCGACTCGGCTTGATTCCTGCCAATAGAAATACAATACGGTTTCCATTCATAGAAACGCAGGATCGGCACAGAAGTCTGGCTACGTTCCAGCCTTCCACGAAACCGATTCACCAGTTGAAGATCAAACCGCATATTGAATTGCCCATCTCGTTCACCGGTGTACATGCTCAGCCAGCGACGGGCACCGCTCATGAGGCAGCCCTGATAATTCCGCGGGAGGAAGACTTCACGAATTCAGCCATGACGGAAGCTTCGTGGCAGTGTGGAAACTCATTTTCAATCTTCTTCACAGCCTCACTAAACATCAGACCGGAAGAGTACAAAACCCGGTAAGCTTCCTGGATGGATTCGATCTGTTCCCGACTGAATCCCCTTCTGCGGAGACCGACAATGTTCACCCCCTCGTACTTAAGGGGGTCGCGCCCTGCAAGCACATACGGAGGCACATCCTGTGTGACTCTTAGGCCACCGCCGACCATCGCATGACTTCCGATCTTCACAAATTGGTGGATCGGCGTCAGCCCGCCAATCGTCACCCAGTCGCCGAGAGTAACGTGCCCTGCAAGTGTAACAACGTTCGCAAGTATGCAGTGATTTCCCACTATGCAATCGTGCGCGACGTGGACGTTGGCCATGAGCAGGCAGTCACTCCCGATCGTCGTGTTCCCCGTTTCCGCCGTACCACGATGCAACGTACAGTACTCTCGGACAACAGTGTTGGCGCCGATCACGAGGGTCGTGACTTCGCCCGCATATTTGAGATCCTGAGGTGCGTTAGAGATTACTGCACCATGATGGACCACACAGTTCTTGCCGATGCGTGCGCCGTTCGCGATATAAGCCGAACTTCCGATCTTGCATCCGTCGCCTATCACCACATCGTCTTCCACCACGGTGAACGGACCGATCTGCACATCACTTCCCAGGCTCGCCTTTGAACTTACAACCGCTCTCGAATCTATTGTCATATAGAAAGCACCTGATAATGAATGGGAACCAGAGATGTTGGCACAGTCGAGGCAACCGGCTTGCAACCCCGAAAGGCTCGAAAACACGTCGAGAACCTTGTCGATTGCGAAGAGATTTCTGAAGCGCGGTCTCGCAGCTCAATTGCATTGTAAATCGAAGCAGTCAAACTGCCAGCATCTTGCCCGGCCGGCATTTCTTCAAAAGACTTGAAGTTCAACCCTCTCCCCCCTATTTGCAGTTTGTTATTTGACATCCGACATTTGTGATTTGCTATCTGTTTCCACAATGGCAGCGGTCATCTCGGCCTCAGCTACCAGCGTGCCATCTACGAAAGCTTTACCGCTCATAGTTGCGATCTTGCTTCGCCTTGAGACCAATTCCAACTGCATAACGAGCTGATCACCCGGGAGGACGGTCTTTCTGAACTTCACATTGTTCATCGACATAAAGTAGACAAGTTTCCCATCAGGGTTCTCCATACCATTGAGCAGCAGGATTCCGCCTGTCTGTGCCATGGCTTCGACGATCAGAACGCCGGGCATGACCGGTTTTCCGGGAAAGTGTCCCTGGAAAAAGGGCTCGTTCCCGGAAACATTCTTGATGCCGACGACCCTCTCGTCCAGCTTGAAGTCGACGATTTTATCTACAAGAAGGAAAGGATAGCGGTGCGGAAGAATCCTGCGGATCGCCTCATTGTCGAAGATTACGCCCGCCGTCTTTGTGAACTGGAACTTCTTGACAATTTTCTTCTGCTGATAAAGCTTTCGGATTTTTCTTGCAAACTCGACATTGTGAGGGTGTCCGGGTCTGGCGGCGAGAATCTGCGCCTTCATCGGGGCACCAACCAGGGCAAGGTCCCCGAGCAAATCGAGAAGCTTGTGGCGTGCCGGCTCATTCTTGTAACGGAGGGTCCTGTCGTTTAGAACACCAGTGGAACCGAGAATGACGGAACCGTTTATGCCCAGTTTCCCGGCCAGTTTCTTTAACTCCGCAGGTTCCATCTCATCATCTACAATGACAATGGCATTATCTAGATTTCCACCCTTGATGAGGCCCTGCTCGCGAAGCATCTCCACTTCTTTGAGAAAGCAAAACGTCCTCGCCGAAGCGAAGTCCTTCACAAACTCGTCTTCCAGGGAGAAGAGTCCGCTATGCTGACTTCCAAGCGCGGGGTTCTTGTAGTCAATCATTATCGTGATTCTAAAGTCGTCAAGAGGAAGCGCGACCATTTGAGCTTCCTTCTTCTCATCGAGGTACTCTACGGTCTGGTCTATGATAAGATAATCTTTCGGTGCATCCTGGACTGCGAAGCCGGCTTTCTGAAGCACTTCCACGAAAGGGATTGCGCTACCGTCTCCCACCGGCGGCTCCGGTGCATTGAGCTCTACGACAACGTTGTCGATCTCAAGCCCGGCAAGGGCTGCCAACACGTGCTCGACGGTGTGGACCTTCACGTCACCAATTCCGAGCGTCGTACCCCGCGACACATCGACGACATAATCTGCAAGGGCAGGAATTTCAGGGTTGCCGCCCACATCGCTGCGCCGGAATGTTATGCCGTGGTTTTCCGGGGCGGGCAAGAAA
Source organism: Bacteroidota bacterium (assembly GCA_021789975.1). Lineage (GTDB taxonomy): Bacteria > Bacteroidota > Ignavibacteria > Kryptoniales > JAKASW01 > JAKASW01. The sequence continues at coordinate 6,934 of JAJYIT010000003.1, forward strand.
CTCACGGTCGATTCGAAACCCGTGTGCAAACCCACCCCCGAAAGTGAAACTCTATCTGCAATGGTACGCTGTTGAACAAGCATCTATATGGTCACTCCTTGTTTTCGTACTGTCCTGTTTTCAACAACTCCTGATCCTAAAGAAATCTCTTAACCGCCAGGAACGACTGCAAATTATTCTGAATGTGACAACTTTATGTGCCTTTGCGGTCTTCCCGGCGTGTACGAATCTTATTCCTACGGTAGCTCAACCGGAAGACTACTCATCGCCTTTCAATCTCTTGACTTCATGCTGCAGCGTCGTGAACTCCTGAATTATTTTCGGCAACATCCTAACCGCGGCATCGATCCTCTTCGCCTCATGGATCTCTTTGGCGGGGGAACCAAAATAGAGAGTACCGGGATCTTTGATAGATTTAGAAATCCCTGATTGTGCCCCGATGGAGGTATTGTCGGCAATCTCCAGGTGTCCGGCGAATCCCACCTGCCCGGCAATCATACAGTTCTTCCCGATCTTCGTGCTCCCGGAGATTCCAGTTTGAGCAGCAATGACGGTATTTGCTCCGATAACAACGTTGTGTGCAACCTGAACCAGGTTGTCGATTTTACAGCCGCGGCAAATCTTCGTTTCTCCCAGAGTGGCGCGATCGACCGAGCAGTTGGAGCCTATTTCTACATCATCTTCGATCTCGACAATGCCGAGCTGGGGAATCTTCTCGTAAGTCCCGTCCCCTTTCGGCGCAAATCCAAACCCGTCGCTTCCAATAACAGTTCCGCTGTGAATTGTCACACCGCTGCCGATTTTACAGCCGCGGTATACAGTCACATTAGGATAAATTGTCGATCTTTCGCCGATGACCACGTCTTCGCCGAGCACGACATGGTCGGCAAGCGCGGTGCCGTCCCCGACTCTTGCACCTGCATTCACGCTTACGAAAGGTCCGACTCTCACACTTTTTCCGAGCGATGCAGCAGGCGAAACGTAAGCGGTCGGATGGACTCCTTCGGGGACCGGTTCCGCGGCCGGGAGCATCTTCCTGAGCGCGAAAACAAAGGACACATACGGATCCTTCGCACGCAGGAGAACGATATCGCGCCTGTCCGTCCTGAATTCCTCCGACACGATGAGTGCGGAGGCCCGCGTCGTCGCAACATATTTCGCGTATTTCTGATTTGCGAGAAACGATATGTCGCCCGGTCCGGCTTCTTCGATTTTTCCAATCCCCGAGATTTCCAGGTCGGCGTTGCCTTCGACCTTAGCTCCGATTACCGCAGCTACCTCGGAGACTTTCATTAATGTATGCTGGGCTGCTGTGTCGGCTGCCCTGGGGGCGGAGTAGTCGGAGTGGTAGTCGGCGGCATCGGTCGAGGCTGAGTCGGGTTCATTGTCGGCGAAGTCTGAGTTCCCGGCAGAGCATTCGTCGGAATCTTCAACTCATCGAGAACCTGCTGAGTAACATCGTACTTGTCGCTCGCAAACATCAGTAAGATTTGGCCGCTCTTATCGAAGATATAGTCGTAACCGTCTTTCTTCGCGACTGCATCGATAGCGTTCAGGACTTGCTCCTGAACGGGGCGCATTATGGCGTTCTGCTGCTGGTAAAGGTCGCCGTGTTCGCCGAATCTTCTGTTCCTCAAATCGACGATTTGCTTCTGCATGTCCGCCAATTTTTGCTCTTCCTGCACACGCGCCTGTTCAGGAAGTATGAGTCTCCGCTTTTGGTAATCACTGGCTTCCTGCTGAAACTGGCTTTGAAGCTTGTTGATCTCGCCCTGCCATTGGGCTACCAGACCGTCAAGTTTCGTTTGAGCCTCAAGTGCGGCGGGAAACTTCTTCATTATTTCCTGCGAGTCTATCCAGCCTACTTTTTGTTGTGCCGACGCGCTCACGGCCGAAGCCAGAACGACGGCACCCATAGCCAGCCATAGCCCGAGTCTTCTTGCCTTCATCTTAGATCACTGTCCTTGTCTCGTTAGTATATCTAGTACCTTGTAAGTAAGATCATAATCCGGATTGGCATAAAGGACGACCGCCAGGTCCTGCCTTTTGTCCAACACATATTGCATCCCCTGCGTCTTTGCCACCTGCGCGATAACTCCATAGACCTTATCACGGATCGGCTTCAATAATTTCTCGCGCGTTTGATCCAGCTCTCCTCCCTGGCCGACTTTTTCCTGACGGTACTGGAGGATCTGCTGTTGAAGATTATTGATTTCCTGTTGCGCCTGCTGTTTTGCCTGGTCGGTCATCATTGTAGCCTGCTTCGTGTAAGAGTCAACCTTGGCTTGATAGTCCTGGCTCATCTGGTTGACGGTATCGCTCCACGCCTTCATCAACGCATCTAATTTCCTCTGTGCAGCCTGTGCTTCCGGCAGTTGATTCAATATTGTTTCAGAATTAACGTATCCGATCTTCACACTCGGATCCTTCGGGGAAACCGCAAACATGAAGCCCAGTGCGGACAGGATGATCGCGGCAGAAAGCAAAACTATCGATCTTTCTTTCACTGCTTACCTCTTATTTTGTTATGAGTAAAATTAGCAACTTGGGAGCTTAAAAGCTCTGCCCAAATTCAAAGTTGAAATGCCATCCCGACGGCGGGGCGCCCGGAGCGACCGGATCAAAACCGTAGCCGTAGTCGAATCCCACCAATCCGATGGGATTTATCATCACGCGGGCGCCGAACCCTGCTGCCCGATCAAGCTGAAAGATATTCGCGTGAGCCAGGTCGGTGTAGACATTACCTCCCTCGGCAAAAAGGTCTATGTACAGCGGGATCGGATCCTGCAATACCGAGAATCGCAGTTCGAATGTCTGCTTGAACATGACGCGGCCGCCGACCGGTGTTCCACTCTGCGTGTCTGGCCGTTTCGGGCCGACCTGCTGGTCGCCATATCCGCGAAGAGGGGTCGTTGAGATGTAACCCAGTCCGGTGCCACCCATGAAGAACAGATCAACGGGATTCACGTTTAGGTTGGCCGTCATCGAACCTGTAATTCCGAAGGTTGTGCCGCTGAAAAGAACCACGCGGCTCGAGCCTAATACCTGAGTGTACAAATCAGCATTGAATATGTGCTTGTCGAACTCGATCGTACCCGGGAATATCGGCGCACCTGCAATCTGGTCCGACAAAGATATGTCTGACCCCACGGTCGGGAATATCGGGCTGTCTGTACTGTTCCTGGAAATTACCTGAGTAAGGCTAACCTCGGTGTTCACACCGGACTCATAAACGCCGCCGCCATTGGTAATGTCGAGCTTCTGTCCCGTTAGTATCCAGTTGATCCTGAAATAATCATCGGGCCAGCGAAGTCTTCTTCCGATGCTGAGCGAGCCGCCCTGCATCGTCAGGTCGTAAATATATGCCTGCTGCGTGTCGAATATGTTCACACCGAGCGAGGTCGGGGTGTCCATGAACCATGGCTCATTGAACCCGAGCTGAAAAGTCCGGTAGTATGTGCTCACTCCAAATTGCCAATTGAAAGTAAGTGACTGGCCCGCTCCCCCCTCAAGCGGATGCGTAATATCAAAATTGTTGAAGCTCAGACCGATCGCGCCGGTGAAGCCGAATGCCTGGCTGTACCCGACCGACATGTTGAACGTGTCGCTTGATTTCTCTTTGACGGAGTATGTCACGTCTACGGTCGAGTCGCTTACGATATAATAGTCCGGCTTGATTTTCTGGGGATCGAAATAGTTTATCTGAGAGAGTTGCCTCACACTGTTAATAATCATGGCCCTGGAAAAATAGTCACCTGGTACGGTGAACAGTTGCCTGCGGATAACCTTATCCTCGGTCTTTGTGTTGCCGCTGATCAGCACCTCGCCTATTCGGAACTGATTGCGTTCCATGATCTTGATATGCAGGTTGACTGAGTCGGGCGGAACGCGAACCACTTGCGGGTCAAGATTGAACGTCAGATAGCCGGTATCCAGGTACAAAGAGGCCACGTCTGTCTGGTCTTTGTTGCCTTTCAAGTTCTCGTCGAACTTTTGCTCGTTAAAGACCTCGCCTGCCTTGAGTCCCAGCCGGTCGTTCAAAATCGCATCTGTATATTTTGTATTTCCTTCCCAGGTAATCTGCCTGATGTAATACTTCTTTCCCTCGTACAGGTCCATGTGGATAAACATCCATTTTTTATTTGCACTGTACCAGATCGTGTCGGAGATAATGGACGCGTCTATGAAGCCATGGGACTGATAGAAATCGACCACATTCTGCTTGTCGTCTTCAAACTTCTTCTTCTCGAATTTCGAGCTCTGCCAGAACATCCACCACACATCCTGGTGGGTATCCTTCATTGCGCCTCGCAACTGGGACGCTGAAAAATCGTGGTTGCCGGTGAACGTGATCGATTTTACTTTTACCTCCTCGCCTTCGTCGATATTCACGAGCAGGTTGACGGGTGCACCGACTGTATCCGCAATGGGGACTAGTTTCGTATCCACTTCCGCAAGCAAATACCCCTTCTCTTCGTACTTCTTCTTGAGATTATACGTGAGCGTGCTGAGGTCCTCAGGCCTAACGATTTGGCCTTTTACAAGGCTTATCAGGTTCTTTATGTCTTTTTCATCAATCTTATGATTCCCCTTTATGATAATGTCGTTCAGCCGCGGATATTCTTTGACCTTTATCAGGAGGAAAACGCCCTCGCCAATTTTGTTGTCGATGAGGATCTGGATATCGGAGAAGATTCCGAGTGACCACAATTGCTTGATCGCCTGTCGGATCTGGTCTCCACCGGGGGTGAAGGAGCTGTCAACTTGCAGACCCGAATATCTTATGATGGCAGCGGCATCTGTAAGCTTGTTGCCTTCAACGGATATGCCAAGTATCTTCAGCGGATTGGGTTTTTGCGCGTCCTGTGCCCGCACGCTCGTTGCCAGCGAAATAAAAATCAGTGAGACAAGAAGATACTTCATCCTTACCAAATTCTTTCCGATCCGAAGGATCCTTTGGACGGAGTGCAATGATTTATAGTTGAGTTTACTCTTAGAGCGTTTGGAGATGCTTGACCTGTTCACTTACTAGCCCGAATCGGCGCTCGCGCTTTTGATAGTCCCTGATCGCTTCGTATAAATGTTTCCTCCGAAAGTCGGGCCAGTAAACCTTCGATATATAGATTTCAGTATAAGCAAGCTGGTAAAGCAGGAAATTGCTGATTCGAAATTCACCGCTCGTTCGCACAAGTAGGTCCGGATCGGGAATCGCTGACGTGCTCAAGTAAGCCGATATAAGAGATTCCGTTATGTTATCTCCGGAAATCTTTCCGTCGATGGCATCCGAAACTATTTTTTTCACAGCCTCTGTGATCTCCCATCTACCAGAATAGCTCAGCGCGAGATTGAGATTCAAACCTGTATTATGCCGGGTTTTCTCAAAGGCATCTGAGAGCTCCCGCTGAACATCGGTAGGAAGAGAATCCAGATCACCGATCGCCGTCAGTCTGACATTATTCTTGTACAACCTGTCTGTCTCATCGCGCAAAGCTTTTACCAGCAGTCTCATCAAAGTCGAGACTTCCTGTTGAGGTCGCTTCCAGTTCTCGGTCGAAAAAGCATACAGGGTCAGGCATCTGACTCCCAGTTGCCCACAGGCTTCGACAATGTCGCGCACCGAGTTTACTCCTTCGCGATGTCCGGCAACTCGCGGCAGAGCCCGTTGCTTGGCCCATCTACCGTTGCCGTCCATTATGATGGCGATATGCTGGGGTATGCTACCACTCCCTCTTAGCTCTTCCTGCATGACTTCGTCATCAGACCCGGGTGCTGTCAAGATTTCGGCCTCATTTTTTTGCTGTGCAATTTAAACCCGCATGTAGTAAAAATCAAGGTTTTCAAGCGGCCGGAAAATGTATAACACACAACAGCTTCGTGACTTACGCGCACAGCTCACCACACTTCATCTCCAGTTGACCAATTCATATTGCTTAATCGTTGCCTTTAAGTAGGCACCGCCGAGCGAGTCGGTCCGCCAAACCAATCTCGACTTGCTTGCCAATCGGTTGAGCACATCGGCCGATGGATGACCGAAACGGTTTCCAGTGCCCACGGAGATAACAGCATAGTCAGGGTCCACGGCGTTGATGAACTCCTCTGAGGAACTCGTATTGCTGCCGTGGTGACCGACTTTGATGACACCTGACGAAAGGAAACCGCCATAACATTTGACAAGAACATGCTCAACCTCACTTTCGACGTCCCCGGCAAACAGGAAGTTTGATCTACCGACTGACATTTTCAACACGATCGAACCATTGTTAAACCTGGTTCGGAAGGAACTTCCGCGCTCACCCACATACATTCCGTTCGGATGAAGAACATATATTCGATAGGTCAAGCCTGAGTCTAGGATCATCCCTGAGTGTGCAGTCCTCGTCGGTATCTTCAAAGACTTGGCTGCGGTCAACGTGCTTTGCCACATGGCCGAGGCAGAAATCTGATCCGGGTAGATAAAATTAGCCACCCTGAATTTTCTCATAAGAAAAGCTGCACCTCCAATGTGGTCGCTGTGGAGATGCGTTATGACAAAATAGTCCAACTTTCTAACCCCGCGTCGTTCGAGAAAGGGCGCGATAACTCTTTCACCCATATCCGAAGCTCCAAATTTCATCCCTGAGTCTACAAGGAGATTCCTGCCGTCCGGCAGCTCAGCATAAATTGCATCCCCCTGACCGACATCGAGGACAAAGACCCTTGCTTCACTGGCTGCTCGTAGAGAATCCACCAGCATCACAAGGTCGCCGCCAAGAAGGATCGCAAGTAAGAGTTTTTTCCGTATGTCGTTCTCACCAAACCACACGACGGCGGCAAGCCAGGAAAAGTAAAGCACACTGAAAAGCAATCGTGAATCGGGGATCCTTGTATTGCTGAAGACCAGGGTCCCGAGCCTGTAGTTGATAGTGAGAATGATGTAGGCGATAAGCTGGGCACAGGCTCCATACAAAGAGGAGAGAACCGACGAAAACAATCCCACAAATATGGAAGCGAACGTCATGATTGCAAATATCCCTGCGGCGGGCACAATCAACAGGTTTGCGAAAACGCTGACCACTGAGATTCTACCGAAGTAGAAGACAGTGAGCGGAACAGTACCCAATGTCGCAGCAACGGTGAGTCCTGCGAGCGAAACAATGGAGTCAAGGAATCGCCTATTTTCGAGCACCGGGTATGCGCGCCTGACCATCTGAGTTATTCTTCTGTGAAAGAAAGCTATCGACAAAACAGCAGCGAAGGAGAGTTGGAATCCCGGAGAGAAGAACTGAGCAGGATTGATCGTCAGAACAACCAAACAGGCAAAACCGATCGAGTTGATCACCTGACTTCTCCTCTGCAGATAGATACCGAACAGGATCACAAGCGCCATGATCACTGCTCTCATGATGCTCGGTGTCATACCCACAACGAAGGCATAGAAGATCAGAAGCGGCGCAATCACGAAGAACCTAAACTTGCGCGGGATTCTCATAATGGCGGCGAGTGCCGCGAGCATTGCGGTCAGGAAACCCACGTGTAGACCGGAGACTGCAAGAATGTGTACCGTGCCGGTGTTTACGAACTGCTCATTTACCTCCCTGCTGATCCCCATCCGCTCCCCGAGAACCATCGCTCTTGCGAGGGCGGCCTCCTCGCCACTCATTGAAGACCTGATCTTTTTCCTCATGAATTCTCTCACCGGTTCGACCACGGAACGCATGAAAGAAAATCCGTGATTGTGTTGAATGAATAGGACATCTTTTTGACTCTGCAAATATACTCTGCCTGTCACTCCAGCCAGCGAGTAGTATGATTTGAAATCGAAATCCCCGGGGTTTCTTGCAGACGAAATCGGCAGGCCTTTCCCCTTGACAATCAGGCGGTCGCCGGTCTTAAACGAAGATAAACCTCTGATAGAGAGCGAAACCTCACCCGGTATCTTCTCCCATCTTTTGTCTAAGATGTAACAACCGTCGAGAAGAACCGATGTAGATGAAGAATCACGAGGAGATTCAATGACAGTCCCGGCAAAGAACCGGGAACCGGACAGATCAACATCACGAAGAGAGGAGACTTTCATCCCCATGACGAAGGCAAAGCTGAAGAGGAGGGCTAAATAACAGAAGAAGGCAGATGAGATGGATGCTCTTCTATTGCTGGTGAGAATCCGTATGCCAGAGACAAGGAGGAAGAGGGCCGCAGCCGTCAGAAAGAAGAGTTCATATCCTGGAAAAGTTCTCCCAAGACCAACACCAAGCGCGGCGAACAACGCCGCTTTGAACGCCGGCAAATGCTTCAATTACCCGCCCTGACACTTTTAAATTCGAAGCACGATACTCTCCAGAAGGAACGCCTTCGGCATAAATCATAAATAATTTCAGATTCGAAGACATGAAAGGCAAGGTTGGAACGACGCAGCTGCCGCTGCCAACTACCTGCAACCCTATCACCTACGATCCGCCGCGTCCCCCATTCGCCGATTCCCCCGTCCGCCCCTTCCCCGGTTCAACTTTCAAACATCCTGTTCGCTCTCAAATCCGGTAATGGCACCCCACGCTGTTCTTGTTTTCCCAAGCAGCCAAAGCGACTATCAAACCTGTCCTCACGGCGTTTCTCAGCCCGACGAGATCATCGTTTAGTTTCACTGCACGATAGAATCTCTCTATCTCGACTTCGAGATGTCGCAGCTCGCTGATCGCTCTCTGAAGTCGCCGCGTTGTCCTCACCAGTCCGACATAATTCCACATTACATGTTTGAGCGAGCTCATGTCCTGGCTGATTAGAGCCGGATCCGCTGTCTCGGTGCCGGTATCTTCCCAAGCCGGCATGTCCGATACTCTGGTTGTTGGGGCATCCTTCAGCGTGCGCGCGATATCTTGCGCTGCACGATATCCCCAGACGAGCCCTTCGAGAAGAGAAGTGCTTGCGAGCCTGTTCGCTCCGTGCAGCCCTGTGCATGACACCTCACCGACGGCGTAGAGAGAACCGACCGAACTTCTTCCCCAATCATCCACCCACACCCCGCCGCAGAAATAGTGGGCAGCTGGGACTACCGGGATCGGCTCGAGCGTCATGTCGATTCCGTTCTTAAGACACTGATCGTAAATCGACGGGAACAGGTCTCTGATCTTTTCGCGCGGGATATAAGACGCGAGATCGAGATATACGTTCGGGATATCTTCTACAAGCATTTCATGGTGGATGCTTCGAGAGACAACATCGCGAGGCGCCAGATCCTTCCACTCAGGATCGTACTTTTCCATGAAGGGTTTTCCATCTGAACCGACGAGCTTTGCTCCGGCACCGCGCACCGCCTCTGAAATCAGAAAGCATGGTGCGTTCGGCTGATAGAAGGCAGTCGGATGGAACTGCATGAATTCACTGTTGATTACCCGCGCGCCGGCACGGTAAGCCATGGCAAGCCCGTCGCCTCGTGCACCGGGAGGATTTGTTGTTCGAAGAAAAATCTGTCCTATGCCTCCCGTCGCAAGCACGGTTTTCTTCGCGAGGCACGTTATGATCGAGCCGGTTTCCTGGTCGAGAAGGTAAGCGCCGACGCAGGACAACGGTTCATACACTCTTAAGCGATCAAGAGAATGGTGAGCCGGCGTCAGAAGATCAACGGCAGTAAAGCCAGTCAGTAAGTGGATGTTCCTGTGCTTCCGCAGGGCTTTCATCAACGCCACTTCGATGGCCTTGCCGGTTGCATCCGTGGCGTGGACTATGCGACTGATCGAATGTCCGCCCTCTCTTGCGAAGGAAAGTTCGTCATTGTCCGTCCTGTCAAAAGGAACGGCTATCTTGTCAATTAGTATTTCGCGTATGAGCTTAGGACCCTCGGTGGTCAGCAGATCGACCGCGCGCGGGTTGCAGTACCCGGCCCCGGCGCGGATGATGTCCTCGGCAAGTAATTCAGGTGAATCGTGTTCCCCGGCGTACACGATGCCGCCCTGCGCGTAGTATGTGTTCGACTCTTCGGGAATCTTCGAGCGGTTAACAAGCGTGACTTCGATGCCGGCACCGGCAAGCTGAAGAGCGGCTACTCCACCCGCAATGCCGCTTCCTATTATCAGGACTTCTGTCTCGAAGTCTTTTTTCTTCTCAGCCAATCTGTATCATCCGTTCCACGGCACGTGCCGCTTTAACTCTTATCTCTTCCGGTACTTCGATGACAAACCGGTTCTTCTGCAACGCCGCCAGCGTGTCTTCGAGAGTTATTTGGTTCATATGAGGGCACCTGATGTTGCACAGCCGAAGCATCTCTTTGTCAGGATTCGCTGCCGCAATATTGTCACCCATGGAGCATTCAGTCAACAAAAGATACCGGTTCGCTTTCGACTGTTCCACATATCGCGTCATGGCAGTAGTGCTCCCCGAGAAATCCGATGCACCTACGACTTCCGGACTGCATTCGGGATGTGCCACTATAACGACATCTGGAAATTGCTTCCGGATGTTCGTTATGTCTTCAACCGTAAATTTCTCATGCACCTCGCACCTGCCGCGCCAGCCTATCATTTGAAATGTTTCGTCCGGTGCATCCTCGTGATTCCACTTCCCCACAGAACCGACAGAAGGGAATATGACCCTCTTACCCGTTTCCGCCGCAACATTTCGTGCAAGAAATTCATCGGGGAGGAAAATCACTTTGTCGCTTCCGATTGCATTGACGACCGCCGCCGCGTTGCCGGAGGTGCAGCAGTAATCCGATTCAGCTTTCACGTCCGCGTAAGTATTGACATAACTCACGACCGGGACTCCCGGAAATCTCCTTTTCAGCTCTCTGACGTCTCCTGCCGTTATGCTGCCGGCGAGCGAGCAACCCGCCTTCTCGGAAGGGAGCAGCACAGTTTTGGCGGGGTTGAGTATCTTTGCCGTTTCCGCCATGAAGCGGACGCCGCAGAAGACTATGATTTTCCGCTCCGTCTGTGCAGCCTTCCGCGAGAGCTCTAACGAATCCCCGACAAAGTCAGGTACAGAATAGTACAACGCAGGCTCCATATAGTTGTGACCGAGAATTACCGCGTCTCGTTCTTCTTTCAGCCTGTTTATCTCATAAGCCAGTTCGGACTTGTATTTCAATTCCGGCTCCGGCACAATATCTCTCAGCTTCTCCTTCATCTTGAGATACATCTCATGCACGCTCATCTCATCTACTCACTTTCCTATTATCATTAAACTAATATCCATCGCAGTCACGGAATGCGTCAGCGCACCGACCGAAATAAAATCCAGTCCGGTTGCGGCAACTTCGGCCACGTTTTCGAGATCCACATTTCCGGAGGCTTCCAATGGTACCCGACCGCCTGCAATTTCCACCGCCTCGCGCATCTGACCGACCGTCATGTTATCCAGCAGAATTCTATCGACTGGTAGACCGAGAGCTTCCAGGAGCTCGTCGTTGGTCCTGACTTCCACTTCGATTTGTATCCTGTTTTGGATTTTCCTCTTCACTCGAGTAACCGCTTCCGTGATGCCGCCTGCCGCCGTAATGTGGTTGTCTTTTATGAGCACCATGTCGAAAAGTCCGAAGCGATGATTTTGGCCCCCGCCGATGCGGACGGCTGCTTTGTCGAGAACTCTTATGCCGGGCGCTGTCTTCCGGGTATCCAGAATAACTGCTTTCGTGCCGGCAACTGCATCTACAAAACGCCTCGTCATCGTGGCTATCCCCGACATCCGTTGAAAGAAATTCAGTGCGGTTCTCTCGCCTTTCAGGATTGCCTGCGTTGGGCCGGTGACAGAACCGATAAGGTCTGCCCGCCGTACATTCATGCCATCCGGAAAGTTTCTGCTGATCGCGACACGTGCATCGAGGATTGAAAACACTGCCTCAACTATGTCCCAGCCGGCAATCACTCCATCTGATTTGCCGATGAACTCGCCGTGGGTGACTGCGTCGCGAACGATAGTTGACTCGGTGGTGATGTCGCCTGACCCGATGTCTTCATCGAGAGCATTGTGAACTATCTCCAGGATCCGCTTGTCGATACTTCCTTTAATCATACTATGGGGGCTATTTGCATTCACAGTTTGGACTTCAAGTTACAAAGAATTCGGAGGAAAAGGCAAACATGGGGGAACTACACCCAAGATGAGTACGTTGTCCACGGTACAGGTTCGGGTTCCGGAATACTACGACGGTTCCCGGTCCACGGGGATAGAATGAGCAAAGGACACAATTTATTATTGGAAAGGATGAACAGATGAGAAGGTTCGTGATTTTATTCGGGGCTTTGCTTGCAACTACAACCATCTTCCAGCGAATCGGGCATACCCAGGTATTCTTTACAGCCACCATAGATAGCAGCGGAGGGCCGGTCCACACCATCTCAAATGGTACTGGTACAGCATGGGCGGTTCTCAACCCATCCACCGCTACTCTGAAGTACCAGATTACGTATGCAAATCTTGATAGCACTTTTATTGCCGCTCATTTCCATTATGGATCGGCATCCGATGCGTCCGGGCCGGTTGTCATGCCGATAACTACATGGGTGGGTAATACTGCAGCAGGAACCTGGTCCAACATCCCAGATAGTATCGTCGCGGCCATTATGAAAGGCGACATCTACATAAACATTCACTCAAAGAAATATCCGGCGGGGGAAATTCGTGGTCAGCTTGAGCCGGCTCCCGACTTCGGTGTTTCCATCAGCCTTGATGGAGCACAGGAAGGGCTGTCCGTCAACGGAACTGGCACAGGCTGGGGGGTGTTCTTGCCCGACACAAACGCAATCATGTATCGAATTACTGTGGCCGGATTGTCTTCACCTCTAACCGCCGCACATTTCCATCTCGCTCCTGCCGAAAGCAATGGACCCGTTGAACACAACCTCAACATGACCGACAGCACAGTGACCGGTGTCTGGTATTTCCCCGACACATCCTGGACGGCATTGGTTACCGATTCCATGTACGCAAATGTCCACACGACTAACCATCCTGCCGGTGAAATAAGAGGTCAACTGACGCTTGAGCCGTCAAACAATATCTTTCTCAAAGGGACTCTCCAGGGCGAAAATCAGGTACCCCCAAGCATCTCCAACGGCATGGGGGCTGCGTGGGTTGTCGTGAATGTCACTCCGGGAGCAGGGGGCACATACCCGACTCCGGCCACCGCCAACCTCACCTATCGGCTCACTTATGCGGACCTTGACAGCAACTTCACTGCAGCACACTTTCATTATGGCGTCGATGGCACAAACGGTCCGGTAGTGTTTGGAATAACTACCTGGGTCGGCAACACAGCTCAAGGGACATGGACGTCTCTTCCCGACTCAGTTCTTGATGCTCTTCTAGATGGCGGGATATATCTCAATGTTCACTCATTGAAATATCCAAAAGGAGAGATACGAGGTCAACTTGAGAGAACAGATGGCACTCCATTCGCGATCAGTTTGTCGAGCAATCAGAGTGTTCCTCCAGATTATACGTCGGGTACCGGAACCGGATGGGCAGTTTTAGACACAACCGGAACCACTGTGACTTATGATATCACCGTCGCAAGTCTATCATCCATGCTTACTGCCGCACATTTCCACATCGGGACCGCCGGAGAGAACGGTATTATAGCGCAAGGCCTGACTTATTCAGACAGCACCGCATCAGGAGAGTGGTCACCTGTTCCCGATTCTCTTCTGACTAATCTTCTCAACGGAGGAATTTACGCTAACTTCCATACTGTGGATTATCCGAAGGGCGAAATTCGCGGCCAGCTTATGCTTGACAACGGATTCCTGACTGCGATCAAGACAGTGTCGAACGATGCTCCCCCATCCAGGTTCGAGCTCGCGCAGAACTATCCTAATCCGTTCAACCCATCAACGGTCATCAGCTTCTCACTTCCGTCAAAAGAAAATGTCCAACTTGAAGTCTACAACATTCTCGGACAAAGAGTGGCTTCCCTTTTAAGCGCCAACTTGAACGCCGGAATTCATGTAGTAAGATTCGACGGGTCGAGATATGCCAGTGGAGTTTACTTTTACATGCTGAGGGCCGGAAACAACATGCAGGTCAAGAAGATGTTGCTGCTTAAATAAGGACATTTGTCGCGACGGGTCACTTCTTGTAATAGCAACCCGAGTCGCACATGGAATTACAATTTGATTTGCTGAGGTCTGCTCCAGCCGGGCAGACCTCTTTTGTTCCAGCTATATTCTTGCAAATCGGACTTGCATGAAGTAGTTTTCCACAGATGAATCCGGCGGAACACTTCCGCTTATTGGTCAGAGACCGCTGTAGACTATAATTATTCATGAAGATAACCCTTTATCGACGATTCCCGGCTGGAGTGCAGAGGATCGTGCGTCGCATGTACTCCTTCCTTCCGATAGAAGCCCGGATGGGCAAAGCATACACCTCCATGAAGAAATTTCTCCGTTCCGCCGAGCGCTGGAGCGAAGATGAGATTGTCCACTGGCAAACCGGTCGACTGAAAGAAATTATCAGTCATGCTTACAATACGACTCCCGGTTACAACCAGCTTTTCCGCGAAGCTAATGTCTCACCCGACACGTTCCAAAAACTCGACGACATCCGCCTGTTCCCGTTTGTGTCGAAGGAGCTTCTCCGAGACAACCTGAAGGAATTTACTTCCACCGCTGTGCCGGATTGGAAGCGCCTCTATCGTACCACCGGAGGTTCAACAGGGATCCCGTTCGGATTTTATCTTCAGCAAGATGACATCGAGCGGGAAATGGCATTCTTGAACTCAGCCTGGGAACGAGCAGGCTGGAAATTAGGGGACGTGTCTGCCGTGTTCCGCGGCGCTTTTGTCGGAAGCCCTGAACATTTCTGGGAATACGACCCGTTCCTGAGAGACCTGAGATTTTCTACGTACTATCTTACGGAGGAAACGTATCCTCGTTATAAAAAGAAGATCTTAAGCGAGCGACCCGATCACCTGCAGGCTTATCCATCTGCGGCAACGCTACTCGCCGATTTGGTACTGCAAAACGGCGACACCGGCAAAATCCCATTCAAGCTGCTCCTGCTCGGCTCGGAAAATCTTTACGACTGGCAAAAGGAGAAAATCATTTCCGCATTCCCCAGTTCAAAGATTTTCTCATGGTACGGTCACGCTGAACAAGTTCTGTTCGCGCCGATGTGCGAGCACTCAGCGAGCTTGCATCTCGATCCATTCTACGGATTGCCTGAAGTGATCGATGACCATAACAACGAGATCGACGAAGGTGAATCGGGAGAGCTGGTGGGAACATCCCTCTGGAACAAAACCACACCACTCATCAGGTATCGCACCATGGACGTCGCACGTAAAGGTACCTTGGGTTGCCGGCAATGTGGCAGAAACTATCGGTTGTTGGATAAAATTGACGGACGCCTCCAGGAGTTGATAGTGACCAAATCAGGCAGATATATTTCCATGACGGCGATTAACATGCATTCGGATGTGTTCGACAATGTGAAGCAGTTTCAGTTCCACCAGAAGGAAAAAGGGAAGGTGACGTTCAAAATCGTGAAGAAGGCAGGATACAACGAGAAAAATACGGAGATGATAAATTCCGAATTGAAGAAGAAGCTCGGTAACGATGTCGAACTTGAGCTTGCATTTGTTGGGTCTATCGAGAAACCACAGAGCGGCAAATTCCGATTTCTGATTCAGGAGATTCCCATGAAATACGGCAATCATGACAGACCTTAAGGATTATTACAGAAATCTTTCGGTTGCCGTCTACCATGGCGAAGCCGATTACCCTTCCGGCCCTCCCTTCAACCCGTCTGAGAAATACCCCGAGTACAACCCGTCACTTCCCGTCTCAGACAAACGCAACCTTGCTTACGAGAGTGTCAGAGGGGCCTTCAAGCTCCTAGGACTCGATTCTTCGAGATACGGCTCGGCCAATTGGAACCCGCTCGGCGACGTGATCACCCCGGGAAATACAGTAGTCATAAAACCGAACTTCGTGTTAAGCGATCACTACCACGGCGGAAACCTTTTCTCAATCATAACGCACCCCTCTGTCATAAGGGCAGTAGTCGATTACTCTTTCAAAGCGTTACGCGGCGAAGGCCGGATCATAATAGCCGACACGCCTCAGATGGACTGTGACTTCCAGGAGCTGTTGGCGCGGACGGATCTCCTCTCGATCCAGGAGCTTTACCGCAAGAGCTTTAACTTTGAGATTCCGGTCCGCGATCTGAGAAACTTTTGGTTCAAGTACAAGGACGAAAATTATGTGGCAAGCCAGGAGAACCGGCAGAAATTGCCCGGCGATCCGGAAGGAAGTTTGTCCATTAATCTCTCGGGGAAAAGCGCGTTTGACGAAACACATAACACAAACTTCTACGGCGCGGACTACAACAGGGACGAGACGATCTCGCATCACTCCGGAGGCAAACAGGAGTACATGCTCTCGAAAACGATCCTGAGCGCCGACGTGTTGATCTCGGTGCCCAAACTGAAAGTTCACAAGAAGGTCGGAGTCACACTGAACGCAAAGGGGCTTGTCGGTACTATCACTAACAAAAACTATCTCGTCCATTATACACTCGGTACTCCCAGCAAAGGTGGCGATCAGCTTCCAGACGAGTTTCTAAAGGGAAAGACGAAGCTCATCGTGGGCGTCCAGAGATTCTTGTATGATGCGCTCCTCTCAAAGAAGAGCCGAATCACAACAAGACTGTTCCAGCTCGCCTACGTGCCGTACAGGAAATTTATCAAGCCGTTGATGCGTGAAACCAGCGATAAGATCGTCCTCTTCGACGGTGGAAACTGGCACGGGAACGACAGCGCGTGGAGAATGGTATCAGATCTCATGGAGATTTCTATTTATGCGGACAAGAACGGTGTCATGCAAGACACTCCGCAACGGAAAGTATTCTCGGTGATCGACGGGATAGTCGGCGGAGAGGGAAACGGACCGCTCTTTCCCGATGAGCGAAAAGTGGGTTTGATAATCTCAGGTTTCAATCATCTCGCGGTTGATATGGTGGGCGCGAGACTCATGGGATTCGATTGGAGGAAACTCCCATGGGTCCAAGATTTGCGGAAGAACAAGTACTATGACTTTTTCGTTGAGGACTCTTCGGCGATCAGGTTGGAGAGCAACGAGGATGGATTGAGTAACATCTTCTCAACGGATGATATGTATTTTGCCTTCAAGCCGCACCCGGGATGGACCGGGCACCTTGAAGTCGAGAAAACGCAAAATGATTAGTCCGCGACAGGCGATGTGAATTCACTTCGCCTGCCGCTTCCCTCGATCTACCAATCTCTATTTGTAGAGAAATCCCCTCTGTATGTAGTACGTCACCCCAACCTGCACACTATTGTTGTTTTGAGTACCATCATAACCTACATAATTGAGGTTCTTGTTATCTACATAATTCCACGAATAGGAACCTGACAATGAAATGTTGTCTTCCACGAAGTAATTCGCCGCAACATTCAGGTTGTCAGTCAGAGTCTTCCTTTGCGCCGATGCGTTAGCGAATAATACATCAAACCCCTCATTGGCTGAGACCACCAGCCTGTCGGTCAATTCGTACGCATAGCCGATGCTGGCGGTTACCTCGTACTGCTGCTTGACGGGAGAATCCTTGACCAGATTCGGCCCGCCCGACAACGATGCGTTCAGATAATACTGTGAATTCAAATCAAGCTGGTGACTGAGGTTCACGTAAACATTCCCAAGCGCGAAAAACTGCTCGGCTATCCTGTTCGGAACAGGATTCTGGGAGTAGTAATTGTTTAAGTAATTCATCTGAACGTTCAATCCGCCCACCAGTCCTTCATTCCTCATGAAACGGAGTTCACCGGGGACTTCCCTGATATACGAATCCGCATATTGGTTAAGCCCTTTAAGAGACACGCCGTCTTTTGCAAGAGTAGTCTGGACATCGCCCCAGAAATATTTGTCAGGTCTTACGTGAACGTCTGAATAATATCCCTGTCTGTAGAACTGTTGCGCGAGGTCCTCGATAGTGTTCTCGCTCAGATCATGGTTAAGCAAGTTCAGTTGTTTTAGTATCTCCTGGAAACGAATCGCCGAGACCACCGATGTCACGTTTCTCATCTTTCCCCAGCCGAAGCCTAGTGAGATAACGTAGTTCTGGTGCTTTGTCGCGCTGTAAATCTTGTAACGTGTGGTGTCTGAAGCCCGGTTATCATTATAACTTTCGTTGATGTTCAACTGGATGTTCGATCCGACCGAGCAGAATTCCTCACCACCTGCCGCATAGTTCCTATAGGTCTCGCCAGCACCCAGGTTGAATCCGTCGGAGTAGTTCTTATTGTAATTGTTTGGTGGGTCGCCGGGTCCTTCGCCCTGCCAATAGTAGTTTGCGTAATTCCCGGATAGATTCGCACTTACCGACAAGTACATGTTGTCCGATTCCTTCAGGAAGAAGTAACCAGGCTCAAGCCAACTTGAAAAGGACCGGCTGTAGCTCAGCGAATTCGACGCACCGACATTGGAACTGGAATACTTGCCCGAGTAAAAACTAAGACTGGAACCAAGCGACAGTGCGTTCAGCGACGTCTCGGGTACTCGGAATTTTGTGAATAGTGCCGGATCAGCATTGTCCAGGCCGTAAGTTTGCGCCGACAGTGTTCCGGAAATGCAAAGAGCAAGCAACAGAAATGCGATTGAGAGTTTCATCTCACAGCTCCCTTGTTTTGATGGCTATACTTCTTCGACCCATCACACGCGAAGCACGATTCAGCAGGATGGATTCTTCTTTATCTGTTAGACGCGACTATTCGGAGAGAGTTCCATAATAGATCACCGGGTTGCCTCTCCAACCTTTGAAACCGATCCACGATACCAGCCTGCCGATGCACAATATGTTACCTTGATCCCCGGAATTTCGCTCTGCACTCGGAGCAGAGTTTGTCCGTCTTCAAGTCTATCTCTTCCACTACAGTTGACGAATGCATGACACAGAGATAATTGTTGCAGTGGAGCAGGCCGAAAGTATGGCCTAGTTCATGTATGGCTTCCTTCAGTAGTCTCACCTCAAGAAGTCCTTCGTTCGGCTGAAGACCGTAAAATTCCTCGCGAAGCCTGTGGTATGATACAACCGCAGCTTTTCCTTCAAGCTGGGCTTCTCCGAAAACGTAAGTGAGCACCGGTACAAAGAGATCGCCCGAGGTCACGCCCAGAACCCTTCCGTCGAAATCCTCATACATCTCGAGAAGCTCCGAGATAATCATAGTGGAAGAGAATTGGTTTCTTGAGACGTTGAAAGAGAAAGAGGCGTCGAGTGGGTGCTTCAGTCCGACGCTGACAGGAATCGAAAAGATCTCTTCAAGCGGAGCAACCAGATTACCAAGCAAACGCCGATCTGCAGGAGTAATGGCCGCTATTAGGATTGAAAACATCCGTCACGGCTTCTTGAGACCATATTTGGATATCTTGCTGTAGAGCGTCACTCGATCTATTCCGAGGGCCTCCGCGCTTCTCGTGATATTCCAGTTGAGCTTCTCAAGAACCCTTGCGATATGAACTCTTTCCATGCCTGCGATAGAATCATCTGGTTGGGAATTCCCAGGTTGCATCTGTGAAAACTGGAATGGCAAATCAGAGGAGCGGATTGCAGGCGGCTTTGCCAAAACCATCGCCCTCTCAATTACGTTTTCGAGCTCACGAACATTGCCCGGCCATCTGTTGGCTATCAGCATACCCATCGCGCCAGGGTCGACGTCCATGGCAGGCTTGTTCATTAGAGTTGCATACTTTCTTATGAAGTGATTGACCAGTGGAGGAATATCGTCCCGTCTTTCACGGAGTGGAGGGATGAATATAGTAAATACATTCAGTCGGTAATACAGGTCTTCGCGGAAGCTTCCGTCAGTAATCGCAGCCTCCAGGTCACGGTTAGTGGCGCAAACGACCCTAAAGTCGCTCGATATCACTTCATTCCCGCCGACCCTGGTGAATTGTTTGGTCTCTATAACACGCAGCAGTTGGATCTGCATCTTCTGGCTGATTGTGCCAATCTCATCAAGAAAGATTGTGCCGCCGTCGGCCATTTCGAATTTGCCTTTACGTCGGTATTGCGCGCCCGTGAACGCCCCCTTTTCATGGCCGAAGAGCTCGCTCTCCAGAAGTGTCTCAGGCACTGCTCCGCAGTTCACTGTTATTATGGGGAAATATCTGCGCGAGCTGTTCGCGTGGATAGTTCGCGCGACCATCTCTTTTCCTGTCCCGCTTTCACCCCGGATCATAACGGTGGTATCGGTCTGGGCAACCGTTCTCGCGAGGTCGACCACTTTCTTCATCTGCAGGCTTTCGCCGACTATCTCCTCGACACCGGACAACTCAGACATTTGCTGACGAAGGCGCCAGTTCTCGTCACTCAGTTTCTTCGTCCTTAACGCATTCTCAACCAGGTGGGTTAGGTGTTCCGGATCTACCGGTTTGGTAACATAGTCGAACGCACCTTCTTTAAGTGCCTGCACCGCACTGTCCACTGCGCCGAACGCAGTCACCATGATGATCGCCGCACTCCTGTCGATTTCCTTCAGCCTCTTCTGCAGTTCCAGCCCATCCATGCCCGGCATCTTGATGTCAAGGAGTATGATGTCCCATGGGCCCTCGTTCATAAGGCTCAACGCCCGGTTTGCATTCTCGGCGGCCCCGACACGGTACCCGTCTTCCTTGAACCATTTGCTAAGGGAGTCTCGTACCGAGAGTTCGTCGTCGACAACGAGGATGCTCGGCTTGATCTTCTGATTTATAGTCATTTCCTCCTGCCATCATTCTGTGAGTTTAAGCTAACCGACTCTCCACTTCCCCCCGGATTGCAAGGAAGCGTAATCGTAACCGTCGTGCCCAGGCTTAATTCCGACTCTACTTTGATATTGCCGTTGTGCCGCTCCACGATACCATGGACAACGGCGAGGCCAAGTCCCGTCCCCTTCCCGTCCTTCTTAGTCGTAAAGAACGGCTCGAAGAGATGCTCGAGGTCTCCTTTCGAAATTCCTATGCCTGTGTCGACAATCTTGATTTCCACCGACTTCGGTTGCGTATTTCTGGTCAGTGAAATTTTCAGCTTGCCCCCCTCCGGCATCGCTTCAATGGCGTTGATCTCCAGCGCAATTAGAGCCTGCTCAATCTGCTGTGGGTCGCAGATCAGCTCTATCGGTTCGCCGCCTCCGATCACTTCCGACTTCACATTATGCACGGCAAGATGATGGGCGATCAGTTTAAGACTCTGCTCAACCGCTAAAGTGAGATCGCAAGTGCGATATTCGCCGACCTTCTGCCTGGAAAAGAGAAGCAGGTTGTTTACTATGTTCCCGCAGCGTGCTGTCTCATCCGCTATCATTCCCAGGTCGGTATCCACTTCGGTCGCGTTTTCCTTGCTAATATTTTCGGCGCGAAGTTTTTTTCTCAGAAGTTTTGCGTAGGCAAGAATACCGGAGAGCGGGTTGTTGAGCTCGTGCGCCACGCTCGCCGCAAGCTTGCCGAGGGAAGCCATCTTTTCCATCTGGACCATGTTTGACATCGCACTGCGAAGCTCGTCGGTCTTCTGTTCCACTTTGTCTCCCAACGTTTCCGCCCAATCCGTTAGCTCATTCCTTGCCCTCCCCAGTTCCTCGGCCATCTTGTTGAACGACTCAGCGAGATCCCCGATCTCGTCAGATGCGTGCACCTTTATCCTGTATTCAAGATTTCCTTTTGTGATCTCATGAGTTCCATAACTCAGCCGCCGTACGGGAATATTGACCATTATCCAAATGAACACTCCCGCAAATGCTGTCACACTGAAGACCATTAGGGCTCCCCAGAGATAGGTGGACCGACGTAGCTGCGCCAGGCTGGCATCCAAACCGGTCAGCGGCAACATTACATCGAGTACGCCGAGAACGGTTTGGCTCTCCGGGTGAACATGACATGCCGCATTATAACATGCTGGTTCATTCTTGATTGGCGTTATCACACCGAGGACACGGTAACCTTTATGCGATACGAATATGCGTGTGAGTGCGGACTTGCTGTTAGTCGGGAGGGGCTTGCCGGGCTGGTGGCATGCATTGCAGGCCTCGGCGTTCATGTTAACATAATTTCCAACCTCACCTTTGACCGTCGAGAAAGTAATCTCACCCTTCTTGTTATAGATTCTGATCGCCTCTATACCCGGTTCCGATCCCAGTGTGTTGATTGTTTGGTAAATATCCTCACGCCTGTTTCGGAGCATGCTGTATCGGGTGGATCTCTTTATGAGGTCGCTTGTGCGTACAGCCCAGCCGGTTGTGAAACTCACATACTTCTCCGAATGCCAGTTCAACATGATCGTCGTAAACACGGCAGTCGATACTATCATTACCAGCAGGACGATGGCCAGTAGCCTGAACGCCAGGTATTTCGTTACTCGCATGGGGGTGCTAACCTTCTACATTGTCCGCGCAAAAACTATGCCGGTCGCAAAGGCAGTTCTTGCCAGCTTTGCCTGTAATATCGAACAATTTGGAGGACGATGGCGGTTGGGTTGTATTGACGACTATCATTGTCCTGGATTAGGGAGGGAGCGTGGCATAATTCCGCTCACACAGACTAGATGCCGACAGTAATTAACTTATTCAGAAAAGAGATGTACTTTCGTGTGCCGATAAGATCACTGAGGTTATTCGGACGCAATCCGCCATCCATGAGAGTGGCACCGAGGGGCGGGACGCCTGCTTCAAGTTCGATCAGGACTTCCTCTTTGAGTTGTCTGAATTGCTCCTCGAAACGTAAGCGAAGTTGCAACTGACCTTGCAAATTGTCTTCACTCATTTGGGAGTAGTCAGTGGTTATCACACTGACCCATCCTTGTCCATACGGGTCGTCGAATACCATCCTGCCTGAGTTTGCAACGGCGGGGTTTACGTCTGTCACCCTGCCGCTGATCGGTGATGGAACCGCCACTGCTCCGTCATTCGACGTAATCCATATCAATGGACAGTTCCTTGAGAAGCTGCAACCCGGCTGCAGACAAATCACATTTTCTATTTGCCCCAAGAAATGAGCAGCGTAGAGATCGAGTCCTATACGATGGACTCGATCTCTCACTCGCTTCATCCATATGTGGTTGCGCGAATACACACGGTCATCGGGTAATGGTACAAACGACGGCATAGAGAACATATCGTCCACCAGCGATCTGAGCGATGCTCTTGCGGTAGCCACATCTTTGCCGGAGCCGGACATGTCCGGAACATCGCTTCTCTTAGTTGTAGGCGGAGCGAAGGCGGGCCCGGATTTTCCCCGCATGACTTTGTCAAACGGACAGTCTTCGCACTGGTACTGGCGCTCGCAAAGCTTGTACGAAACTAGTCCGGCTTCTGCCCAGATACAATTCATTTCACCGCTAGGTATCAGTCTGCCTATCTTCTTATCTGATTCCATTGCACCATCCTCACCAAGTTTCTTATTTAACCTGAAATCCGTATGACTGATGCGCTTTCAAGTGACCTCCGTCTCCGACAACTATGACTTCGTAGCCTTCGGCGGGAAAATGCTCTCTCTCTGCAGTTCGCTCAGGAAATACCGCCAGGTTCTTTGCTGCCCATCCAAATGCAGCGAACCCGACCGCGACAATCATTAGGGTGGTAGATATTTCCATCCAGCTTGGGAAATAGCCTGAGGTTTGCGGAATGTGGTTGACCGCTACTTTTGATGCTTCCAATAAGTAGTTGTTGGAGTGACGCTCCAGCGAAGTTACACTAACGTTCATCCTATTCAACACAAAGCCGATCACAGCAAACATACCGCTGTAAAACAAACCGCGTTTGTTCATCCTGACGCTGGGAATCAGAAGCATCGAGATCGGCACCAATACTCCAATCGCTATCTCGGTCCAAAAGAGCATGCCATCGACATTGAATTTGAACAGATATGGCTCGAGGTGATAATTGAAGATGTCTTCAACTTTCAAAACAAGGTAGACCGCAAGTGCAACCGCGGTCACTTTCCCAAGCCTGGACAGGATCGGCAGCTCAATCTCTCTATGGAATGCCCGATAACTGAGGAATGATTCCATAATGACCATTGCCGGGCCGACTGCCACCGCCGACACGAAGAACAGGATCGGTAGATTGCCGGAGTACCAGAGTGGATAGACTTTTTCCGGCATGATTAAGTACAATGACCCCAGTGAGGATTGGTGAAGGGACGAGAGCATCACGCCAAGAATCACAAGGGGAATTATAATCTTGTGCACGGCTTCTGATGCTCTGTGCATCTTAAAGCGGTCGAACACCATCGGGCTGAATTCCAAAGCGAGCACAGTGGTGTACAACATAACACACCAAGCGAGCTCGAACATCGCAGAATGCGGGTTCCACATAATTAGCGGATGCCAAATGTTCCATGGCTTCCCGAGATCGAAAAGAAGCGCAAACACGACGAGCCCATACCCGAGGAATGCAGTCAGAACGGCCGGGCGAGCGATCGGTTTGTAGTAATCAAGATGGAACACATATACAGCTCCGGCGACAACAAACCCACCAGCGGCAAGCCCTACACCGCAGAGCACATCGAAGCCGATCCAGATCCCCCACGGGAACCTATCACTTAGGTGAGTTGCCGCGCCTAATCCGAAGGCAAACCGGACAAAAGTAGAATATAAACCGGCAGCAACGAGAACCAGGAAAACCGCCTTCCAGAATGTCAGATGATGGAACCATGCCTTTATGTTTATCAAGAAACTCTTGTTCTTCATTTTGTCTCCAGAATGTTTTCAGTTCCTAGCAATCTTCTTTTCGATATTCTTCCGCTTCAAGTCTTCCTCATACTCTGCGACCTTCTTCTTCCGATTCGTCAACCACCAGAAACCGGCCATCAGCGTACTCCCCCAAACGAAATAATCCGGAATCTTCTCCATGATATCCCACGTGTACTTGGGGAGAGCTCTGTCAGGGAGTTTCGATGAGAATCCAAGGTGGTCGAACTTTACCCCGGCAAGATATATAGCGGAGGTGCCGCCGACTTCAGTGAGCCCGAAAATGTGGTTAACGTAGCTCTTCGGGTTCTCCCGAATTCTCTTTTTAGCCTCTTCTATCAAATCATCACGGGAACCGAAGATCCGGGCCTGCGCCGGGCACGCCTCAACACAAGCCGGCTGCTTCCCCTGCTCCTGACGGGGAAGGCACATGTCACACTTTGTAACTTTCGGATTCGGTTTGTTCCATTGATACTTAGGAATCTGAAAAGGGCATGCCTGGACGCAATACCGACAGCCCATGCATTTGTTCGCGTCATAGACCACAGGTCCACTCTTGCTCTTAGTGATCGCACCCACCGGACACACCGACGCGCAAGTCGGATCCTCACAATGCATGCAGAGCCGTGGGACGTAAGCCTCACCATATTGTTGTACCACTGTATTCTTCTCACAGGAAAGCTCATGGACGTCTGTATGCGGGAAGCCCCACCTGTCGGCGCAGGCGTCCTCGCATGCCATACAGCCTATACATTGGGTTGAATCGACTAGAATTCCCACCTGCTTCTTCAATTTGGTACTCCTTGTTCATCTGGCGGTGATTAATTGAGTTTTGTGTTCAGGTCCGACTCACAAAGGAAGTCATGTTCGAATTGTCTCCACGTTTCCAGGGGCGAGTGTTCCAACACATCATTTACAGGAATACCACCATCCAGCAGTGTAACTCCGGCAGGGAGCGCAGAGTCGCCACTTTCACCGTTGGGAGCCTGGCTGGCAATAAAGTCGCGAAATCTTTTCACCTCCCGTTTCATCCATTCAGCGGCCTCGCGCCCAATCGACAGATGCTTCAATTCATCAGACAGATCGACCGGCTCCAGCGCCACAACCCAACCTGTCTTGTAAGGTTCTTTTCGTGCACTCCCAGGATGCTGTATTATATCGTTATTCACCGCGATTACTCTTCCTGACACAGGCGAATAGAATGACAAGGCTTTTTCTCCCTGTCTGATTGAGAATAGTTGTTCGCCTCTGGCGACTTTGCTCCCCAACGACACCGGCGTTATGCCGTGTATCGGGCCGACAATCTTCTGAACGAAATCGTCGAGTCCTATCCTCGTTGTACCATTTGGAAGGAGCTCAACCCAGGTATGACCTTTTCCGATGAAGTAGCCCTTAGGGATAACAAATCGCGATTTGACTCCGGCCCCGGCTTCTTGCGCCGATAGGCCTCTCCGCTTTCTCGCGCGGTAGACGAGGTAGTCCACCAATAGGAAAACGGATATTGTAGCGACAACAAATAGTGCGACCATTTCAACCTCCAAAGATTTAATTCTAGATATATCGGAGGCAATTTGTCCTTCTGAATCTCTCATCAATCCGGATGGCAAGTTCCGCCGGACTTTGACTAGCGATCAAGGATTTTGCTACCTCCGCTGACTTCGGTCTTGGTGTTTGATCATTCTGTGGCATTCGCCTCAGTTACCTCAACTGCTGTACCAAAGAAACGCGAAATGGGTCGGAAGCGTCCTCTCAACCCTCAGAGCGTTAGCGACTTACAAGACGAGAGAGAGCGAGATTCACGACAGGTCAAGCATTGGTGTCGGAGTGTTGAAGTAAGCAACGGTTCGATGCTACTCCACAAAAAAGTGCGCAGGAAGGCAAAAAAAAGCATCCGTGACCTGTTGTGTGAATCAACGGCCACTGATGAAAATTTTAACGGTGATTATATGATCACCGGTAATTCGGTGAAATAGATCGTCGATCATTGCCTAAGCTACTTCTATTTCGCCGGAAGGTACAAAGGAGAAGATGTAAAGGTTGCAGGCTACGCGGCTAATGCCTCGGCAATTATTTTCACGCCGGAGCTCGTGCCGATTCGAGTGGCACCGCTCCGAATCATAAGAACTGCATCGGCATAGCTTCTTATCCCACCCGATGCTTTCACCCCGATGGATTTACCGACCACTTTTCTCATCAATGCGACGTCGGCAGCAGTTGCACCCCCTTTGCTGAATCCGGTGGAGGTCTTCACGAAATCTGCTCCTGCACTCTTTGCAAGTACACAGGCTTTCTCTTTCTCCTTATCGGTTAGAAGACAGGTCTCTATGATTACTTTAACGATCGACAAATCCGGGTGAGCAGCCTCCACAACTGCGCGAATCTCATTCTCAACATAACCGTCATTGCCCGATTTGAGCCTCCCAATATTGATGACCATGTCGACTTCTCGGGCTCCGTGCGCAATCGCCTCCCTGGCCTCCTGCACTTTTGAATCCGTCGTTGTCGCACCGAGAGGGAAGCCGATCACCGCACAAACCTTGACTGAAACGTCTCCAAGCGCCCGACCTGCAAGAGTCACGTAAGATGGATTGACACAAACGCTTGCGAAATGATTCTCGACAGCTTCGCGACACAACTTTTCAATTTCATCGGGCATCGCTTCAGGTTTCAGTAGGGTGTGATCGATCATCCCCGCGATCATACCCGGAGTAATCTCCTTGTCACTCATTGGCTGCCTCCCTGATCCCCCATCAATTCATGGTACAATTGTTTATCAGAAGTCATCAGCTCAGACGAAGGCTCAGCTGGAATGTATGGAGAGTAGTCCGGTTTCTTTGTGAATATCCCGAACATCGGAACCGCAAGGGCATCCCCAAGATTGAGAGGTTTCAGTCCAAGGATAAGTTCGATAGTCCGAAGCATACTAATCTGATCGTAACGGTCGTGTACCACGATGTCCCGTTTCACGTATGGGCCGGCCGCAAGCGCGACGGTCCTGGTGGCATCGACATGGTCTGGTCCGTTCTGTGCGTCATCCTCTTCAACGAGTACCAGGCTGTTCTTCCAGATGCTGCTGTGTGAAATTGTCTTTAGGAAAAGGCCGAGAGCCGCATCGTTCTCCGAGACAAGCTGGTACGGATTCGGATAATTCGGATTCGTTCCTGCCGTGTGGTCGTTCGGAAGCCAGATGTATTCGAAGCTAGGCACGATGGAATGCTGCAGCTGATATTGAAAGTCTTCTCTCCACCCCTCGAAGCGTCTAAGGTCGGAGTATTTCAAATCCCACGAGTAGTAGTTGAAAGCGTAGTGGAAAAGGAATTCTGCGAATCTCTCCCTGAATTTATCATTAGTTCTAAAAGCATCTAACAAAGAATTATCGCCTACAAAGATCCTGGATATTTCGCCTCCGAAGGACTCAGTACGAAGAAGTCCAGAGATTTCACTTTCTGAATGAGAGTTCTTGTAATACTTCGGTGCAAATTCCGAGAAATCTCTTCCTCTGTCAACCGACCATGCCAGGCGCACGCTTTGGTCGTAGAACTTCTTTGAAAGTGGGCTGTTGACTCCAAAACTTTCCGCAATAACTCTGTATGCCCCTGTCGAAAGGTAATAGGGTTCTCCGTAGATCCTGTAAGAGACTCTCTCCGCGTTCAGATCATCCCATATGTAGGCAGGCGAGAAAACCGCCGGTACCGTTCCGAAGGGATAGCCGCGATATCTGCCGGAGTAGTCAATGTTACCGAGGAGCTCTAGGAACGGACTCGCATATCCGCTGGTGGTGAAACTGTGACCGAGCACGCTGATCTCACCGTCCGCAAAGTAATTGTCAAGATCGACAAATTCCCCGGCAATCTTGTGGGCGTTAGGCGTAATTGGTTCGCCGAATAGAGTGAGCGTGGAATCACCATTACCTTTGCCAAGATCGCCGAGTACCTGGTCGTAGGTCCGGTTCTCACGTATGAAATAGAACACATGTTTTATCGGCAGCTTCAGGCCTTCTGCCGGACTGTATAGTGGAGAGCCGTCTTCCACTTCCTTTGTCCATGAGGACAGGTGAGAAGGGATTGCGTTTTCCGGTACAATTGAGAGTGCACCTTTGAGCAGGTTAAGGACATAATCGGGTCCGCCTCTTCCTTTGATAGGCTGCGGCCCGTTGGGATTCGGTCTCCGCGCATGAATACCCTTGGCACTTAGTATCAGGACCTTGCCTCCTCCAACAACTACATTGGTCGTGTACCACCCGGCAGGGATGAAGCCGAGCAGCTTTCCCGAAGCTAAGTTTAGAACAGCCACGGCGTTTACCGTCGCGAGACTGACGTAGATTCGGTCACCGGAAATAGCACAGGATGTCGGGGCGGCCCCGTATTTCATCCCTTTTTCAGAAAGACTAATCCTCCTGACCGTCCTGTCTGAAACACAATCGACCACGGTTATCTCGTCTGAATTCTGATCGACAACGTACAGGTATTTCCGGTCGACGGTCATGTTCCAGGGACCTTTACCGACCTTCAGAGACTTCTCCAATTTCAGATCCTTCGAAAAAACATCCAGTTTGTCTTCACCAAGCACGGAGACAAATAACTTACCGCTCGAATAAGCTACTGCATATGGGAAGTAGCCTGCATCCGCCTCCTTCACAACACTGCCGGTTTCTAAATTGAGGATCGCAATCTTACCTTTTCCGTATTGCTTAGCCGCGTTTTCGGAAGTCAGATACACGACTGCGAGATGGGTTTCATCGATCGGGCAGATTCCTGCGACATAACCATTGAGCTTGAAAGTCTGTTTAACATCGAAGTTCTTGTCTATCATGTAAACCTGGGAATCGTACCCACCGCTGACGTACAAGTTTCCATCAGGCCCAACGCAAGCCGATGGAAATATCGAATTCAGCTTTATGGTTTTGACCACTTCCGCGCCTTCGACATCGACGACTGAGATTTCCTGCGGCTCTTTGTAATAGTCTCCGTTGTTCAGGACGACGAGTTTGTCATTGTAGAAAATCGCGTCATAGGGAAGTCTGCCCAGTTCGACCTGCGTACCTGCCGGGCGAATCTTCCACCCTGTGGGAAGAGCTAACTGATCCGATTCCGACAATTGCGAACGAAGATGCGTCTCCCTGAGATACGGTTGAATTGAGGAGTAGGGAGTCCCTTTGGCAAAAGTCCACAGTTGGCTGTTCAAGATATGCTCTGTGCCGGGCACATCGAAACCCTCATTGTCGGTTTGCGCCCAAGAGGATACGCTGATAAGAAGCGCTGAGAGAAAAAGGACAAAAGAAAGGAGTCGATGAGGTTTCATTCTTACCATCCTGCTGTTTGTGTGGTGTTTAATGTGAACAAAGATAGCCCCCGTGGGGGAGATTAAGCAAGAGGTAAGGGAAGTTACCTTGCGAAGGTGCATGAAGTGTAGTCACGTTCGCAAGGTAACCAGATCAGTTCTCGCTACCTGATTTCAAAATTCTTATCGACCCATTCACCACAGACAGGGTTATGCTCGCCGCGCCATTTCCAAGTTTTCCGTTTAGAGAATCCCCGACTTTCACAAACGATTCGGGATGCTGCTCGTTGTAAGTTTCCAGCCCAAATTCGTTCGAGATACTTCCAGTCGTCACCCTTGCTTTTATGCTTGCGGCGGAATTCTGCGGCAAAGTCACAACCAGTGGGCCGTTTACTGATTCCATCTTCACATCCGCATCGGCGGGCAGAACATTGAAATCGGCGCTGACCTTTCCGTTCACCGTCCTCAGTTCACATCCTTGTTCCAGACCTGAAGCTTGTATTACTCCGTTTACAGTAGAAGCAGTTACTCGTCCTTCGACACCATCCACGGTTATCTTCCCATTAACTATCCTGACATCATGGAGGTTCGCCTTTCTTGGCACGGTTATAGTGTAATCGACACCCAAGCCGGAGCCGTGGTTGTTGTTTCCTTCATCCGGATATTTGGTAGCTATGTTCACAGAACCGTCGGTCGAAGTCACTTCGATATCCAGGTCTTTGAGTTCTTCCTTGTTGTCGGCATATTTCACAGCATCGATCTCTACCTCATTCCTGTCCCATACCTTTATCACTGCGTTTCCGTTTACGTTTTTCAATACAACTGTGCCGTTTGATTCCAGCTTAAACGACTTGTGGAATTGCCCGGTTACACGCGCGTAGGCCGTCGTGCTCAGCGCCAGGCAGATTGCCATAACCAGAGTAATTCCGGATTTGCGATTTCTTTTCATGAGATTCACTTCTACACTCCTTTCTAGTTTTCGTGACTACCCATCTTCTTTACGTATATGCTTCCTGATGTCGTGCGGAGATCAATCTTCTGACCGCCGCCGTTAATAACTATTTCCGCCTTTCGGTTCCCAAAGTTTCCGATGTCTCCCTGCAAAGTCATCGGGAAATCAGACTCTATCGAATTGTCCGATGCCGCACCGAAAACTTCAGCTTCTATCGTGGCTCTGGCATCCGCGGGCAAATACAGGTAAACATCGCCGCCTGTCGAAGTCAGCCGGCTGGTACCGCTTCCTTTTGGAGTAAGACCGGCTTTAACTGTTCCGCCGGACGATATGGCATGAACTGAGCCGACCGCCCTCTGGATATCGATATCTCCTCCGGACGTATTTGCATCGACGTTTCCACCCCCCGATCGCATGGATATGTCTCCGCCTGAGGTTGATATAGCGGCACTCTTACCGACGTTACCTACGGTGACATCACCGCTCGAAGTGGAGACGTGGAGTTCACCGCCTACCCTACCCACGTTCACGTCGCCTCCTGCGGTATAAGCTTTCAGGTTTCCACCGACGGTGCCTGTCTTTATATCTCCGCCAGACGTAGACAACTCAAGGTTTGCCCCAGCTTGCTCAACCTTTATATCACCTCCTGAGCTGGAGAAACGCGAATCACTCGAAACATGGTTTACGGTAACATCGCCTCCGGAGGTTTGGCCTTCGACTTTGCCGTTTACATCATCAACATGAAGGTCGCCACCGGAAGTTGTAAGACTGACTGCGCCTGAAATTGCACCGGATGTCGAGATATCACCTCCAGAAGTTGTCAGTTCCAGATTGAATTTGCTCGGGACGTAGAAGTCGAACTTTACATCGCTGCTGCTGCTCCACAATCCTCCTCTCGACCTGTATTCAACCGTGACGGTATTTCCGTTTTGTTCGGCTTTGACTCGATCAGCGTCGTCGCCGATGTTCTCAACGTTCATCTGGACTTGTGACTTGTTCCAAACCCGTACCAGGATATCGCTCCCGTCAACACGGACGACCAGGCTTCCTCCGTCCGACACATTGAAATCTTTCTGCAACTCGTGCGGAGCTTCGCGCGCCGGGACCCTTGAGGCCGTGAGCAACAACACGAACATCACTACAATCGAAGAAAGCTTTTTCATTTCACATCTCCTTATACTCTTTCAATATATCCGCTGCCTTTGTCCTGACATAAAGGTTCTGATCCGACTCTATCCTCTGTCGAAGGACTTGAAGTACCTGCGGGTCGATTTTGTTTTTGTCGGATTGAGCATTATTGGACAGCTCTTTCTCCGAAAGAATGTTGATAGCAGCGACGCGCATTCCTGGATTCGGGTCCCTCTGTAGTACATACAGAAGAGCATCTTTGGTCTTGCTGTCAAACTTCATCTTAGCGAGGGAAAGCAACGCAGCGCGCCGAACTCCGGGATTGTTGTCTGACTCGGCTGCCTTGATCAGAGCATCTTCAACATCGCTGTCCGGCCTTTCGACGACCGAATTGAGCATATCGACTGTCTTGATGCGAGTTCCGGGGTTGTCGGAATTCACGAGTGCGTATGCGAGTACCTTCTGAACGTCACGGTTATCAATGTCGCTTCGAACCTGATAGTGCTTCACCAGATTGAAGGAAAAATCGATTTCACCAGTGCGTGGACCACTCGAAGCAAATCGGACGTCGCCAATCGAGACATTGTCTGAGCCTTGAGAGACCATGCCTGCTATTGCCGAGAGCTCAGATTTTTTCTCCCACCCGCTTGAGCCAAAAAACAGGTAAGAAGAGGCGGCACCGAGAAGGAAGACTCCCAATCCCACCGTAGCCACGGTAAGTCTTGGGAAGCTCGCAAATCCATAACCGCGGCTTGTCTCTCGTATACGATTCACATCCTTCAGCTCATTTCGGAGTGAAGCCCGCATTAAGGGGAGCCGGTTCTCTGCCGTTGCCCGGCCGCTCGCCGCAACGCCGGTCGGTGCCATTCTGACAGTACGTTTGGACAGCCGTCTGCATTTTTCACAAGTTAGGAGATGAGTTGATAAGACTTTCCTTTCTGCATCGCTCAATTCCTCATAGACTGACAGGACCGCCAGCTTCTCATATTTTCTGTGAAACATTCTCATCACTCCTGGTCGATTTTATTATCTTCCACCATGAATCCAATAACCGATATCTCTCGTCATCTGATTTAAGATTCTTCAAGTAAATCTTCCAGTTGAACCTGCAGCCGTCTGACCGCATTGAACATGTGCTTCTTCGCAGTACCTTCAGTGCAGCCGACCATAACGGCAATTTCTCTTAGCTTGTACCCTTCATAATGTTTCATAGTGAAAACTATTCTCTGCATGGGCGACAAACTCGCGAGTGCGGACTCGATGTTTCGTGCAATCTCGTTTCTCATGAAGTCTGCCTCCGCCGAATTATCGGTTGATGGATATGGAGCCTCGGCTGTCGTACCATTCCCTTCCCGCTCGCACTGAAAGTCATCCACCAAGCGCGCTTCTCTGCTTTGTCGGATTCGGAATGTGAGGCAGACATTAACAGCGATGCGATAAAGCCACGTGGAAAACTCGCTTCTGAATTTGAATTTCCGGATTGCCCTGTAGGCGCGTAAGAACGTTTCCTGATATATGTCCTTAGTATCATCTGAGTTCCTCGTGTAGGAAAATGCCAGGGACAATACATGACGGTCGTATCTTTCGATAAGCTTTTCAAATGCCGAATCGTCGCCAAGCTGTGCTTGTCTTATGAGCTTATTATCCTCGGAGGACATATTCAGTTTTTTCCGTTGACGGTCGATTCCTTCCTGGCTTCAATAGTTTCGACTCCAGTTGAGCCAAAAAGGTTGGTGGCAGGTGAAGGAATTTTCTATTTCGAGGGAGACATCGTTCATGAACACCCCTCAATTTACGGACGCCTCGCAAAAAGCGGTACAAAAACTAACTGAATCCGCTCAAGCGTTCAGCTAATCACCGTCCCCAATTATCGGCGAATCGATCCGTCAGTTTACGAGGCTCGACCCTGCCGAATAGGTCAGGCGAGGTGAAATCACCTCGCCTACACCCAACCGACAATTATTTCCCCTTCCACTCGGGCAACGTTCCAGGAATCCATGGTGCGCCCTCAGCCCGCATCCTACCTTCAAGATCCTTCAGATCCACCCTCACAAGCTCGCGAAGCTCTGACACCACTGAGGAAAACTCCCGGCTGGCTATTTCGTAAGAATCGACGGTGGTCTTCGGAGGAAGCGCAGTGGACATCGCTTCATTGCCTAGAATCGTCTCGATCCTTCCGCTTATGGAGATCGGTATATTCACGTTGAGCGACGCAAGGGTCTGGTTACCGCGAAGAGACAAGAGGATTGAATCAACCTTCATATTCATACTACTGACTTCCGACATGAGGCCCTCTATGTTTGTCGGCGTCTGGTTGAGGGCATCTTCGATCAGATCGAAACGCGCCTTGAGTCGGTTTGCAGTCTGGAGAGCACCGTGGATTTCGCCATAAAGCCGTGTGACCTTCTTTTGGAACGCCGCAAGTGCGGTGTGATCGGCCATTGTCATACTGTCGGCACCGGGGACGTAGACCTCGAAGCTCTCGGGCGATGACAGATGAACAGTTCTTCCATCTACAACCTTCAAGAGCGTCACGGTGTACTTGCCCGGCATGACAAACGGTCCATCGTTATTTCCACCGAAGCCCGTCGGTTCCTTTCGCACGACCATGCTGGGATAGGTCAAATCCCATGTTACTCGATGCGTGCCGGCAACTACCGGTCCCTCTATTCTCCTCACGACATTTCCATCTTCGTCGGTGACCATCAGCTCAATCTTCGGCTGTGATTCCATCGACTCAGCCGTAAGCTCACGGTCGGTTGGATATTGGAAAACTTTCCCGCTCTTCTCTGCCTCGGCTTCTTCCTTCTGACGGATCTCTTTCTTCGTTTTCAAAGAATGCTTCAGGTAGTACGTGAATGTAGCACCGAACAGAGGATTAGGCGCGGTAAAATAAGATTCCCCTTGTGCACCTTTGCCGATGTCACCAAGCGGCTGAGACTGTACAAACAGCATTGCGTTCCCGACAGGAAGCAGGATGGCGTCTTCCGACAGTGCTTTTTCATCAAGCGTTCTGAGCGGAGCGTAATCGTCAAGGATATAAATTCCGCGGCCGAATGTTGCTACAGCCAGATCATTTTCTTCCTTCTGGATCGCGATATCCATAACGGCTATGGTAGGCATACTGCCTTTCAGCTGTACCCACTTCCCGCCTCCATCATTTGAGAAGAAGAGGCCGAACTCCGTCCCGGCGAACAGCAACTCTGGATCTTTGTAATCTTCGGCGAATGCATGAACCGGGCCGTTGACCGGGAGATTCGAGCTGATCGAAGTCCACGTCTTCCCCTGATCGGTACTCTTAAGAATGTATGGCTTGAAGTCCTCATTCTTATGATTATCGAAAGTTACGTAAACTGTGTTCACGTTATGCTGAGATGCCACCACTCTACTCACGTAAGCCAGTTCCGGCACACCGGGAAACTTGTCGATCTTGCGCCACGTTTCGCCGTCGTTGTCGGTGACTTGTAACAATCCATCATCGGTGCCTGCGTACAGCAAACCGCGTTTCAGTGGTGATTCCGAGAGAGCCGTGATTGTCCCATAGAACGAGGTGGATGCATTTTTCGCAACGGCATAAGGCCCCCAAACGCGGTCGAGGATCTTGAGCTTGTTGACATCAATGTGCCTCGTCAGATCCCCGCTTATCTCAGCCCAACTGTTGCCGCGGTCGGTGCTCTTGAAGAGTTTGTCCGCCGCGAAATAGATTGTCGTGTGGGAGAACGGGCTTATGATGAGAGGCGAATCCCATTCCCATCGAAGCGGCGCTTCGTTCTCTCCTTGTTGCGGTTGAATACCGAGAATCTGACCCGTCTTACGGTTGAATCGAACAAGACCACCGTACTGGCTCTCTGCGTAGATCGTATTCGGATCCTCGGGATCGACGCGCGATTCGAATCCGTCTCCGCCGACTGTAATAAACCAATCGGAATTTACGATGCCTGAAGCGCTTATCGTCTGCGAAGGTCCCCCCAGGGAGTTATTGTCCTGTGTACCACCATACACGTAGAAGAATGGCTTTGAGTTGTCAACTGTCACGTCGTAGAACTGTGCGATGGGAAGGTTTGATTTGAAGTTCCAATTCTTGGCCTGATCATAGCTTTCGTAAAGACCGCCGTCGCAGCCGACCAGGTAATAGTCTGGATCACGCGGGTCGACATACATGCAATGGCTGTCGACGTGTTTCCACTTCTCGTTCATGTGCTTCATGGTCTTCCCGCCATCATTCGAGTACATCAAAAAAGTGCCCATGAGATAGATTCTGTTGACATTTACCGGATCTGCGTAGATGGTTGCGTAGTACATAGCAGTCTCATTATAACTATTTCTCTTTTGCCACGTCTCACCATAGTCGGTGGAGCGAAAGATCCCACCCTTTCCTTCCGCAGCTTCGACTGTCGCGTACACCACACTGGGCTTGACAGGCGACACTGCCAGTCCAATCTTACCCATGTCGAGAGTCGGCAGGCCGTCAGTCAGCTTGTTCCACGTTTCTCCGGCGTCTGTCGATTTGTAGATGGCGCTCTCAGGTCCGCCGTCGATGAATCCCCAAATGTGGCGCCGTCTCTCATACGCCGAAGCATACATGACATCATGATTTGTGGGGTCCATTTCAACATCATTTACGCCGGTGTTTTGGCTTATCTTCAAAATACACTTCCATGATTTTCCGCCGTCGGTGGTCCCATACAGTCCGCGGTCCCCACCCGGCCCCCAGAGCGGGCCTTGCGCCGCAACAAAAACAATATTCGGATTGGTCGGGTCGATTAAGATTTTCCCGATATGTTCCGATGACTTCAGCCCCATATTCGTCCAGTGTTTTCCCCCATCCAGGGTTTCATAAACTCCGTCACCATATCCCACGCTCCGCTGACTGTTGTTCTCGCCCGTGCCGACCCAGACAACGTATGGATTCTTAGGGTCGATGGCGATTGCTCCGACGGAATAGACGGGCTCGTGTTCAAAAACCGGTGTCCACGACGTGCCGTCGTTCTCGGTCTCCCAGACTCCTCCGGACGCGGCGCCGACGTAAAAGTGCGCACGGTTATTCGGATCAACGGCGATGCACGATACTCGGCCGGAGGTGACTGCCGGTCCGATGGATCTGAGTTTAATACCGCCGAAGTTGGCAGAGGTCATGAGAGAGTCTCTCGGAGACGCCGAATGGGCATCGGAAGGCAGAGGAGAAGTGAGAAGCAAGACAGTAAAAACAAGAGGCGAGAAACAAAAGAAGAGTGAGTGGAAGCGTAGTTTCATGGTTGTAATCTCCTTTGATGGTTATGGCTCGCAGGAAACCCTGGGGAGAAATATAACTGAACGCGGGAAAATGTGTAATATAGACCGAGAGTGCAATGGCCGGTCGGTCGAGGATATTTTTATGCAGGCAAGAGCCGGCATTGGGGGGAGTTAAACGGTGACAGCCTCCGCATTCTTCCTCGAATATTTCTCCAGATATTTCTCCCTGTGGATTGTGTTATACGAACAAAACGGAATCACCTTTAAGTCTGGAGTGACATAGTGGATGCAGCAGCGTTCGCTTCTCTCACAATCGAAATTATACGGATCCATGAAGTGCATGCTTCCTATGAATAGCACCGAGCTGTCATGGAACTCGCTAGCCGCCTGATAACTTCCCTTGAGAATCACCGTCTTCAAGAGTGAAAGCACCTTACCGGAGTGAGTTATGGCGCCCGCACGGATTAATCTGGGAAGTTGCGTTGTAACCCTTGTGAGGACCTCTCCCTTAGAAGTGGATTTTAGAGATGCGATCAAATCGAAAACTGCTTCCGTGTTTATCAGCCTGTTGAGAGGTACGAGCTTCTTCCCGTCTTTGAATAAATATGTCCAGGCGCCGCAAGCAGGATGCGTGTTCAAGAACGGATACTCTCCCGTTCCGTCATTCCTTCTCAAAAGATCGAATAGCGGCGCAAAAACAGGAATAGGCAGGAAATCATCGGCAGTTATTTGACCATCGAGCTGTTCCTCGAGCGCGGAAAAAATGTCCGGGATTGTGATCCGCTTCTTAAGCAGCTCCTCTTTTGATATCCTGCCGGTAAATGAAACGGGTTGGAAATTTACACCGCGAACCACTTCTATATTTGCGGCGGCAAATTTGACGATGTCACCAAGCTGGCGGTCGTTGATTCCTTTTACCACAGTCGGCACAAGAACGGCGTTGGGAAGCGGGCCGTGATTCTTCAGATTCTCAACCGCCTTCAACTTCTCCGGGAGTGCGTTGAAACCTCTAAGCGCCTGATAAGGCTCTGGCGTAACTCCGTCAAACTGAAGGTAGACTGTGGTAACGTCTGCAGCGATCAACTTCTTCGGATAATCCGGGTCCCTGGCAAGCTTTCTACCGTTGGTCGCAACCTGTATATGCTGGAAGCCTTTGTCTCTGGCCATTTCCGCGATCTTGAAGAAATCCTTCCGAATTGTCGGTTCCCCACCTGAAAACTGGATCACCCCGCAGGCAGGACTCTGACCGCGCAGTGTATCCATCATCTCGGAGATTTGAGCCAAGCTTGGATTGAAAACTTTCCGCCCCTTTGCAGTATCCGCAAAGCACGTCGGGCATTCGTAGTTACATGCATTGGTAACGTCTATGTTTGCAAGTACCGTGCTACTTTTGTGGTTCTCGCAAAGTCCGCAGTCGTACGGACAGCTCTTGTTCTTTTCCACAAGGTGGCCATCTCTGGCAGCGCCGGTGTCGTAGTTTCGCATGAACTTCCTGTACACATCGGCATCGCCATAATAGATATCTTCGAACTCACCATGGCG
The DNA here is from genome assembly GCA_021789975.1 of Bacteroidota bacterium. GTDB lineage: Bacteria > Bacteroidota > Ignavibacteria > Kryptoniales > JAKASW01 > JAKASW01. The sequence continues at coordinate 45,716 of JAJYIT010000003.1, forward strand.
ACTGCACTTCTTTCGGATGAAAATCTTCCGCTCATGTTCGTATAGCTCTGCCGGCACTTTCTTAAGGCAAACCGGACAAAGGGATTCGCTAATCTTGATTATGTCCACTTTATTCCCAATGGTTCTATTTAGTTAAGCACCTGCATCTCTCCAAGAAGCATCTCAACCGGCGTCATTCCCCAGTTATCACTTGTATCGCTTCTACCTACTCTATTTTCCCCGCGACATCACAATCGGTACAACAGACCTCATCACTTCCCTGCAGGCAGCTTGAGGCAGACGCTCCGTGTTTGTAGGGTCAGCTTGGAACAGCTCGCGGCTCGCTCTTGATATGGTTCAGGAACTCCACCATCACCACAACACTGATTGCGGCTAATCCGACAAATACCAAAAGTGACGTCTCGTCTACGTTTAGTCCTGAGAACCTCATGCTTACTACCATCGCTCCGATTGCAACCGCAGTCAGCATGCCGAACACCACAAAGCTGGGAGCAATCAAATATCCAATAGGGTGACGCTTCCTTAGAAGTACGGCAGCCACAAAGAAGCCAGGGAGAAAGATCGACAGGTCAAGAACGTGTACAGCGCTTGTAAATGCCCCGGCATCCTTCACGCTCTGAGGCACATCATTGTTGATCATAGCAGGTATAATTTCCTTAAGCCACTGAGCTGAGAACAAAAGGGCGATGATCCACAGGTACGCAATGACAACATTATTCGACTTCTTCTCATCGAACCAGCTCATTACGGCGTGCGAATCAGTACTTGCAAGGATGGTTGTTATCGAATAGAAAGACAAACCCAACGTGAAACAGTAGACGAGAAACAGGTCGTTGAAGTGCACACCAAAGCAGTAGATGACAAATGTATAGGCTACATACATCATAGCCCCGAGCCAGATGAAGTAGGAGTATTTGCTCCCCTTCCTGATCAAGACCGAAGAGATAAGCAGTGTCGGTACAACGATGATCAGATCGATGACATCCTGCGCAAGTGCCTGGGCCGCGGCAAATGCGGTCTCGCGAGAATACATGCCGCTGATAAACAACCCTCCAAGGCTTGCTGCGGCGATGAGCAACGATAGAGGAACTGTGAAAAGCAAAGGCTTCTGTCGGAGGCCCGATTCCATACAAATTCTCCGTTTTTTAAAGAGACCGAGTCGGACTTTCAGGATTCAGCCGCCGTGCGCCTTGCATATGTCCCGCAAATGCCAAAACCGAACTGTCTGCGACCCACTTTGACATTGAAATTTTAGCGAAGTACCACGAGAAATTCAAACCTGGCAGAGTGATTCGTCACCGAACTCCCGGCACTGCAGCACCATCGCCCCGTCGTTGGGTAATGTACATTTCGTACAGCCTGTACACGGCGATCCCGTAGGCTACCGCGACGTTCAGTGAATGCTTCACACCGAGCATCGGTATGTCTACGGCGACGTCTGCCGCATCGACAATTTCCCCTGTTGTTCCGCCAATCTCATTTCCCACTGCTATGCACGCCGGAAAGATATCCTGCGGTATCTCCCAAATCGGAATGCTTTCTTTTGTCTGCTCCAGGAGGATGAACTTTATACCCATTGATTTGATTTCGTCCAATGCATCGAGAGGCCTCTTATGATAAGACCATGGTACACTCTCCACCGCACCCAGCGCAGTCTTCGAAATTTCCGGTCTCGGCGGGTATGGAGTAAAGCCGGTTAGGTACAGTTTGGATAGGAGAATTGCATCTGATGTTCTGAATATCGAGCCGACATTGTACAGACTCCTGACATTCTCCAACAAGCCGTATATGGGCGACCGGGCAGCGGAGATCGCATCTTCTACTGACAATCTTCTCGAAGAAATCTCGGAGTGAGTGAGCTTACGCATCGGGGATCTCATCCGTGCCGGCGTTGGATTTCTCTGCATGATTTGAGAACCAAATCTTGTAAAAGATTGACTCCAGGATAGTCAGCAGGATGAGGGAAAGCGAATCGTCGTCCAGAAGCGGACCAAGCCCTTTAGGAGTGAACATCAGGTGAATCAGGAATGATGCGAACGTCCAGCCGGCAGTGAAAATAATTCCGGCAAAGACGATCGAGAGTATCGCCTCCCCGAGAGTCTCTTCATAATACCTTTTCACGAAGAGGTAGACCCATCCAACAATGTGTATCCAGAAAATAAATACGGGAATCATAGTGGGATCAAATTCTCATTCGAAAAGGGGAAAATCAAGGTTTGGCAGTGGCTCAATTTCAATTCACATGTCACCCCGAACCCTGGACTGATACGCTCCAGGTCAGGCTTGTTTCGGGGTCCAAAACCAGATGTTGAACCGAGTTCAACATGACGGAGTACTTCAAAGTGAGCCGGTACTCAAGGTTTTCTGTTTTTGTAAAAGACATCTTTCAAAGATATATTTCATAATACAAAAAGGAGTTCAACCCCTGAAAGTCATCGTCCCAGCATCTACTTCCAACCTGGGTCCGGGCTTCGATACGCTAGGACTTGCGGTAAACAAATACATGACAATCGAGTCCAGTCCATCCGAGAGTTTTTCAATGGTTATCAAAGGCGAGGGTTCAGCAGATGTCCCCAGAGATGAGACAAATCTCGTGGCTGTCGGAATGAAGGCAATCCTTAAGGACTTGCCGCCTGTAAAACTGTCGGTCAAGAACGATATACCCGCATGCGGCGGATTTGGTGCTAGTGGCGCGGCCATCATAGGCGGTCTACTTCTTGGAAGCAGACTGGCAGGAAAGAAGTTACGCACCGAGGAAATATACAACCTGGCAGTCCGAATTGAAGGTCATCCCGATAACGTAAGCGCTGCTCTCTTCGGCGGACTCGTAGTCAACGCGCGCGGAGATAATGAGACTTACTCGCACATAAGAATACCCGTGAATGACGGGCTGAAGCTGGTGACTATTCTCCCTGATACTAAGATCGAGACTCATGCGGCGCGAAAGCTCCTTCCGGATTCGGTGAGTCTCTCCGAGGCAGTATCAAACGTTCAGCATAGCTCGCTGTTGGTAGCAGCTTTCGGCTCTGGCAATTACGGGATGATTAAGGAGGCCGTACGGGATGAGCTACATGAGAAATACCGCAAGACACTGATTCCACACTTCGACAGGTTTTCAGAAGCTGCATTGAAATCCGGCGCCCTTGCCTTCACAGTCAGCGGTGCAGGAAGCTCGTGCGTCGCTTTTTGTATCCGTGGGCATAAACTGGTGCAAGATGCATTCGAAAAGCTCATCCGCAAACTAAAACTTGGCTGGCGCACCGAAACACTTCTCCCCGTGAACCAGGGAGCAGAAGTTCTGGCAAAATAGGATGCAGCCCATGTCAGCTCATTTCCTAAACTATAAATCTAAGACTGATTTCAAGCTGAACTTTTTAAGGGCTTTGCCGGTCATTCGTTTTCAGATTTACATGTCTCGAGTTTGCTTAGAGTTTGAAGTATAAAGATTAGGATTTTCCTGAGTTATGTCAACCATAGCAATAGTAGGCCGCCCAAACGTCGGCAAGTCGACACTCTTCAACCGTCTGATAGGCGGACGTCGAGCAATCGTCGATAATAAGCCGGGCGTAACACGCGACAGGATATACGGCTCGTTCGAATGGCGAGCGAAACAATTCACCGTTATCGATACCGGAGGTTTCGTCCCCGACACTCAGAACGTTTTCGAGCGTGCAATCAGAGAGCAAGCCCAGTATGCCGTCGATGAAGCGGATGCGATCATACTTGTCGTGGACGGAGCGGCCGGACCACATCCTATCGACAAGGTCTTGGCAGATATACTCCGGAAGAAAAGCAAGAAGGTCGTACTTGCGGTAAACAAGATAGACGACACCAAACACGAGACCAGCGTTGCACAGTTCTTCGAACTCGGTTTCAAAAACGTCAAAGGAATTTCTGCCCAACTCGGTCGAAGCGTTGGAGATTTCCTCGACGAGGTGGTTGGCGTAATTCCTGACGGGGAGTTAGCACAGGATGTCGCAGGAAGAAAACGAATTGCAGTTATCGGGAAGCCTAACGTTGGCAAATCCTCGTTTGTAAATCTTCTTCTCGGAGAGAGCAGGTCGATTGTTACTGATATACCGGGCACAACTCGCGACTCGATAGATTCACTACTTGCTTTCGAGGGGAAGGAAATTGTGCTTATCGATACCGCGGGTCTCAGGAAGAAAAGTAAAATCAAAGAATCCGTGGAGTTCTTCAGTGCATTAAGAACATTTCAGTCTGTGGAACGATGTGATACGGCAATAGTACTGTTCGATGCCTCTTTGGGGGTGGAAAAACAGGATCTCCAAATAGTAGAGTACACCTTAGAAAAGGGGAAACCCGCAGTGATCGGCGTTAACAAGTGGGACATAGTGGAAAAGGAAGCGGCCACGGCACTTGATTACGAGCGGGCAATCAAGGCGAGACTCAGGACCTATGATTTTGTCCCAATCATGTTCGTTTCTGTCCTGAAGAGATTAAGGGTCCAGAAGCTGCTGTCAAAATCACTTACCATAATGGAAAGTGCATCAACAAAATTAAAAACTAGTGAGCTCAACGCCTACCTGCAGCCGATCATAGAACGGTCACCGCCTTTCTCGCGAACCGGGAAAGAAATACGAATTAAGTACGTGACCCAGGTCGAGAGTAAGATTCCGACTTTCGCAATGTTTACCAACCTTCCCGAAGACGTGTCCGAAAACTACAGACGCTTTCTTGAAAACAGAATCAGAGAAAAATACAGCTTCGAAGGGGTACCCATCAGGATTGTGTTCAAACAAAAGTGAGAAGCACAAAGCGGAGTAAGCAAGGCTGTACGAAGCCAGGGAACGGTGCGATGGATATTCCGCCAAAGATCAGACGCGAATTTATTCGACGATGCTTGAATTAGTTTCGTTGACGAAAAAGTTCGGTTCGTTCACGGCTGTTGACAATCTGTCCCTCAACGTGGATGCCGGCACTATATTCGGTTTTCTTGGCCCAAACGGGGCTGGCAAAACCACCACAATTAAAATGATCGCCACGCTGTTGAAGCCTACTTCCGGCAGCGTAAGAATAGACGGTGTAGATGCACATGTTTCGCCTGAAGAAGCCAAGAGGTATCTCTCATACGTGCCCGATCAGCCGTTCCTCTACGAGAAATTGAGCGGGAAAGAATTTCTCCTTTTCGTTGCCAATGTCTATCGCCTCAGCGTCGAAGAGACAAAAAAGGGTATCGGGGAATGTTCGGCGGACTTCGAACTGACACCGTGGCTGGATAAACGGATCGAGGATTATTCGCAGGGGATGAGGCAAAGGCTCATACTCGCCGCAGCAATGATGCATTCGCCTCGGCTTGTCGTTATCGACGAGCCCATGGTTGGGCTGGATCCGAAGGGAGCAGAGACATTCAAGACACGCATCAGAACGGCGGCGCGAAACGGCACGGCAGTGTTCCTGACGACCCACCAGCTATCCCTCGCCTGGGAAGTATGCACGCGAGTAGGCATCATCCGCTCGGGAAAACTGGTCTACGATGGTGCGATGAGTGAGATTTCTGCAGACGGTGTCGGAGAACTCGAGAAAAAGTACCTGGAACTTACATCCTGAAGAAGCAAGATGTTTTTGCAGCTCATGAAAACGAAGGTTCGACTCCTTTACCTGGAAGGAGGAGAACGTGTGAGCCGTCACCTTTACAGATCCCTCTTCTCGTTAGCAACGTTCATAGTCTTCTGGTTCCTGACTTTCACGGTCGTCAGATTCGCCACACAGTATCTGCTCACACAAGCTAAGATCGGTCTGTTCCTATATCACAGGCTGCTGGCCCTCGCATTGTTCGTCTTCTTTACGATCATCAGTGTCGCCAACATACTGGTGGCATTTGCGACTGTTTTCAGAAACTCCGAGGCCGAATTCCTGAATACACTTCCGATAAAATCTGTGGAGATTTTTGCGGTCAAGTTCTTCGATTCCTTCCTGTACAGCTCTTCTCTTATGATGATATTGGTGTTAGCAGCGATATCAGGATATGCCAGCTATTTCGGGAATTGGCTGAGTGCGGGCATCGGTCTTTTGGTTGCGGTGTTGCCTCTCATCCTGGCGGCGGCATCGATCGGCGGTATCGTGCTCCTTATCCTGCTGAAGACTTCACGTAAACTCTCGATTAGAACTGCGGTTGGTGCAGTGTTGACTCTGTACGCTGGAAGCACTTATCTGTACGTCAAGCTTAACAATCCCTTCACGCTCTTCACTGCCGTTATGAAGTACTATCCACACATCGACCGTTACCTTGGCGTCTTGGATCCAAAGTTGGATTATCTCGCACCGAGCTTCTGGTCGGCCAACTATTTCTACTTTTCGACTACAGGGAACATGATAGGTGCCGTGGCATCCGCACTGATCGTTTGCACAGCGGGCATCGGGCTCTTCCTTATCATGCTGAAGCTCGCATCGCTCTTCTACCAGGAAACATTCTGGACTGCCCGTCACAAACTCTTCGAGCGGAGAGTTGGATCGAGGCATTCCGGAAGAAGAAGGTCCGCACGCGAGACCTTTCGGCCAATGACGCTATTGAAAAGAGATTTGCTGCTCTTCATACGAGAACCCAGCCAGATATTTCATTTCAGCGTTCTCATTTTGTTGATCGGAATTTTCCTCTTCAATCTATCCGCGATGAGGATCTATCTTGCAGATCCGTTTATCATGTCATCAGCCTTTGCACTTATATTTGCATTCAATGGTTTCTTGGTTTTGTCGCTTGCCATCCGGTTCGTATATCCCATGTTGAGCCTTGAAGGTGAAACGATCTGGCTTCTTCGCTCCTCGCCGATCAATCTTGGAAAGGTGGCTTGTACGAGGCTCATGCCGGCTATTGTATTATTATCGTCCATCGGACTTACCCTCGGGTATGCAGCTCCATCTCCCTTTGGACACTTTCACGGCCTGATCCCTTCGAGCGTGATCTACGGGCTCGCTTGCGGAATAATATTCCCTTCCATCGTGATGGCATTCGGGGGAGCGTTCGTGAATTACAAGGAGGTAAACCCTGTCAGGGCATCTTCCTCACACGGAGCAACAGTGGCCTTGCTAGTTTCGCTGGGAGTATTGGTTATACTGAGCTCTATAGTGTTCAGCGGGACTTACCGGTATTTTTTATCGAGAGGAATCATCCCGGTCGACTTGTCAGGGATTTGGATCTGGGGAGTGGTTGCTGTTTTTTGCGTGTTGATTGCCCGAGCGTTCAGCTTGCTGGCACTTAAGATAGACCTGTAGATCAGGCGGGCACAGGCTTTTCGGCATTGTAGCTCCAAATCTCATATTTGTCCTGCAGATCGTCCCTGTAATGCCAGGACCAATCGGCCGGGGTTGCGGTCATAAAGTAACTCTGTCTGTACACCTTGGCATTCTTCTTCACGAGATCGCCGACGAGGATTTCATTGGGAAGTGCCTGTGATCGCAGGATTGATGACAGTTGAGCAGCGGGACCTATGACGTTGAGGAACTTCCTCGCTCTTCTCCCGGAAAGCGACCTTCTGCCTGTCATTGAAATGAGTATCGGGCCGAGGTCTATGCCGATGCGGGCGTTGACCTCTGGAATCCCAACCTCGCCAAGAAACGGATTGACTATGGTTTTAATCGCATAAAGAATAGTGGTCGATATATCGAGAGCAGCGTTTGCCGCGTGATAGTCCGAACCGTGGGCCGACAATATGCCTAATACATTTGCTCCGGAGTTTTTCTCGATGTATCCGCCGTGATCGTTGATAATCTGCATTACCAGTGGGACAAGCGAATCTACCGTGATGAAGAGTTTCTTCATTGTCACGGGATCGGGAGAAGTCGCTGCGGGCATATAATCACAAATATCGAAGTTCAGCACTGCTCCCCTGGCCCTCTTCGCTCCTCCGATAGCCAGATCATCGACTCCGTCAGGCGATCGCCCCTTCATCACCGCTTCGAAGGTATCGTCGAGGCCGTTTACAGTTCTCGCAAATTGTCTGACGAGGGACCGGTAGTAGTCCCGATTCCAATTCGGCATATACTAACTCTCGCTAAAGAAGGTTTGAAAAGATCCAGCATCGCAGTTTGATATCGCAATCGTTGCAGTGAACCGAAATAACTCTTATTCATTCGAGAACTCATTGACAAAGTGAATTCATTCGCTAAATCATCTGCCGTCAGAAAAAATTTACCTAACTCGCCCGGTATCTACAATAGTCCTGGCGGACTATCAATGGCGAGACATGAGAGTGCAAGATAACCCGGAAGGTCTCAAAGCCGTCGCTGCCCAATCTTGTTTCAACGAGATCGAGGGCGTTAATCTCGCTCTCTCACGCTCGATCGGCGGATCGAAGATGCGAAGCTACGAGTTCAGAAATAGACTCCCATCGTCAATCCGGCTGTCTGAAAGCCGAGGGCAAATCCACTCCGGTCAGGTTGACCCGTGCTCGTTGTCGTCGTGGACGTCAGTCCGAATTGATATTCTGCGGCCAGGCTTATGTTCTGATTGAAATAGTATTCAACGCCGCCTATTGCTCCGATAGCCACCGCAACGGAAGTCGTCGTTGATTTCGGAGTAACCGGTCCCTCGAAGGATTCCGAATTATCGGTGAACGTTATGGCACCACCGACATATGGACTTACATTTGAATTGAGAGCAAGATGGTACTCAAGACCTCCTCCAATTCCAAAAGACAGCTTGTCGTCTGTGCTTTGAGGTGCCGTGTTTGTCGTCGCGTTGTTTATTCCAAACAATAAAAGCGCGCGGAGGGCGAGATCGTTGGAAATATAGTATTTTCCTCCTATACCGCCCTGATATCCGGTGAGAGCTAAGTTGCTTAGCCCGGAAAAATTGAAAAGAACTGCTTTGCTGCCTTGAGAGCCTACCGTCAATGGTTGAGAATATCCACTTGATGTGAAAAACACGGTGGCCACGAAAGTCGCATAAATTAGTTTACGCATAGTATTAGCTCCTTAGAGTTGGTTATATGGATGCAGTGAGCGCTCGAACTGAACGCCCGTCGTCCCTTGTCCCTATCCTTAATAAGAATATACGGGCGCGGCGGCGCACCCGCATACTTATAAGTTAACCATGATTCGGTGACTTTAGTTTCCAGGGGTGGTGCCTCCTTTGCGATCAAATCAACGAACTCCAGCTACGTCGATCATCCGCTTGAGTGCCAACTCTGCCTGATCGATGATCAATTAGCGCGGAATCAATCCTTGCCGTCGCCGCTTTAGAAACCATTAGAATTCTGGTTGGTTTCTCCACTGGAAATCGGCCGGGCCGTTGTGATTTAACTGAAACAATTTTCTCACCTACTCCTGTTTCTCTGCCATAAACGGATAGCGGTAATTTTTCGGCGGAATCAGGTTCTCCTTCGTGCTCCTCGGCGAGACCCAGCGCACCATGTTGAGGAAGCTTCCTGCTTTATCGTTTGTCCCACTCGCCCGAGCGCCGCCGAACGGCTGCTGGCCGACGACTGCCCCGGTTGGCTTGTCGTTTATGTAGAAGTTGCCGGAAGCATTAACCAGAATCCTGTTCGCTGTTGCGACAGCATAGCGGTCATGGGCAAAGATCGCACCCGTCAATGCATAAGGAGAAGTTTCGTCACAAAGATGCAGTGCCTCTTCGTACTTGTCGTCGTCGTAAACAAATATGCTCATAACGGGTCCGAAGATTTCTTCTTCCATGGTACGGAAGTGAGCGTTCTTCGCCAGAATTATTGTAGGCTCGATGAAATAGCCCTTGGAGTCGTCGTAGTTACCGCCATAGACGATCTCTGCCTCGCTCGATTTCTTCGTGTGATCAATGTAACCTGTGATGGTTGAGAATGCGCCTTTATCAATAACCGCGTTCATGAAATTACTGAAGTCGCGTGGGTCGCCCATCTTTACCGTCTTGAGCTCTTTGATCATGTGTTCTTTCAGATCAGACCACATAGTTTTTGGCACGTAAGCTCTCGATGCAGCAGAGCATTTCTGACCCTGGTATTCGAAAGCGCCCCTGATGATGGCTGTTCCCAGTTCCTCAACGTCGGCACTCTTGTGGGCAAATATGAAATCCTTGCCGCCTGTCTCTCCGACAATTCGCGGATACCATTTGTACTTACTGATGTTCTCGCCGACAGTCTTCCACATATCCTGGAACACGGCGGTACTTCCGGTGAAGTGTATTCCGGCAAGAAAAGGCGAAGTCATGACCGGACGTCCGACGGCACCACCCGGGCCGGGAACAAAATTGATCACACCCGGCGGCACGCCTGCTTCCTGCAGCATTTTCATTATGTGATAAGCCGAATATACCGCGCTAGATGCCGGCTTGTCAATCACGACATTGCCGACCATGGCCGGCGCAGTCGGAAGGTTTCCGGCGATTGAGGTAAAATTGAATGGAGAGACCGCAAATACGAATCCTTCCAGCGGGCGGTACTCCATCTTGTTGCGGACATCCATTGGCGAATGTAGCGGCTGTTGTTCGAAGAGCTGCATGGCGTAGTAAGCATTGAACCTGAAAAAGTCGGTCAGTTCTGCGGCCGAATCGATCTCGGCCTGGAAGACATTCTTACTCTGTCCAAGCATCGTTGCAGCATTAAGAGTATCGCGCCAGGGACCGGAGAGAAGTGCGGCGGCTTTCATGAAAATCGATAGGCGCTCTTCCCAGTCGAGACCCGCCCACGCTTTCCTTGCGGCGAGTGCAGCTTCAATCGCCATGTTGACCTCCTTCTCGCCAGCCTGATGATATGTGGCGATGACCGTCTTGTGATCGTGAGGCAGGACGCATTTACCAAGCCTTCCCGTTTTGATCTCTTCTCCGCCTATAATAAGCGGGATTTCAATTTGCTTGTTCAGCATCTCTTCGAGTTTTGCTTTCAGAGACGCACGCTCCGGCGAACCTGGAAGATAGCTCTTTGTTGGTTCATTCGGTGGAAGGGGAATTTCAAATTTCGCGTTTGACACTGTTGCTCCTTTATCTGAGTTTAACGAAGGCTGAATCGGGAACGTAAAAGGTTAAAATTCAATATGAACGATTGGAACCGAAAACCGCGATGTTCCTGCGTCTCGACTTTTGACCTTTGCCTTTTGAGCTGTTGTCTACTTCCCGATCTCATCCTCCAATGCTTTTAGACATAAATTAATATTCTTCTCGTTCGAAGTATATCCCATGATGCCGATCCTCCAGATCTTACCTGCGAGCTGGCCAAGTCCCGCGCCGATTTCAATGCCGTATTTTTCCAACAGATGGTTTCTCACAGCTTCTTCATTTATGCCATCAGGAACCACGACGGTGACCAGCTCCGGCAGACTGGCATCTCCGTTAACAAACGTGTTCAGGCCGATTTTCTTGAGCCCGGCACGAAAAATTTCAGCATTTCTTTCGTGACGCGCCCACGCATTTTCTAATCCCTCCTCATGCACAAGAAGAAGCGCTTCGTGGAGACCGTAAAGGGAGTGTATCGGTGCGGTATGGTGGTACGTGCGTTTAGCTCCTCCCCAGTAACTCACAAGAAGCGAGACATCGAGGAACCAGCTCTGCACTTTCACCTTCCGATTCTTCACGAATGCAACGGCGCGGTCACTGAAAGTGATCGGTGAAAGCCCTGGAGGACAGGAGAGGCACTTCTGAGTGCCTGATAAACTACGTCCAATTCCCATTCATCCACTTTGACAGGGATCCCACCGAGAGAGGTAACGGTATCCGCAATAGTCAGGCAGCCGTATTTGCGTGCCACCCTGGCAAGCTTTGCAATATCCGATTTTGCGCCGGTCGATGTCTCAGCGTGCACAAATGTTGCCAGCTTGATATCCTTGTTCTCAGCAAGCACCTCATCGAGCGCTCCCGGATCAATCGGTTGTCCCCAGGCTGCTTCTACCACGACCGGTGTACCACCATGTCTTGCGACCATCTCCTTAATCCTGCCCCCGAAAGCGCCGTTGATGCAGACGGCAACCTTCGTACCCGGCTCTACCATATTCGCCACGGCCATCTCCATTCCCGCTGACCCAGGGCCGGACACCGGGAATGTCACTTCGTTCTTCGTAAGGAAAGTGTCCCTGAGTAAAGACTTGATCTCATCCATCAGACCGATGAATGCGGGGTCGAGGTGACCAATCGTCGTGCCCGCCATAGCCTGCAGCACACGAGGGTGAACATTGGATGGGCCGGGACCCATAAGAATTCTATTGGGAGCGTGGAAGGAATTTTGTTTCATGCTTTCTCCAACTCAATTTCAAACCCTAATTTCTGCACCAGAGGCGCCTGAGCTTTCGGCTCAGAAATCCCGTACTGAAAATAAATACCTAATCTCAAAAAGACTGGACAAAACTCACCAATACCGGGCTTTGAGATTCGAGTCTTTGGAATCCGATGCAATTTGAAATTTCCTATTAAGCCTTCAGAGTTTTCCCAAAGATTGCCAATCGCGCAGTAATCCAGCTGACTTAAGAACGGAAGCCAAATCGTCGCGCTCCGCCGTCGTCAATTCCGTCAGTGGACATCGCGGTTCTCCACCGAAATAGCCGACCATGTCCATTGCGGCCTTCAAGCCAGGCACGCCATACCTTGACGTGACCGCCTTGTTCACAGGAATCAATTTCTTCTGAAGTTTGGACGCCTCCTCGTGCCTCCCTTCATGGAATAAACGCTGCAGATGAACACATTCATCTGCAGCGATATTCGCAAGTGCGAGTATCCCGCCTGTTGCACCAGCCGCAAGACCGGGGTACAAGACCGAGGCGGTCCCCACAAGGACCGAAAAGTCTTTGGGAACCGAGGCAATGATCTCCGCGGTTTGTGCCGAATTCTCACAACTGTTCTTGATCCCGACAATATTGCGGTGCTCGGTTAGCCTGGCTATCGCATCTACCTGGATGTCGACGCCGGTGAACTTTGGGACATTGTAGATGATTATCGGAACTCTCGTTCCGTCGGCTACGGCGGTGAAGTACCTGATGAATGCGCCGCTGTTCATCGAGCCTTTATAGAACGACGGCGTCATGACGAGAGCGTAATCTGCTCCGCGTTCGAACACATCGTTAGAGAGCGATATCGTTTCTTTTATCGAGTCCGAGCCCGTCCCCGCAATGAGCTTTTTACCACTCCCGATATTCTTCTTAGTCTCTTCAACCAGCCTTAGTTTTTCTTCTCTGGTCAGGAAGACCGCCTCGCCGTTCGAGCCCATAACGACAAAACCGCTCAGCCCAGTCTTGTTCCACCTTACAATGTTCTGTGCCAGCTTATCGTACGCCACCTCCCCGTCCTTGAACGGAGTAGTAATGGGCGGCATGATTCCCTTTATCATATTTCCTCAACTCGTGAAAAGGTTTTTCAACACAAATCCAACATTAGCCGGCCGTTCCGCCAGGCGGCGCACGTACCATTTATACCAGGCTTTGCCGTAACTCACCAGCACTCGAATATTGTATCCGTCACTTGCCAGCCGCTTTTGCTCCTCGGTCTTGATTCCATAAAGCATTTGGATCTCCACTTTCTCTTTCGTAACACCAACCTCACTCGCGACCTTAATGATCCGCCTGTGCAACATCGCATCGTGTGTTCCGAATGCAACTCTAACCCCATTTTGCGAGACCCCTTTGAGAAGTATCTGGGACAACTCGAAGTAGTTTGTATCCACATCCCTTTTATCGTGAAAAGCCATCTCCTTTGGCTCCTTGTAGGCTCCTTTGACCAGGCGAATCAGCGGTGACATCGGCAGAAGATCCAGGACATCCTGTTTCGTCCTGCGCAGGTAAGACTGGAGGCATACGCCAGTGTTGGCGAAATCTCTTTTGACTTTCTTATACAACTGCAAAGTCGAGTCAACATAGCTGCTCCGCTCCATGTCTATCCAGACTATGTTGTGAAGTGCGAGTGCTTTTTCTGCGACTCTCTCAAAGTTTTCGTAAGCATGATCAGTTGTGAGGTCAAGACCGAGCTGCGTCAATTTCACCGAGATTTCCACATCGAGCTTCTCGCGATCGATCCTCTCAAGGAGAGAAATATAATGATCCCTCACTTGTGCGGCTTCGTTGAGGTCCCTGATGCTCTCACCAAGATAGGTGAAAACTGCAGGGATGCGGTCTCCTTGGAACAACCTGGCAGCTTTGACAGCGTCGTCGATTTCCTCGCCCGGCATGAACTTCTTGAGCGCCTTCCTGACAAATCGGTAATTGGGCACGTGGGTCAGGAGATAGTGATTCTCCGACGCCCGGAGAAGGATATTTCGCGAGAGTCCCACCGACAAGTCTCCTTTCGTTATTCAGCCAGCCAGTCAAGGAATAGATGCAGTTAACTCTTACACCGCCGGTAATCTTGAAGGGTCCTCAGTGAGATCCGGCTACCGATACATAATGTAATAGTTGGGGAAGAAAATTTCGAGAGGGCTAGAATAACGCGGCCGTGCCGGGTCTAAAATACGCCATTGCAGCAAAAGATTGCCGCTTTCTCAGGTAGACTGCCCGCTCCGTTCCGTGCGATCGGATGCCAGATGTCCTCCCACGGGCGCTTTATGGGCAACCTCGATGCCGTGTTTCAAAGCGTAGTTCCTCAACTTCGATCGCAGCACCCTTCTTCCACGGTGTAATCTGGATCTGACCGTACCGATTGGAATTTCAACCAACTTGGCAACTTCCGCATAAGAATATTTTTCCAGGTCGCAGAGAATGATCACCGTGCGGTAATCTTGCTCAAGGTTCTGTAATGCTTCCGCAACTTCGTCTTCGAACAAATCCCCTACCGATCCAGGTTGCCAGTGGTTGGGCATCGATGAAAAGCTTTCGGCAAAAGAGGAACGCTCGTCCACGCTTTCGTAATTTATTCTTTCGCCTTCTCGCAGTCGATACCGGTAGAGGTTGATATACGAATTCCTCAATATTCGGAACAGCCATGCTTTCGCATTTGACCCGCGCCGGTACTTATCAAAATAGGTGAATGCTTTAGTATAAGTTTCCTGAACAAGGTCCCAGGCATCGTCGGAATTCCGCGCCAACATGAACGCGAAGTTATATAACGAAGACATGTGTGGGATCATCTCCGTCTCGAATGCCTTTTGCTTTGCAACCGGCTCCGCTATATCACCAGACTGCCACATTAAAGTATATCCCGGATGTTATCCGCCAATTCCCTTAGGCTCGCAGATGGAGAGAGTACTCTTTCAGACAAGCTTGAATTTCTTCGAGGCGACAAAGTTTTTTCCCAGCAAGCAGATCCAATAATCGCCGCTCACCTCGCCAGCAGGATCCCAGGTAACGTTGTACCATCCTGCCGAGAGACACTCCTCAAGGAGAGTCGCGATTTCACTCCCGGCAATGTCGTATACCTTTAGAGTCACCTCGCCAGTTATCGGTACGGCAAATCTGAAGGATCCGCGATCGACAAAATCTTCAAAGCCCCCAATTGTTGCCTGACTGGGACGACCGGCAACAGATGCGAGTTCTTCAAGTACTGCGCTCATTCGCCATTCACCCCTGAAGAGATATCCCACGAGTTTCCGCCAACTATCTCTTCTTCCCGATACACTGGAGACCAAAATGATATTTGGGTACTCCTAGGGAAATCGTTCCCCGCATCCGGCATTAGAGTTTTCACGGTGCTGTTCGCTCCTGGAACAAAATTCTAATTTGTGCTTGACACTGAATACATACCCACTTCTCCTGCGCGCAATCACGCGGCTAGAGTGCAGGCATTCTTGAAGCTGCCGTCCCTGAGTTGCCGACGGGTTTTATACCGTCAGTCAAGAAAATTACCGGCTTTCGTGCCGGCTGCCGATTCTACAGACGCCCTCTCATGAAACTTTTCTGCAGTTCAGATGCCTGTCGGTAATTTAAGGGGAAGTTATTACTCGATAGCCGCTCGTTCAATAAGGCATCTGCGCTATTTTCACATCTGGCTGGACTGTCTCGTTCCGTATGGCTGGAAGTTTAACCGGGCATTGGAATTTCTCATTGAGGAAGGCGCTTGTACCTCTCCACCCGGTCGATCAGGAAACAACCGCGTGAAGTGTTCGCGGCTCCACCGGACTCTGCCACGAACGATTTCCGTCACCGACCAGTCGACGGCGCAGAAGATGAGTATTCCCCCAACGGGGGTGGAGATGGGATGGACAAACTTTACGAGTCCATCTGCAGAACAAAGAACATGAAGATGTTCTAACGATTATTGCTGCCGCCATTTAATCATAAAATAATTTTCTCGCGCAGCGCTTTTTGAACTGCCTGCATCTTGTTATGCACTTCCAGTTTTCGGTAGATATTCTCGATATGTTTGCGTACCGTCGAAGGTGACACACAAAGCTCCACTGCAATCTCTTTGTAATCGAAACCCTGCCGCAGCAATTTGAGAACTTCTATTTCACGCTTCGACATTCCGATCTCCGGCTGCGAGGGTGGGATATTATCCAATTGCAGGGAGCGGAGCAGACAGAGAGCCTTTCTTCCAACACTTCCCGACATACGCACTCCGCCTTCAGCCACCACTCTGATTCCTTCGACTATCTTTTCTACCGGCTCCTTCTTCAGCAAATAACCGGATGCGCCGGACCGGATGGCGTGGATTATTGTGTCTTCATCCTCCGATGCTGTGAGGACAATGATACCGATCCAAGGGTATTTAATTTTGATTTCGTTCGCCGCGCCCAGACCGTTCAGCGCCGGCGCTTCGATGTCTATTAGAACGGCATCAACAGCGCTATCGTCGGCGAGTATGGTCAGAAGCTCAGTGCCGTCCTTTGCGCGGAACTTACACCGGACATCATCCGAAAATGTCTCTAACTTCTCTTCAATCGAACGTGCAAAGGACTCGTTGCTTTCAACAATTGCTACTAATTTGCCCATGCCAATCACATTCTGTTCGTGCTTCTGAGTAGCGCTCTAACGGGGTACTTCCAGCATAACTATCACATCCAAGTCAGGCAATACGTCATATGCCCTATACACCCATGAACGCGCGCTGCAAATCGGTTCCACTCTTTCTAAATCTGGTTGAACGGCGGCGTCCAAATCTTCGATCACCTTTGATCTATGTCTTCCAGGACAATCAAGAATCTAAAACAACGCCGGACAGAGAAACAACAGACATATTTTGGAAAGAAGAGACATTAAAAACAAGAAATGAACCCATCGGGTGGAATCCTCCTGGTTAGAAGAGAAAGTTCCTTCAAGCCGGCTTTTCGCAATAAACAGTCATACCATCAGCGCAAGTACTGAAAACGCGTCGATCACGAGAAGCATCCAGCCTATCTCGCTCCGTTTTCCCACGGCGAGTTTGATTAGGGTCCATGAGATGAATCCCCAGACTATACCCTGTGTTATCGAATAAGTGAGAGGAATTAGGACCATCGCGAAAAACGCTGGAAAAGCATCGTCGAATTTCGTCCAGTTGATTTTCAATACCGGTTTCATCATGAAGGCGCCCACGAGTACAAGAGCCGGAGCAGTAGCTATCGGTGGAACGACTGATAGTAGTGGCGAGAAAAACATAAACGGCAAGAACAACACCCCCGCCGTCACCGCCGTCAATCCGGTTCTTCCTCCTTCTTCAACTCCCGTTGCCGATTCGATGTAGGCGGTCCCGGGGCTCGAACCGAATAGACCTGCTATGGTCGTCGAGATAGCATCGACTATCAGAGATCGTTTCAATTCCCTCGGCTCGCCATTCTCGTCAACAATGTCCGCAGCTTCCGCCACTCCGATAAAAGTAGATAGTGAATCGAACATGTCTGTGAAGAGCATCGAGAAAATCACGGGGAACATTGCAAGTCTAAGGGAACCGAGGAGATCCAGCTTGAAGAGGACGCTGAAATCGGGAATGGAAACAACGCCCTTCCATGTCACGAGAGTCGGAACACCGGCGTTTATTGCAGACGCGTCTCCGTACCACCTCCCGATCGGGATTGCAAGCAACGTAGTTACGGCTATGCCCAGCACCATAGCTCCCTTCATTCTCTTCACAACCAATATCGAGGTTACGATCAAGCCTGCCAGGAAGGTGAGGACCACCGGATTCATTTTAGCTATCCCGACTAGCGTCGCAGGATTACCGACGACAAATTTCGCGTTTGCGAAGCCGATGAAGGCAATGAACAGCCCGATGCCAGCAGCAATGGCATAGCGGAGTTGTTTTGCGATTGCCCCGACGATCATGTTGCGAACATTGAATGCTGAAAGAAGAATGAACACGATTCCCGACCAGAACACCGCGCCCAAAGCAGTTTCCCATCGAACGCCCAAGCCAAGGACGACCGAATAAGCAAAGAATGCGTTGAGTCCCATGCCGGGCGCGACCGCAATCGGATTGTGCGCGTAAACTCCCATGGCGATGGAGCTGAATGCGGTCACAAGCACGGTCGCGGTTAACACGCCACTGAACGGCATGCCGGCGGCGGACAAAATCGAAGGATTGACGACAATGATGTACATCATTGCGAGAAAAGTCGTCATCCCGGCAATGATTTCGGTTTTGACGTCGGTGCGGTCGTGATCACTTATCCTGCCGGGAATTCTCGGCCGGAATAATGCAAGGTGGTCAACTTCGGAATTGTTTTTCACACAGCCCTCCTACGCATGACTCATTCAGGTATCTCAAGAAATTAAAACTCCGGGTCATTAAATAGAAAGATTAGTTTTGTGTTTCGGTGACAGCGTGGATATATTCAGACATTGACTAACGCAGTGCAACTCTTCATGCAGAGGGTAAGATGGAACAAAGGACGAAGAGGGACATTAGAGTGAAGATTAGACCGGCTGAAGAAAAAGAAGCCGGCAAGGTTCTGGAATTCATAAAATATCTCGCCGAGTACGAACTGCTCCCCGGGGAGGTGACTGCAACTGAAGAACTCATAAGAGAGAATGTCTTTCATAAGCACGGGGCGGAAGTAGTATTTGCAGAGATTGATGGCACACCAGTCGGTTTTGCACTCTTCTTTCACAACTTCTCTACATTCCTAGGCAAACCGGGTATCTACCTCGAGGACCTTTTCGTCAAGCCCGAACACAGGGGAAAGGGAGTCGGAAAGGATCTCCTGATGTATCTTGCTAAGCTGGCAATTGAGCGCGGCTGCGGGCGATTCGAGTGGGCTGTGCTAAACTGGAATCAAAGTGCGATCTCTTTCTACGAATCTCTGGGAGCTAGGCCGATGAACGAGTGGAAAATCTACCGGCTCTCGGGCACAGACCTGGAAAGAGTGGCGGGGATGGCAACTGAATAGCCAACTGTTATCGGCCATCGGGCTTGTGCGGGAGTTGATCTCCTGCACAAGAGCACCGCAGAATCATATCACGATCATTACCGGCGGGCTGTTCAGCCCTCTTGCATGATGCTCATTTCCATGACAATGGACGGTATACTCGTATGTCCCCGGTTCGGCATTCTCACTGAGTTGGACGGCTAGAGTGCCATTAGTACTTTCGAATGTGTTACCTCCTGCGAGCGGACATTTCCTCGGTGAGAACCAAATCGTGAAATCCGTTCCGTCGGAAGTTTGCCAGGCAGCAGGACCTGACCCTTTGGCGATTTCATATTTCGGCACAGCATATTCCCCTCCGAGCTTTGCGATCTGACAATTTGGTGAGCCCATATCTTTTCCCTTTCTCCTTTTTGTTAGTATTCAGATTATGACCTGTGGTAGCGATCGGTAACACCCTATGTTTGTGTGGATTAAACTCAATGATACTTGCTACCGTTTTTCTGAAGCAATTTCCGGTACCTCCTGTCCGCTCTCAGTCCCTTCATTTCAGGGGCGTTCTCTACTTCCGCAGGCGAATAACCTTTCTTGAACGCCTTCAAGAGCAGCGCTATTGCTGTATTGCGGTCGCCTAATTCTTCATAGGTCATTGCCGCGTGTCCAAGAAGGACGGTGTTGTTCGGCGCGAGATTGAGAGCCCTCACGAGCAACGATCGCGCCTTTTCCTTTTTTCCCAGGGCAGCATAGTAGCCGGCGATCTGGCCGGTCAACTCCGCATTCTCCGGACTGAGTTCCAGAACCGCCTCGGCCTTCTTCACTGCCATCAGGTAAGCATTCACGGAGTTTTCCATTCTGCCAAGCTCCGAATATGCGGCCGCGAGATTGGCCCACACCGTGTAATCCTTGTCGTCCAGCTCAAGAGCGTGCTCGTAAGCAAAAGCTGCCATTGAAATATTTCCCTGGTAATAGAGCAGGGTGCCGAGATTGGAGTAGCCATGATAATTCGGCTGCAAGGCGATAGACTTCTCGAAAACTGCCCGCGCCGAGTCCCACCAGTTCAAATAGAAGTACATTGCGCCGAGGTTATTGTAACCGCGATAATTGTCCGGAGTAAGATCCACGACCTTTTGGTATTCACAGGAAGCCTCGCGAGTCCGGCCTAAAGAGAAATAGTAGTGACCGAGATCGTTGTGAAACCCCCAATACGTGGGATTGATACTGACAGCTCTTTTGTAGGCTTGCTCCGCCTGCGCAGTGTCGCCGAGATTACCGTATGCACCTCCAAGACCCGAGTATGCCCGGCCGCTGAACGGATCCACCAGTATCGCCTCCTTGAATTGGGCAACAGCTTTCTCGTTTTGACCGGTACCGGCATATATCATTCCGAGTGTAATGCGTACGGGCACGAGTTGACCGTTCAGTCGGACCGCTTTTGCACAATAGGCAATGGCACTGTCGGCGCAATTCGGATCCTTATCATTTTCAAACTTGATCCAGTACGATTCACCCAGCCCGGCATAGGCGAGAGCATAGTGGGAGTCGATGCGGACAGCTCTTCCAAAAAGGATCGCGGCAGTATCGAGATTTTCCATCCGCTCGTATCTTTGCAAGTAACCACGACCCTGAAGATACAATTCGTATGCTGCGGACTTTCGAGTCTGCCCCGCACGGAGGAGTTGAACAGATTGCGGCTCAAGATTGATGTTAAGAAGAGAGGTTGCGGCTTCCACAATACCATCCTGGAGCAAAGAAAGATTCGCAGAAGCCTCATCGAACACGTAGGACCTGAGTTGTCTTAACGTGGCAGGGTCCACCAGGTTGAGCGTCAGTCGAAATCCGTTTCCCATATGCTGCAGTGTTCCGGTGACAACGAGATTCGCACCGAAAACCCTCCGTGCTTGACTCGGACTCTGGACTTCGTTGCTCCACACTTCACTGCTTGCCACCACCCAGAGCGATCCGGTCGACGGCTGGAATTGCGTGAGCTTGCTCGTCAGAGTTTCCATCAGCCCTCCGCTCATTGCGGTCTCTTTCTGGTCACAACCGATGCACTTGAAAGGCAGAACGACAATATGCTTTTCAGTTGGAACTCCAGCGCTGCCCGCCCAGTCAAGAAATGCCCGCCAGCCAATTGGTGCAAAGATCAGCAGTGCTGTGACTATTACAATCCCAATTGTAGTTTTTCCTTTCCCCAAACGCGCGTTACCTGAAGGTTTGTTGATTCCTGACTTCACAGTCCATCGTCTGACATCGATATTCAATTTCTTCAGGGGCAACAGGAGCTCTTCGGCTGTCTGAAATCTA
The DNA here is from genome assembly GCA_021789975.1 of Bacteroidota bacterium. Lineage (GTDB taxonomy): Bacteria > Bacteroidota > Ignavibacteria > Kryptoniales > JAKASW01 > JAKASW01. The sequence goes on from JAJYIT010000003.1 coordinate 67,159, forward strand.
TTTCGCGCATCCTTCTGCAAAAGACGCATAATCAACGAGTTCAGACTTTCCGGAATATTCCGACGGAGGGTTATCGGCTGGACAGGTTCGTTGTAGACTATGGAATAGAAGAGCGCCGCTTCGTGGTCGCCTTCAAACGGCCGCCTGCCGGTCACCATTTCGTATAAGACAACTCCGACAGAAAACAGGTCGGTCCTTGCATCGACGGGACCGTTTTGAATTTGTTCGGGTGACATGTAAGCAGCCGTCCCGGCACGCGACCCGGTCGTTGCACCTCCGGCTGGCCCCGCCAGCATTGCCAGACCAAAGTCAACAATCTTCACGACCTCTTCCTTCGTGATGAGTATGTTGGCCGGTTTTATATCGCAATGAATTATACCGGCGCCATGTGCCCTTTTCAATCCCTCTGCTATTTGGATCGCGATCCCGATTGATTCACCTACATCGAGACGACCCCGGTCGATTCTCTTTTGGAGTGTCTCACCTTCATACAGAGCCATACAAATGAAGGAACGTCCGTCGTCGGTTTTGTCAATTTCATGGATCACACCGATATTCGGATGGTCTAGTGCCGAAGCAGCCTGAGCTTCCCGGAAGAAGCGTCTCTCCGCATCTTCATCGCGAGTCAACTCCGCCGGCAAAAACTTTAGAGCGACGTTCCGATTCAGCTTCGTGTCTTCGGCTTTATAGACAACGCCCATTCCCCCTTCGCCGAGTTTGCCGAGAATCCTGTAATGGCCGACCGTTGTCCCTATCATGGCTGGTTGCCGGTAGTTACCTGGTGTTTGCTGCTATGACGTCATCTATAGCCGCGGCACACACAGGATCGAAACCTACAAGGCTCAATGAGAACATCCGGCAGTCGGCGGAGGGGCGGTAAAGACCTTTCGATACATACCCTGCACCTTCGAAGGCACCGACTTTTCCCGAAAATTCCGTCTTCTTCAGAATCTCGTCCGTTTGTTTTATCAACGGTTCGCGCTTCTGATAGTAATCAGGCGCGAGACGGTCCAGTTTGCCGCGTAAAGCTTCGAGACTATCGAACTCCGATTTCTCCCACGGGGTCGGTACCGGTGTCTCGGGGGCGATAAATTCCTTCCACTTTATCGATTCGCGAGAGGCTATCGACGTCAAATTCGGCTCCCACGGCTCAGCCCCTTTAGGGTAGAATTCGTTGTAAGATACCTGCGAAGTATAATACTCGTCTCCAAGTCCTGCGAAGCAGTGCCCGAACTCATGAACATATACATAGTCCATCTGCCATTCCTGTCCGGGAGCATCGCTCTTTGTGTATGTGGTCGTGTACAGATTGTAGATTCCTCCGCCGCCATAGCGGTCGTCGTTGATGAGTACGGTTATGTAGTCGTACGGCACAATGCCGGCAATATCGCGGAGTGTCCGGTTGTCATCAATCAGTACATACCTCGCACTGCCGAAAGTATTGTACGTACTGTTCAGCGCGGTATTCTTCCACACGTTCTTGTCCGGCTTGTCAATGCCCGATTCAGCAGACTCAACCTCGATGGCCCTAATATTGAAATCTGCTCTGTGCTCTTTGAACGGACTTGTATTCAAGAGCACCTCAGCGAAGTGCTTCGCGCCGTTTCGGAATTTCTCCATATCCTGTTTGGTATAGCCGTCTCCAATGATTACTATATCGACTTTGGTTTCAGGAGGGCCATTGTTCACAACGTCGTACGATGGATACCTATGCCTGGGTTCTCTGTTGATCTCAGTCGAGTCGTTCGGGTCGATTGTCGTGGCGAAGACTTCGCGGAAAGCCAGCTTCTGGCCGGAAGCCACGAACTTGTCGCGCCGTGAAATCGAGATCATGACGCGCTTCTTAGGGAATGGGAAACGCACAGTCTCGTTAAATGTTCGTGTTGTCCCGCCTATTGCCTCGTCGGTGGTTTGCCACTCGTTGAACATAGTCGAATACCCATGCGAGTAGATGAGGGCGTTCGTTTCGAGGTCGAACACTCGAAGCAGATAATCGCCGCGGTTAAGGTTGTCAACGAGTTGTTTCTTACTCCCCGCCCAGGAGCCTTCATAATAGACTTTATCAAGCGATATCGACTCCTGCCCCTTTGTTCCCGCATGGTAGTAGTCGACCCGCATTGTAGAGTCTGAAAAATAATTCTCGAAATCCTGTCCGAATGCACTTGTGGATATAAAAAGAATTAACACTGACAGAGATAGTTTCACTTTGCCTCCCGACTATTTACCTGAGTGTAGGGTCCGACAATTATCTTTGATAGGAAATGGGAATATCAAGCGGACAGAAGCCTCGAAGGCTTCCTGCAGAAGCAATAATTTTCTTTTCACTTCTTGCCCTTCATAGAATGCGGGTCACGACTGAGGTACTTCGCAATAGGACTATTGGTTGCTGCCCGCCTCGAAGCACGCACGACTCGGAACAACTCCCAAAATGTAACGGGATTTACGAGCAGAGTCAAGTTTGGTGTGGTTCCATGGTTGGCGAGTTTTCAAGAAAGATGCTAACTTCAAAAAGACAAGGGAGGTCGGATTTTGAAGTACGTTTTAGTCCTCGCAGCGAGTTTGATTCTCGGATTCAGTTCGTGTCAAGTCAACAACACGGTCGTGGGAGGTGGAACGACAATTAACGGCATAACTTTCAGCGTCGACACTTTATATATGCAAACCGGCGGTTCCGGCGAACTCGTAGTGGGTGGTCTTGCAAGAAACTCGTCCAAGACGACGATAACCTCTCCGTGGTACATCGAAGCACAGTTCTACACCGACTCCACATTTGTCACAAAACTCGGAGGAAGCAACACACAGATCGGTGTACCACTATCCCCCGGCCAGCAGACATTCTGGAAGATATTTTTCTCCACATCGACTGTGGACGTTCGGCAATTCCCAAATTTTACAGTGTCGAGCCTTAGAGCTTATTACAGCAATTAGCTTCGAAATGTGGTGAGAGTTGCGCGACTGAAGATTTCCTTCATCCTTGCACATGCTCCTCCGAAGGAAATCTTCGTCATGGACCCTGGCAAGGTCGCCCATGTTGTTGTATTTCGAAATCCACGACGTTTAATTCCTTTGCTTAGGATCAGGGATAGAAGCAGGTTTCAGATGGACCTCAACCATACTAAGACTCGAATATAACTTTTCTACATACAGAGTCTTTGATGAACGCAAGACAACTTTAACGGGAGGTTTGCGATGAAAAGCATGGTTGGTCTTACTCTGCTATTGTCAGTCATGGCCGTTGCGGTATCCCCTTTATCCGCCCAGGAGCTGTCCTTGAAGGACCGTTCGATAATCGAGCTCAACGCCGGCATTTGAGGAGGATCGAAGGTATCAAACACGATAAGTCCATTCGGCATTAACTCCACCGCTGACATAGGTTCTTTTGTGGGCAGTATTGCATATGCTTACGGGCTGCGGGAGAACGTAGCAGTTACTCTGAGCGCAGGAGTTCTTACGACAAATGCAAGCAGCAATGTTGAGTTTATGGGTGTCAGAAGTGAAGCAAGCACTGTGGTGCCGATACTGGTCGGTCTCAGGTACTATGTACCGGCTCCCGAACCCGGCGCGAAAGTACGCCCGTTCCTTTCGGTAGGAGTCGGCAGCTACATGGGATTCGATTCAGGCGTTAACTTCGACGGTGCAATCGTCACCGAAAGTAGATCTGAATCCGCTTTCGGTGGGAGGTTGGGTGTCGGACTGGATCTCTTCACCGGCTATCATTTTAAGTTTGTGGTGAACGCCGGCTACAATCTGATGACCGACTTTTCACAGCCGATCGGTGCGAGGAGTAATTACAACGGAGGCGATTTCTCGCTGGGGATCGGCTGGGCGATATAGCGCTCAGCTTTCTCTCAGTGCTATGACTTCTCTAAGAGTGTAAATAAAAGCCGGGACTGCAATTATCACCATAAAGAGAGCTATGAGCAGATAGCCGCTGTCTACAGGTAAGTTCCGATCCAGGCGGAGAAGTGTTGCGACACCGAAAATGGCGAACAAAATTCCACCGAAGAAAAGTGTTCCTCCGCCTGTTTGTCCCCCAATCAGTCTAATTTCCGTCTCACTCAAAAAATGTGACCATCGCATCGATGAGCCGAGCAGGTAACCGATTCCCGCGAGCATAATTGCCGTACCCAGCCCAAACGCCAAGCCCGGCATGAAACCGATCCACGGACTCCGCATCGCGGGTGCCGCAACCGTGTTGACAAAGAGTGAGAAGCCGCCGAACCCAAATCCGGCGATGAACCCATGAACGATTGTCCACTTAGCGGGCATCGCCTCCGACTCGCGGACATCTGCTTCATGGTGGTGTCTTGAAAGAACCGAAAGTGACCTGCCCATCTCCAGTCCCTTCTCATGATGGTGGCCAAGCAAATGTAGATGCGGATAACGGTTCTTGCGCAGCACCACTGCACCGGCTGCCGACATTGCACCACCAACTATCATATAAACGATTCCGTTGACGGATGCGGACAGGAGAAACGGAACAAGGGCCAGGTACGCGACTTCCGCGAGAAGCATTCTCTGCACTGTGAATGCGGCCGAGAAAAAAAGCCCGGCCTTCATTCCCTCTTTGCCGGTTGCTCCGCCGACTGCATAGCTGAATGTTATGGGCCACGTGTGCTCATCCGGAAGGACACCATGGAGCAGCCCGAAGAGGAATGAGTATAAAACAGCTGTTAATGGTGTCACCTTCAGTACTCCAGAAATTTATGGGCGTATGTATGCCCAGCCGTCAGTCTGTTTCTTGACGAGTTCGCTCACGCCTGAAGAAACAACTTCAACATGATTGAAGAGCGAATCCGGCGCGAAGCCCAACTTCCGCAGCGAATTTGCGCAAGCCACCAAGCGAACTCCCTTTGCGGCTAGAGTCTCTATCCGGGAAGCGTGCTGGCCAGGCGTGCCGAGAAATATCCTCACTCCTTCAGAATTTGAAACCAACTCTATTTCCACGTCTTCCTGTCCCACATCTGCGATAAGATTTTCAATGTTGTTAAATACGAGCTCAGCTCGTGCGTTTGTTCCCTCGTCTATGTGAAATACGACTTTATACTTCTTCATATGGAGACTTTATAATTTAACACGGATTACTGTTTCTATGCGATTGCGAATTTTGTCTTCTCAATAGTTTGATGCTACAACCATCTCCGCAGATTCCGACAGGCCACGAGTAGTGAAGAAAAGGGACATATCTGCGCCATCCCATGAATCCACTAAAAGGTTATTAGCCGAGATTGTCGAAGAGATATTTACGAGGATTTTCTTTATCTTCAAACATGTTCAACGTCATCATTCTCGGTCTGACATCTTTCTTCACTGACATATCGTCTGAGATGATTTATCCGCTTATACCCTTCTTTCTTACTACAACGCTCGGCGCGAGTCCAGCAGTGCTCGGTCTCATTGAAGGTGTTGCGGAGAGTGCCGCAAGCCTTCTCAAAGTAGTATCGGGGTACATCTCAGACAAATTTAGAAACAGAAGAGTCTTAGCTATCAGCGGATACTCATCTTCGGCTATAGGCAAGTTTCTGTTGTACGCTGCCAACAGCTGGGGCATAGTCTTCGGCGCGCGAGTTGTCGACAGGTTGGGAAAAGGCATTCGCACTGCCCCGCGCGACGCGCTCATCGCCGACAGTACCGATGAGAAGAAAAGAGGCATGGCCTTCGGATTACATCGGACTCTCGACACAACGGGTGCGGCCATAGGTGTGGTCCTGGCATATTTCTTTCTGACTCGATACGGGGGCGAGTATTCTCATGTTTTTCTATGGTCGCTCGTCCCCGCCGGGATCGGAGTAGTCTTGCTGTTCTTCGCGCGAGAGAAGAAAACGAAGTTGAGCGCGCGGAAGCCGCCGCCGCTAAAGTGGAAAGTCCTGCCGAGAAAACTCCAGCTCTTCCTGGTAGTCGCCTTCGTCTTTACTCTTGGAAACTCCTCGAACACATTTCTCCTTTTAAGGTCTCAAAATGTAGGCTTCACTCCGGCGAGTGCAATCCTCCTCTACCTGGTCTACAACATTGTGTACGGCCTCGTCTCCTATCCGGCTGGTAGACTCTCCGACCGGTTCGGCCGAAAGCGGCTGCTCGTTTCAGGATATTTGTTCTACGGTCTGGTATATCTCGGCTTCGCGGTCGTGACCGGAGCAGATCGGGCATGGTTGATGTGGGTTCTCTTCGGAATGTACGGTTTGTACAGCGGGTTCACGGAAGGGGTTGAGAAGGCTTTGATCGCAGACCTCGCTCCGTCGGAGATACGCGCAACAGCAATTGGACTTCACGCTACAATCCTGGGAATCGGTCTATTCCCTGCATCTCTCGTCGCCGGAGAACTCTGGCAGCATATCGGGCCCTCCGCCGCATTCTATTTCGGGGCCGGCACAGGCGTCGTCGCCGCAGTAGGATTGCTTTTCACGTTGTGACGGGAAAAATAGTTTTCCTCTTTTCGTTGGATTATATTCCCCTGTTGAGTGTCCATGGCATCCACGGGATCTAAGAACTGTGAGAGAGGAGGACATGTGAGTTATCATACAATACTCGGGGCCGGCGGAATCGTCGGAAACGGAATTGCGAGCGCGCTGGTCTCGGAAGGAAAACTCGTTCGATTGGTTTCGCGAACCGGGTTCGCGATGGATGGGGCTGTTTCCTCGAAGGCCGATATTTCAAATGCGAGTCAAGCGGCCGAGGTCGTCAAAGATTCAGCAGTAGTGTATTTGAGTGCAGGGTTGAAGTACGACCACAGAATATGGGCTGAACTCTGGCCACGGATCATGTCGAACACGATCGAAGCCTGCAAGCAGGCAAACGCAAAACTGGTTTTCTTCGACAACGTTTATGCGTACAGGAAAGTGAGCGGTCCGATGACAGAATCTACTCAATACAACCCGTGCAGTAAGAAAGGCGAGATAAGGGCAAAGGTCGCAACACAACTATCTGATGAGATGAAAGGCGGAAACATCAGTGCCATGATAGTAAGGTCGGCAGATTTCTACGGCCCGGGTGCTGACAAAACCGGTGTGCCGAATATTCTGGTCTTTCAATCCCTTGCCGGCGGAAGGAAACCGAGCTGTCTGGTTACTGACGGCGCTAAACATTCGTACACTTACACAACGGATATTGGGCAGGCCGTTGCGGCTCTGGCAGGATCCGATGATGCCTATGGTGAGGTGTGGCACCTTCCGACGGCGCCGAACCCGTTCACAGCCAGAGAATTTATAATTCAAGCCGCACGCGAGTTCGGAGTTGAGGGACGATACCGTGTTTTATCCAAAGGGATGATCCGGCTGATGGGATTGTTTGACCGGACCATTGCCGAACTGTTCGAGATGGCCTATCAGAACGAATTCGAATATATCTTCGACTCTTCAAAATTCCAGAACGCTTTCGGAATCCGCCCGACTCCATACACCGTCGGGATACGAAACACCGTTGAATACTACAGAAAGAAATGAAACCAGGCTTAGTGAGAGATGAAAGAGAATAGAGTGTTGGGTTATGCGCTGACAGCCATTCTACCGGCGATCTGCTCAATTGCCCTCGGGGTGTTACTCTTCCGCGAAAATGTGTTCAACCGGGCCGGCGTCGGCTTTCAATTTATTTCTCTTGGTACAATAGGCGGAATCGTCTATGCAAGCCTGCTGTACCTGCCGAAGCTTCCGTCGATCTTGATAGCGATCCTGCTTCTTGTCCTGGATGAAGTCCTTCTTCATTCTTATCGATTGACGTATCCCTGGGAGGATGTACTTTACTTCTTGGGATTATGTGTGGTTTTGTGGCTCTCGGCCGGATATTTTCACAAGAGACTGCGTCACGTGGTTCTTGCACGTATGTTAATTATCGGCGCGTTGACCGGAATATCATATGTAATCGTAACAGTCGTGCTTTATGTTGCGATCCGGTTAATTCCTTCTATGCCGGCTTTCAATCTCACACAAATGTTTTACTACGACTCGGCGCAGGGATTCCTCCTCGGATCCAGTCTCGGAGCGGGTGTAGAACTCGCAGAGAGTTTTCTGCGAAGGATTGCTCGGGATAAAGGGGTTTAGCTGCATCTGAAGTTGTCGGTGAACCTGAAACAACTTGGCTGTTGATCCGTCGATTCAGGTAAGCTGAATCATCCAGGTCGCAAGGTGCAAGGCAAAAATGGTTGAAGACAAACCGAAAAAGAGAGGAAGGAAAAGGGATCGCATCCTGCGGGAAACGATCGTCAACGATTTCCGCAGCGGCGACATCGTCGCTTCGCTTAGGAGAGATTTCAGGGACCTGTACGCATTTTACATCGACGCAGAAACCCAGGAAAGACTTCGAACATACCCTCGTGTCTCAAAGTTCATCCACGCATCATGGTATTTACTTAAGAGCCTCATACTCAAGCTTACACCGGCCAGGCGGCTCCTTCTACTCATCAGCATAGTGCTCTTCTTCTTCGGCGATATAAAGGTTACCGGGCATCAATTCACGGTATCGGTAGACAACGGCATCCTTAGTTATTTCCTTCTCCTCCTTGTGTTGATGCTTGAACTGAAAGACAAACTGTTGGCACACGACGAACTGAGGATCGGGCGCACCGTACAGCGCGAGCTCTTGCCGGAGGAGAACCCGACTATCGCGGGATGGTCGGTCTGGCTTTTCACGAGACCCGCGAACGACGTGGGAGGTGATCTGGTCGATTACATCAACCTGGACGAGAACCGGCTGGCATTAGCCATCGGAGATGTAGCAGGCAAAGGACTGGGCGCTGCACTACTTATGTCGAAATTACAGTCCACGCTTCGAGCAATCGCACCGGATTATGAATCTCTTTCAGAGCTTGGTAATAGACTAAATCTTATTTTTTGCCGTGACAGTCTGCCAAACAAATTTGCGACGTTGGTTTACTTCGAGGTTGCTCAAAACTCCGGCAGGGTACGGCTCTTAAACGCAGGCCATCTTCCCCCGCTCTGGCTTCACGGCGGAAAAGTAGAAGAACTTCCGCATGGCGCGCCGGCACTTGGTTTAATGAAAACCTCAAAGTATGAAGAGCATGGACTGGACCTGGACCCCGGAGATTTGCTGGTTGCTTATTCTGACGGTGTCACAGAAGCGCGGAATGAGAGGAACGAATTCTTCGGAGATCAGAGGTTAAGGGCAATCGTCGAAAGATCGGTTGGTGTTTCTCCGGAAAAAGTGGGAGAGAGAATCCTGCAGGAAGTAGACCACTTCGTCGGCGAGGCACCTCCGAGCGATGACCTCTCACTTGTGATAGCGAAGAGGTGGAGTTAACAAATTCACAATTCAAGATTCTGAAGTTTTAATTACTTCCCAAAGATTCCGTATTTGTCATGTTCAAAGTGGTAAATCTTCGCCACTTCAACCTCGAATTTCTTGAGCCATGTGAAACGGTGTAAGGTTACGCCAATCAGCATCCCGACCAGCGGCCCTACAAAATAAATCCACCAGCCATACCAGACTCCCGAAACAAGCGACGGACCGAAGCTCCTCGCGGGATTTGTGCTTGTTCCTGAGATTGGCGCTTCCAACCAAACCATGACGGCGTACAAAAATGGGAAGAGGAGCGGAGTATATTTCCTGAGTCTTTTGTGTCCGAGGAAAGTGAAGAGCCCTAAGATAAGACAAATGGTTGTAGCGATTTCGCCGATAAGTGCTTCGAACATGGTGTACCCGTTGCCGGGTGTCGTGCTGGCGAAAGCGATGCTCTTCCCCGATTGTCCCCACAACAGAAGTGGGACAGCACCGGCAATGGCACCAACGAACTGTGCCACGATGTATCCGATGGTTTCTCTGGAGGATAGCTTTCCTTTGATTCGGAACGCGAGCGTCACCACCGGGTTTATGTGTGCACCGCTAATCTTGCCAACCTGTGAATAAGCTATAGAAGCACCGGTAGCGCCGAAGAGGAACCCGGTGATAAGTCGCCTCAGTCCTTCGCTTGGGATGACCGAGGCCATCGGCGTTCGCGTGCCGAAATCAAGAATAACAAACGAGCAGCCGATGCCGATCAGGAGCGCAGTGCCGACAAGTTCAGAGAGATAAGTTTGCCAAGGAAGCTTCATAAAGATCAGTCTAAACATTCAGAGTGAAAGATTCCAAGCCGAGTAAAACACAGAGTAATCAATCGTCGGCTTGACAATCCCAGAATATGCTCCTACATTGTCGCTACTGTCAGGGGGCGTTAAGTCGTGCGCAAGGGATTAGATGTCCTTGCTCTTTTTGCATGGATTGCAATCGCCGCGATACTATTTACTGAGTCGGGCTGCCGTAGAAATCCAGTCGCACCTACCCCGCCCAAGGACCCGTGCACATACACGTGGACAATAGACACGCTCTCATATCTCGGAAGTGCCCAAACAATAATGCAGTCTATATGGGGAAGCTCGCCAAAAGACGTTTATGTCGTTGGACATAACGATACGGGGGATGGCAAGATGTATCACTTCGACGGCAAAACGTGGACACCGGTCACTCTTTACTTCCCTGACAGATGGGGAAATGCCGCAATTGATCTCGGCGATATTTACGGTTTTGCACCCAACGATATATGGGCGGTAGGACAAAGGGTTCTATCCAACCCCAATCCGCCACCAAATTTCCTGGACAGCAGTCTCGTAATTCATTTCGATGGGATTCAGTGGAACGAGGTCATGCTTCCGAGAAAGCGTCTTCTTAACCGTGTGGGGGGAAGCTCACCAAACGATATCTGGATGGGAGGCATAAATGGCACGTTGTACCATTATGATGGTTCAAAGGTGAAGCCTGATTCGGTTCCATTTCAAATTCCCTCTAACGCGGAGCCGTTTTACAATTTCATTTCCTTCTCGGGCAGTTCTACCGAAGGTAGGTATGCACTTTTGTCGACTCCAGGTGGCAGCTATCTTCTCTTTAGCCATCAGTCAGGAACATGGGCAGTAACCGATAGCTTCCTCTATCACTCCAAATCAATGCTTGCGAAGGTAACAGGGTCTTGCCCGTGAAGTCTTCGCAAGGTTGAAGGCAAAGTGACACATCACGTTCCCAATCACGAATTGCGAAGCACTTTCAGTTTTCTCATTATATCCGGTGATTCCTTAAGCTCGCAGAGGGGTTCCAACTCTGACATGATTAGTTGCCAGTCTAATGTATCGCCCTGGCGTGCTATGATTCCCTTGATGTCAGCCCAGTCGCGGTCGCGTTCCGCAAAAGCTTTCATCACCATCAGATCCTCCGCGGAGCAAGTGCGCAAGGCTATTCCCGGATAGAACTCAAATTGGGTGGCTCTTTCGACTACTCGTTCCTCGAAAGGCAAACCGCCGAGCGCCAAATCGATGTCCGTACCATCTTCTGCCTTCAATAACATCACACGGCGCTTCAGTGCAAACTCCCGCGCCTCCGGAACACGCGTGCCGAAATGTTTCAGCAAGTCATCGATGTATTCTTCTTCATTGCCAAACCCAGACAGAAGTGTCACGTCCACATCGAGTGTCAATCGAGGTTCTCCCCATCGCTGCACCGCCAGCCCGCCGATAATGCACGACCGCCATTCCCTCGAATCCAGATAACTCTGCAGGCGCCTGGCAGCTTCAAACAAATCCCTCATCGATGTGCCCGCATAAAGAGGCGCTGCTGTTCTACCAGACCGGAGGTTTCTCGCGGCTTCGAATTCAAACGCGCTGACTTGTAAGCGAGTTCAAATGCGGCTATCGCTTCCTGCGTATCAACCAGTCTGAGACTAGCTGCTCGCAAATCTTCAAGAATGGGTCCAAGCTCTTCCCAATTCTTTATCCAGGTCCGCGTCTGCTCCTTTTCCTGCTCGGTCATAGTCGATGTAATTTACTTCCTCTGATCAACAGCATCCAGCATACTCAACGCGAACGCGTACGCGCCTATTGAAATCGCTCTGCTCGTTCCGACCTTCGAGATGCCGACCCCGATCCTCATTTCAGGATCATATTTAACTTTCTTCGATGTCCCGTAAACAGATATCTCTTTCGTCTTAGAGTGCAAGAATGTCTTCAGCTCGCTTTCAACTTCGAGGTTGTAAACCTTTGACGACAAACGACGCAAATGGTTGCCGTCAGGGCCAACGAAATAACTGTTCATCTCATTTACCAGGTAAGGCAGAAAGATGTCCGCAGCACCAGCAAGTCCTCCTCCGATTACGACGAGACCGTCGATCAACGTGATCGCATTCGATATAGCGTCGCCTGCCGCTTCTGCCATTTCCTGAAAAGCTTTTATCGCCGCAGGTATGTGCCCTTTCTTTTTGGCCACGGCAATCTCATAAATCTCTTTAGGCGTCGGTGATTTCTCAAACTCGATTCCGGTCTCATGTGCATAAGTTCTTCTCACCGCACGTATGCTCGCGTTTTCCTCGGCGTTCATTGCCGGGTTGAGTTTATTCCTGACAAGCCAGATCTCCGCCGCATCGGCATTATCTCCGATAAAGAGTCTGCCGTCGGACACGATGCCCGCGCCGAACCCTGTCCCGAGTGTGAGACCTAACAGGTTCCTGTATCTTTTGTGGCTTCCCGCTTCTTCCAGCATTTCGTTGACATACGGAAGGAATCCGGCTATTGCCTCGCCGTAGGCATACAGGTCGCCGTCGTTGTTGATAAAGACCGGCAAGCCAAATTTCTCTTCGAGTGCGGGTCCGAGGGCAACTCCGCCGCGGAACGCACGCAGGTTCGGCAAGTCGCCGATGATTCCGTTCGGATAATCTGCCGGGCCGGGAAACGCAAAACTAATCGCGACCGGTTTGTCTTTCAAAGTCGACTTGACTCTCTCAAATCCATCGAAGACGGAAGCCATGCATTTGTCCAGGTCGTCCCCGTGTGTGGGCAAGGTAATCTCATCGGCAATCTGCTCGTTGCCTCTCATAGCGGTAAACACGAGGTTCGTGCCGCCTGCATCGAGTGTAAGAACGGTTCGCTTGTCTGAAGCATAAGTCATATCGGCGTCTCAAACAGCTTCAGATGTTCGTTTGCGTCCTACGCTGTGTCCTTTGAGTCCGTAGAAGCCGACGTACGCGTATGCTATGAGAGGCACGATGTAGGCAATTTGCGGATTGCCGACATCGGCAATATGTCCCCAGGTTGGAGGCAAGATCGCGCCGCCCAGGATTGCTGCTACAAGAAGCGACGAAACCTGGCTCTTGTAAATCCCGGTGCCTTCAAGTGCGAGCGAAAAGGTATTTGACCAGCCGATCGAGCTAAACAGTCCGACTCCGACTACACACCACATGGCAACCATCCCGCCGGCAAAGATGGCGGTGGATAAGAGTACCACGATGGCAGCCATGAAGATTGTCAGGGTGCGGGCATCATTCGATTTCCCAAACTGGAAGAGGAGCCAGCACGCAAAAAGAATAGGGAGATAATTCCTGGAAACCTGCCAACCCATCCATATAGTAAGAACGGCAAAAGCAAGTATCGGCAATACGGCCAATATGAGCTGCTTAACCCACGACCTGACTTCACTCAGCTCCGTCGCACCCATGAAACGTCCGATCAACATCCCTCCCCAGAACAGCGAAACAAACTTGCTTGCCTCCACCGGAGTCAACCCTGCGATGCTCTTCTGGCCCAGAAAACTTATGATCGAACTACCGATAGAAACCTCACCTCCAACGTACATGAATATCGCGATCACTCCCAGGACAACATGCGGATATTTCAAAGCCTGCGCACCCTTCTCGATATTTCCTTCACCGACATGAGGGAGATGCACGAAGTAGAACACCACCGCGAGGATCAGGAACACGATGCAGAACGCGAGGTAGGGTACCTTGACGGACTCTGCTCCGTTCGCACCGGCTTTATTAAAATATTGGAAAATCAGATAGCCTCCTATCAAAGGACCAAGAGTCGTCCCGACCGAATTGAAGCCCTGAGCTAAGTTCAGTCGACTCGACGCGGTCTTTTCGGGACCAAGAATGGTTACATACGGGTTCGCAGCAATCTGGAGGACTGCAAACCCGAGGCCGACGACGAATAGAGCGATGAGGAACAACGGATACGATATCAAGCTTGCTGCCGGCCAGAACAGCAGACTTCCGAATGCAGACATCAGCAGGCCAATCACTATCGCATTCTTGTAGCCGATCTTGGCGATGGGATCTCCACTCGTCGCGGAGATAATGAAATAGAGGAGGGAGCCGATAAAGTATGCACCGAAAAACGCGAGCTGTACCAGCATGGCCTCGAAGTAATTCAGTGTGAAGGCTTCCTTGAACCGGGGAATCAGGATGTCGTTCCATACGGTCATGAACCCCCAGATGAAGAAGAGCGATGTCATGATCGCAAACGGCCCTCGGTAAGAGGCCGCTTTGCCTGCATTACCCGTTGTGGATACGGTTTCGGTTGTAGGACTCAAACTTGTCATTTGTATGTTCCAATCAGGTTAATAGGTGGGCTTTTTGAAGTCCGAAGAGTCTGAAGAAGTGACTCAATAGAATGCCTCGGAAGGTCGTATCGAAAAAGTATCTCTAATCATCCGGGTTCAATTTCGGAAAAGGCATGGCGTGAATCAAGATTGGGATAGTATCCCGCATTGGCCGGAGCGATTGTTCATTCACATATACCGGAACCATCTTAAGGTTCTATGTTTGGAGACTGGTAAATAACGACCGATCCATTCTTATGATCTCAATCGCACTGCAGTTTAATGTACCTCGTGGTTTCGAAGTTGGCCCACATGCGCTGTTGTTCACTAATAGAAAAACAGTTCTCGCTTGACCGCTGACCTGTTGACACCGAGAATCTTCTGGAGAGACTGAAGTACGGATTCCTGCATTTGCGGCGGTCCGCATAAGTAGAATGAGGCGTTGGTCGAAGTAACGTACCTGGACAAGATCTTTCCGTCAATGTGCCCTGCTTCAAAAATGATTCTGTCGCCAGACTGGGGCATACCACTCCCGGGAGGTCTGCTGAGAACATGAACTACGCGGAGAGAAATGCCACCGACAGCAGCTTTCAGCTCCTCCATTGCAATTATGTCCTCCATATTTCTATTCCCGCATATCAATGTGATCCGAGCATCGGTTTGAATCGCCACAGCATGGCGGATGTTGCTGAGGAACGGCGTTATCCCGACTCCGCCACAAATCATAACCACATCATGCTCGCTTGAAAAATCCACGTTGAAAATGCCATAAGGCCCTTCGCATAGCACCGCCGTCCCGGGCAACAAAGATGGAACTGCGGAAGTGAATCTCCCGGCTGACTTGATTGTGAAGCTAAGTTCGGGTGAAGAAGGAGCTGATGAAATTGTGAACGGATGCGGATCACTCCATCTATTTCCTTCCAGAACCCTGATAATTGCAAACTGCCCTGCCTTACGCTGTTCAAACCTGCCCGGCCCATTTGGCCGTCTGACAACAAGTGTCATTGTGTCCTTAGTCTCCTTGACCAGTTGCGAGACGATCCAGGTCCCGTTTCTTTCTCTACGAATGGAGTATGCGGCTCGATAGAAATACAAGCCTGCTAACGGACCTGCCAGGATCAAGAAGATGAGGATGCTTCTGGCTGAGTCAAGTTCATGGCTGCTTTCGAGAAAGACATGGAGAAAGGCAACGGCTACAATCGGATAAAGCAGAAGGTGAACAGATTTCCAGGATCGGAAAGAAATTCGATGTCTCGAAAATAAGGCAACCGCCGCAACAACAATGAGGGCGTAGATTGCCAGATGTCCGAAGAGCAACGGCAGATTTTGTGTCCCGAAGTAAAACAGGAATGACCAGTTCCAGGTCCCTCCGTGTAGCAAGGAGAAATGGAGCGTGCGAAGGATGGCGTGCGCGATAAACAGGATAACCACAGCCGGGCCGAGGATCTTATGGTATTGATACACTCGATCCAGCCCAATCCTACGCTCGATGGCAGAAAGTCTTACGCCAAGTGCCACCATGGCAATGAGTCCGGCAACGGCGCCGATTGCAACAATGTTCCCGGCAGCGCTGATGATCGATAAGGGGGAGAAGATCTTGGCAAGCATTGTCAGAAGATAACCCGCGCGCCTCTTTGCCGCAATCTACTCAGGCGTGATCAGCAACTGAGGGATCGCTGCTATTGGCATTGACAGATATGTCGCCCCTAACGGGGGTTTGCTTGTTTTTATGGCTTGCACTACGAGAAAATTTTCGTCCCTAAGAGACTTATACTCTGCTCCGTAGGAACAGAATTCTTTCAGTAGTCAATAGCGTAACAGCATGGAAGCTCCGCAGGAGCGACATGTCAATTCTCGCCCTGGGACCTTCGGCGGGATTGCCAGGTACCATGGTATAAATCTATTCCAGTGATTTTATGTCTCGGATTATCTTCGTAAAATTCAGGTTGCTTCCTCCGTAGACTCCCCGGACTCTTGCTTGACGATCCAAGAGGACGCACTCGTCCGGATGGAAAATAGAATAAGATATCTTAGCGGTTTTTGAAAATGTTGTGTCCTGGATGAAATAGTGTATTTGTATCCGGTACAGAATAGAATCGGTATTCGCCGTGCGCCCGGTAAGGAAATTCCATTTTTTACCGTCTGAGCTGGTGAACTCAACACCATGCTGCTCCGCAAAGTGTTTCAATACCGAAGGTGTATCACGATGCGGGTCAAAAGTCAGCGCCACAAACCTCACTTTACGTATCCCATCAAGAGCAAGAGTATCCTGAAGAAGGTGGAGGTTCTCGATTGCCTCCGGGCATACGTCTGTGCAGTGAGTCCAGATAAAAGTCATCACGACTACGTGCCCCTTGAATCCGGAAGGGAACTTTACCTCAGAGCTATCCTGGGTCAAAAAGGTGTAACTCTTTCCGCCGGCATTGTAAATAACAGGGAGCTGCTTTGCGCATCCCGGGAGGAGACTCAAAGTGATGAGCAAACACAGAAGAGGAATAATGGATTGATGAAGTAATGGATTGGTGCGGAAATCATCCACAAGGTTTGACAAGCAAATGGTCCATCTATCCAACAAACTCACCTGACATTCTCTCACTGTTCCACCATTCTGTCTTTCCGTCCAGTATTACGACGAGGGCTGCCATTCGGGACAATAATCCAGGATTCCATCACTCCATCACCCCGTTCACCTGTTCCTCAAAATAACTCTTAACCGCCCGGGCGGCCTTCATTCCAACCACTTTAGCAATGTCATCAACCGACGCTTCCTGAACGCCTTTGACTGATCCGAATTCCCTCAGAAGCTTAGTGGCTTTCGTTTCGCCGATGCCTTCGATCCCCGTAAGCTGCGTGGAGACCACACGTTTTTCACGCAACGATCTGTGAAAAGTTATGGCAAACCTGTGAGCCTCGTCTCTGATATGCTGCAGAAGTTTCAGAGCCGAAGAGGTCCTCGGCAACAATATCGATTCACTGTCGTCCGGCACGAAAACCTCTTCGAGCCGTTTCGCCAGTCCAATTATCGGCTCGTTCGGCAGGCCGATCCGCCTCAAAGTATCCACCGCCGAGGACAGTTGTCCTTTTCCACCATCGACCACTATCAAGTCAGGGAGTTGGGAACCATCGTTCATTACACGAGTATATCGCCTTTCAATTATCTCCTCCATACTTGCAAAGTCGTCAGGGCCGACTACGGTTTTGATCTTGAATTTTCTATAGTCGCTTTTTCTCGGCTTGCCGTCGACGAAGACCACCATCGATGCCACAGGATCGCTTCCCTGAATGTTTGAATTATCGAAGCACTCGATCCTCCTCGGCGGGGCGGGAAGGTGAAGATCTCTTTGAAGTGCCTGCAATGTATGCGGGATAGTCTCTTTCGATTTCTCTTTTTGGATCTTCAGCTCATCGAGCATGAACTTAGCGTTTGCTCTGCACATCCTGATGAGCTTGAGGTCCTCGCCATCCGTCGGCACCACAATCTTGACTTCATTCCCGCGCTTCGACTTCAGCAAGTTTTCGACAAACTCCATGTCATCAGGTTCAGCAGAGAGATAAACCTCAGGTGGGACGTAGTCTGCATTGATATAGTACCTCTCGATCAATGTCCCGACCATGTCAGATTCGCTCCGGTCGGAAACGTTCGACAGATAGAAATGCTGCTTGCCTACGAGTTTTCCGTCGCGAATTTTGAATATGACGCCGCAGCCGTCGTCGTCCTCGCTGACCGCCGCTATAATGTCCCGCTCGATCAGCTCCAGCGAAACCATCTTCTGCTTTTCGGAATAGACTCTTATCGCATCGATCTTTTTCTTGATGTCCCCGGCCTTTTCATACTCCAACCCTTCAGAGTAGATCTTCATCTCTTCGGTTAACTGACGGATCAAATCGTGTGTTTTGCCCTTCAGGAGTTTCTCGACTTGAGAGATCATGTCGTTATACTCTTCCTGCGTGACAAAACCCTCGCAGGGTCCGCCGCACTTCCCGATATGATAATCGAGACAGACTTTGAACTTCTTTCTTCGGATTACCTCCTCAACCAGAAACCACTTGCAGCTTCGGATCTGGAAAATATTCCTGATGGACTTCAAAGCGTAGCGCATGGTCTTGACATCTGTGTAAGGCCCGTAGTACCTCGATCCATCCTGCTTTATTTTTCGGGTTACATAAACCCTCGCGTATGGCTCGTTCGTGACCACGATGTATGGATAGCTCTTGTCGTCGCGGAGATCGATGTTGTAGCGCGGCTTAAGTTTCTTGATGAGCGTGTTTTCGAGTATGAGAGCTTCCATCTCCGAGTCGGTAACGATCACTTCCAGGTTGGCAATCTTGGCAACCATCACCTTCGTCTTCGGATCGTGATTGTGCCCTTTCTGGAAATATGACCGGACACGGTTTCGGAGTATCTTTGCCTTACCTACATAAATAACCTTGCTCTCGGCGTTCTTGAATTGGTAAACTCCGGGTTGACGCGGCAGGTTGTCCAGCTTTTCCTTCAGTTCGAAGCCGACTTCCTGAATCTCTATGTCCTCATATAGGCTCGGCATGTGCAGGCATCGCGTACAGCGCATGGAGCACAGCGTGCTGGATACTATCACTTTTCCACTATGCGCCTTGCGTTACGCTATTATTTGTCCTTCTTTTTCTCGCTTAATTCCACAAGCACTCCGCCGGTACTCCTCGGATGTATGAACGCAATTTCGTGTCCGTCCGCTCCCCGCCTCGGCTTCTCATCTATCAGATGGAAACCTGCGGCTTTTAATCTGGCAAGTTCGGCTTTAATGTCTTCAACCTCGAAACAAACGTGATGAATTCCTTCTCCACGTTTCTCGATGAACTTCGCTATCGTCGATGTGCTATCAGTCGGTCCGGCTAGTTCAAGTCGTGATTCACCGATAGGTATCATCCCCACCCTTACCTTCTGGTCAGGCACCTCTTCAGTGGCCTGCACCCTATTCCCAACCAACGTCTCGAACGCTTTCCTGGCCGTGTCCAGGTCTTCGACCGCGATAGCAATATGGCTTATCTTTAGAAAACTCATTTTTGCCTCCGAGGAAAATTTACCGAACCAGGAGACCAAAGGAAAGCTATTCCGATGACCAACCTTGAGCCTTTACTCGGAAACCAAACACTCGGATCAGGACGACACAGCATCCAGGCACTCCTCGCAGAACTTAAGTGTACTTGATAAATATCAAACGACTCCGCAACTTCAATTGTTGCAAAGGGCAAAGCGAGCGTGCATCCGGTAAAAATACTGCTGTTTATTATACTCATGGTTCCGGTAATGGCATCCGGTGCCGGTTGTGTGCATTCAGAAAGCGCCGCGAGCGTCCCGCAACAAATTACGGGCGAAATCACAATGGTCGGAAACGAGCCGTTCTCACGTTTAGCCGTGACGGCCGGCGGGACTTTGTTGCTGATAAACTGCGACAGGAAAATACGCGGCAAATTGCTTGCACTCCAAGGAAGAACCGTAAGGCTCATATATGACAAGATGATCCGGTCTTCCAATTGAACAGAGATAGATGTGATAGCTGCAGATCTTCCGAGCCATTGAATTGAACTAAGAAACCAGGGGACTACGTGAAATCGATAACCACCTTCCTGATTATCGTCGCCGCAGTCGGCGAGACACTCGGACAAACGGCTCAAATTGGTCTAACAAAAGAAGACTCCTCGACAGGGATTTATGCGCTAGACAGTACTCCCCTGCTTCAAAGACAGTTCGAGGACACTGCGGCGTACTTCGGTTCCCACGCCGATCACGATAAGAGACCAAACTCGCCCGAACGAGCCAATGGAATTTCAGCGTCGGAGACAGCCGCACATGGAGGGTGAATAATTTCGCGACAAGCCAGTACTATCAGACCAAGTCCACCTGCAGGATGATAGGATCGCACTGTTATATCTTCGTCGAGGATTCGATGTGGACAAACGGCCGTGTCGATCAGGCGGCCGTTGGTTCCATAGAAAGTGCTTTCGATAAGTCGACACCCTCAAATCCGAAATCAGGGATTCCCGACATGGACATAAGCGCCTTCGGTTCACCGCCAGACCTCGACGCCAGAACAATCATCCTAGTCTGTAATATTCAGGATGGTTTCTCCGGCACCGGGCGGGTATATTGCCGGATACTTCGACCCCACAAACGAACTCCCCGCTTCAAGTACGATGTACAGTAACGCCGCGGAGATTTATTACATCGACGCAAATCCGGGCAACCTGAATACTGCAAGCGGCATACGCTCGGCAATGACGACTACAGCTCATGAGTTCCAACATATGATCAACTGGAATTATCACAGGGCAATCCAGCAAATGACTTTCGTGGATGAGAGCTGTTCCGAACTTGCAGAAGTCTACTGCGGATATCCATCCACCGATCTGTCACGTTATGCAAACGAGACCAATCGTTACCTCTTTGATTGGAGAACGAACGACAACAGGCTGGTGCTCAATGATTATGCCCGCGCCCAGCGCTTCTCACTCTACCTTCGGAATGGGAATACTGTACTTTCTCACAGCTGGCCTCTGCATCATCTGTACAATAGTAGGTCTGGTCAATTACAAACGTATCGCGTTCGATTACAACGCCAGAAGAGCGCAGGAAGTCGCCCGTACAGTCAAGACCACAAACTGACATGCGCCTGCAATCTTAAACGGTCCACATCACCCCTGGGCATGTGGACGAGAACGACCGTATCTAAAAAGATGCGTCGCGATACGGTAGAAAATTCAGATTGAGTTTTCACTGAGAGACCTTCTCCTCCACATCTCCTGCGGCCTGTTTTCACTTTCAGGATTGCTGTGGTTCAATCGAAGTGACGACTGTTTGCGGAGTCGAAGACAATTTGTTGATTCTTTCCGGAAAATTAATCATAATAAGTCGGGATAAGAACTGACGCGAGCGGGTACCACCGGTACAGATGATTCAACGGGTATACTGTCGTCAGTCCGGACACAAGTGCGACTGTAACTCGGAACCTGTTCTTGCGGTGACACACCTGCTACTGGAAGAATCTGCCGCTGCCGTCAGGTAATTTGTTTAAATACGATGAACAATTGAGGACACGATGAAAAGCACAAATGAGGTAAGAAAGTGCAGAGCCATATTTAGAGCGATCTCTTCACTGATACTGCTTTCCTACCTCCCAGCATCAGCAACCGCTCAACCGGGTATCCAATTCGCAGGCAAAAGCACGTTCTTAAATGGCACAAACGTGGCATGGATCAACTTCGCCGGGGATCTCGGACCGAGGAGCGCCTCCTCTCCTAATAACGAAAACATCTCAGCGTTCGAGCAAATCTGCAAAACAGTCCGAGCAAATGGAGGAAATGTTTTAAGGCTCTGGCTAAATACCAACGGAGTCGAAACGCCGGTTTTTGATTCAAACGGTTATGTGAGTGGACCAGGGCCGTATGCAATCGCAAACTTGAAACAGTTTGTCGCTATCGCCCAGAAGAATAACGTAGGGTTGATCTTATGCCTTTGGTCATTTGACATGTTGACCCTCCCTCCGGGTGAGAACATGACACAAACGCAGCTCAACGACAACTACGATCTCCTGACAGACACATCCTATACATCAGCATATATAAGGAATGCACTAATACCGATGGTTGTTTCGGTAAAGGACAATCCGGCTGTGGTTGCTTGGGAAATATTCAACGAGCCAGAAGGGATGTCGAACGAGCTCGGTTGGTCCGGATTCGAGCACGTCCCGATGGCGGATATCCAACGATGTATTAATCTAATGGCCGGTGCGATACACAGGGCCGCCCCGAGTGCATTGGTTACAAGCGGAGCTCTGGCATTCTTGAGTCTGTCGGATGTGACTCCTCTGGCCGCGTCCCTGAAATCTCGTTTAAAAGAGGCGAATAGTATCTCGCCAAATAGACTGGCTGCCATGACTGGTGAGTTCAACAAAATCTACAGGACAAATTTAAGCGAGCAGCAGCTTACGGAGTACCTTGACAAGATTGCTGCGACCGGTGACTATAACCACTATAGGGATGATCGGCTAATCGCGGCCGGTGGCGACAGCCTCGGAACTCTGGACTTTTACTCCGTCCATTATTATGCCTGGATGGGAATTGCCTTTGCTCCGTTCCTCGTCGGCTATGCGACATGGGGTCTCACGAAACCGCTGGTAATTGCAGAGTTTTCATTCTCAGATATTCTCGGAAGCGGGCTCTTCAGTGCACTCAACTCACAGGCAATCTATCCGGCAATCTACTCGAATGGTTATGCCGGAGCTTTGAACTGGGCATGGACCAGCGTTTCAGAACACTCAGAGACTTTGCAGGCAATGAGTGCTTTATCCAGCGAGCATCCGCGCGATGTGCAAATAGACATTGTCAATGAGGCGCTCGGGGCGAAGGTGACTGCTTCATCCAACTACCAATCGGGAGATTCAGCGAGTAACCCTTCCAATATTACCGATGGCGATGCATCCACGATCTGGGAAGCCTCCCCCGATTCTACGCAGTGGGTTGTCCTGGACCTGAGCCGAATCGATAGCATCGATAGGATCCAGATAAATTGGGTGAATAATAGTTTCGCTCGTGAACTGGAAATTGAGATCTCACAGGACTCCACCGCATGGACCCTTCTAAGGACGGTGACAGCAGATCAGGAAAGTCCCGGCGACGTGGAGAATCTAGATAGCCTTGCCGCCGTTTCCAGGTTTATCAAATTCATATTTCTGGGCGCGGGAAGTGGCCCATACGCTATTTCAGAAATCCAGGTCTACGGCAAACCGGGAGCTGCAACGGCCGTGGTGTCGAACCCTGTCGTTCCAACCGGCTACGAGCTATTTCAAAACTACCCGAATCCATTCAATCCGACGACCACGATTAGATATCTGCTTCCCCGTGAGGCACACGTAACGCTGGAGGTGTTCGATATCCTGGGAAGGAAAATTGGAACCCTGGTTGACGGTGAAATGACTGCCGGTACACACTCAACGATCTTGAATGCAAGCAATCTCTCGAGCGGAGTGTATTTCTATAGGCTAATAGCAAATGCGATTCCGTCGCACAAGGGTAAAGCATATATCGAAACGAAAGCTCTGATGGTAATCAAGTAACATCATCTTCAAGGTGGATTTTTCCAGAACATGTGGTCTCGGTGATTCATTCGGGTAAAACTGAGAAATGAGTTGTGGATAGTTAGATTTGCGTTTGGACAATGTTATCGCTAAAATAATGATTGCTCTTCCAAACCACGGATCATAACGCTGCCGGGTGGAAGAAGATGTCAGGGAGGTAAGTGGACGGCTTACAAAGCAGTCACGAAAGGCTTCGCAAAGGTACGTGCCGTGTCACCGCCAAGAAGGAACCGATACTGCATCACGAAGTGGATCGCACACACCAAGTGCACCATCACGTAGTGCTTCGCTATGACTGTGATGCGCTTGCAGATCAAAACAAAGAGCAGAAGAACAACGAACAAACAGTCTAGATTTGAAAGAATCACAAAAACCGGGTTGTCGCGCAATTTAGACATACTTCAATCTTTAAGTTCAAGGGAGCTGTACATCAATGAAGAACAAATCATTTCTTCTACTTTCGCTCTTGTTCATAACCTATCGAACATCAGCGCTTGCACAGGGTAACGTCTACTTAGTTCTAAGTTCAGATACCGGGATCTGGGACGGACTAAACGTCGATACGTACCATGACTACTACAGGTTCGGTCTATACACAGATCCAGCGATGAATGGGTACAAAGTCATGGACCCGGCATTCAGAAACCAGATAAAGGATTCATACGGGCAAACGCTGAAAATGACCTGGTATATGATGGGCGGAAACACGTTCCGGTACGCCACAAATACAAATGTGCCTCTCGACAATACCATGGTCTTGTACCTCATGAAGAAATATCATGGTGATGCAATTGACACATGGGGCGACGAAGTGACGCTCCATTACCACGACTGGATCTGGTCGGATTTCAATGGCGACGGCCGATACTGGTGGAACCAATCGACCAGCTTCCCGGAATTCAAAGAAGACTTCGACCTGATCATGGCACAGTTTCTACTCGAAGAAAATGTCTACCCGGTTTCTTTCAGGAGCGGTTGGCATTATATGAATACAGAATGGCAGAACTATTTGAACGGTCTGCTCCCGTTCAGCATGCACGACGATTACCCGCACGTCCGTGCAGACACGGTCGAGCCGCTCGACAACATCTACGACTGGTCGAAATCCGCAAAGGAGTTTGTTCCGTTTCATCCTTCTACTTCAAACTATCAGCTTCCCGGCGACGGAAAAGGATGGGATAACAGATCTATATACATGGCATCGATGGACACAACTCTCATGGACCATGTGTTTTCGCAGGCACAAAAAGGAATCGATCAGGTAGTTTGCATTTGGGCGCACCTCCCGGAAGACAATTTCCTCGACAACATAAAGAGGATAGACCAGATCGCCCACGGCTCGGCTTCGAGATATCCCGACGTCAAATTCAGGTACTGTACTGCGGTAGAAGCGATGCAGCGCTGGATGAAGGCGACTGGCCTGCCCAAACCCAGTTTGAACTTTGGGTACGAAGAGAGCGGCGGCAAAGTGAATCTTGTCGTCACTACAAACGAGCCGATATTTCAGTCACAGCCGTTTGTTGCTGTGAAGGACCGAGACCAGCAGTACTCGATAGTCCAGTTTTCGCAGGTTGGACAAAACCAATGGAGAAGTGTGAATTCCTTCGATGCCGGGATGCTGGCAAAAGCGGGTGCGGCGGTGACCGACACAGTCGGCAACCTGGCAACGGCATTCATTAATTTCCTTCCCGACGATATCTACATCGACAACCTAGACAGCGGCTACGCCGAAGCAAGAGGCAACTGGTCGACTTCAACAACCGTCGCCTGGGGAACGAACTGGAGACAAGCGGTACTCGGACCAAACGATTCGGCGAAAGTGGTTTGGACACCGAAGATCGAAAGGTCTTGCCCTTACAGCCTTTTCGTTCAGGCCCCAAGAACATCGAACCCGGTGACCAGTATCGGCTTCAGAATATACTCCGGTGGACAACTTGTGAATTCGGCGCGATTCGATTCGCCGATGCCTGACAGACAATGGGTGTATGTAGGGACGATGACGCTCGACTCGCTCCAGGACACCCGTGTTGAAGAAACCTTTTACTCGGACTCAACCTCGGGGGAGATGGCATCGGCAGACGTGATCAGGCTGTCCGCGGTTATCATCGACCGCCGGTTGTCTATACCGCAGAGCATGGTCGATTTCGGAACGGTAAGTCAGGACGACTCCGCATCCTTTGATCTGGAGTTGCGAAACGACGGCATAGAGTCGCTGACGGTAAGCGGAATCACCATCCGGGGGAATGATGTCACATGTTCAGCTGCCTTTCCACTCACCATACCCCCAATGAGCAAAACCGTGTTGCCCCTCCTCTTCCGCGCAGGGAACGCAAACAGCGTGAGGGACACCCTCTACATTTTCAGCAACGACTCTCTCAACCCGGTCTACCCTGTGGAGTATCATGCTACTCTACGGCCTTACTTTAGTATAGTAGACAATGAAGACAGTCTGCATTACAGCGAGAGAGGCGTCTGGACTTACAGTAATGCCAGGGCATATGGGCCGACGAGCCGATACGCAAATCTTCAGCAGTCACCGCCCGCATCGGCAACTTACTCAGTTGTCCTCAAGCGCACGGGAATCTATGACATCCAGGAGATCGTGCCTAAGACAGTGAATGCCGCCATGAATGCCCTTTACGTTTTGATCATCGACGGCGTGCCTGTCGATTCTGTTTATGTTAATCAAAACACAGGTAGTGGAGACTGGGTGACGATCGCGCGGTCATTCCTTCCGGCAGGGCCAATTATCCAGTTGAAAGTAATAGATTCGGGCGAGAAGACATCGGGCGTCGTCTTGAGAGCAGACGCCGCACAATTCTCAATAGTCAAAGAAGTGACGGGGGCCGAAGGTCGTGTGGCCGATAATCTCCCGAAGGATTTCGAGCTCTCGCAAAACTATCCGAACCCGTTCAACCCGACGACAATCATCAATTACCAGTTACCAATGAACAGTCATGTGAATTTAAAAGTGTATGATGTGCTTGGCAGAGAGGTACGGACATTGGTGAATGCAAATGAGAATTCCGGAACTTATGAAATCCGATTTGATGCAGCAGGTCTTCCGAGCGGCGTGTACTTCTACAGGTTGGAGGCGATCGGGGAAAATGGCAAGCGATTCAGCTCGGTGAAGAAACTCCTTTTGATGAAGTAGAGAGATAGGGACATCAGCTGTAAGGGTATAATGGATGCTGGCACATACAGCGAAGTGGTGGACATGAGCAGGCTCGCGAGTGGAGTGTATTACTAGAGGTTGAAGGTAATAGGTGGTAGGGATGGAGAGAGATTTGTAGCAATTAAGAAAGCGACGGTTGTTAAATAAGTCGATAGAGTCGAACGGTGAGAAATCTCCCGTCAAAGAATATTTACATGATGGAATGGCGCAAGGCGCTCACCGCTTGCCCTTCGGGCTTTGTGGGAAAGGCAATGCTGATGAAATGATTCGGAATCAAGAAGGAAGAGGCCAAAGGTCGGGGGTCAGAAAAATGTAGTTTGTTTTACCCATTGCATCTGGTACGTTGCACCGCTATCAACCAGGAATCTTACCGTCACATGCTTCTCGTTATCGCCTTTTATGTATGTTATGCCCACAGGTGTCAATTCCTTTTGCTTAGAGACGATAGAGAATGTAAGATGGATTTCCAAGTCTCTTCGCCGCTTTGCAGAAGTTGAACTCCTGCTCGACAAAGTCAGCTCCTCCATGATGATACAATAAATTCCCTCCCTATCCGTTATAATTAGCAGAGGCACAAAATAGAATTGACAGCTGCTACTTCGAAGCAATTGGATGCCACAATCAGGCGAGAAAGAGGAAAGCTCTTCAGCTTTATCAGGCGTAATGTGCCCACAAAGGAAGAGGCAGAAGACATTCTCCAGGACGTTCTTTACCAATTTGCGAATTCGTTCGAAAGCATCAGGTTAATGGATCGTGTCTCAGCATGGTTGATGCATGTCGCCCGAAACAGGATAATCGACACACAGAGGAAGAAGAAACCCGACCCCTTCAGCAAAATCAAAGTCAGATTCCCCGGCGATGAATCGGGAGATCGACTATCACTTGAAGAGATGATTCACGATCTTGAAGGTCTCCCCGACGAAGTATACTGGCAAAACCAATTCTGGGATGAGATCGAAGACGCGCTCGACGAATTGCCCGAAGAGCAACGTCGGGTATTTGAGATGAATGAGTTTCAAGGTCTGAGCTTCAAAGAAATTTCTGAGAAGACAGGCGAACCGCTAAACACGCTCCTCTCGAGGAAACGATATGCGGTCCTGTACTTAAGGAAGCGTTTGAAAAATCTATACGAGGAGTTAAAAAACAATGTGTAGCTGGAACACCCACAGAGATGTCGTTGGCAGACGGAGAAAGGGTTTGTGGTTTCTGATCGGCCTGCCTATCTTCCTGCTCCTTTTGGGATTGGGAAGTCTCATCTTCATGTTGCTGTGGAATGCGCTAATTCCCGGAATATTCGGTTTGAAGTTGATAGGCTACTGGCAAGCGCTCGGATTACTCGTTCTTGCCCGGATACTGTTCGGTGGGTTCAAACGACCGCGACCCTTCTACGGTTGGCCGCGACATCCGAGAGACTGGCGAAGATGGCACGAAGAGGAACACGGGCCTTCGGAACCCGAAGGCAAACAGGGCTGATCAGAGTACTGAAGCATTTGCCAGAGGTCAGAAATCTGTGATGTGGAGCCTTGGACTGACCACTGATAGCCGAACACTGAATACTGGTAGCAAATAAGGATGAAGCGATCTGATGAGCAACCTTGAATTTTACTACAAGATGGCATACTGCCGTGCATCCGATGAATCGCAAGTTCACTGGCATCGCGAAGAAATCCCGCGGCTTTTGAAAGACGCAGTTGAGGCACTTGGCGGGTCAGGAAACGCTCTTGATATCGGTTGTGGAACAGGAGTGAACTCGGTTTTCATGGCAGATCACGGGTTTCACGTAACTGCCCTCGACTTCGCGCCGGAGGCACTGACTTTTGCCATCAAGCGCGCAGAAAAAGCCGGAGTAGAAGTCGACTTCAAAGCGGCTGATGTGACAAAGTTCGAGACGGCAGAGAAATTCGATTTGATACTGGACTCCGGTTGCTTTCATGGATTCAACGACAGGTCTCGTCTCGTGTATCGGGATCGGTTGCTCAAGTGGCTATCAGTCGGTGGTCAGTATGTCTTGATTCACTTCGGCAAGCGCCACACGATCGGTCCGGGATTTATCGGCCCGCGGGCCAGAACGAAAGAAAAAGTCGAGAGATTTTTCGGCCCCGATCTAGTGTTGGAAGATTTTCATCCCGAGACGGGCGGCAAGCCACTTTTCCACTATAGGTTCAGGAGAACAGCAGAGTATTTGAATAGAGCGAAATGGAAATCTGGCAAGCATTAATCATAGTGACCCTGGCAACAACATTTGCCGTCATTGTTATCGAAAAACGGATTGCGAAACCGTTTGGCCTCTATGTGAAGAGGGCGAAGTTCGGCCGACACGTCAGATAAATCTGCTTGCGACTTTTTCGTATTTGATGCATCAAATCGGCGAATTAAAAATGCCGGCCGTCAGGGGGAGGAGGGGCGGCTGGTAATTCTTTCAAGAAGCAATTGGAGTGATTTGTAGTATGATGATGAACGAGAAATCTGTGATGGAGCGTGTGGCAAAGATGCCCGAAGGAGTTTACTCCGCTTCCAGCAAATACTGGTGTGTCACATGCAAGCTCCTCTTCGACATCGATAAGCCGGTTTGTCCTTATATGCCGAAGATGTGCATCAACACACCGGTCCCTGTCGAGGTCATGAAGCCCGAGTCGACTGTGAGTATTGAGAAGTTCGGCCTCTTCTACCCGAAGGTGCCGCAGAAAATGATGAATTATCTTGCCGGTAGTGAACCCGCAAAGATCGGCAGGATGTGGGCCGAAGCATACATCGATTTTTTGAAAGCCTGGCGGTTTGAATACAAGAATGAGCCTCTTCAGACTCTCAAGAGCTTCATAATCACCGTCAGCGGAAGCGAAACCGCACAGCGCGTGACAAAAGATGGCATAGTGTTCGTGCTGACAGATCTCAGTAAAGTCTGGGAAAAGAGGAAGCTCTTTCCTATACTAGGCTCCGCAGTCGAGGTCTTAAGAGACGAACTCGGAATAGAGTACAAAATTCTTTTCGATGAGATCGACATACTCGGAGAGAAAGCCACGGGAAAATACTATTGCTCGATGTGCAGAAAGTTCTTCGAGTTCTCATCCCAGCGTGATTCGGTCACCTGTCCGCTGATGCCGCAGAAGTGCGTCGCGGTTCCGCACAGCCTTGACAAGATGAGGTATTCATTGAAAGACCTGATTGCGGTTTACAGTCACACGCCTGATATCTACAAAAGGCTCATGAAGGTGCTGCCGCTGAGGGAAGGGTGGCGGGAATACCTCGCCGCGCTACTTGAAGATGAGTGGAAATTCGCAGTGATGAAGGAAGGTCTGAACTGCATCGCTTCCGAAATCGGTCTGACCCATGAGGAGATAACATGCCTGCCCGCGGAAAACGAAAGTACGATGCAGATGGCGGGGTGAACGAAGAACAGCAGATTTGTGGAATACTTAAATAGTGGATTAACGGTTTGATGGTTGTTGGACGAAGTCGTGCTTCTTGCTAGGTGGTCGTGGAGCATCGGAATGAGCAAACAAAAGAACTGAGAAGCGAGAGACCACAGTTCGGTTTCTGATCGCCAAAAGGGAGAATTCAAGGAGAGATTATGAAATATCTTGTTGCATCAGAAGGAAGTTCGCTAGAAAGCGATGTGAGCGGTCATTTTGGAAGGGCACCGTTCTTTCTGGTTTATGATGACGAAACAAAGACGCTGCAGGCAAATGCCAACGATGGCTCGCTTGACCCGCATCTTGTGATACGCGATAACGCGAAGAGCGGCGTGAAGAAAATGATATGCGGCGGTATCGGGCCGCATGCGTATCAGATTGCAGAAAGATTCAAGGTGGAAATCTGTATCACACAAGGCATCCCGGTGAAAGAAGCGATCAGACTTGCTTCCGAAAACAAGCTCCCCGTAACCACCGGACCCACGATGCATCACCACCACGAGCATGGCGGACACATGCATCATGAAAGCTGAAAATGCAGACGCCAGATGGAAGTGTAGACCTAATTTTGTTTGCCGACTCGATCCTGTTCGTCAAGCAAAGCCCTGAATTTCTTCCAGTTGAAATTCCACGGATCTGTCTTCCTGCCTGGCGCAATGTCTTTGTGTCCGAGCACGAACTTAATCGGGTATTCGCTCTCTAAGCAGCGTACAAGCTTTGCCAGCGAAATGTACTGGGCCTCTGTCGGTGAATCCTTCGTCGTGTTTATGATTTCGATGCCGATCGACACCGCGTTGACATTCGTTGTGCCATCAGGCAGACGGCTTCTGCCGGCCTGGTAGGCAATATCCCCGTCAGGCACGAGCCGATAGATCTTTCCCGCCCTGTCGATTATGTAGTGTGGGGAAACTCCGGCGTCTTTGTATTCCTGCAACACACCTTTGAGACTGAAGGAATCCGCGGTTGTGGCGTTGTACGACGAGTGTATGATTATGGCTTCGATCTTCCGCGGGTGACTTACGCTTTTGAAACCCCAACTTACGAGGCGACTTACGATATGGACGCTGTCACAGCCGCTCGGTTTCGCACTCGCGCCGGCGACGCATACCAGCAAGAAAACGACCAAGAACATTGACGCCTTCATAATGGACTCACTCCTTGGCTGAAATAAAAAAAGCCGCCGGGGAAATCCAACCGGCGGCGGGATGGGAGGTTGTAATTCAAAATTAGGAACAACCGCTGGTGGAACCGCAGTTCAGGCATTTATAGCAAGAACCGTTTCGTATCATAATAGATCCGCATTCATGACACGGAGGGGCATCCGCCTGTTCCTGGAACACTTTCTTCTCTGTCTGTTCAAGCGAGATGCTGAACTCCCTTTTCTCATCAGCTTTCGAATCGGCAGCGATCGAATCCACGATGACCGAGGCAGGCTGGTCTTCCCTTGGTAAAAACTTCAACCCCATCCACCTGAATATGTAATCAAGCACAGATTTAGCAATGGGGATTTCCTTGTTGTTAGTGAATCCGGACGGCTCGAACCTCATGTGACTGAACTTATCGACGAGCACTTTTAGTGGCACACCGTACTGCAAAGCCAGCGAGATGGCAGTCGCAAATCCGTCCATCAATCCGCTTATAGTCGATCCCTCTTTGGACATGGTGATGAATATCTCGCCTGGATTGCCATCCTCATACAACCCGACGGTAATATATCCCTCGTGTCCACCGATGCTGAATTTATGCGTAACCGCCCGTCTCTCGTCCGGGAGTCTGTGCCGCATCACCGTTGGCTGGACGACGGGCTTACCGTCCGATTTTGTTTCGTCTTTCTTAGTGCTGAGGGGTTGCGTACGCTTCGATCCATCCCGGTAGACGGCGATTGCTTTCAGCCCGATCTTCCACGCCTCGATATAGGCCTGCTCGATATCTTTAAGCGTCGCATCTGTCGGGAGGTTGACTGTTTTGGAGATCGCACCCGACAGGAACGGCTGGACCGCAGCCATCATCTTGATGTGTCCCATATAGTGGATTGATCGGGTACCGTTAACTGCCCTGAACGCGCAATCGAATATCGGCAGGTGCTTTTCCTTGAGATGCGGGGCGCCGTCGACAGTGCCATTGTCGTCTACATACTTTACTATCTCGTCGACCTGGGCGGGAGTGTAACCTATCGTCTTCAATGCAAGCGGAACAGTATTGTTTACTATCTTGATGTATCCGCCGCCGACAAGCTTCTTATACTTGATGAGCGCAATATCCGGCTCGACACCGGTTGTATCGCAATCCATCATGAACCCGATAGTTCCTGTAGGGGCAAGCACCGATATCTGCGAGTTCCGATAACCGTATTCCTTCCCGATCGTCAGTGCGTCATCCCATACCTTTGTCGCAGCTTCGGTAAGTGATGTCGGTATCAGAACGGAATCTATCTTATCGACGTGCGCCCGGTGTTTTCGAATTACACCCAGCATCGGTTCGCGATTCGCTTCGTACCCTTCGAACGGGCCGATGGTCTTCGCAATGAGAGCACTCTGGCGATATCCACGCCCCGTCATTAGTGCAGTAATGCCACCTGAGTACGCACGGCCTGCGTCACTATCGTAAGGCATGCCGAGGGACATCAGCAAAGCTCCGAGGTTGGCATAGCCGATGCCAAGGGGTCTGTATGCGTGGCTATTCTTTTCAATGGCCTTGGTCGGATAGCTCGCATTGCCGACGATTATCTCCTGAGCAGTTATGGTAATATCAACTGCGTGCATGAATTCCTCAACGTCGAACGAGCCGTCTTCCTTTCTGAACTTCATAAGGTTAAGAGATGCAAGGTTGCAGGCACTGTCATCCAGAAACATGTATTCACTGCAAGGATTCGAGGCGTTGATCGGCGCGGTGTTCGGACAAGTATGCCAATTGTTGACCGTAGTATGGAATTGCATACCGGGGTCGCCGCTAATCCAGGCCGCTCCGGCAATCTCATTCATAAGGTCGCGGGCGCGATAGGTTCCGGCCGTCTTTCCGTCCATTACATTCTTCGTGTTCCACTCTTTGTCCTCAAGAACGGCCTTCATAAAGTCATCGGATGCTCGAACACTATGATTGGCATTCTGGAACTGAACGGAGTCATACGCGCCGCCGGGAACGTTGAACCCAGGATCGTATCCTGTCTCGATCAGCGCCCACGCCTTTTTCTCTTCTTCGGCTTTGCTCTTTATGAAATCCATAATGTCCGGGTGATCGGCGTTCAGTATGACCATCTTGGCGGCGCGGCGGGTCTTCCCTCCCGATTTTATAACACCCGCAAAGGAATCGAAGCCGCGCATAAAGGAGACGGGGCCGGATGCCGTGCCGCCTCCCGAGAGATTTTCTCTGGATGAACGCAGGCTGGAAAAATTAGTACCTGTGCCGCTGCCCCATTTGAACAGCATCCCCTCGGTCTTTGCCAGATCCAAAATGGACTCCATGGTATCCCTGACGGAGTTGATAAAGCATGCCGAGCATTGCGGCTTTTCCTCAATCCCGACGTTAAACCAGACCGGGCTGTTAAATGACACATACTGGTTCACGAGAAGATATGTCAGCTCATCGTAAAAAGCGGCCGCGTCGCCGGTCGAGGCAAAATAACCGCCTTTAATCCCCCACGAAGTGAAAGTACGTGCAACACGCTCAACCAGTTGCTTTACGCTTTGCTCCCTTTCGGGCGTCCCTAGTTGGCCGTGAAAGTATTTCGACACTACGACGTTAGTCGCGGTCATACTCCAAAAGTCCGGCACTTCAACATCATCTTGCTTGAAGATGACATCACCCTTCTCGTTTGCGATCAGGGCTGTCCTCTTTTCCCAATTGATATCGTCAAAGGGATGAACACCTTCTTTGGTGAAATGCCTTCGAACTGATAAACCACCCCACTTTGATTCAGCCCTCGTATCCTCGGATACAGAGACGTCATTGTATCCCATCAACAATCCTCCCTTCTATATTGAAATGAATGCCAGTAAAGTACTGGGTCGCACGTTAACTCATTTGCCCAGAAACGCGATCATGAACCCTACACTTCAAGCCGATTGGTTCGGATTCCCCTTGCAGAGGTATGATTCATAAGGTAGGGAACTCCTAGTCCTCGTTTCCAAACACAACGTACATGTCAAGCAAAATCGCCAGAAAAACAGTTGATTAGTCCTGTTGCTCTCAACCAAGAAAGAGCAAGGAATCGGCTTTCAAATTATTGCGGTGTTAGAGGAAAGTCAAGAAATATAGAGCAAGAATTGACATCGACTCAAGGTCTGTTTGGTGTTTCGCTAAATTCCGAAATTCGCTCTTCCGTTTCCTGAACGAAAGACGGCAGTATGTGTATCCCTTCTATTCCATGCCTTGACTCAAAAGCGAACCATAGCATATATTCAGATGCAAAGGTCTGATAATATGGCGCTTATTTTTAGTAGACAATGTGAATACGCACTACAGGCCGTATTGTACATGTCGGCCAAGCCCCAGAAAGAGTATACGAATATCATCGAGATCAGTGATCGGCTGGATATTCCAATGCCATTCTTAGGAAAAACACTTCAGCTTCTCGTACAAAAGAAAATTCTCTCTTCTCAGAAGGGTCCCAAAGGAGGATTCAAACTTTCAAAGCCGCCGGATGAGATCGCACTCTATCACATCGTAGAAGCAATTGACGGTACTGATTTATTCAGCTCATGCGTCCTCGGCTTTCCCAAATGCTCAAGTACAAATCCCTGCCCGATGCATGAGGAGTGGAGCGTGATGAGGGATCGCGTATACCAGATGCTTGCGGGCAAGACGATCAGCGATATCTCAAAGGAAATAAGCTCAAGCAAACAGCTTCGTATGAAGCTGAGGCTGGCGTGATTTTTATGGAATTATATAGGACTAAAATATCTGATATTGATCCAAGCAGTCCCATCAGAACCGTGCGTCTCAAGGATGGTCGGACGATTAGAAAAGTTGTCGACAAATCAATCATAAAGAGAGGGAGGAAATCTGATATTCGAAGCTACGTGCAGATCTTCCTTCTCACCATCACACTCTGGATCGGCATCGACTTTTACCTGTTTGTATCCGGTTTGGAGAAAGGAGTCGTTACGTATCGTCCACCTGGGGTCGAGGGCTTCCTTCCGATCAGCTCTCTCATGAGTTTAAGGTATTACTTGTTGACCGGTGTTCTCAGCCACGTCCACCCTGCCGGCTTCTTCATCTTGGTTGCGGCAATCATGGTCTCCATGCTGATGAAGAAAGGATTCTGCAGTTGGATCTGTCCTGTGGGATTTATATCCGAGTCAATGCACCAGCTAGGTAATAAGATTTTCGGAAGAAGCTTCAGGCTTCCAAGGTTCCTGGACGTAGCGCTGCGACCCGTCAAATATCTGCTTCTGGCTTTTTTCCTTGTCACGATTTCCATGCTGTCGGTGTCACAACTTGGACAGTTTCTGAATTCGGACTACAACAAAGTGGCGGATATAAAGCTATACTTCTTTTTCGTACACATCTCGGACTTTTCTCTGACCGTAATCGGAATTCTAATCGTGCTCTCCGTTCTCTATGAGAATTTCTGGTGCCGATACGCATGTCCGTATGGAGCGCTTCTCGGACTAACAAGCCTCTTCAGTCCCATGAAAGTTCGTAGGATTGAAGAAAGTTGCATCGACTGCGGCAAGTGTGCAGAGGTCTGCCCGTCGCTTCTCCCTGTTGATAAGCTCGATCAGGTGAACTCCGCCGAATGCACCGGCTGTTATTCCTGCGTAGAGGCCTGCCCGATCAGGGATACTCTCAAATTCTCAGTGAGCTCCGGCTCGAAAGGATTATCGCAGAGAAGGTATGGGATATTGATGTTGGCATTATTTTTTGGAATTATCGGGCTGGCTATGATTTCCGGGTTTTGGACGACCTCAATAACGGGAAGGGAATATTTGTACCTGTTCAGGAAAATAGGAGCTTTGGGCCACTCCTTTTGAAATAAGACATCATGCGACTGGGTGAATTAATACCGAAGGAACACGGCACATGGGCAATGTGGATTGTACCGATGCTGTCAGCGGTCGTTGTGACGCGCTTTTCCCCTGCGTTCTTGATATTCTTTGTCTGCTTCGCCCTGCTTTACATTCTGCATCGTCCAACCGTCTCAATGACAAGGAGGAAGACATTTGAGGGAGAAGAAGCGCGGTGGGTGATAGGCGGCGTGCTCGTGGCTCTAATCCTTGGTTCGATTCTCATTTCCGTTTTCAATCTGACATGGCTCCTCGTTTTCGGAGTTGTGGAAGCCGCAGTGTTCGCCTTCTCCATAAAAACCTTCCTGGATCGTGAGCAACGATCTGTTTTCAATGAGCTAACTGTCATCGCTTCTCTCACCTTATCAGCACCCGCGGCCTATTACACGATCACCGGCAGAATCGGAACCGAAGCATTACTCCTTTATGTATTCAACTTTCTGTTCTTCGGAAGCAGTGTGTTCTATGTAAAAACTAAAATTGAGTTCCTGAAGACTGACGGGATTTGGAGAAACCGGGCAAAGAGTTCGTTGATTATTTTGATTTTGTATCATTCCATTCTAATCATGATTATAGTAGTGCTCGCATTGCTTGGCGTTTTCAAGCTCTATGTTTTTCTTGGCTTCGTGCCTATGCTGGTCCAGGTAATCGCCGGCATTCTGTCCGGGAAAACCCGCGTAAATTTCAAGCGGCTCGGAGTGGGCCTGGTGATTCAATCTGCAATTTTTCTGGCCGTGCTGGGACTTTTCCTGAGAAAGTGATGTGGCTACCTCGCGAATTTTCTAACATCGAGAACTTCACCAGTTCTCCTGCTATTCAAACTTTCCAGGTAAGCGGCTGAGAACTTCGCAACAGGAATCCCAATTGAAGTGTCCATCCCGAGAGCTTTGAGTGTCTCGACGGCAAAGGGGGGGCTGACGACATTGATTCTTACACCGTTCTTCATCTCCAGTGCAGCAGCGCCAACGAATCCCTCAAGGCCCGCATTCACGATGCTGATCGCAGAACTTCCCGGCATGGGCTCACGCGCCAGGACGCCACTTGTGAGCGTGAAGACTCCATTTTCACTCACATAGTTCACTCCAACCCGCACGAGATTCACCTGGCCCATCAACTTGTCCTTTAGCCCAAGCGCGTAATCGTCATCAGTCAGTTTCTCCATCATGCCGAATGCAGCCGAACCGGCTGTACATATCAGCGCATCGAATCTGCCAACAGAGTTGAACAACGATTCAATGGATTTTTTCTGAGTTATGTCGACCCTTGGTTCGCCGCCCTTGTGACCCGCTTCGATAACCTGGTGTTTTGATCCGATCGCCCTCACCACCTCTTTCCCAATTAGGCCAGTTGCCCCGACGACTATTATTTTCATACCGGTTCTCTCCTCTCTGGTTTGAATGAAAGTTCCTCAAGAAATGGGTCGAATCGGCCCATGGCCGAGGTCGTTTGCAAGAATAACAATCGATGCCCGGCAGTGGTTTCTTTGCCGTGGGAAAGAGCGCCCTTGTGCCGTCAGTCATGAGCCGATCAGTTGTGCGCCGTCACAAAATGTTAGCTGCGGCCATATTACTATTCCTACGCACATTCGGCATACATCATGTGCGCTGTTGAGCCTGAAGACGGTGAAGAACCAACTTGGAATGGGAATTTTAGTATGAATTTGACTTTTCAAAAGAGTATGAGAGAGAACAACGGATTTCCCCTCGCCGGTGAAAGAGAACCGAATTTCAGAATAGAATCCAGAGATGAAGACGGAGTCCTGCGTCTATTCCTCACCGGAACGTGGACCGGGAAAAACGATGCATCTCTGGAATTAGAAATGTCGGAACTCATCAAGCAGCATTCGGCGAAACGGGTTCTCGTGGACATTTGCGACTTGAAAGGGCGCCTGGGCGTGGTCGATTGCTACGTCCATGTGCAGAGACTTCCTCCGGAGTGCCGTGCACGAAAGACGGCATTTATCGACGTTCCCGAGAATCTGGAAGATGATTCTTTCTTGCAGACTATCGCACAGAACAGGGGATTCCCCATCAAGTATTTCATCAACAAAGCAGATGCCATCCTGTGGCTCAACGAATGATTGACCAGCCGGGAAGCTCTGTTTTGGGATTCCGTTTTAAACCAGATCTTCAAGATTCTCGCGATCTCTTACAATACGCGAGTAGTCTTTGTCCACAAGTATCTCGGCGGGTTTCAACCTGGAATTGTAATTAGAAGCTAGCGAATATCCATAGGCGCCCACGGTCATAATGGCGAGCAGATCCCCTCTGTCTACTCGCGAGATCTCCCTCTGAGCTGCAAAGACATCGGTAGATTCGCAAACCGGTCCGACAATGTCCACAAGCTCGAATGCCTTTTCACCTAGTTCAACCGGCACAACTTGATGATACGCCGAATAAAGGGCATGCCTCATCATGTCGTTCATCCCGGCGTCGACAATTACGAACGTCCTTCCCGAGGATTCCTTTCGGTAAAGAACGCGCGTCAATAGAATTCCCGATTCTGCCGTCAAGAACCGCCCTGGTTCCATGAGAATTTCATAACCCGAAGACGAGAGACCGTCTTTGACAACCTTTGCAAGAGTGCGGAGGTCGATAGAAGGCTCCTCGCTCGTCTCGGTCGGAAGCAATCGATCTTTCAGCGCGTTCTTGTACCTGACTCCAATTCCCCCTCCTAGATCGATTTGAGAAACTTCTATTCCGTCTCGTGAGAGTTTTGCAAGGAACTCCCTGATCGAGTTCACAGCTTCCGCGAACGGTTCCACTTCGGTGATCTGAGAGCCGATGTGAGAATGTATCCCGACGAGCCTGATGTTCTTCATTTTCGCGGCAGCTCTTGCCGAACCGACAGCATCGCGTATGTTTATTCCGAATTTGTTTTCCTTCAGACCGGTCGAGATGTGAGGGTGTGTTCTGGCATCGACATCCGGATTGATTCTCAGAGACACGTTGGCAGTTTTGCTCATGGCTGCCGCCCGCTCAGAGATTGCACGCAATTCCTCATCGGATTCCGCGATGATTGTCCCTATCCCGCGATCAAGCGCAAAATCCAGATCGTAGTCGGTCTTCCCCACTCCCGCGAACGAAATTGAATCGGGAGCGAACCCGCTTCTCAAAGCGAGGAAGATTTCCCCCGCGGATACGGTGTCCGCACCGGCCCCCAGCGATGAGATAAGCTTCAGAAGCTCCGAATTGGAGTTAGCCTTCAGCGCGTATAGGAATTTCAGATTTGGCACGATATCGAACGTGTCCTTAAGAATTCGGAATTGTTCCGCAATCTGATTGGAACTGTAAACATAGAGCGGGGTCCCGTATTTCTCAGCGAGCAACGCTGCGGGAATATCTTCCACAAAGAGTTTCTTGTTGTCGTACCTGATATGGCTTGTCATTCTTGATTCTTGGGTATGCGGCCTCTCAATCGAATATCTCTTTGGGGAGGCCGTGTGATGAGGGGTTAGAAAACAATTCCTTGTGCAATGCTTTTACTGCAGGTTCGATGTCATTTTCATCGACAACAAACCCGATATTTATTTCCGACGCACCGAGCGAGATCATATTGATTCTTATCCCATCCAGTGCCGAAAATATTCGACCCACAATACCCGGGTTGTTGCGAAGATTTTCTCCGACGACGCAAATAATGGCCTTTCCGTTCGAAGAGGACACTTCAGCGAACCGCTCAAATTCGTTCTTCATCTCTTCAAGGTTCGTCGTATCATCGACCGCGACCGAAACGCTGACTTCGCTTGTTGCGACGGTGTGCGCAATCGTTCCGTAATTGTTGAAAACCGCGAAGACTTCTTCCAGGAAGTCGTGAGCAAGGAACATTCTGCTGGAGACCAGGTTCACAAGAGTTATATGCTCTTTGTAGGCAATCGACTTCGCGACGCTCGGATCCTTGCCGTCTCCCTTTGCTATCAGTGTACCACCGTATGAGGGATTCCGCGAGTTGCGGACATAGACGGGGATATCCTTTTCGATCGCCGGGAGGATTGTGAGCGGGTGAAGCACACGCGCACCGAAGTAGGACAGCTCAGATGCCTCGTTGAAAGTCATTTTCTTGATCCGCCGGGCATCACCGACTATCGACGGGTCAGCGGACAAAACTCCATCCACGTCTGTCCAAATTTGGATCTCTTCTGCACCCAGCATGGAACCCACCAGCGCGGCTGAATAGTCCGATCCGCCTCTACCGATAGTCGTGGTGATTTTCTTTTCTGTCGCACCTATAAACCCCTGGGTAACCGGGACGCATCCTTGTTCTACCGGCGTTAAGAGGGATTCCTTCGCTTTCCTTTCAACAATATTAAGAATTGGAACCGCCTGAGTGTAGCTCGCATTTGTAATCATGAATTCGCGGGCATCAACGAGACTCGCTTTGATTCCGTTTTCTTCCATCGCCTGCGCAATAATCATGGAGGAAAGGCGCTCGCCGTAGGCAGCAAGCGCGTCCCGTGCTACATTCGTCGCCTCCCCAAGAATCGAAATTGCTTGCGAGAGATTTCTTATCTCGTGAGCATACACAGAAATTTTGCCCTTGAGGTAATTCTTAGGCAGCTCCGTGCTGATGAGTTCATCGACGAGGTGTTCGTGTCTCGACTTTATCTTCGCTATGAGGTCGTCGACCTCGCTTTTCTTCTGGTCGGCCGATAGGAGGGCAATCTTCAAAAGCTGATTTGTGACACCGGCACATG
Organism: Bacteroidota bacterium; assembly: GCA_021789975.1. GTDB lineage: Bacteria > Bacteroidota > Ignavibacteria > Kryptoniales > JAKASW01 > JAKASW01. Next base: position 107,895 of record JAJYIT010000003.1, read on the forward strand.
CCGAAACAAAGACGATCGGTTTTCTCCCGGTCTCGGATTTTACTATTTCAATCACTCTAAGGATCGCAGCGGAATCCTCGACCGAGGTTCCGCCAAATTTCATGATTAACATATCGGTCTATTTCAAATCAAGTTTATACGATGATCTTTGCTTACTGATCACGCGAGTCGGCAGCGCTCGTGTCAAAGTCCCGCGAAGCTGTTTACCAGGTTGTTCAACGGCGTGAAGAAGAATCCTATTATTCCGTTAAAGATCGCGAGAAATGCCGGTATTTGCAGCAGGAGTATGATGAGGAAAATCCCCATGAATCCGATTCTGCCGTACGACGCCGCCGCCGCATCTGGAAGGAATGATTCGAGCACGTGTGACCCGTCGAGCGGTGGAATCGGTAAAAGATTGAAAACGCCAAGCATGATGTTCAAGTATATCCCTCCGTAAAACATCCTTACGAGGAAAACAAAAAAGGGCGATGACGCTGCGACAGGGCCTATCAGGGGCTGCAACTGAAGAAGGCCGATCGTTATCATGGCACAGATGAATGCCATGATGAGGTTTGAAAGCGGCCCGACGGCAGAAACGATCAGCTCATCACGTTTGTAATCAGAAAAGTTCATGGGATTTACTGGTACGGGCTTGGCCCAAGCTATAAAAATCTGCCCCGCCAAAAGAAGCGAAAAAAGGGGAACAAGTATGGATCCCCATAGATCGATGTGAGGGATCGGGTTGAGAGTAAGCCGCCCGGAGTCGCGTGCCGTCGGGTCGCCGAGTTTCAGCGCCGCGTATCCATGGGAGATCTCGTGTATGATCACGGAAAAAAGGAGTATCGGCAGAATGTAAAGTTGGTTAAGCATGTCTTTCCTTCAGTACGTTCGAGGCATTGCCTCTTGGATGATACTTCTCAATAACTTCTCTAAGATGGTTCCGGTCCAGGTGAAGATATATCTGTGTGGTGCCGATGTCGCTGTGACCAAGCATCTCCTGCACGGCTCGAATGTCCGCGCCCCCTTCCAGAAGGTGGGTCGCGAATGTATGCCTCAATGTGTGTGGATGGATTTGCTTCCTTATCCCAGCATCCCGCGAATACTTCTGGAGCATCCGCCATACGGAGATCCGCGAAAGTCTCCCGCCGCGGAAATTGAGAAACACGATATCGCTCGCAACCGTCTTTTTGTTCGCCGACCTATTGTACACCAGTTTAGATCGAACCGACGAATCGTACCGCTCGATCCACTCTAGCGCTATGTCGTTTATCGGTACGATTCTCTCTTTGGATCCCTTACCAACCACTTTGATTACATTGTCGTCTTTAATTAAATCTCTTTTCTTGAGATTAACAAGCTCGCTTACTCTTATGCCGGTGGCATAGAGCGTCTCAATAATTGCACGATCTCTGACTCCAAGCTCCGAACTTACATTAGGAGCGGCGATAAGCCTCGTGGTCTCTTCCAAATTCAGCACCACCGGGAGTCTCCTCGTAGGTTTCGGACGGTCAAGATTAGCTGTCGGATCATTCTCCGACAAATTTCTGGAAGTGAGGAATCTGTGGAGGTTTCTTACAGCCGAGAAGTTGCGGGCAATGCTGCTCTGTTTCAAGCCGAGGTCGAAAAGAGACCTGAAGTAGGCTCTCACCTTGTCTCGCGAAATCTCAACGGCACTTTTGATACCACTCCCCTGCATGAACGTCGCATATCGGTATAGATCGAACCGGTATGAACTCAAGCTGTTATCCGAGAGGCCCTTTTCAAACTTCATGTACTCAAAGAAAAGGTCAAGTTGGCTGGAAAACTTTTCGTTAAGATCGGTCGAGTCCGGCATAGTTAGCGAGATGTCTTACTTACCGCGCGAGCGTTTTCCTGAACCATCGGATGGACGAGTCTTGGTCCGCTTACGCGGAGTTTCTTCAGGCTGCTCTCTCGATTCACCGGGCTTCTCAGCAGACGGTTCCGCTTTTTCGGAGGGGCATTTCTCTATCTGTGCTGCCATCTGAGGACCTGGCGCGCTCCCCAGCTCTTCAGCCAGTTTCTCCTTTTGTCCGGGATACTCGATCCGTTGATGATAAATCCCTGAGAGCACGCCAAGGAAGCTCTCTTTGATCCGCGTTAGATCGGCAAATGTCAAGTTTGTCTCATCGAGCTGACCTTCCTCATACCTGCTTTTTACAATCGCGTCTACCATGGCCTCGACATTTTCCAGCGATTTATCCTGCAGCGACCTCGTGGCCGCCTCCACAGAGTCGGCAAGCATGACAATCGCAGTCTCCTTAGAATTCGGCTTCGGCCCCTCATACTTGTAGTCTTCCTCGCTCACATCTCCTTTAGCGAACGGACGTCTCATCGCTTTACCGTAAAAATACGCCACCAGCGTCGTTCCATGATGCATTGGTATGAAGTCGGCAACTCTTTGGGGAATGTGATTCTTTTTGGACAGTTCTACCCCCTCCGAGACATGTGAAACCACCACCTGCACACTGATATCCGGGGGAAGCCAGTCGTGCTTAGACTTCGTGGGGTCCATCGTATTCTCGACAAAATATTCCGGCTTCACCATCTTGCCGATATCATGATAATACGCGCCAACCCTTGCCAGGATTGGGTTACCACCAACCGCCTCAGCTGCCTTCTCAGCGAGTGTTCCCACTATGATTGAATGATGAAAAGTTCCGGGGGCTCTCTGTGAGAGTTCTCTCAGAAGTGGCTGGTTGAAATCAGAGAGCTCAAGGAGAGTAAGATCGGTTGTTATATTGAAAACTCTCTCGAAGAAAATCAGCAGGCCGAAAGTAATTATCGGGGAGAGTATCGAATTCACGCCTATAAGCGACAGCTCTGTAAGTAGCGTGGATGCATCTTCCGCACGCTGAAGTGACGTTGCCAATGTCGCTATGCCATAACCCAGAAAGATAAAGACGAGGCTTCTGAATATCTGCGTTCGGTTCTTGATGTCGCGTACCGTATAAAGCGCAATTGCACCTCCGCTCAGGGAAGCGAATGCAGCTGCAAAATCGTTGCCTCTCATCGCACCGACCAGAAGTGCCATCGCCACCGTTGCCTGAAACGCCAGTCGCGAGTCGAATATTACCGTCAGTATCATCGATGCGACCGGGATGAGAACAAGGTATTGCAAGGGAAGGCTGGTTTGCGTTGTAAACGCAAAGAACATCAGAAGAGACTCAAAGATCAGTAGTACTCCGATAAGGGCAAGCATCCGGTTGCTGTAGAACACCTTCTTCCTGAATAAAAAGAGATAAATGGCCAGAAGGCCAATAATCACGAATACCATCAAAAGCCTGCCGAGGAATTGAAGGATCAGGTCGGCGGTGCCCGTGCGCTCGCTCAGAGCTTTCGCAAGCGAATCCAGCTTCAACTTTATGTCAGCAGTAATTCTATCATGCCTTCCTATGATTCTCTCGTTTTCCTTTACCAGCCCGACTGTTCGCGGCACGAGATCGACTGCCGCTTCAATCTCGCGTCGCGTCTGCACGCTGTTGTAAGAAAGGTTCGGCAGGACTTCGCTCACCACAGCGCGGGCAACTAACCGTGCCGCAGCAGTGTCGTTGTAAAGCACCGGCCCGATTTTCCTCGCAAGCTCTTCCGAAACATCCGATAGAGTTAGAACGGCATCCATTGATAACGGTGTTTCAGAATTGTCCTTTCTGACCACTATCACATTTGACTTGACCTGACTGCGGGGGCGGTCGATAATTCCTACCCCGTAATCGTGAGAAAGCACCGAGATTATCAATGGTTGCATGTTTCCCAGCGCATTTAGGATTGCGCGGTTTTTCCGCGTGCGCTCAGTCAGGTATGTCCAGCCGGTAACCGAAAATGTGTACGGCATATTTTGCAGAAGATTCCGGAGCGCCACCGAATCTCGCGCGCGAGCTGTTCGGTTTCTCTCCCTATCAACCGCAATCTGCAATTTCAGCGCTCTCTGGAGTCCTAAACTCAACGATGCCGCGGAATCGATGCTGTGTTCTCCAATCGTAATCTTATCGAACACCGGCTTCACATTTGCCTTGGCCTGCTGAACTTCTTTATCATACTCTGATTTTTCCATGTATATCGGAAAAGAAAACGGGGCTATCACATCTTCGTGAGTCCACACAGTCCCAATCTCAAAATGGCGAGGAATCTGGTTCTGGGAAGGAGTCAATGCGCTTATCACAAGCACCAGACCGACAAGAAGGATGACCTTCACAATCATGCTGGTATCGAGATCGACATCCTTGACCAATCGCCGGACAAAACTTAACGAGAGGATTTGTCTTAGCTTTGCAGTCATACGTTCTTCCTCCTTCATCGCCGGGCGGAGCCTGCTTGCGCGTGATCTGTTCTCAATTTCAAGAGGAGATCGAAGAATTCAGCTGCTCCGTCTTCGTCATTTGTTGATTCAGTGATCAAGTCGGCTTCCTGCTTCAGTTCCCAAACCGCGTTCTTCATTGCCACACTCACTCCTGCCCGCCTAAATGCCGCAGCATCGTTTCGGAAATCTCCGAGAACGACTACTTCATTCCTTCTGACATGGAACTGCTTCTGAAGATGCGCAAGGCCGGTTGCCTTTGAATGGCGCTTATTCTTCAGTTCGAGATACCATCTGTCATCGTACTGGGAACTGCGGTAGAATTTGATATCAACCCCGTTGAAAAAACCGGCAGCCTTCCTTGCAATTATGTTCACCGCTCTCTTTGAGTCCGCTCCGACGATAATTTGGATCGTGCGTGTGGCAAATGAATACAGGTCTTCACATTCGTGTGGATTCAACTCCAGATTCTCAACATAACTCGGTATCATCACTTCAGATTCGCGGTGCACCAACTTGTCATCCGCGAAGAGAGCGATTCCTGCGACCCGCCTTTCCGCCTCGGATATAACCCGCTTGACTATTGCCGGATTGATGTAGCTTGCAAATATGTTGATGTCGGCATGCGGCTTACGCACCAGCCCGCCGTCCAGAGATACAATTGGAGAAGCGATCCCGATCTGGTCTGCAATCCGCTCGGCTGAGCAATGAGCCCGCGCGGTCATAATTGCCACCGCCAAGCCCGCACCCTTGAGTTTCCTGATGGCTTCCAGAGTGGCATGTGAGAGCTGGCTGCTGTTATTCAGGAGGGTCCCGTCAAGGTCTGTGGCTACCAGTTTGATCTTTTTCAACCTCTTGATGAGATCGGGCGACAGATTCTTCATTCCTTCCCTATCGACTTAATACTTAAATCTCATAAAAAATACAACGTTCTCCGCCCATCTTCTACCCTTTCTTTGCATTTTCTGGGGTCAGATGGTAAATTTAAAGCGTTTTTCCACTAAAAGGTTCCGAAGGGTATGAACCAGCCGGTATCATACTCGTTCGTGACAAAGGTGAATGTGAGCAAGATTAAGAAAATCGGAGTATACACAAGCGGCGGAGACGCTCCGGGCATGAATGCTGCGCTACGATCCATAGTCAGAACAGCAGCTTATCACGGTGTTGAAGTCGTCGGTATCCAACATGGTTATAACGGGATGATCAAAGGTGACTTCGTGCCCATGGGTCCCCGTTCGGTCTCAAACATCATACAGCGTGGCGGCACTATATTGAAAACAGCCCGATCAATGGAATTCATGACGCGGGAAGGAAGGGCCAAAGCAGCCGCTAATCTCGGCCAACAAGGAATAGACGGGCTCGTCGCGATCGGAGGAAACGGTACATTTCAGGGAGCCACCCTGCTTTACGACGAACACATGATCCCCACTATTGGCGTACCGGGCACCATCGACAACGATCTCTATGGGACTGATTTCACGATCGGTTACGACACTGCCATCAATACGGCAGTGGAAGCGATTGACAAGATACGCGATACTGCAGATGCACATGATCGCGTTTTCTATGTCGAGGTCATGGGGCGCGATTCCGGCTTCATAGCTCTGGATGTAGGCATCGCAGGAGGTGCGGAGTACATCGCGATACCAGAAATAGAGGAAAACTTCGAAGCGATCAGGGAAAAACTGACCGCCGGTGGACGCCAGAGAAGCAGCATTGTGGTTATAGCGGAAGGCTGTTTTAAAGGCGGCGCTGTCGACCTGGCAAGGCGAATGAGCGAATTCGTCCATCTCCATTACAGGGTTACCGTCCTTGGACACATACAGCGAGGCGGAAGCCCCAGTGCACGAGACCGAGTTCTGGCGGCGAAACTCGGAGCACAAGCCGTGAAGTCACTGCTGGCCGGCGATGGAAATGTCATGGCAGGAGAAGTGAACAGCAAAGTGGTCCTCACGCCGATGCGCGATACGTGGGAAAAGAAGAAAGGAATAGACAACACTCTGGTCGATTTATCCCAGGTGCTTTCCATTTGATGACAACTAAAGTCCGCCGGGTACCGCAGACGAACATGGTCCATTAATTTACTCAGGCTATCTGTCAATGAAGAGATTTCAAGTAACTGTTGCAATTCTGGCGGCAAGCATGCTCGCATTCCAGGGGTGCAGCATAACCCAGCTAACCATCGGCGCAACCAGCGGTATAATCAAAGGCGCGTTTGAGGCGATGAACCGCGAGACCGATCTTGAACTGGCGTCACAGGCAATACCTTCCGATCTAAAACTTCTTGACGGCTTAATCCTTGAAGCCCCGAAAGACAAGAGCCTTCTTCTACTCGGCGCAGAAGGTTATACGAGTTACGCCCTCGGCTTCGTGGAAGACTCCTCCGCTCCACGCGCGAGTCTATTCTATCTCCGCGCAAGAAATTATGGATTGCGAATCCTCTTCAAGAATAAAGACTTCAAGGATCATTTCAAGGGAGATGTTGCCGATTTCCAGAAAGCCCTGAACAAGTTCGGCAAAGACGACGTGCCCGCAGTTTTCTGGACAGCAAATGCGTGGGGAAATTACATCAATCTGAATCGCGACAACGTAGATGCACTTTCAGATCTCCCGAAGGCGGAGGCAATGATGAGATTCGTGTTGAAGTACGATCCAGCCTATTTCTACGGCGGTGCCCACCTCTTCTTCGGGACCATCCTCGGCAGTCTGCCGGCGATGTTCGGTGGCGATACGACTAAGTCCAGGGAACACTTCGAAAAGGCTATCCAAATATCCGACGGCAAGTTCATGATGACCTACTATTATTACGCGAAGACATATGCCGTCATGACACAGAACAAGACATTATTCGAGTCCCTGCTGAGCAAGGTGATCGACCAGCCGGCAAATTTGCTTCCACAGCAGAACCTCGCAAACGAAATTGCCAAAGAGAAAGCCAGGGCGCTCCTTAGTGATGAGAGCGACTATTTCTGAGAGTACTTTCAATGAAAATCAAATGTGAATCTCGGCAGCCATTCTTTAGAGGTCAATGATTGAGCCAAGTAGATGAGGACAAAAAATGTTAGAGACTATTAAACGATGGTTTATTCTTTTGCTTCCCTTGATGTTCCTGAGCTTTCCCGTTCAGGCACAGCAATACATAATCAAGTTCGCCACAGTTGCTCCCGACGGGAGCACATGGATGAACGTCATGCACGAGTACGATGCCGCAGTGAGAAAGGCGAGCGGCGGTAAGCTGGGATTCAAATTCTATCCGGGCGGAATTGCCGGGGATGAAAAAGATGTGCTGCGGAAAATAAGGATCGGCCAATACCAGGCGGGCGGCTTTACAGGGGTCGGAATGGGCGAAATAGCACCGGAAGAACGCATTTTAGATACCCCCTTCCTTTTCCGTGACACTTCAGAGATCGACTACATCTACGACAAATTCACTCCTCTCTTCAAGCAGGCTTTTGAAAAAGGAGGATTCGTTTTCCTGGGTTGGGCCGAGGTCGGGTTCGTATATGTCTTTACCCAGAAGCCGATCTACTCCGTGAACGACATGCGGGATGTGAAAGCCTGGATGTGGGAGGGTGATCCTATAGCACAGGCCTCGTTCAAGGTCCTCCACCTTTCGCCGATACCGCTTTCAGTCACCGATGTGAACACCGCGCTCCAGACGGGAATGATCAATTGCGTCTATTCACCGCCCCTTGCGATGATAGCGCTGCAATGGTTCACTAAGGTGAAATATATGCTCGACGTTCCTCTCGCGAACTCTACGGGAGCTGCGCTTATTTCGAAAAGATATTTCGACACTATTCCCCAGGATTTGCAGCAGATACTTCTGAAGGAAGGTGCGATATACATGGCCAAACTTACCCGTCTCAGCAGAGAAGACAACGTGAAGGCTATCAAGACTCTGCAATCCAAGGGCATCGTAATAACCCATCCGAGATCAAAGAGTGAGCTGGCTTACTACTATCAGACAGGCGAAGAGGCACGTCAGATGCTCGTAGGAAAGTTGTACTCGGCTGATTTGTTGCACCAGATCGAATCTGCACTGGACCAGTTTCGGAAAGAGCACCCCGGCAAGTGAAAATACTGAACAGAATCGAAGGCCTTATCGGCTTTCTTGAAAATACACTCCTTGTCATCTTTCTGACTGTGACAGTTGCAATGGCGTTCTTGCAAGTTATCCTGAGAGTGTTTTGGTCGACGGGATTTGTCTGGGCTGATGTATTTCTGAGGCACCTGGTTCTGTGGATTGGATTCTTAGGTGCAGCTTTGGCGGCAAAAGAATCGCGTCATTTTTCAATTAACATTATCACGAAAAAACTTCCCGTGATACTGCAGAAGATTGTGCAGGCGTTTCTCCATGTCACTTCAGCTGTGGTTTGTTACTTCCTCTTCACGGCAAGTGTATCATTCATAAGTGACGAGATAAAATATAACAACGAGCCTCTCTTCACAGTCTTTGGAAAGAACGTCATGCCCTACTACATGGAGATGATAATTCCGATCGGATTCGGATTGATCGGTTTGCATTTTCTCTTCAAGGCAATAGAAGTCGCGCTGACCGGCCCGAAATCCGCTGAGGTCGTTTGACATACATAATAATCGGCATTGCAATTCTCCTGCTCGTCCTTTTGGGCGAGCCTGTATTTATTCTCATCGGTGCTGGAGGACTCCTTCTCTTCAAGTCCATCGGTGTAAACACATCCGCAGTTATTGTCGAGCTATATCGACTGGCGAGCTTGCCTGCTTTGATTGCCATTCCGTTATTCACGTTTGCCGGCTATCTTCTTGCCGAGAGTCAGGCGCCGAGGAGGCTGGTGCGGCTGGCACAAGCATTTTTCGGATGGATGCCCGGCGGCCTGGCGATAGTATCGCTCATTTCGACGGCAATATTCACTGCATTTACCGGAGCTTCCGGCGTTACAATAGTAGCTCTTGGCGGCCTTCTGTATCCCGTCCTTGTCAAGGAGTCATATCCGGAAATGTTCTCCACCGGACTCATGACAACTTCGGGCAGTCTCGGTCTTCTCTTTCCGCCAAGTCTTCCTATTATCCTCTATGGCATAGTTGCCGGTATAAGCATCGACAAGCTCTTCGCTGCCGGGGTTATTCCTGGGATTCTCCTTATCGTCATGCTGTCGATCTACAGTGTTTACACAGGAGTGAAGTCCAACGTCAAACGCCAGGCGTTTTCGATTCGTGAGGCGCTAAGCTCGATCAAAGAAGCCGGATGGGAAATCCCTCTTCCTTTCGTCATCATCGGCGGCATTTATGCCGGGATCTTTACGGCAACGGAGGCGAGTGCTGTCATGGCGTTCTACGTCTTTGTCGTGGAGGTGTTTATCCGCGGAGACGTCAAGTTTTTCAGGGATCTTCCGCGCATCACGAAGAAAAGCATGATGCTCGTCGGAGCGATTTTTGTAGTCCTCGGCACGGCGCTGGGACTTACCAGTTATCTGATCGACCAGCAGATACCGACGCTCCTTTTCCAGATCATACACAAGTATGTTTCAAGCCAACTCGCGTTTCTTATCCTCCTCAACCTGTTCCTGCTCGTGATAAATATGGTTGAGATATTCTCGGCGATAATAATTGTCGTCCCCCTTATAGTTCCGGTCGCCATGCAATATGGCATCAACCCGATTCACCTCGGAATAATCTTTCTGTTGAATCTTGAAATTGGATACATGCTTCCGCCTCTTGGTTTGAACTTATTCATATCAAGTTTACGTTTTGAGAAAGACATCGTGAAGATTTACCGCGCTGTCTTGCCTTTTCTCGCGATAGCGTTGTTGGCATTGTTCATGGTGACTTATTTGCCGGATTTGAGCCTTTTCTTGACGAGGATAATGAAGGTGCAGTAGAAAAATGAGCGCCCACTTGTTCGTGGCAGCGGTTTATGATGCTTTGATGGTGCCGGCTGACAAACTCGGCTTCGAACAAGTGCGGAAGTTGGTTGCCGAAAAGGCTTCCGGCAAGGTGCTCGAAATCGGTGCAGGCACCGGACTCAATTTCAGATTCCTCGCCAATGCGGATTGTGTGCTTGCAATCGAACCCGATATCTTCATGCTTAGAAAGGCTGTATCGAGACTGTCGGAAATTTCTTCTAATAACGATGGAGGGTGTGCTGTCCTCGTCCAGGCCGAGGCAGAAAGCATACCATTCCCGGATAATTCGTTTGACACGATAATCTCGACTTTAACCTTCTGCACGATTGGGAATCCTCAGCAGGCAGCGGCTGAGATCCGCCGGGTGCTCAAACCCGAAGGCCGGTTCTATTTTGCCGAGCACCCTATCGCGGATAAATCTTTTCTGGCAAAGGCAGAGAGAGTAGTAACTCCGATCTGGAAAATCCTTGCGGGTGGATGTCATCTCGACAGAGATATCCTCGCCTATTTCAGATCCGTCGGACTTGACATCGTAAAAACGACCCGGCTTGACAGCTTCTTCGTCGCGGGCGAGGCTTTAAAGAATAAACCCAACCAAATAGTGGAAAACCCTTGAGGTACGCGGTCATCTCCGACATACACGGAAACCTTGAAGCACTTGTCACGGTGCTGAGGGAGATCCAGGATAGACATCTCAATGAGATAATATGTCTCGGAGACATTGTCGGCTACGGTGCAAACCCTGACGAGGTAACAGAGATTGTAAGAAATGAAGCGCGGTATGTTGTTCGTGGGAACCATGATGATGCCGTGTTTAATATTGCCAGTTTCGACATGATAAATCCGTATGCAAAGGCGGCCATCACTTACACCCGCGGACTTCTCTCGGAGCAAAATAGCGAGTGGCTGAAGAGCTTGCCACTGACACAGAAGTTCGACGATGTACTGCTGGTTCACTCTTCCCCATCCGACCCGCAGGATTGGAATTACGTCTTCAGCGATGAAGATGCCCGCTTCGAGTTGTCGTCGTTTGCAGAAAGAATCTGTTTTATCGGGCATACCCATGTACCCGTTATCTTCAAAGAGAGAATAAAGGACGACCCGGAACGGCGATGGCGTGAGCTAATAAACGTCGGCAGCGTCGGCCAGCCTAGAGACGGCGATAACCGCGCAAGCTATGGTATCATCGACACCGACAATTTCACATACGAGAACTTCAGGGTGGAATACAACTACGAAGGTGCGGCGGCTAAAATAATCGCCGCCGGATTGCCCCCTCTTCTCGGAGAGAGGCTGAAGAAGGGAAGGTAAGCATCGCAAGTTGAAGATTGCTTTCTGCCGAGCCTGGGCTAAGAAGAAAGCAGCCTTCATCATACACTTTCAGTGCAAGAAATTGTCCACCGTCTTAATGAACATGTCCGGTTGATCCACAAAAGTCATGTGTCCGCTGTGAGGAAAGATGACGAGCTTGGAACCGGCAATCTTCTCATGCATTTCCTCTGCCAGTGACGCGGGGCATTCGTCGTGGTCTCCGCACGTAATCAGGGTCGGAACTTTGATAGTCGATAGCTTATTTACATACTCTACCGATTTCAGATTTCCGTCGATAACGAACTCTCCATCAGATCCCCACATTTCGCGGTAGAGACGCCACGACATAACTCCGTTTGCTACCGGGTCGTAGTTTGGGTCCGGCCGCCGCTGGTACAGATACGGGAAATAGGCCTCTCCCCATGCAGCAATCATATACGCGTCGGTGTACCTGTTCCGCTGATAAGGGAGTCCATGTCCGAAGAGACCTTCCTTCTCCATCTTGTGGATGCGATTCCGGAGATCGGGCGCCATTTTCTCCTTCATCTTTTTGAAGACTTCATTCATCTGCGACGTACTGGGGAACGTACTGCAGAGGATCAAGTGAGTGAGGTGCTGCTGATATTTCAGAGCGTATGCCTGAGCCAGCACGCCGCCATAGGAATGACCCATGAGGCTCATCTTTCCGAGTCCCAGATCTTTACGAACCGCCTCGACATCCTCCACCATGTTTCCCACAGTATACAGCGCCGAATCCTCAAGTCTTTGAGATTGACCCGAGCCACGCTCGTCGATGAAAACAAGTTTGTTTTCTTTTGCCAGTGGGAGAAGGTAAGGGAGAAAGTAGTCGTGAGAGGCACCAGGTCCGCCGTGGAGGATCATGAGCGGTTGACCTTTTCCGAACTCTTCGTAATAAATCATCACTCCGTTTGCGTTGACGAAGCCCTGTTGGATCCTGTAGACGTTGTTAGAAGTAGTCGTGGAAGAATTGTGGCTGTTACATCCTATGAAGAATGAAGCGGTTGCCAGGATCGTCAGAATAGCGGTAGTCGTTTTCATGCCGGAACCTCCTCCGGATTAAATTGAATTAGTCGCACTCGGCTACCACTCGACTGTCTCCTCGTTCCCCTCTGTCATGACACAACATATTAAGATGGCACATGGGCATTGTCAAGCGAAAGCGCGAGCAGAGTATGCTGACAACGGCCCCGCTGACATTCTCACTTTTTTATTCTCCCAGTCTTTTCCCCTTCACCAAATAGTTCGTGACGTAGTCACTGACCGCCTCTGAAAGTGGCGTAACCCCGCTGGTGTATCCAGCCTTCCTGATTTTGGACATATGCGCGCAGGTGTAATATTGATACTTGTCCTTGATCGACTCCGGCATATCCACGTACTCAATGTTCGCCGCCTTGCCAAGCGCCTTGAAGATCGATGCGGCAAGATTGTTCCATGTATTTGCCACACCGCTTCCTATGTTGAACAAGCCGGCCAGATTCCTCTGTTTGAGAAAGAACAACGTCATCTCGACCGCGTCCTTTACGTACACGAAGTCGCGAACCTGTTCGCCGTCCCCATAATTCTCATGATAAGATTTGAATAGCTTCATTTTGCCGGTGGATTTTATCTGCTCGAATGCCTTAAGCACAACCGAGCTCATGTCGCCCTTATGATACTCGTTCGGACCATACACATTGAAAAATTTTACGCCGACAATTCTGTTGAACAACCCGTGCCTCAATGCCCACTGGTCGAACATTTGTTTGGAGTAGCCGTACATGTTGAGTGGCCGAAGTTGGTCGATTTGTTCCTCGTCATCGACGAATCCTCTGCTGCCGTCGCCATACGTTGCGGCACTCGACGCATAGACGAACCGGCTCCCTTCTTTTACCGCGAACAATGCAAGCTGTTTGGTGTATTCGAAATTGTTTTTGACGAGAAAAGTTGCATCGTGCTCGGTGGTTGACGAACAAGCCCCCATATGTATTATGGCATCGACCCTGTCCGGATTCTCGGCCGTTTTTCCTACCAGCTTGCCTTCAGTCACCAGCCTGATAAAATCCTCTCTCTCCACGTAATCACGGAATTTCAACGGTACAAGGTTTTTCCACTTTTCATCACTGCCAAGGCTATCGACGACGAGTATGTCATCTCTCCCAAGCTGATTCAATCTCCAGATAATGGCGCTTCCGATAAAACCTGCGCCTCCGGTAACTACTATCATCTTTCTTCGTTTCCCTCTTTCTTAAGTGTTAATAAAAACAAGACTCAATTGATCCCGGAACACCGGCGGCACAAACAGCCAAGCGTAGTCTCTCCTTGCAGCCACCTCAATCGCATTTGACGAAATATTTCCCAGGGAGTTGTTTTACGACACCTTTAAGCTCCAGACTCAGAAGCTGCACAAGTAGGTCCGAGGTCGATGCAGAGCATTTTTCTCCAAGGACATCTATGTGAATCGGATCATCGGTCAGAGCATCGAACACTCTCTGCTCAAAGATGGCCAGTTGGATTTTCTGCGGTGGTTTCGACGCTTCTTTCAATACCGGTTTGAGCTTATAGCGGAGCTCATCCAGTATGTCCGAGACATCCTCTATCAGCTTCGCGCGGCCTTCCTTAATCAGCTTGTTCGTTCCTCGGCCTTTGGCTTCGATGATGCTTCCGGGAACCGCAAACACCTCCCTGTTCTGATCGAGGGCAGTTCCGGCAGTAATCATGGCCCCGCCGTTTACATCCGTCTCGATGAGTACGGTACCAAGCGAGATCCCGCTGATTATCCGGTTCCTGCGGGGGAAATTCACGGCATCCGGCTTTGAGCCCATGTAATATTCAGAAACGACGGCGCCATCTTCGATTATTCGCTCCGACAGCTTTCGGTTCTCACTCGGGTAAATTACATCTACGCCGCTGCCGAGCACAGCTATCGTCCTGCCGCCGGCCCGTACAGCCGCAGTATGGCAAGCGGTGTCAATCCCGCGGGCCAATCCGGATACTATACATATTCCTTTCTCAGCAAGCTCTCTTGCAATCTTCTCTGCAATATGCCTTCCGTAATCCGACGGGGCGCGCGTCCCGACAATGGCTATTGAATATTTGTCCTTGTCTGACAGGGTCCCTCGAACGAAAAGCATTACCGGCGGATCGTATATTTTTTTCAGGTTGTCCGGATACTCTTTATCCCAGAATGTGACGATGCGGGCTTGCACCTTCTCAAGACGGGTCAATTGAACATCGATTTCTTCTTCAAAACTTTTTGAAGATGCGATCGCCTTCGCGGCTCTCCGGTCGATCACATCGACTTCGCCGAGTTCATGTTCCGTCGCTGAAAAGACAGAGTCCGGATCGCCGAAGTGGTTGACCAGAGCGCGTAATTTTGATGCGCCGATCCCCGGAACCATCGAAAGAGCGAGCAGAGATCGAATTTCGATCACTCAATCGCCCTGAGATCGTGTTGAAGTATAATCCAAATCGTGCGTGTCACTGCGAGACCATCTCCTCCTCTGTTACAGGAATGACTACAGTAAACTTTGTACCTTTGCCGAGAGACGACTCTACAAAAACCCTTCCACCATGTGATTCAGTTACGCGTTTGACAATTGTCAGTCCGAGTCCGGTACCCTTTTGCACAGAATTCTTTGCGCTCCTCGCCTGCCGATATCTGTCAAAAATCATGGGGATTTCGTCCGAGGAAATTCCGACGCCCGTGTCCTCGACATCGAGAGCGGCAAACGTCCCTTTTAGTCCCAGCACATCATTTTCAAATCGCCTGATATATGTCCTTATCAAGACTTTCCCGTCTTTAGGAGTGAACTTGATGGCGTTGCTTACGAGATTGGTTACTACCTGATCCATCTTGCCGCTATCAAATTCACCTATGGGGAGATCTTTACCAAATTCCACCGTCAACACGATTCCCTTTTCTCTCGCGAGAATCTTTAGGCGTGCAACTGCGCTTGCAACAACTGCGTTCAGATCGTTCGGCTGTTTATTAAGTTGAAGCTTCCCTGCCTCAAGCTTGGCAACGTCGAGAATATCGTTGATGAGGCCGAGCATCTTCTGCGACGTATCTAAGGCTGAGCTCATAAACTCTTTCATCTCGCCTGGATTCTGGTCAAATTCTCCATTTACTCCGAGTTCCAGTACGCCGATGATTACGGAAAGCGGACTTCGCAGATCGTGTACCAGCATTGACTGGAAATCCGACTTCAACTGCTCGATCTCGTGTTCGGCCTTGACCGCCCGCAAAATCGACCTCACTCTGGCTATCAACTCTTCCTGGTCAATTGGTTTGGTCAAATACTCATCCGCACCGAGCGAGAACCCCTGTTCTATGCTCACGGCATCTTTCGAGTTTGCAGTCAGTATTATCACCGGGATGTCTTTGCTAAGTTCGTTCGCCTTAAGATGTTTAAGCGTCTCAAAGCCATCCATCTCCGGCATCGCAACGTCCAGTAGTATCAAGTCGGGATGCTCACCGGCGGTTTTCGAAAGACATTCCTTTCCGCTTGCAGCGTTTGAAACATCAAACCCCTGCCGTTTAAGAAGCTTGTTAAGCAGGATCAGATTATCAGGGGCGTCGTCGACAGCCAGGATTCTGGAACGCTCTTCCATACATCAGCTCCACTCTCAATTCATCTCGCGGCACAGCACGCCTGGGCTCTGAGCCGCTAATTCTTCCTTTGAATAAATTTGTTCACTTCCCTGAGTATTATCTCGCGGGTGAGTCCTTCCTTCCGAACTATGTTCTTGATCTTGGAATTAAGAGCCGTGCGATCTTGCTCGGTCACTTCTTTCGCGGTCAGAACAACTATCGGCACTCCTCTCAACCGCTCGTCTTCGTACATCAGACTTGCGACTTCGAATCCGTCCATTTCCGGCATCAGGAGATCCAGGAATACCAGTGAAGGGACCGTTTTGCTGAGAATGTCCATGGCTTCAATACCGTTGCGCGCGGTATGGATGGTGAAGCTGCTCTTCTCGAGCAGACTCCGCAGGAAATTTGTAAAATCTTCATTGTCGTCTATCACGAGAATTTCGCCGCCAACTGTTCCAGTATAGGAGCGAATCACCGAAACAATCTGCTTGGAATCTACAGGCTTCACCAGGTAAGATTCGGCACCAAGAGACACAGCAAGCGCTTTGTTATCGACGACCGAATGGATGATGACCGGTATTTCTTTCAGTTGAGGATCCGACTTGAGCTCCTGGAGAATTACCCAGCCGTCCTTGTTCGGCATCATGATGTCAAGTGTAATCAGTATCGGTTTTGATTGTCGCACCGTGTCGATGGCGGTTCGAGAATCGCTGATCCCGAGGAACTCGAAGCCTTCGGACTCCAGATGGTTCTTAAGAAGCACGAGGACATCGGGGTCGTCATCGATACAGATCACGAGATTATTCATCTGGGAAGACGGTGTCGGCGGCGGTGGAGGTGCCACCTCCTCATCGACGTTAGACTTTTCCCGGCGAAACTGTAATGGAACAGTCAAAGTGAAAGTCGATCCCTTTCTCATCTCGCTCTGCACAGTAAGATCGCCACCCAGCATTCTTGCGAGCTTCCTGGAGATTGCCAGACCAAGCCCTGTCCCGCCGTGCTTCCTGGTGTTAGAACCGTCTACCTGTCGAAACTCCTCGAATACAAGGTCCAGATAGTCCACAGGAATGCCGGAACCAGTGTCCTCAACGGATAAGGATAGAAAATTCTCTTCGACAAGTTTTGTAGCAACTTTGATGTGGCCCTGTTCGGTAAACTTGGCAGCGTTGCTCAGCAGGTTAAGGATTATTTGTTTAATTCTTGCCGAGTCCGAATAGATCACAGGTATTTGCGGATCGCCTTCACTTAGCAACTTCACCGGTTTACTGCCGACAAGCGGTTCCACAGTTATGAGCGCGTCCTTGACGACCTCATCGATTGCAAATTCTTCCGGAGATATGGTCAGTTTGCCCGCTTCAATCTTTGAGAGGTCGAGAATGTCGTTAATAAGGGCTAAAAGGTTCTTTGCGTTTCTAAGAACTATCTCCAGACCTTCTTTCTGCTCACCTGTCGGCGGCTGCAGATCATCGGTGAGGATTAGGTTCGTGAATCCGATTATGGAGTTTAACGGCGTCCTTAACTCGTGGCTCATGTTAGCAAGGAACTGACTCTTAAGCCTGCTTGCTTCTTCGAGCTGCTGGTTTGCCCGTACCAGCTGGGCGTTTGCCTCCTCAACCCAGAGCTTGGACATCGTTAATTGTTCATTCGAGTCTTCAAGTTCTTTAGACTTCTCAAGAACATCTGAATAGAGGAGCGCATTTTCTACGGCCGCACCTATGACGCGCGATATCATCGTAACGAACTCTTCATCTGTCTTTCCAAAATCCTTCTCAGATTCTGATGTCAAAAGGAGTACGCCGTGAAGCTTCCGTGTACCTATGATCGGCACAAATGCGGCCGAAATGACGAGTTCACTCTCCAAAACTTCAAACAACACATCTGTTCTTTCTTCCACAGAAACTTCGGGTATCAGCACCGCTTCACCGGCATCGATGACCTCGGACATAATTCCACTTTTCGCCGGGATATGATTGATCCTATCGTCCGATTCAAATGACGTTGTAAAACCGAGAGAGGCTGCCAAATTCATGGTGCTTGTCTCTTCGTCAAGCAGATAAACCGCCGCACCTGATATGTCCTCCGATTCAAGAACGCGCGACAGCCCTTTGTTGAATATCTCGTCGACATCCAAAGCGTCTTTCACACCCAGAGCAGTCCGGTTTATGACGGAGAGCCTCCGGTTCTGTCTGTTAATTTCGATTTCATTCTTCTTTTGCTCAGTGACGTCACTGAAGATTGCGACCGCACCGATTGCATCCTGGCTTGCACCTATCAGAGGTGCAGCGCTAATGGATAAGACCCTTTCTCCCCCTTCAGTAACCGCAATAAACTGGTAATTGCGAACATTTTTTCCTTGTACTGCCGCTTGTCTTATGGGATTTTCGTTTTCACTCAGGAGAATCCCGTTGAGTTTTCGCATTCCGAACGCCGAAGCATATTCGTGGAACTCGGCAGCCGGAATGTCCTTCAATCCGAGAATCTCCTTGCCGGCTTCGTTCATCAGTACTATTTTCCCGCGGCCATCGACGACTGCAATACCTTCTGACGCACTTGCAAAGATCTTCTCAAGCTGTTCAGCCTGCTCGGCGATCTTCGTGGCAAGTTTGAGTTTTTGAATCCCGGTTGCCAGTTCGACACCTGCGACCTCAGCCAGGCTGGTCTCGTACTCCATGCTGCCGGATTTCTTAGCAGTGATGAATTGGAGCACACCGACCATATCGCCGGAACTGACCAGAGGAAGACTAACCAGCCCCGCCCCGCGATAGAGGGGCTCCGATTCAAACGCTGCGAATTCCGTACGCGACAGAGCCGGCGAGAAGACTGTTTTGCAAGTCTTCGCCGCCTTAACTGCCTCGCCATCGTTAGAGGGATTCTGCGGTGAGTCGAGATCCATAATCTGAGGCGGCGAAAAGTTTAGCCGTCGCCCGATAGAACTGCTCACGGCTGCAAGCTCAAGTTTCGCATTCGCTTCGTCGTACATGTACAGTACAGCAATCGGAGTGCTGAGGATACCGAGGAGAAGATCTGATGCGGACTTTACAAAATCTGAGGTTCTCCTGCTGGAAACTGAAAGCTGGGCTATATGATACGCAGCCTCCTTGCGCCTCTCTTCCCATTTTTTTTCCGTGATATCTTCGCAAATTCCGACTGCCGCCGTCAGTCTCCCTTCCGCATTTTTTATCAGGCCCATGTTAAGCGAGACAAAATATTCGCTCCCATCTCTATGCCTGTTTATCACCTCACCCGTCCACCCGCCTGACTCGACGGTCTGCCTGAAGATATCTGAAGGCTTCCCAAACGAAGCAGCCGGTGAAGTGATAATACCCGACAGAGTTCCACCGGGTATTTCTTTCATTGCATACCCGAAGAGTTTTTCCGCCGCAGAATTCATGAATGTTATCTTAGCTTGATGGTCGGTGACGATGACTGCCTGGGTCGTATTCTCGACCGCCGCACTCAGCACCTGGTCGCGGTACTCCAGCTCCTTTCGCTTCGTTATATCACGATAAACGGTTATTCGACCAAGTCTCTTCCCTTCAATTATGATGGGCACCGAATTCAGCAAGGATGATATCGACCTTCCGTCCTTCGTCACGACTGTCAACTCAAATTCTCTTTGAGTACCGTTATCAACTAACTGCTCGTACTCTTCAACGGTCTCCCTCTCATCCGGTTGATAGAGTTCAAAGACTTCTTTTCTCATCATCTCGGAAATTGAAAAGCCGAAGTCCCTTTCGAAAGACGGGTTAACATAAACGGTGGACCCGTGTTCATCAACTATTCGTACCGGGTCGGGTAACTGCTCAAGGTAAAACTGGTATTTGAGCAACTCCTGGTTGGCGGCTTTCAATCCTTCGGAGTTTCGAACGTATTCCCCGAATATCTGACCCACATCCACGAGACTCCCGACAGCTCCAATTGTAAAGGCGGACAATGACAGCGCGATATGTGCAGCGGAGGCCGTATCGGTAAATGAGTGAGAAAAAGATCCGACGAGTGCGGCTATCATAAGAAGAAAGAGTGTTATGCTGATCGAGTAGTTGAAAAGAGTCGGGTATTTAAGGTAATTCCTTGAAACCCCTATGAACGAAACGAGAAAAAAGCCGGATACAGTGAAGGCGAGGACACGGGAGTTTTGTGCCGAGATGAAATTGCCTTTTACCCCAAAAGTGTGTAAGACGAAGATTGAGACTGAGAGTAGAATTATGATTACTGCAACCTCGACCAGGATGTCCAACACCGACGATTTCAGTTCGGGATAGACCCAAACGAGCAGCGTCCCCACACACAACATCAGCGCAAATAAGAATCTTCCCCCCTGCCACGCAGCGATTTGAAAGTAGAATGCCATCTGATGATCGCTGAGGATACCGAGGTCCGAGATCGTTATCCCCACTACGCGTATGAAGCCGCCGACAAGAAAAGCAAACGCGATAAACTGAAGGAGCCTGTCCTTCATGACGACGTACCTTGAGAAAGCGAAAAGCGAGATCGCAGCAGAAATCATGTTTGCGATCAGGATGGTATCGACAAGAAGTTCCCGGGTAATCGCTACATGAGTCGTTTCGGCAAGGAACACTACGAGTACGGCAAATATCCATGCCCCGACTATACCCACGCTTAGCGAGAGGAGTCCTCTATTGCCGGTCACTTATCTGCCAGATACTTTTTCACGGTTGCCATGAGCTGCAGAGGGTCGATTGGTTTAGCCAGATATTCATCACATCCCGCTTCAATGGCCTTCTCGCGGTCGCCTATCATGGCCTGGGCCGTAACCGCAACCAGGGGTATATGTTTCGTCGCATCACTTGCCCGAAGCGCAGCCGCCGCCTGGTAACCGTCCATGTCAGGCATTTTCATATCGAGTAAAATTAGCTCCGGCATCCTATCGGTTGCAAGTTTAACAGCCTCTTCCCCGCCGTGTGCCTCGAGATATTCCAAATCTAAGCCGGACCTCCTGAGTATTCTTTTTATTAACAAGATGTTGTCCGAGTTATCATCGGCTACAAGAACCAGCCTCGCCATCAGATCCCCTTCACGAAATCAACGACTTCAGATGCACGCCTCTCGGCTTCTACACGAGATGGCGCTTCGGCTATAACACGGATAATCGGTTCCGTGTTCGATTTGCGGAGATGAATCCAATAATCGGGAGCATCAATCTTCAAACCGTCTTTGGTGTTTGTCTTAAACTTGGAGTACTTCCGCTTTACAGCATTTATGATCCTGCCGGGATCCTTCTTCCCGAGATCAATTCTTTTCTTGACGATCTCGAATTTCGGGAGGCTCTCCTTCAACTCCGACAATGTTCCTCCGAATTCCAGCAGGTGCTGCAAAACGATACCTATGCCGACAAGTGCGTCACGCCCGTAATGGATTTCCGGCAGAATAACGCCACCGCTCCCCTCACCCCCGACAACGGCACCGATCTTTTTCATCTTCTTAACTACGTTGATTTCGCCGACCGGGGAACGGAAGACTCTGCCTTCGAGGCGCTCGCCTATAACATCCACTGCACGCGTGGTAGACAGATTGACCGCCGCGATCCTTTTATCAACCGGTGTCTTTTCAAAAACGAATTTTACGGCCTGCGCGACGGTATACTCTTCGCTGAACGGTTCACCTTTCTCTGTAATCAGGACCAGCCTATCCACATCAGGGTCGACAACGATCCCCAGATCCGCCTTTTCAGTTTTGACACGCGCCATTACAGCGGAAAGATTTTCGGGAATCGGCTCGGGTTTCCGCGGAAATATCCCCGTGCCTTCGCAGTTCATCTTTATGATAGTGCAACCCAGTTCGTGAAGCAGCTCCGGGACGACAAATGATCCTGCCGCGTTAACGCAATCGACGACAACCTTGAAATGCCTTTTGCGAACAGCCTCAACGTCCAAAGATCTTATCGCAAGAACTCTCCTGATATGATCTTTAATGAAGAAATCGCTGTGATCTATCCTGCCTGTCGACTCATAGTCAGCGTATTTCGGTTTTAGGTCTGCGAGTTTCCAGAGCTTAGTGTTTTCTTGCGCATCCAGAAAAACGCCCTCCCCATTTATGAATTTCATGCCGTTCCATTCCATAGGATTATGACTTGCAGTGACGGCAACTCCTCCGGCAGCATCGGAGTGTTCTGCGGCGAGCTGTACGGTGGGCGTGGGGCAAATACCGATATCGACGACATCACAACCGTTCGCGGCCAGGACACCGATCAACATCTCCGCCAGCATCGCCCCATGATATCTTCCGTCTCTTCCGACAACGATCTTCTTCCTGTTCGTGAACGAGGAAAACGCATTCGCGTATTTCAGAACCGTCTCTGGAGTAAGAGTATCACCGACTACTCCGCGCAACCCCGATATACTCACAATCAACCTGTTCATCTTTTACCTCTCCCGCTTATGATCTTCGAGTACTGAACCAGTTTTTTGCTGGCGACATAACCGCGTGCCTTCAGAAATTTGTGAACGGAAGAGTTATACGCGTATACACTCATGAGAATATAGTCGACATTCCGCCCGCTCGCCAGTCTCTCGACTTCTCTCAATAACGCAGACCCAACACCGCGGCTACGCCATTGCTTCTTTGTGACGGCATAGGGCAAATAAAAGTAGTTCTCTGATTCATATATCGTGACATAGCCTATCGTTTCACCCGCTGCGACAGCGACGAGCATGGTGGAACCGTGTCCTCTTACAAAATGGACGAAATCTTCCTTCTTCATCTTTTGTCCGGGATAATTTTCAATCTCCGAGACTGCGGAACTCATACCGACCACCGCCTTCAGATCGGTCATCCTCGCACGTCTAATACGGAACTCGTCTCGCTTCGAAGCGGCTGATTTGTTCACCTTACTTCTTCTCTTCGTTGACGCTTTTTCTGTTTGCTTCATAAATAATGCGTACTCCTTCGAGAACGAGAGTCGGCTCAATTTTATCGATTAATTTCGTGTGAGAAGATATGATGCCGGCATAACCGCCGGTAGCGATCACCTTGGCATCGGTTCCAATTGACGCTCTGATTCGGCGGACGATGCCTTCCATAGCATCGACCGCACCGAACATAATTCCGCTTTGCATGCTTGCCACTGTTGTCTTGCCGATAACCTCAACGGGAAAACGGAGGTCTATTCGTGGAAGTCTTGCAGCCCGCCTTTGTAAGTCAGCGGCACCCGTTTCGAGACCGGGAGCAATAGCCCCTCCGAGATAAACACCGGTCGCTGACACCACATCGAATGTTGTGGCGGTTCCAAAATCGAGGATGATTAAAGGTCCGCCGAATTTTTGGTAGGCAGCAACAGAGCCGCAAATTCTATCGCTCCCGACGGTCGCGGGCTCATCGTACCCGATCTTAATCCCAAGATCGAGGTCGGGATTTATGATGAGAGGGCTGCAATTGAAGTACTTTTTCGACATTCTCTCAATTATGCCGGTCAAATTCGGGACTACCGACGAAATCCCAACCCCTTCAATACTCTGGAGGTTTATGTTATGATGTTTCAATAGTGAAAGGACGACGATCCCGATCTCATCTTCAGTCCGGACGACTTCACTCGCCACCCTATAATCTCTCACCATACGGTCTTTTTCATACACACCGAATTGCGTGTGCGTATTCCCGACATCGACACAGAGGAGCATGAGATCAACCTTCCATCAAAGTTATTTCACCTGCTGTAAATTCCTTCAGCCCTTCAACTGTCTTTATCACTATAGCGCCATAGTCTGTAACATCGTCACAGATCCCGTCGAAAATTCTGCCCGCCATATCAACTCTTACGTTTCTTCCGATCATCGCGGTCTTCTCCCGCCACCTCTTCATTATCTCATAGAAATTCCGCTGGCGAAGGGAATCATATATTTTTCCGAATCTGTTGAGAATAGCAGATAATATCTCGTCACGATCGAACTCTTTCCCCTTTACTGCCGCGATGGAAGTTGCTTTCGTATTTAGTTCAGGCGGAAAGACTTTCTGATTTACATTCAGCCCAATTCCAAGGACGACGTACCGAAGAGTATCGTTCTCGAAATTTGTTTCCAGCAGGGTTCCGCAAATCTTCTTCCCTCCGATAAGAACGTCATTTGGCCACTTCAGTTCCGGCTTGACATGTGCGACTTCTTCCAACGCTTCCGCCACCGCCACTGCTGCCGAAAAAGTCAGAATGAATATCTCGTCTCTTTCCAAAAAGACCGGCCTGAGCAGTAATGAAAACAGAAGATTAGACAACGGTTCTGACTCCCACCGTCGCCCAAACCTGCCTCGACCCGCGAACTGCTCGTCCGCAACCACCACCGTACCTTCGGGGAATCCCTGGTCGGCGAGCTTCATCAAATGCCCGTTAGTCGAGTCAATCTTCGCGAATCGATATAAGTCGTAATTCAAACTTGTACTAAAATTAAAACTCATCGGTTCACAAAGCAAAGTATAAAGACAATAGGTAGTGTCCTAATTTGAATCTCACTTCAAAGAAGAAAAGCAGATGAACCGCAATGATCGCAGGGATCGCAAAGTTCTGTATCGGTAAAGTATCCTTAGCGTACATTAGCTATCTCCGCGGTTTGAGCAAAACATAAATTAGGACACCATCAGACAATACCGTGCGGTTGTCGCTCAACGATTCGATTTCATGGGAATAGCGAATCGCAACCGGGCAGGATCAACTTCTCTCGTTCACTTCCGAGCTGGCCGCATGGATCTTGCGTGCCCGCCTAACAGAGTCCCGGCTGGAGCAACCAGTGTGTCGGGAGACACAGGATTCTCGTATGTCCTCATCTTTCGGCACAAAAAGGCCAAAAGCTGTGTTAGTCAAAGCAGAGTGTGGCCGAAGTCAGCCTCGAAAGGCGAATGCGGAGCAATTCCGAGAAATTCAGTTTCAATCGATACCGAGGTGTGTCCTCGTACCAATTACCCACTCGAATAGTCAACCAGCACACAAACCAAAGAGGAGTAAGTCATGCTTCGAAACCTTTTTACCGTCATTCTGGCACTAGCATCGGTGGCATTCTTTGCGCCCAGGGCCAATGCACAATTTGATAATCGGATGGATGTCGGGGGGGTGCATATCGGCCTGAGCGGAGTCGGAAGTGCACTGGCTCTGGGCCTCGACTATGAGCACGGAATCACAAGTCCAGGCGAAGTCGGACCTGGGATAATAGGCATCGGCGGATTGTTTGATTACTATTCATACAATGACAGCTATTTCGGTTACTATGACGGCTCATGGACCTTCATTGATCTTGGCGTCAGCGGGATGTACCACTTTGTCCTGCAAAATAGAAAGTGGGATCCTTTTGTGGGTCTGGTTCTCGGATATGAAGCGGCAAGTTGGAAGTGGAACAATCCTTACATCGGGAATTACACACCATCGAATGGCGGCTTCACACTAGGGGCAAGTGCCGGCGTCCGATATTTTTTCAACAGCCATTGGGCAGCTCAGGCAAGAGTAGGTTTCGGATTCTATATCCTCGCGCTGGGAGTAGATTATAGATTCTAGCTTCCATGCCCGACAGACAGATAACCCGAACGATCGGACCCTCGAATATCTGATCGACTTCCAGCATACAGAGTTGAGGTAACTTTACGGGCTGCGCGGGTGTTTCGCAGGAAACTTTTCGGCACAGATGGATATACATTGATCGGCACGAAGTGATCGTCTGAGTGTCAGCCACAGGCCGTGTGTATTCGGCACGCGGCCTTCCGTTCCTCTTCCTTCCCACATTTTTTCAAATAATCATTTAACCTTTTTCGTTTCCATTCATACATCTATTTTATGAGGTGATCGCAAAAAAAAGCGGAGAAATCATGAAAATTACCGGCTGGTTCGTCATAGCCCTCTTCTTTGTTACAAGCGCAGCTGCACAATCCCTTCAGGACTCTGTCACCACCATGGCAAAGGCCTTCAAGGGAGACGTTGGAATTTATGCAATCAACCTTGATAACGGAGACACCATTTCGTACAACGGGGAGAAAATGTTTCCTACGGCAAGCGTGATAAAGATATATGTTCTTGCAAAATTGTATCAGGAAATAAAGGAAGGGAAACTCTCGATGAATCAGAGAGTCACTTTGGAAGATTCCGACAAGGTTCGTGGAAGCGGAATTTTGCTCTTCATGCACAAAGGGCTTAAGCCAACTCTCGGAGATCTCGCATGGCTTATGATCAATATGAGCGATAACGTGGCTGCCAATCTATTGACAGACGAAGTCGGCGGTGTGATGAAAGTGACCCGCTTCATACGCTCACTCGGTCTTGAACATACGCTGGAGCTCGCAAGAATTTTCGACAAAAGCGTTTATCCCGATTCGGCGCTGAGAAAAATTTACGGCATAGGCGTCACAACCCCTCGCGAGACGGCAACTTTCATGAAGGAACTGTATGAAGAGAAAATCGTGGATAAGAACAGCTCGAGGAAGATGATCGATCTTATGAAGTATCAGTTTTACAATACAAGCATACCGCGGTTCCTTCCCACGTGGCGCGACACTATTCAGATTGCGCATAAGACCGGCGCTCTAGATGCGACGAGAAACGACTGTGCGATCATCTATACTCCAAGAGTTAATTATATACTCTGCGTCTTCACAAATCACAACGCCGATCGCCGCTGGATCACCGACAACGGCGCCGAGGTGTTTATAGCAAAAGTCTCACTCCTCATCTATAATCATTTTGTCAGATGATTGCTGTACTAGTCGCGCTATCGATTGTGTTGCTCGCTGGAATTGTGATCGTCGGATACATCGGTCCGAGAATCCTTTTGATGCCGCAGAGGCGGGGGCCGGATTTTTACCGAAAGCGCTACGGCTTCGCGCACCCTTCTGATCTGGGATTAAAATTCGAGGACGGCTCAGTTACGACCGAGGACGGATTGAGGCTTAGTTATTGGGCGATTGAGCCTCAGGACTGCGACCACAGAAACGGATATGTTATCTACCTTCACGGAATCACCGATTCGAAATCGAGCGGGCTCAATTATGCGAAAGAGCTTATAGAGTTCTGTCAGAAGGTATTTTTGCTCGACATGCGGAGCCACGGAGAGAGCGACGGGAAGTATTGCACTTACGGCTACTATGAAAAGAGGGATGTGTCAAAGCTCATCGATAAAATAAGGGACGACGACCCGGAGGCTGTAATTTCATTACTTGGAGTTTCGATGGGAGCGGCGATCGCACTGCAGACCGCCGCCGCCGATGATCGAGTGTCCCGGGTGATAGCGGTCGCACCTTTCTACGATCTTTTTTCCATTGCGCTCGACCACCAGGTGAAAAAGATCGGGATCAGAAGCAGGATTCTCCTTCGACTGGTTCTACACCAGGCAGAAAGGATGGCGCGTTTCAAGGCAGACGAGGTCTCTCCCGCGCTGGATATTGGCAAGATCCAAGTGCCCGTATTGATAGTTCACGGTGAAGAGGACAAGACTGTAAAGAAGGAGTACTCTAAAATCCTCCAGGGATTAAATCACGGTGCGCAGCTGCTTGCTATTCCAGGTGCCGGACATATCGATGTGCTGGAGAAGGGCGGCAAAAATTACCTTGAAGAGCTCGAAAAATTCTTGAGGTCTTGATAAAAAGAACCCGCCCTGGGCAAAGGGCGGGTAGAAGGAGGCATTATAGGTAGGTCCTTCTTTGAGTGCTGGCTACGTATTTAGACGGATCGTCAGGAGGTTTGTTACAGGATACATAAGAATTTTTTCCGTTCGTGATAGATTGATTTACAGTCTTTGAATTGGCAGAAGGCGTGGAGTTCCTTAAACCAGCAGTGGTTCGCGTCAATCAAAATGGAGGCTCTGGAAATGGCGGAACGATATCACCCGATTTTTCATTTATTTAGTTGAGCCTTAAATTTGGAAGGATAAAATTCAATCAAGATGCGATGGTCATTCCCGGTCGGCAGGCTTTTCGGCATTCCAATAAGGATTCACTATACCTTTATATTGCTGCTTCTGTTTATATGGTATGTTGAATCGACGATGCTTGGCCCGCGAGCGGGTTTTCAAGCGGTCTCGTTCTGGGTGCTGATTTTCCTCTGTGTCCTCCTTCATGAGTTCGGGCATAGCCTTGTGGCGAAATCATACGGACTCACCATCGCATCAATCCTCCTCCTCCCCATTGGCGGGGTTTCACAAATAGTCGAATTGCCACGTGAGCCGGCAAGAGAAGTCGCCATAACTATTGCCGGTCCAATCGTCAATTTTTTGCTGGCAGGTTTGCTCCTCATCGTAGGAGAAATAATCGACCCATCGCTGAGGTTTTCGACAATTTCACTGGAAGGTGGAAATCTTATCGTGAATCTTTTCTGGGCGAATGCCCTGCTCGGTTTGTTCAACATAGTTCCGGCGTATCCAATGGACGGCGGCAGAATTCTCCGTGGGATGATCGCGATGCGGAAGGACTACTCGGAGGCTACCCGGCTAGCCGCGGATGTGGGCAAACTTCTCGCGATCGGGTTCATCGTGATCGGTTTCTTCTACAATTGGTGGCTGATCCTGATCGGCATTTTTGTCTTCAGCGGGGCGAGCAGTGAAGCAGAGGCCGCAGCTCTGTCATCGTCGCTTTCTGAAATCCCCGTTCGCAATTTGATGATCACCGATTACAGGACCATTTCACCGAACGAGCCGTTCACGGCCGTCGTCGAAAAGTCCCTCCACACATTCCAAAATGATTTCCCGGTTGTTAGTGACGGGCGGTTTGTCGGCATACTAACTCGGTCCTCAGTAATTGAAGCTCTCCACCATCGCATGCATGAATCTAAAGTCGGGGATATAGCAAGAAGCAGCTTTCCGACAATTCAACCGGATGAGATGGCTGCGGATGCCCTGTCCAGAATGCGAACAAGTCGCGTAACCGTCGCTCCAGTGGAAAAGGACGGGACTCTTCTTGGGATTATTACGATAGAAAAATTGTTAGAAGCATCAGACATATTCCCGAAAGGAAAATCTTTGAAAGATGGATCACAAAAGTAGTTTTAGCTTAACCGCCAAATCCCTGGGCCTTTCGGCTTTATTATTGGGATTGGCGCTCTTTTCCTCGGGTTGCGGTCCGGGGCTGAGAACTTTTCCTCCAAGTCTGAAAAACACTCTGTTTCCGCCGCGATTCGGCTTCTTCATCGTCAATTATCCGTCGCCTCTTTCTGACTCATCGGTTGCAGATTTCTATTCACGCCTCAGGTATGACGACCTGGTGTTTGAGAAAAACGATTCCGGATTTGCAGCACACTATCAGTTTTCGGTCAGCGTATTCTCCGACAAGGATCTTACGGAGCTACAGTATTCGAAGATCTTCGACAGACACATTATAGTACGGAGTTATGCAGAGACCAACTCGACAACACAATTCGATACTCTCAGGGATATGCTTGCTTTGCCGGCCGGCAAGTACTATCTGGTACTGAAGCTTCTCGATTTCAACACCAGTCAGACGTCATCGAGAGAGTTTACACACGTCTTTAAGAATTTCCGGGAAGACCCAATCGGCATTAGCGACGTACTCATCTATGACAGTGCCGACACCAGCGGCATCCCCGTTACTTACGTCAAGAGCAGAGAGGATACTCTTTCCGCGGAGTTCTACGTAACCACTAAACACCTTCCATCAGACATTGCGTTGCGCATTCTGGCCAAATCGGTTGAAGTCCCGACCCAAATCGACACGACCTTCCACCTCGCTATGTCGGCTAAAGTGGTACACTACCGCGTCCCGATCGAGATAGCATCGCTTGAACCCGGCAGTTATGTCCTAAAAGTGTCGGTTGAGAAAGACAAGGACCAGAGTTCCTCGGAGACCTATTTCTCGATCACGAGAAGCCAGCTTCCAAAACTCCCGATCGAGCTCGACCAGGACATCGATCCGCTTATATATATCGCCTCTCCCAATATCGTGGACCAAATGAAAAAGGGAACGTTCGCTGAGCGGAAGGAAAAGTTCCTTCAGTTCTGGCTGACACGGGCGCACGGTGATTCTGCTCTCGCGGTTGCAATGCGTGATGAGTTCTACAAACGAGTCGATTACGCCAACAATCGCATGAGAGGTGGAATTGAAAAGGGATGGCGAAGCGACCAGGGAAGGGTTTACATTATCTACGGGCCGCCGGACCAGGTCGATAATCATGAACAAGGTTTCAATTCACCGGCCTACCAGATTTGGTACTATTATTCCCTCCACCTGGAATTTGTTTTCGTAGATGAGTTCGGAACGGGTGACTACAGACTGGTACAGGAGAGCCAAACCGGTTGAGGCTGAGCTTGAGCTGCTGAATTTAATCCGGCTCCCGGGTTTGTATGCTCGGCATGTCATCGAGCGAAGCAACCCGGGAGTATCACGAAATCTTCTTGCTGCACGTGTCTGTTTCGTCACTGAGTTCTGTGCGTACCGATTTGTCGCTGCAACAGATGACATTCGAAAAACATCCTCCTGTACTCTCTTCAATTGTTGATATTCCTAAGTGGTGTCCCTATATTCGTCTAAGACTCCGAAGTCAAATTCGTGGGTCCATTGAGTCGTGTTGAAAAAATTACTTGAGTTCAGGTCAGCGGGCTGACCCGTAACGACGATCTACAATTGACTGGAAGAGAGCCTTTCCAGATTAGTGCGATCCGGAGAGAGATCTCCCTCATTCCTGCAAACCAAATGCTTGAGATTATGATCACCCGCGGATACTGAACCGGTGAGAAAGGATTTGGAGATGGGATTTCCTGGATTCATATCTTTAGTTATTCTATTGATCGCATCGGTCGCTACGGCACAATCTAAACTAGACAGGGCCGTCCAATTCGTCAAAGAGGGCCAGTACGACATCGCAGCTCCTATGCTTGAACAGATCGCAAAGGAGCCCCCGGGAAATGCTTCCGCCTGCTATTATCTCGGCATAATCAACATGGCTTCGGACTACGATCGATCAATCCAATATCTTGAGAAGGCGATCGAGCTGAATTACGGTGATGCCGAGTACCATCTTACACTGGGAAACGCTTACGGTATTAAGGCCGCAGGTGGCAGTATATTCGGCAAGATCGGGGCCGCCGGTAATTGCCTGAAACAGTTTAAGTTGGCCACCCAACTCGATCCAAAATATGCCGATGCACGGGCAGCACTTATTGAATACTATCTCCAGGCTCCGGGCATCATAGGAGGGAGTGTTGAAAAGGCCCTGGCGGAGGCTGACACGATCAAGATGATGGATCCCTGTAGAGGATATCTGGAAGAAGGCAGGATCTACGAAAACCGAAAGGATGCGGCAAAGCAATTGCAGTCCTACGAAAAAGCTCTTTCGGTTGACCCGAAGAGCCTTGTCGCCTACCGGGCGCTCCTTTGGTTTTATTCAGGAAGGAAAGATGAAAAGAAGGCGAAGGAGATTTTCACTGAAGGACTGAAAGCCGTCTCTGAAAAATCTGAATTGTACTACTCGGTCGGTCTATACTTCTCCCAAAAGGGGGATTTCACCAGGGCCGAGGATATGTTTCGCTCGGCAATCAAGATGGATTCGACCAACGCGGGGAGCTACTATCATCTCGGTTTATGCGCGCTCCTGTCGGGCAAAAACCTGGAAGGGGGGCTTGCAGATTTTCAGAAGTGTCTACAAATAGATCCGGCAAAACACTCACCAACCTGGCCATACGTACATTGGAGGATGGGAATGATTCACGAGAAGCTTGGGAACAAGAGTGCGGCTAAATCTGAATACGAGATTGCTTACAAGATGAATTCCCACATAGAAGTGATCAAGAAAGCACTTGAGGCAATGAAGTGAGAAGTGGCAAGACTCTGCGATACGGTTTTGGAATTCTCCTGGCATTCGTTGTATTGAACGCCTTCGCAGGCGGCTATTATGGCATGTCCGGCGCGGAGGGGATCCCCAAAAAATGATCTACCGGGAGTCTGTTCCAGGACTACTTTGTCCGGGTGGCATCCTCTTTCTTGTGGTCGGCGGATCTTTTCTCTTTGCCGCAATTGCTGTCTTTGAGAAGTGCGACACGCAAGGGCCGCCGGACTTCCGGCAGGCACAGTCGTATTGATCTGGTTAGGCGTTGAATCAACGATCATCGGCTAAGCTTTCCGAATGCAGCCGGCAACCGCTGTCGCCGGCCTGCTTGCCATCGGATTGTCCTTCCTGCTTCCTAAATATACATGAAGAGAGCTTGGTACTATTTCATAAGGCAGTGGGATGATCCGCCAACAGGCGGTTTTAACTTTTATTGAGATAACCATCCCACTACTCTTTTGTGACGTGGACAAGAAATAAAAGACGAAGCTGCATTATCTTGTTTGATAAGAAATAATTATGCCGACGAAGTATTCTCACACCAACGTAATCAGTGAAGACTGGCAGAAGCTGGCAAAGTTCTATATCGAGGTCTTCGACTGCAAGCCTGTACCACCGGAACGAGATGAGTCGGGTGAGTGGTTGGAAAAAGGGACAGCAGTGAAGAACGCGCATCTTAAAGGTGTTCACCTCAGGCTTCCCGGCTGGGGCGACGATGGTCCGACACTTGAGATTTACTCGTACCATGAAATGCTTGACAAACCGTCACAACCCCGGGCAAACCGAAAGGGATTTGGCCACCTCGCATTTCATGTGGACGACGTGAAGACAAAACTGGAAGATGTAGTAAGCAGCGGCGGACATCGGCTTGGTGAAATCGCTACGAGTAAAATAGAAGGAGCCGGCACTATCACTTTCACATATGTCACAGATCCGGAAGGAAACATAATTGAAATACAAAATTGGGAATAAAGGAGGCAGAAACGATGGGAGTTCTAAGACGGATGTTCGGACCTAGCAAGAAGGAGATATGGGGAAAACTCAGCAAGGAAATCAACGGGGAGTACGTTGACGGGGGTGTTTGGAAGGGAGATAAGGTGGTCGCCAGGACAGGCGAGTGGATTGTCACGTTAGATACCTACACGGTTTCGAACGGAAAAACTTCGACTACTTACACGAGAATAAGAGCTCCTTTCATTAATAAAGACGGATTCAAGTTTACGATTTATCGCAAAAGCATATTTAGCGGGATTGGCAAATTGTTCGGCATGCAAGACATTGAGATCGGCATTCCGACGTTCGATAATGCTTTCATCATCAAGGGCAACAATAAACTCAAAGTGATGCAGTTGTTATCCGATACCAGGATCAGAGAACTTATGGAAGCGCAACCGGCATTGTACGTCTCAGTTAAAGACGATGAAGGGTGGTTCGGCGCTGAGTTTCCGAAAGGGGTGGACGAATTGTATTTCCAGGCAATCGGCGTAATCAAGGATCCTGAGAGACTGAAAAACCTATTCGACATTTTTTCGGAAGTCCTGAACCAGTTGTGTCGCATCGGCTCTGCATACGAGAACGATCCAAATGCAAGCCCGGATCGGTCTCACTAATCAATAAGGGCGTCATGAGCGGAACGGTGGTTATTTACGCTGGCGCATCCATCATCCTCGCTTGGGGGATCGCTCACCTGTTCCCTACGCGCAGCGTGGTGCGCGGGTTTGGAGAAATTTCGTCTGACAATAGTCACATCATCGTAATGGAATGGATAACTGAAGGAGTCAGCCTTGTCTTTATCGGCCTGCTGACAGGCGTAGTTAACTACATCGATCGTGGTAGTCCGGTGTCGAGCGTTGTTTTCTGGTCGGCGTTTATCATGCTGAACACACTTTCGGGGATTTCTCTTTTCACCGGTTTCAGGCATTCATTTATCGCGTTCAAGCTCTGCCCTTTCATTTTCACTGGCTCGTCCTTGCTGATTATCGTTGGCAGCTACATCGATTGAATAGGGGTTCACAGCCAAGAAAAAGAGTCGCGGAGATTCCGGGAATCATCGGATGGGGAGGCGCTGCTCATTGCCGCCGGGGAGATCCAAGCATTCGAGAGGCAGGATGCAGATTTCTCCGCTCTTCGAATCCCTCCGGTTCTCTTGCCGAATAATCAGATCGGTGAAAGCACCCGGCATTAGAATCGATGCTCCCGGTGTTTGCTGCCCATGGCCGCTCCAGACTTCACGAGAGTGCGATGCCTTCACATTGAAATTCCAGTTATTGCGTCTTAATATCAAAATAGATGACCACACTGTGTCAGGGGTCATTCGGTAAGTTTGAGATCATTGAAGTTGGACCATGGGAAGCCGATTAACTAACTCCAGATAAATTGCCATGAAAGGAAACAACAGAGATGATTACAAGGAAAGCCATTCTTGTCTCTAATCCGGGCGAAAAGGGATCTAATAATTACTGCGGAGAAGTTGTTCTTGATATGGAGAACTACGAGCAATTCCTCAAGTCGCCGTTTGGTGGAACATGGTACGACGACGAGATAATCCAGCTCACGAGGCCGACACGCAGCGAGCTCACATGGACTCTTCGGAATGCGGCACAGCACGACTATACACTAATTGTTTTCAGCGGACACGGATGGTATTCAAAGACGCACAGCTCGACGATACTCGAACTTAGAACGAAAGAAGATATCGACTCCATGGATCTGCGGATGGGATGCGGCAAGCGAACGGTCATACTGGATTGTGGAAGAAGGAGATCTGAAGGAATTACTCCGCCCATCGAGGAGCGTGAAGAGAGTCCAATAAACTATCCGCCTCCGGATCCGACAAAATGCAGAAGATATTACGACGAGTGGATTGAGAAATGCTCTCTGGGACTGATAGTAACTCATGCGTGTAAGGCCCAAGAGATTGCGGGAGACCAGAGATTAAACGGCGGCTATTACTCATACAACCTGATCAGGGCTGCAAAAGAATGGGCTCAATACAAAATGAGGTCCCACACGGCCGCATATGAAATTCTGTCGGTTCCCGATCTACACGAGAAGACAGCCCTCGCAGTGGAGGCGATGAGTGATGGCCATCAGGTTCCGGAGATCGAGGCACCTCATTGCGGGAATTCATTCCCGTTCGTCGTTGCCGCGTGATAAAAGGTACGAGCCGGGGAAAAAGACAATCGCGATCTGGCCAGGCGTTGACCGATGCTGACAGCTTGTATGTACCAGCGATTGCACCGAAGGAATCGCGAACCGGCTGAAGCGACCGGGAGTGAAAAGCGATGTGGCCATTCTTAAAGAGGGAGAGAGCTGGAGTCGCTAAACCGGCAGTGTTATGATTAAATCGCCAGATCGAACGGCAGGTCAGCGATGTCCCGCAGCTTCCGGCCGTTTGTCATCATCTCAAGCTGCTCTTGCTCAGTCTCGTTGCCGACTTCTTTCACCGCCATCTGCAGCTCAGGTAATGCAAAGTGGTACACACAATCGATGTCCCCAGTTCCCAGGGCAACTGAAGCTATCCTACTGGGAAGCGGCTCGGCAGTCACAACGGATATGTGAGGTGTATTCCCTTTTCGGTTCCGTATCAGGTTGAGAGCTTCTGTCCTCGCGTTTTGGGCTCTGTCACTTCTGATCGTCCACTTGCAGGAAATGCTTGCATGCAAAAATTCACTCTGGCTGTTCTTCTTTCTGAGTGGTGTGTGATGAGGGTAAGTTCCGCCGCCAATAAAGTCTCCCTTCCCGTCAAGTTCACTGTCATCAAGGGGCCTGCGCAGTACCACGATATCTGGAGTAACGAGATAATCGCCGAGTAGACTTTTCAAGTTTGTCCGCGTGTCTTTCGATAGCCCACTTTTTAATATCGCAGTGAGGTCGGCGAGATGCTTGTACGGCGTGAAGGCAGAAATATCTTCATGAACAGAGAATCTCCACCCACCGGGCCGCACATGCTGCAGATACTTAAAAACCTCTTGCAAAAAGTCGCGTGTCAGATCTTCGAATCCTTTTCCCGTTGTCTGACCTTCAGATGGCTTCTTCCTGACTTTGAAGCCAAGTGTCTTAACCAGGTGCCTGGAGATATTTGTGCTTCCCTTGCTGCTCACGTCGGCCATGCTCGGTATCTTGCCCTTCTTCATGAAGATGAGCGACGTAGCTACCTTCCGATGGTATCCTTGCCGCATGTCCTCGATCTTGCTCATCAGCCCTCCGATCGGTTTGGTTTCAGGAAGCCAAGAACGAATTCCTGATGCATCCGTTTTTCTATTTGTGAGTCGATGCGAGCTTCTGTGCTCGTGGGCATCATCCGCCTGTCGCGGTCAAGTGATCTCACTCCGATCCCGACGCACGGCAATTCCAGCGATTCTCCTATTTCCGCAAGACATCTATCCGTTTGAGTATCAATTCCTCGCATCACCGACGAACCGACTACCAGGACAGCTGCTTTCGCGGGTTTCAACACCCTCTGTATCTCGCCTAGCACCCGCTTCATTTCAGAATAATATCTCCTGAGCACCATCCCTTTTCTTTCGTCGGACCTTGAAAGCTGCGAGATCACTTTTTCCGGCAGAGGGGGGAGTGGTTCGAATTTGAAGTCAGTCACTTTATCGCTTCCTATGTAAGTACTGCGAAGCTCGGTGAGATGGTCTACCGGCATTCCTAACCAGACGAGCGAAAATTTGTGCGCTCGCATATAATCGATTGCATTGGAGGCATACGGAGGAGAAGTTACAATGAGATCGACGCTTTCGTTCTCCAATGGCAAGCTCTCTGCGTTTCCCCACTGAATAGATTTCTTTCTGCCCGCTACCGGGTTCTGCCGGATAACCGCAACATTCTTTAGAACTCGTTTCTCGAATTCGGGAATCGCGGGCTTGTATTTCTTTTCCTTGCCCTGTTTGAGTTTATGTGGCCGTGTATGGCCCAGGTCCCAGGCAAGCGAGACGCCTCCTGACTTCGTCACGATGATTGAAGAGAAAGCGAGTTTCAAGAAATCCTTTACATCGGTATTTTCCACCTTTTCAATGCTCAGGAGCAATGCCATCAGCTCAACCTGAGTTTCGTAGCCGAACCAATAGTCGACGAATTCCTTCGTTCCCTCATCAAACTTGTTTTCCAATGCCTTCTCAATTTTCGATCGGCGCATTAGCGATACTTCGGCGTCCTCCACGACCCGGCGAACTTCACGCTCAAGTTTGAGCAGGTCGAGTGGAGTCACTTTGACCTTACCCATGAGGAGTGCGAGCGGGTCGATGTCGAATCCGATCCCGGTTCTTCCCGCTGAAATAGCTTCTACGACCGTGGTCGCCGAGCCGGCCAACGGATCCAGAACTATTTCGCCGGGAGATGTCAGGTTTTCGATGAACACTCTGGCAAGTTCCGGAGGAAACTTCGCGGGAAAGGAATGGAAGTTATGCTTGCCGTTATTGACGGGCGCAATGTGGAAACCCAGGTCCTCGGAGAGCAGCGCTTTGAGTTTCCTCGCGACGGGATTGACTGCATCATGCGTCCGACCCGGCGCGCTTACGAAATCGATCTTAAGCTCCGAGACTTTCGAATGCTTGCTCTGCCTGACCTGACGTTTTTGCATGTAGAAGTTTTTGTATCATAGTATAGTCAACCGAGCGTAGGTTTTCAACCATACCATATCGTGGAATTAAGTTCCAACTAAATTTTGTTATAATAAGTAAAGACAGTGTCGCGCCAAGCGAGCCGCGCAGCGCTTCACGCGGATGCCTTATCTTGATTTTTGTGATCCGTGAAAATCAGTTGCATCGGTGTTTATCTGCGTTCAAATCTTTTCTTTTTCAAATCTATGAAACGAGACTCTAATGAAATCAAATTCCAATTCGAAAGATACTTTTCTCTTAGGAGGGCAGATCGAAGTTAACCGCATGGGCTACGGCGCCATGCAGCTCACAGGCAAAGGCGTCTGGGGAGATGCCCCGGACAGAGATTCCGCCAAACAAATTTTGAATGCGGCGGTCGACGCAGGCGTCAACTTCATCGACACCGCCGACTCCTACGGCCCGCATACGTGCGAAGTGCTGATACAGGAGGCACTCGGCTCTCGCTACGACGGCATCGTCATCGCGACGAAGGGCGGTCTCACCAGACCCGGGCCCGGTCAGTGGACGCCAAACGGTCGGCCCGAATATATCATGGACTGTATCGAAGGAAGCTTGCGGCGATTGAAGAGAGACCGGATCGATCTCTGGCAGCTTCACAGGATCGACCCAAACGTGCCGGTTGAAGAGACGCTCGGCCCCGTGGTGGACGCGGTCAATGCCGGGAAGATCAGGTTCGTTGGACTGTCTGAAGTGTCCGTCGCGGACATCGAGCGCGCGCAGAAAGTTGTCCCCATCGCATCGGTGCAGAATAAGTACAACCTGACTGACAGGAAGTGGGAGGAAGTGGTCGACTACACGGCGAAGAGGAACATTGCGTTCATTCCATGGTTCCCGCTCGCTTCCGCCCCCGACAAAATGAAAAACATGGTTGAGTCGATC
The DNA here is from genome assembly GCA_021789975.1 of Bacteroidota bacterium. Lineage (GTDB taxonomy): Bacteria > Bacteroidota > Ignavibacteria > Kryptoniales > JAKASW01 > JAKASW01. Next base: position 146,242 of record JAJYIT010000003.1, read on the forward strand.
GCAAAGAAGCATGACGCCACGATTGCACAAATCGCACTTGCATGGCTTCTCAAGCGATCGTCTAACATGGTGGCAATTCCCGGGACCGGCTCGCTGCAGCATTTGCGCGAAAACCTTGTCGCGGCTGAGATCGATTTACCCAAAGAAGATTTCGCGGCGCTATCTGCCTCCTGAAGTCACAATGTCGATACCCTGCCGTTAACACGACAGCGCAGTAATCGCTGTGAACGCGTGAACATCTCACATCTCTTGCCCGGCGTAGGAGCCGTCATAGTGAGAACGGGATATGACAAATGGATCGACATGAGGAAACCTCGTCGCTATGACTTGATACCTTATCTGTCCGCCGACGCGAGCTGGTTCCTGGCGAGATTCAAGACTCTCAAGGTGGTCGGCCTCGACTCAATAACAATCGATCCACGGGGAAGTCACTCGTCGCATCAGCGGCTCAGGAATAGAATGATCTTGGAGTCGCTGGTTCATTTGGACGAGATCCCGGCGAAGAATCGCTCAGGGTTCGACTTGCAAACAGTGCCAATAAGAATAGTCGGCGCGACAGAAGGACGCGTGGCCGCATACGCTTTTATCCAGATGTAGCCAAACCGTTTTACTTCTTTTGGTCCCGCTCACCTTGTCTTTTACAGCCATATTGACTAAATACGAAAGCGGAGTATGAGAAATATATGAGTAGTTGCCAGGAAATTTGACAGATGCTACACGATCATAAGGAGAATTAAGATGAAATGTCCCGAATGTGGAATGGAACTAACAAACCAGACTCGCCATGGAATTGGAGTGCAGTCATGTTCGATGGACCATGGCATGTGGTTCACGATGCAGGAGCTCGATGAGCTTGAGAACGAAGCGTTCAATGACGAGGAAGAAAAAGGGTCCCTGATGTTGTCAAGCGAACCCGCTAGCTATAAGTGCCCGGTCTGCGATTCGATGTTGAGAAAATTTGATTACAGGATGTACGATCTTCAGTTGGAGTACTGCGAGAACAAGCACGGCTTCTGGCTCGATGCCGGAGAAGATGATCGGATCCTGGAGCTCATGAAAGAACGGAAGAGGGACGAGCAACGTAAGTTCAATGCCGAGGCGCACTGGCAATCAACCGTCAAGCATCTGCAATCGCACTCGCTGTTTCAGAAATTGAAAGACATGATGAGAGGATAGCAACTGAAGAAAGATGCCAGTTTATAAGTTCAAGACTTTTCAGGAAGCCAAGGATGCTCTCCTCGTGAAAAAACCTGACGCGAACTACTATAAGATGCTATCAGATTTCTACGAGACATTTGGAAGACTCTTCACCCGGCGCTTTCCGCACGGAGTGTGGAAATTCAAAACAATTGAGGAAGCTCAGAAGCAAAAAGAAGATTGGATACTGGGGCGCTGGCCTTGAGCTGACCCATTTCTCTGTAATCAACTCCCACGGTTAGTTATCTTTTCACCATGGCGTTCGAGTCTGTCGTGCTTCTTATTGCCGCGGCACAGGCATTCCTCCTTGCAATTCCGGTATTCCAGAAACACCCGGCAGTTTATGCGAACAAGTTTCTTTCCCTCTGTCATCTAGAGCCTTCATTTCCGATAGGGAGGCGGCGGTGATCGCTTTTTTTTGGCACTCCCTGGAGGTCAGCCATCCGTTGAAACGGATGGCTAGTTAAATACTAAACCTCCTGCGGCGGTTTTTGAACTGCCAACGGCAGTTTCAGTAGATGGAGGCGTCCATTTCAATGGATGCCGTGGGAAATGGTCCCCACAGGTAAGCCATTACAGTCGAATCCCTCCGCGGCTTAGACTCTAGGTTCATTCAATCAGTATCTTTCGCGTCTCCGTCTGTGCCACCGGGTTTTCTCCGATCCATGTTCCGGTCTGTGCGGTTTCTTATTCGAGTGAGCGGCTACCTGCGCATGAACCTGATCGGCAGCCGGTCTGGCGGGAGCCGGCCTCGTCGCCCCCTCCGGCACCTCGCCGCTCTCCCTAAGAGTTATCTCGCCTCGATATCTGAAAAGGATCTGCTTAAAGAATTTCTTTTCCTCTGCGGTCGCGACAAGCGAGATCGCTTCGCCTTTTTGTCCCGCGCGTGCCGTTCTTCCAACCCGGTGAGTGTATGAGTCCACGTCCTTCGGAATTTCATAATTGTAAACATGGGAGACATCATCTATGTGAAGTCCGCGGGCTGCAACGTCAGTCGCAACGAGGACGGTGAACTTCCCTCTTCGGAAATCCTCCGTGACCTTCTCTCTTTGCGACTGAGACATGTTGCCGTTCAATGCACGCGCCTGAGTTCCCATCGCTGCAAGTTTCTTGGAGACTTTGACTGTAATATGTTTTCGGTTGCAGAACACGATGGCAAGATTGCGCTCGCGTCCCAACAGGTCCGCAAGTAGATCCAGCTTGGTTTCAGGAGACGTGTGGTAGTATGTCTGGCGAAGAAAGATCGGCTTCACAGTAGATTCCAGGCGGACGTTCTTCGGGTTATGGAGATACCTCGACGCGAGTCTCTCGATTTCCTCCGATACCGTCGCGCTGAAGAGCATTGTCTGATGCTCCCGCGGAAGTCTTGACGCAATTCGTTCGACGTCCTTGATAAATCCCATGTCGAGCATGCGGTCTGCCTCGTCGCAGACGAAGTATTTGATCGAATCCAGCTTGAGTGCATTCCTGTTCAGCAGATCGATAAGCCGGCCCGGAGTTGCAACGATGACATTTGCCTGACGAAGTTTCGATGCCTGATTGCTGATAGAGACTCCGCCGTAAACGGGCACTATGCCGAGGTGTTTTCCGACCGAGTATTTGATGAATTCGCCCGACACCTGGACCGCCAGCTCCCTCGTGGGTACGAGAACGAGAGCCCTGAGACCGTCGCGTCTCTGAAGCTGTTCAATGATTGGGATCGCGAAACTCAATGTCTTCCCCGATCCTGTTTCGGACTGTGCCAGGACGTCCTGACCTTTGGTGATGGCGGGAATAATCTGTTCCTGTACGGGCGTCGCCACCGTGATTCCCTGAGCTTCAAGCAGTTCGACTATTTGATCGCTCAGGATAAAAGATTGTGATTTCATAAAACCTTTATGATAAATGAATGATAATAATGCTGGGAAGTTGAACCGCTATGGAGGAATATGAGATTTCTACTATCCTGATTATCCTATGAAGAAGACCAAGTCCCGGCTTCTGAACACCGTCGCCCGTTCTTCTATTTTGGAGGGGAGAAGATGTTTCTTTAACTGTTCCAATATAACTAAAGGGAGGGAATAGTTCCGAAGGTTATTTTTAAATTCCTGCGATCCATCGATTGCCACTACTTTCGACCGGACTCGACTCGCATTTACACGCTTCCCCTTCTTTCATAGAAGGAGAGGTCGGCTGAATCGCTTCGCAGGCGAGGACCCGTGAAATCTCATCAAGAATCGATCCTACTCACTTGTCCAAATTCAGAGTGTTCGTTCGTCATCCAATTGAAACAACTAGAAGCGCGGCCGAAAAGCCCTTATGCAACCACAAAGTCACCAGGGCACAAAGCATAACAATGTGACTATGTTCGGATTTGACGATTCCCTATGTGTCTTTGAGCATTCTTGGTCAATTATCTGCCGGATATTTAGAAGCCGGCACCAATATTCAGGGAACCAGGCCGTAATGCCTAACATAGACTGCAAAGGAGTTCAAGATGAAAGATTATTTATTGCTGTTCAGAGGCAGCCTCGATTCTGCAGATGTCTCACCGGAACAGATGCAGAAGTCAATGATGAAATGGAAGAACTGGATGGACGGGCTTGCGGTGGAGAATAGGGTGAATGTCGGACAGAGGCTAACCGTTACACGCGCAACAATCAGTGGAACAGTGAAAAGAGTCGTTGACGGGCCTTACATCGAGGGTAAGGAAATAGTCGGCGGATATATGATGTCAAAAGCCGACACTCTAGAAGAAGCCGTTGAGCTTGCAAAAGGATGTCCGATCTTCGAATCCGGCGGAAGCACCGAAGTCATAGAAATCGCCGCCAGCTAACCTCCCCAAGGGCGCTGATGTGACATGGCGGCTATCTTATGGTAACAGAGTACTTCCAATCAAATCTTGCCTAGGTCGAAGGCAAGGTGAGCGAAAAAAATCAAAGGTGACACATGAGCACACAATTAGCATATACAATTTCCGCAGCAGTGGACGCAACGGGTCCGTTCCTTCCACCGGTAGAAAAGCCGAAGACACTCTTGATGAAATTTGTTTACTATTTCATGAAGAAGCAGTTTGGCAAAGTAATGTCTCCCCTTGCGGTTCATTCGGCAAGACTGCCAAATGCGTTCGGCCTCTTTTATACAAAGGTCGGGAGATTAGACAAGAAGCTGACATTACCTGAAGAAACCGCCGTTCTTATCCGCCAGCAAGTGGCGCGAATCAACGTCTGTCTCTTCTGCATGGACTCGAGCCGGTACTTTGCGATCAGCAAGTCAATGAACATGGCAAAGTTCGATGCGCTCGACGAATACAAGACGAGTCCGCTCTTTAGCGAAGGTGAAAGAGCCGCCTTGAATTACGTGACGAAGCTGACGAAGGAGAAGAAAGCCGATCCTGGACTTTTCGCCGACATGGCAAAATATTTTTCAGACCGGGAGATATGCGAGATAATCTGGCTGGTCGCAAGCGAGCATCTTTATAACATGACCAACGTCGGATTGAATATACATTCAGACATGCTGTGCGACATTACGAAAAAGAAGAAGGCACAGCAAGATAGATAAAGGAGAAAGAAAATGGCAGACTCACCAACGAAAGAGGTCATTACAAAGTACTTCGATGCAATCGAAAAGAAGGCCGACTGGCAATCGTTGATCTCGGACGAAATGGCATTCACGATGCCCGCCCAGACCACCCACGGCAAGGCATCTTATGTTGAAATTACCGGAAGATTCCTCCGCGCCGTTACAGGCGTAAAGGTGAAGGAGCTGATCGTCGAAAGGAACAAGGCGTGTGCCATCGCGGCGTACGATCTGCGCTCCCCCAAGGGGAACACCTCGACGAAAGAGGTTGTTGAGATTTTATCGGTAAGGGGCGACAAGCTCGCCTCGTCGTCCATATATTTCGATACCGAGGATTTCAAAGCTTTCATGGCTCAATAAAGGTGGATAGAGCATGACATACGATGTGGAACTAGCTAACCGTATCAGAGGAGAGTTGGTCAATTACAGGAAAGTCGAAGAGAAGAAGATGTTCGGTTTTCTTGTGTTCATGGTGAACGGAAGGATGTGCCTTGGAGTTCGCGGCGGCGAGATGATGCTTCGGCTCTCTCCTGACCTTGCCGCGGAAGCGGTCCAACGACATGGATGCAGTCCGCTGATCATGAAAGGAAGAGTGTCAAAAAGAATGGTCATGATCGACGAATCAGTGATGACATCACAGAAAAATTTTGAAAACTGGATAATGCTAGCATTAAACTTCATCAAACCTACCGGTCCAGCAAAACCAGGTAACACCGCGAGTCAGCAGCGGAACAAATCTGCGAGTAGAATATGAAAGAGTATCTCTTGCTTTTCCGGGGCGGATATGACAGGGTCACCGCGCGACCCGAGCAGGATTTCCTGAGCCACATGGACAAATGGAAAAAGTGGATGGACGATCTGCAGATGCAAAAGGTCTTTATCGCGGCACAGCCGCTCGGCCCCACGGGGAAACAGGTCGTCGGAAAGAGTAAGGCCGTAACGGATGGACCGTTTGTGGAAGGAAAGGAAATAGTCGGCGGCTATCTGATTTGCAAGGCCCTGTCCTACGAAGAAGCAATAACGATAGCAGAGGGTTGTCCCGTCTTGGAAGCCGGCGGCATGGTTGAGGTCAGAGAAATCACCGAGATGGACGACATAACCGATTCATACCTTAAAGGGAGAAAAGCAGAATGAAAGATTTTATGCTCCTGTTCAGATTTCCGGTCGGAAACAAATTCTACAATAATTCAGCTTCGCCGGAGGAATTCCAGACGGAAGCGCTGAATTGGCAGAAGTGGATGGAAGGTCTTGTGAAAGACGGAAGGATTACGCCCGGTCAGCAGCTCTCAACGTCTGTCGCCAAAGTTATATCGGGATCGAAGAAGGTGGTACAGGATGGACCTTTTGCCGAAGGGAAAGAAATCGTGGGGAATCACTGTACCATCAAAGCACGTGACTTGAGCGAGGCACTCGAAATTGCAAAAGGCTGCCCTGTCCTCGATCAGGATGGAAGTGTCGAAGTAAGAGGGATGACGACATTTTAGTTAATCGCGAAATCCATATGCCAAATTTCAAACAGGCTCCAATATTCAAAATCGCAAAGCCAAAGAGGGACCTCTTGAACAAACGAGGGAGGAGGTAGTATCCATGCCCCACCCAGACTGGAACGGGCATTACGCGGAAGGGTTCTTACCATGGGACACCGGCAGGCCCGATCCGCTCCTGGCAGAGTTCGTCGAGTCCAGGCGCATCAAACCCGGTCGGGCGCTCGAAGTCGGGTGCGGAACCGGGACCAACTCATTATGGCTGGCACAACGCGGTTTCGACGTACTCGGCATCGACATTGCACCGCTGGCAGTGGAGAAGGCTCGCGCCAAGCAGGCGGGGGTGAAGGGCTGCCGGTTCGAAAACGTGGACTTTCTCAATGCGCCACCTCCAGGTCCTTTCGATTTCATTTTCGACCGCGGCTGCTTCCACATCTTCGACGAACCCAGGCAGCGTGAACGCTTTGCCGCGCAGGTCGCCGGCCTCCTGGGGCCAGATGGACAGTGGCTAAGTCTCGTCGGGAGCACCGAGGGTCCGGCCCGCGAAGTGGGCCCGCCCCGACGGAGTGCACGCGATGTACTGGCGGCAATCGAGCCGGTGCTGGAGATCACCGACCTGCGGTCTGTCGTCTTCGATGTGCAAGATGAATCTCCCATGGCGTGGTTTTGCCTCTCACGCCGCCGCAAAGCGCCTGCACAGCCGTCGACCGGTCACGGATGAAGAGCAAATCAGACTTGACTTATTATCAAATCTGTTCTATGATATTCGATCTTTGACCAATCACAAAAAGGAGATTGTCATGAACCAGGGCAAGAGCACCACCTCAAGCAGAAAGAAGTCGCAGCAATTCACCGCTGATGAAAAAGCTGCGATGAGGGCCCGCGCCAAAGAATTGAAGGCGGAAGCAGGCAAGGCAGCAGAGGAGAAGGCCGCGCTCGAAGCAATCGCCAAGATGAAGGAGCCGGACCGTAGCATGGCCAAGCGGCTGCATGCAATCATCAAAGCCAGCGGCCTGTCTGCGAAAACATGGTACGGGATGCCTGCGTACGCCAACGAGGAGGGCAGTGTCATCTGTTACTTCCGCGACCGACTGAAGTTCAAAGAGAGGTACGCGATGTTCGGATTCAATGACTCCGCGAAGCTCGATGACGGTGCAATGTGGCCCGTCGCCTATGCACTGCCGGAGTTGACTCCCGCCCACGAGGCGAAGATCGCCGCGCTCGTGAAGAAAGCGGTGGGAGAAAAAGCATGAACATTTTGCTATGGATTCTTCAAGTCCTGTTGGCATTGTGGGAAGCGGTAGGCGGAGTCTATGTGGTAAACAATTACGATAAAATCGCTAATGGGTGGGCACTGAACGCTTTGCCGAAGTCTTTTTGGATAGCCATCGGCGTGCTACAGGTTTTGTTCGCATTAGGTTTGATCCTGCCCGGCGCGAAGTTGCGAAAACAAAATTCCATCGCGGCGGTCGGCCTGGCATTACTGTCGTTGTTGGGTATTGCGCTGTACTTTCAGTATTCCGGTTTTCCGGGCATCCTGTGGGGCTTGATACCTGCGATCCTGGCCGGGTTCGTGGCGTACAAGAGGTGGCCAAGACTATCGCCGTTGACGAAGGAAGGAGCTTTGCTATCGTGAGAAGCTGCCTCGCCCTAAGGCTGATTACCACCGCTGGCACCGTCCCGGTGTGTCGTGTCAGCAAAAGAGGTGATATGTGACCAAGCGACTACAAATTCTTCTTTACGTTATTGCCGGTTACCTTGCAGTCTTCGGGATAATGTTTTTGCTCTTTCCCGGTCTCGCTGAGAAGTTCACAGAAAGTAACCATGATCCCTCGCTCGATATGCTGTATGGATTATACGCGCTGGTTTTTGCATTTGTCTCGTTCCTCGCTGCAAAGGAAAAACGGGCTGCGAGCAGGTTGTCTCTGATCATATTGATACTCATGACAGGGCATGTGCTGGTATTTGGATATCAGCTCGTTACGAGCATGAAGGCATTTGCTCAGTCCGGTCCGCCGTTCATTGTGAACGCGATCCTGGCTGTCGTTCTGTTTTGGTTTAGGAAGAAAGGTAAGCAAACAACTTAGTGCTGCTGAGAGGATTAGGGAATTGTCAATGATCCATTTTGAAACAAGACTGTTAAACATCGGATCATGGACCATTCTAAGATTGCCTGAGGAGGCGAGCGCAAGACTTCCGTCACGAGGCCAGACCATGGTCGAACGTACCATCAACGGTTTCCCTTTCCAAACGTGGCTCGAACCGGACGGTAAGTGGAGCCACTGGTTTAGAGTGGACGACTCGCTGCTTGGTAGTTCCCATGCTGGTACAGGCGACAAGGTGAAGATGGCGATTGAACCCATGAAGGAATGGCCGGACCCAGACGTGCCGGCGGATTTGAAGCGTGCCCTCTCAGTCTCGCCACAAGCGCGCGCTCTACAAGTCCGTTACGCCGATGGCGCGCCGGGAATGGATTCGCTGGATACGCGCAACCAGTTCAGATGAGATTCGTAAACGACGAATCGAAGTAGCGATCTCGAAACTTGAAAGCGGAGAGCGAAGACCGTGCTGCCGGAATCGTAACCTATGCACCGAACCGTCAGTTTCAAAGAACGGAGTGCTGCTCAATCCCACGCAAGGCACTCCTGGTGGAAGAAAGAAAGTTGCAACAAGGACGATGAGCCGAGTATGAAAACAAGTACCAATCCATCCACGAATGAGAAGTCCGCATCTCAACAGATAGATGACATCATCAAAGAGCCGGGTGACTGGCGGGGGAAGAAATTGGCACAGTTGCGAGCCATTATTAAGAAGGCCGATCCGAATTTGGTCGAAGAGGTGAAGTGGAAGAAGCCATCAAAGCCATCAGGAGTCCCCGTTTGGTCTCACAATGGAATTGTCTGCGTGGCAGACACACTCAAAAACGCCGTGAGGCTGACATTCCCGAAGGGCGCTCAGGTGAAAGATCCGAAAAAACTGTTCAACACGCGATTAGACAGCAAGACTGTTCGTGCCATCGACTTCTTTGAAGATGATATTGTGGACGAGGCAGCGCTGAAGGCACTCATCATCAATGCGGTGAAGTTGAACAAAAGAAAATTGCCCGAGTGATAAGATGAATCTCACCGCAAACCTGCTTGCCGGCAGGCAGGGACGCAACGACGCAAAGACTAGGATTATTTAGCTCGGCGCCTCAAGGGTATTCTTTATTATGGACCAGGATAACGTCGATAAACTTGTCGATCATCTTTTCCGCCACGAAGCCGGTAAGATGGTCTCCGTTTTGACCAGGACATTCGGAGCGGAGAACCTCGCGCTCGTTGAGGACGTGGTACAGGACACTCTCCTGCAAGCCGTGCAGGTCTGGCCCGTCAAAGGAATACCGGATAATCCGTCTGCATGGTTTCACAGAGCTGCAAGGAACAAAGCAATCGATGTCCTCAGGCGCAACTCGCACTCGGTGCGCATCAGTCCCGACGGCGAAGAGGAATCGTTGCCGGACACGGGGCCTCCCGTCCAGGACTTACTCGACGACGACTGGCAGGAAGACAGCATCAAAGACGACATGCTGCGGATGATGTTCGTTTGCTGCCATCCGGGAATCCCGGAGGAAGGCCAGGTCACTCTGATACTAAAGACTCTTTGCGGCTTCAGCACTTCAGAAATCGCGCGGGCGTTCCTGACCTCCGAAGACACGATCTCAAAGCGCCTGTACAGGACAAAGGAATTCTTCCGACAGAACAAGATTCCTTTTGTCGTTCCACCGCATGAGGATCTCAAATCGAGAACCGAAGCAGTCCTTAATTCCATCTATCTTCTCTTCAACGAAGGTTACAGTTCAACAGACTCCGAGAAATTGATCAGAGAAGACCTCATGAGTGAAGCGATGCTTCTCTGTAAGATGTTGACGGAGGACCCGAACACTCAGCGACCGGAGACTTTCGCATTGATGGCGCTCATGTGCTTTCATTCATCCAGAAATGAAAGCCGGCTTACGCCGGCCGGAGAAATAATTCTTCTACCTCTCCAGGATAGGAGCAAGTGGAATCAGGATCTGATTGTGCTCGGCAACGAGTATATGGATAAGGCCGCATTCGGAGAATCTGTAAGCAAGTATCACCTGGAAGCAGCGATCGCATTCGAGCACTGTGCCGCTAAGACTTACGAGACCACGAACTGGAAAAGAATCCTCGAGCTTTATGAATGGCTGTGCAGGATTTCTCCATCGCCGGTAACGGAGCTGAACCGGGTGGTAGCAGTGATGCGGGTGCACGGACCTCATGAGGCGTTGAAAGCTGTCGAATCTATCTCAGGTAAAAAGAGAATCGAAAACTACTGCCTGTACCATAGCCTTATTGGACAAATCTACCTGCGGCTCAATCGGGCGACCGAAGCTAAGGCAGAATTCGAAGCGGCAATAAAGCTTACAAAATCGACTACAGAAAAGAAGCTACTTGAAAGAAAGATCGCCGAACTCACGCTGACGTCTGATGAATCTTCTGCCCGAAGCTATTAATCTACTCTGTCAACTCGCCTGTCCCTAAGTTCCTGTAGTATTTTTCTGCCGGCATAAGGCGCGATGAAAGAATGGAATTCTTCCTCCGAGATTTTTCCCCTGAACTTTGCAATCGCCTCATCAGCAAATCTCAGCCTGCTCTCCAATTTCTCACATGAAAAATCGAAACAGTCCGCGCACGTGTTCATCTCCTTCTCGATTACACATGGGCGCACGGGACATTCACGGTCAGGAAGGTCTTCGCTTTTCGCCGTGCTCAAACAGCCGGGGCACTTTACCTTGTCGGCGGAGATCTCTATGCCGAAGTAATTTGACCACGCCTCGGCAACCTTCACCTGATCGCCATAGGAATTAATGTTACCGGCATATGCCATGCACATGTCGCACCTGAACCCACACCTGGCAATAATCTGTTCCATGATTAGCCTCACTGTTTGCAGAATGAAAGTCTCTTATCTCAATATATCCTGATTCTTCTCACGATCCACGACGCAGTTGGCTTGCCCGGATTGTTCAACGTAGAATCCGCACATTCCCTCTCGACAACATTCACAGTATTGTACATAGAAGCTTAAAGTATCCTTCCGTTGGCCAGACTGGCACTCAATCGCACGTCGAATTTCTCTTCGCCGACTCCAGCCAGTTGTTCGGAGAATTCCGCACCGGTTTGTGCATCCAGGCTGCCTGTAAATCAATTCTTGAGTGAGCTGCGGAACGCGGCGAACGATAACGACAGCAATCTGATCCAGAACATCTGCGGTATCGATACTGATGTCGAAGTCGATCGCGTCATGACCTATCAGCACGTTGCGGCCGTCGGCCCAACTGTTTGGCCTTGCATCCTTAACGAAGACATGGTCGCCTGCGCGAACAAGACCGTGTTGACGCACTGCAAGATTAAGATCAATATAGAACTTTAGGAAATCGAGAACCGGGCCGATCAAATTCGGCTGCACCAGAGCAAGGTTCAGGATCGATAGTTTGTATCCGGCAGAAAGAGAAACGTGTTCCCGGAATGATTTGCTCGCAAGTGTGAGCGGGGCCGCATTTCCGTTGACTCTCAAGTCCATTCACCTATGCTCCTCACAGTAAATACTCGCCGAGTCCTTCTTTACTTTTCCGATTGCTTCTACCTGGCATCTCCTTATGCCGTCTCCGGATTCGTTCGCACCGTCCATCTGGTAACGGAGAGCTCCACCAGCCTTGTAATATCGTGCAAGGATATTCGAAACTGGTGATGGGGTTTTCAGTCCCAGCCCCATCGTACCGACACTTTGCATTGTGAAACCAACAAGAACGAATCCGAACGCCAGAAATGCCGTATTTGCGACGATCATCAACCGGATTGCCCTGCGCATGAAAAGCCGGACGGGTGAGTTCATCTTCTCATCCCCCAGTATATCCATGCTCGTTCTTACCTAAAATATGATCCGAATTACAGGCCGCTCCAATTTCCCTTTCATCTCGACGGATATCATTCCATTCGAGTAGTCAAACGGAACATTAAAGCCGTTCACTTTTATTTCCTTTGGCTGATTTGTAGAGTACGCGAGGAACGTACCGGACTGCCCAATTCTAATCGTAACCTGGTTGCCACTCCGCCGGCAGCCCTCGATTGTGCCCGGCGCATCATAAAAACCACTCAAGCCGATTGGAGCAAAGCCGTTTTCGATCGGGGATATGTAGTATAACATGTATCCAAGCCTACCGAGTCTTACAGGGATGGGTTGGTTTCTTTCGGCTATGAAATGTGACTTTGAAAAATACTCATAGACGAGGAAGCGGTTGCCGCGGATACCATGGACGTCGGAAGGCTCAAATGTTCCCGTGACAATATTTGTATCGGCCAGGTTCCAAATCGCCAAAAGTCCGATATGCCCCGACCTACTGAAAGCTTTGAAAGGCTTAGGGTCCTGCACTTGGAACAGACAATCTTCCGTAGGGCGAGCTGGCACATCCGTGCGGACTATCATTCCGTTTCGGCAAACGAGCGGCCGAAGAACGCCGAAGTCCTCTTTGCCCGGCTTGTCCGTGACGTATACCGGGCCGTCGCTGATTGCACGCGCGATCGCCTCAAATGTCGCGTTGGGACCGTAACTCTCAAACTCGTCATAATCTGGATAAACCATCTCCCCGAACCAAAGAGAATTGGTGACGGCACCCAAAACATGCACGGCCGCATTTCCCCTCATGATATCATAGTTCAGACCGGGTTCATAGGGGAAAAAATCTTCCTCACTGCGCGCGACGGCAGTCGTCCCGAAATTCAAGTACGCATCGTTTCCCATGTCCATGCAGTTTATCACCGTGTTGCCGAAGTATTTATCGACGGCATGGTTCAACTGCTCGTGGATTTTTCTCGCAAAATCAAAAACCGGATATTTGCCTCTCGCCATGCCCGCAATCGATAACTGGTTGTCCACCTTCACGAAATCGACCCCCTGGGATTTCAGATATCCATACCAATCATCATAAAACAAGGAAAGCGAATCAGAGTACGGAGAAACAAAATAGAACCTCGAGACTTTTCCACCGGGGTCTTTTTCCGTCCACGAGAACATGGCTCTTTTAAAGCGACGCCCGATCGCCGAATTCGAATCGATACCGTTCCAATAGCCGTTTATCGTATGCCATACCCCGACGTACTTAACTCCGTAGTCCTTCTTCAGCCTCCGGATCACGGGTTTGAACCCGCCGGGAAACTTCGACGGAATCGGTTGATAGCTCTCCAACGCCCCATCTCTATTCTGCAGCCAACCATCGTCAACGATGATCCATGATAGGGGAAACCGGTGAGTGCGAAATGACTGTGCCGCATCGATGAGCAGTGTATCGCTCAGGTCTTTGCCGTTGTTTGAGGCGTTCCACGAACACCATCCGAAGTAATCAAGAATCTTCGGGTACTTCTTATTAGCCCTAAGATCGCTCGACCTCCCGATCATCGAAAGGCCATCATGGTACAGATCGGATATGAGCCTGTAAGGATCCGATCCAAATCCGACTGCGAGCATCGGTACCAGAGCAGATCTCGCGCCGTCGTATCCGCTCACGGCCTTTGCTCCGATTCCGTCACCGCTCCTGCCGAGCGATGATTCGTAGCCCTCTCCACTCAGCGGCATTGCTGCGCCGTATGCGCCATCCTTGTATTGCCAGAGAAAGAACTGGACGCCGTGGTCAGGAAAGCGATCAATGGCCTCCACCTTCATCGGCTTTGTCCATGGATTCCAATCATTCATGAACCAGTAGCATATCCCCTGTTTATAACCTGCAAAGTATTTGAAGAAGAGACCGATGTAGTCTGCTCCTGACGGCGGTCTGTTGCCGTGCGTAATCAGAAAGAGCCCGACAACGCTCTTATGAGATAATTGTCTAGCAATCACTCCGAGTCGCGAGCCGTTTCCGAATTGAAACAGAAACGAGGAATCGTCTACCATGCTGCACTCAGGGCTGCCCCAGTTCTTCATACCTTGAATTGCCGGGATGCCGCCGGAAAGGCGCGCCTTGTTTCCCCAGCTTAAGACAAGATGGCTGTTTGAGACTGCGAGTCTTACACTGTTCTGACGAATGCCCCGAGTCATAGCTCCGCATGCGGTCACACAAACCAGCGATACGAAAATCAAGTAGAGGGCTCTTCTCATTGACAAACTCCATTCATTTGAGATCCCTAGGCGGGACTGCCGTTGTCCTTCAATGGTTCATTCGGTTGAACTGCTCATCGAAGCTGCTCACCGATGCCGCCTTGATGTTTTGCGCCGGACCGACGGCGCACTCATACTCGTTTTGCAGAAGTGCTTTCATCGTCGCGACAGCCACCTCTGCCGGCGGTATGCCGCGATATGTCATGTTCCGTTGAGTCCGCGTTCCCTTGTCAAGCTCTGTGTCCACGGTCGGTGGAATCACCTCGAAAACCCTGACCGAAGTGTCTTTCAACTGGTGCCTCAGGGAAATACTGAACGAATGAATCGCCGCTTTGGTGGCACAGTAGATCGGCATGATCGCGATCGGGACGAAAGCCAATCCGGATGAGACATTGATAATCGCCGCCTCCTCACGCCGCATAAATGTGGGAATGAAATATGCCGAGAGTTGAATCGTAGAAGTGAAATTGATATCGACCTCGTTCTCGTATCTGGCAAGCTCCGGGATTCCCTTTTTCAAATCGATCATTCTCTGGATGCCGGCATTGTTCACCAGAATGTTGATGTCTTTGAAATTCTTGGCCGTCCAGTTGAACAGTTCTTCCCGGTCGCGCGGATTAGAGACGTCACACTTCTTCGTAATCAATTGTGGTAGCTTCGATTTCGCTTGCCTCAATTTTTCCTCTCTTCGACCGCAAATGATTACCTCATTCCCGGCCCTCGCGAATTCCTCTGCAAGGCAGAACCCGATTCCTGTTCCGCCGCCGGTGATCAAGACGCTGTTGTTGGAAACCTTCATGACGATGCTCCATCATCAAAATAATTGTGCAGTAAGTATTTCTGGCTCGATTCTGTCGATAGGGAATTTTTCCATCCCAACAACCCACCTCCATAGCCACTCCTCCGGCCCGGCCGCAAGACCATATTTCAAAGAGTCGTTGTAACGGTATCTCCTGTCGAACTTCAGTTTCAACTCGGGAATCACCCTCTACCAATAATCTTCAGAAGTCTCTTTTGGTCGAGATGTTAAGCCTGTAGGCGTGGTCACCGCCGTCTTAGTAGGTGAGGGCATGTGACTTCGCCTACGCGTTCTTCTTACAGCCATGACAGTTTCTTCTCTGCTCCCTGTCCACCGTCCTGGCTTACAACTTCGACAAATATCTCTTCGAGAGACGAGTACGCATCCTGCCCAAGTTCGCTCTGCAACCTTGACCTGATGTCCTCCATTCTGCTTCTGAAGACAATTCTTCCCTTTTTTATTATCGCAATTTCATCGCAGAGCTTTTCAACTGTATCGAGCACGTGAGAACTCAGCAGAACGGTGGTCCCGTTCTGAACCATTAACTTGAGATTGTCTTTGATCGCCTTGGCTGAAACCGGATCGATAGCTTCGAGCGGTTCATCGAGAATGAGGATGCGCGGCCTGTGAATTAAAGCCGCTGCCAGTGAAACCTTCTTCTTCATCCCGGCTGAGAAAGTCTCGATTCTGGCTTTCTTCTTCACTTCCAGGTCGAGAAAGTCGAGGAGCTCATCTATCCTGGCACCAGCCTCTCTTGTATCGATGTCATACATCCCGGCTACAAACCTCAAATATTCGCGGGCGGTCAGCTTGTCGATATAACGCGGCTTCTCTAGAACAAACCCGACGTTCCTTTTATACTCGAAATCCGTCTCGTGAATTTCTTCTCCCAATAGGCGCACCGTCCCGGCATCTTTCCTGAGGAGACCTGCGACGATGTTAATCGTGGTTGATTTGCCAGCCCCGTTTGGGCCGACGAAGCCGAGAAGCGCTCCCTCTTCCACGTCAAGATCGAGCCCGTTCAGTGCTTTGACGTCTTTAGTATAAGCCTTTTGCAGATCGTTGAGCTCGATAGCTTTCATTTTGATTCCTCAAGAAGAGTCTGAAATTCCGATGCGAGTTTCGCCCCCCAAAGAGGTATCCAGAGAAAATATGTGAGGAGGAATAGCGATACCACCACTGAAGCGGCAATAAAGAAGCTGAGTACCATCAACATAGCATAAACGAACGTTGCAATTAGTCCGGCCGCAAGTATTATCAAAAGCGCAATCAGCGCATGCCGCGAAAGAGAATTGAAGTAGAGAGTAAGCGTGTTAACAGACAGCACAAACACGAGAGGAATGTAGACGGCGTAAATTGCGCCCTGCAACACCTGGAACGCGCCTGCTTTCAACCAGAAACCGAGGAGCGCGACGGCCAGCAAGTTCACGGCAGAGATAAGCGACCAAACCGAAAGCGATTTGACAAGCATGTATTTTTTCCGATCGAGAGGGAAAATCGAAACATTTTTCAGCCGTATCCCGCGTTGAGTCAGGTGATTCTCAGTAACAGCAACACCGAGGAGAATCGCGATGAAAAATATCAGGAGCATTATCGAGTCGATCGGCTTGTGGATCTTGTGAGACATCATTCCTCCCATCCACGCTGCCATGACGGGGTACATAATAAGGGTATAAACAACCCGCTCTTCCTTCTGACGGATCTTCCAATCCAGCAGGATGCAGCGTCGCAAAGACATCCCGACCGAAAAGCTCTCTTTATCCTCTGACCGAACGAGCCGTGAAAACTCGCCCGAACTTTCGCGCGGCAATGCAGCAACCCCAACAAGCGATGCACTTTTGATTCTCTCCCGACCTGTCAATTTTGCCCGGACTGCCCTCAAAACTTCGTCCGACCTCAATGCGACTTTGTCGGCTGACAGCAGGAAAACTGCCAGGACAGCCACAATCAGTAATAGCTGTGCCAACTGCGATACGGCCCCCGATGAGTTTGCTGTGACGATGTCTGCAAACCCAGCTACAAATTCCGAAACCACCGGAACATGGAGAAAAAAGTCCTCTTTGAAATGGAATATTGTCGGCAAGAGAAAAACGATCAAGAATGGTATGGCTGCGACCTGAGTCACCGTCTTTGCGCTGTAACGGCTCGCCAACTTCCTGAGGAGGACGAAAATCGGAAAAACGATCTCGGAAGCTATAAGATATACCAGGGCGAAAAGGAAAGACATTTCGGCGAGCTGAGCGATGCCAACTTTTCCGACAAGCATGGAGAGAACTGCAATTGCCGGAAGCAGGTAGAACAACATCCTCTTGTCGAGCAGCATTAATAGAAACCGTATCCTTAACGAACGAAACCGGGAGATCGGGAAAAGGGCAAGAGAGGAATTGTCAGTAAGAGTTGTGACTTCAAGCTTGGATTGAAGACTAAAGTAGTCGAACATGAAACCAAACAACAGGAACATCGGAACGAACAGCTCAGTTTCATTTAAACCCGGACTGATCAGGCGCACTATGGCGGTTCCCGATAGGAAAAGACCGCCAACCGCGCAAGCCAGATACGAAAGGAAAGCATTAGCGGCTTCTCTGTTGGATACCCGGAGATTAGTAGTTAGCAATATTCTGAACTTGCCGACGTCCCGACTCTTGGTGTGCATACTGGCGGCTTTAGGTTACACCTTGCACCGGAATCGTGATTATGTGCTGCACCGGTCACTCCCCTTCATTAGGATTCGACTCTGGTGAATCTAATCGACTTCCGAAGAAAGAGCAATGACGGGGAGTGTATCACCTTAAGACTTGCTCAAGACTTTTCGGCTTTTTTCTACACGCCAGGTCCACAATTAGCGACAACGGATTTTGATCGTCGACTCAAAATTGTTCGGCCATTTGGCAATCCTGCGGACATTTCTTGTCGTAAAAGAGATTCGAACAAATCCATCGTCGAACGATGACACAGCAAATGCCGGCGACCAAGGCTCTGACCCTAGACATTAGACCGAACATTTCGCCGAAGGCATCCATCGCAAAAATTGACCGTCAAACTCCGGGCGACCTACCAAGGGAGGTCCAGTGGCGCACCCCGGCGGGGCACTTGCATCGGGACTTCAGAAGGTTCTCTCGTCTGCAGATGGACCGTAGATGGACGGTACCGGTATGTTATTAAGCCGCATATACACAGTCAGCTGACCTCGATGATGAACGAGATGGTTGATCGACGATCCGATGGTCCCTCCTCTGGTCGAACTCATCAGAACCTGACCACCGTCTTTGAGGTAGAACATTTCCGAGAAGGTTTTGTCGGAGGTGTTCTGCAATGCCTTCCCCGCCGCCTTCATGTTCTCATCGAAGTAGTTCACGAGCTCCGTGGTGGTCTTCATCTCCGGCTGCTTCCAGGTAGCAAAATCAACCTCTCCGATTTCTGCCGCAGCCCGTATCCATCTCGGAATATCTGCTACCAGAAGCGCCAGATAGCCAAGTTGCATCGATTTCTCGTGCGGTTTCCAGCTCGACAAATCCATCGGAATCCTCTCCAGACATTTGCGACTGGCCGGGGCTTCCGCCTCAAGTTCTTTCAAAAATATTTTTCCCAACATACCATTTGAATCCATGGTGCACTCCTTTAAGTTCGTTTTGATTGAATGGCAGGTAATTAAGAATGCTAATGGATTCCGTCAAGGTTAAGTTCCAGCGTTCGCTCGTTGAAGCCGAGTGGATGTTGCGCCAATTCTCTAGCGTGTTCGGTTGACGGTCTCTTGATCTTCTATTACCGATTTCACGAGCAGATGATGCGGGATCTTGCCAGGTCGCCACACTCATCAAAGAGGGCCGCCGATGACGTAGTTATCCTTAAGAATATCCGTGATGCGAATTGAGGTCGCACGGTCGCTGACGTACCAAAGAAATAAAGCCGAGAAAAGTCAGTCTCGCCAGGCAACTTCCGGTGGCGTATTTCGCCCTACTTTTTCAACCTCTCTGCGTAATGCTTTCTAAACTTTTCTACCTTTGGCGATATCACGAGACGGCAGTATCCCTGGGTTGGATTGTTTGCGAAATATTCCTGGTGATAATCTTCCGCTTTATAGAATGCTGCAAATGGAGATACCTCTGTAACTATTCGACCATTCCAAATATGCTTCTCGTCGATTTCCCTAATTATCTTCTCCGCTGTTCTCCTCTGATCTTGGTCATGATAGAATACCGCAGATCGATATTGAGTTCCGATGTCATTTCCCTGTCGGTTCAACGTTGTTGGATCGTGGACGGTGAAGAATACTCTCAGAATATCTTCATACGAAATGGCTGCTGGATCGAATCTGACTTGAACCACTTCGGCGTGTCCGGTGGTGCCGGTGCACACCTGTTCGTAAGATGGGTTTGGAACCTTGCCCCCCGAATATCCGGATTCGACACTAATCACTCCTTTGAGTTCGTCGTACACGGCTTCGGTACACCAAAAGCAACCGCCGCCGAGAGTCGCAACTCCTTCTTTATTAGACTGTTCCATCTTGAACCCTTTCTCAAACCACCGTAAGCTCCACTGCTGGAAACCGGGAGATCGATTGAATGACATAGCAAGTCGATTTGTAGAATTACACAAATGCAAACATTGATCCATTGAAAAAGATTCGTCTCTGAAATAAACTATTCGACGTCTTCGGAATATGTTGTAATTACATCGAAATCAAACGATTTTCGGCGTCGAATCAGACGCAAGATTCCTGCATCCAATTTAGTGATACAAGATTTAGCACCATACGAGGTTAACATATCCAATGAGTTTCCAAATCAGAGCAACTTCTGACTTCAAGAGGCAGTCCCTTCAAGACACTTACGCAGCTGTTCAATCCACAGAAAAGGGTCTTTCCGATTCAGCGGTTGGCGAGCGTCTCTCTTTCTTTGGTAGAAACGAGATAACTGAAAAGAAGAAGAACCCCATCCTCGAGTTTGTCGGTCGGTATTGGGGGCCGATGCCGTGGCTTTTGGAACTAGCCATGGCGCTCTCGTTCGTACTTAAACATGAGCTCGAAGGGATAATTATACTCTTACTCCTTACAGTAAACGCAGTCATCGGGTTTCTACACTCACGTGGTTCCCAGAAGGCGGTTGAGCTACTTAAGCAGCGGCTGGCCATCAAAGCCAAGGTGTTGCGCAACGGGAACTGGATGATGGAAGAAGCAGGCGGACTTGTTCCCGGCGATGTCCTTGTCGTCAAGCTGGGAGACATAATACCTGCCGATGCTAAAATCATAAGCGGAGACGTTTCGATAGACGAATCTGCACTGACAGGCGAATCACTCCCAGTGGAAAAGCATGGAGAAGATGTGATCTATTCGGGTTCGGTGGTTCGCCGCGGTGAAGCCCGCTGCCTGGTAGTCAACACAGGCGGAAATACTTACTTCGGCAAAACGGCGGAACTGGTGAAGATTGCCAAGCCAAAATCACACCAGGAAGAAATCATGATGGCGATCGTGAAGTACATGATGTACCTCGGCATAGCAGCTTCAATTATCGTTGCTATTTACGCGTTTACCATGCACACGAATATCCTGCTCATACTTACTTTCATCGTAGTCTTCCTTATGGGGGCAGTGCCGGTCGCTCTTCCGGCCGTCATGACGATTGTCCAGGCAGCTACCGGGATGAAGCTCGCTGAAGAGGGAGTGCTTGTTACGCGGCTTGATTCAATCGAAGATGCAGCTTCCATCAGTGTTTTATGCCTTGACAAAACGGGAACTATAACCCAGAACAAGCTGGCGGTCAGCGGGAGCGTTCCGTTTTCCGGATTCAGTAAAGACGATGTAATACGCAGCGCGGCACTCGCTTCACGCACCGAGGGAATGGATCTGATAGACCTGGCGATAATTGATTATGCGAATAACACCGGTGTCAATCTCAACACGGATAAGCAGCTTTCCTACACACCTTTCAACCCTTCCATCAAGCGCACCGAGGCAACAGTCGAGTCGAACGGAAAACGATACAAGGTTGTGAAGGGAGCCGCTCAAGTCATACTCTCTCTGTGTAAGGACGTGAACCCGGAGACGTTGGCAAATGTGGACAAGGAGGTTACGGCGTTCTCGCAGAAAGGTTATAGAACCCTTGCGGTCGCCAGATCGGTTGATGGCAACGATGAACATTTGGCGCTTGCCGGACTTATTTCACTGGCAGATCCACCCAGACCCGACTCTCAAAAGATGATAGAGGAAATTCGAAGTCTCGGCGTCAAGCCCTTGATGCTGACCGGCGACAGCCTGGCGATAGCTCGCGAGATTGCAGGCCAGGTGGGAATCGGGACCAATATCATCAAGCTTTCGGATATCGAAAAGCTGAACGAGGACGATCAGGCAAAAGCAGCAGCCTCCAGCGACGGCTTCGCCGAAATATATCCCGAAGACAAATATAGAATCGTGAAGCTGCTCCAGTCAAAAGGATATATGGTGGGAATGACCGGAGACGGCGTTAATGATGCACCGGCACTGAAGCAGGCGGAGATGGGAATTGCGGTTAGCAATTCCACTGACGTCGCCAAGGCTTCTGCAAGTGTAGTCCTCACACAGCCTGGCGTGAGTGTCATAGTCGAGGCAGTCAAGAGAAGCCGGGAAACGTATCAGCGAATGTTGACCTGGGTAATAAACAAGGTGACCAAAGTCATTCAGGTTGTCGGACTGCTAACTATAGGATTCTTCTTGAGAGACAAAATGGTCCTGACGCTGCTGGGTATGGCGCTTCTGGTATTCGCAAACGACTTTGTGACCATGTCGCTAGCCACCGACAACGTGAAGCACACTGTCGCACCGAACAATTGGAATGTACGGGACATCACGTTCGCATCGCTGGTAGTGGGAGCGTTGCTGGTGATCGAAGGGATAATCGCAGTAGTCTTCGGGGTCAACTACTTCCATCTAGACCTGATACAGCTCCAGACTTTCATAATGTTGATGCTTGTGTTCACGAGCCAGTTCAGAGTGCTCATAGTAAGGGAGAGAAAATTGTTCTGGAATTCAGTACCGGGCAAAGCACTCCTCGCTTCATCGGTTGCTGCAATAATAGCATTTGCATTCCTCGGGGTGTACGGTGTTATAATTCCGGCACTGACCACGAGCGAGGTGGTTGCGGTCCTTGTGTTCTCCGGACTCTTCACTCTTCTAATGGATTTCCCAAAATACTATGCGTTCAAACGATTCGGCGTGGAGTAGGGCTGTTTCTTTCTATATCCATAGAAAATTGTCATGACAATTTTCTATGGATATAGTGAAGCCGAAGTACTCGATTCAAATTGTTAGGGAATCGACAGACTTCAAAGATGCCTTTATGTCAAAAGGAATATTGGTGGCAAGCGCGGCGCAGGCACTTGCAGTGATATGAGTGCTGGTAATTTGTCAAGAGCTTGCCGCTGAAAAGGTCGCTTCCAGCCACGAGCTAAGACGCGAGAGATCACAATTGATATACCTCTCCGTCGTGCTGAATGAGCCGTGCCCAGGTGCATGAGAGACGAGCAATGGCGTTATGACCCGTTTGAATCATGTACTTTAAGCATGAGCCACTCCTCCTTATTCATACCTTCGAAAGTGTTTTTAGGATAACCTATGGTTGCCGCTTGGGAAAATCCATCCGATAGTTGTGCTGTGCGCATCGTAACGTGTGGCAAAAGGGTGGCTCACGCGCTGTCGGCGAGCGGCCGCCTCCGCATCTTCGAAAATAGATTTTCGAGAGGTGGGCTGCCCAGCTTAAGTCATGGTAATTACATGGCTTAGGAAAGCAAGCGTAAAATCATCGGTTGTAAGTTCTTTAGATTGGACTATTTCCTATAGTATCCATCATGAGAAGTCGTCCTGCAAAGTCGCACTGAATTGGGATCGGGGGTGAAGCCGGGAGGTTCTAAAGGAGAATCACGATACAATAAGTCTCGATGTCCATCGAATAGCAGACCGGTGAGATGCCAACTGTGCCTTCAGACATGGACGATTACATTCCCTATATATTACAAACCAACTTAAGAGTCAATCTTTGCGACTGTATTTTCTTCTATGGGGTACCGACGTTCTCGGCGCGGGCCGGATGGATTCACAGACTTTCCACCTTCGCTGACCGAATTGTTATTGGCTTGTTCGGCAGAAGGTTCCGTCCGGATATCAACAAGGAAGGATTGCTGAAATCGGCAAGCAAGGGAACAAGCGAGACGTTCGGTGCGACGCCACAGATTCCGATCTCATTGTTGCCTTAGGCTGCTAATATGCCGGCACAATGTGTACCATGGCCGTTGTAATCGTTCGGAAGAGAATCCATTTGCTTATAATCCTCTCCGTTTATCAAAGTGTAGTGCGCAGATTTGTATGCGCTCATGTCGATGTCAACGAAGTCGTAACCTAACGCGGTATCTATGTTATTCACGAGGTCGGGATGGTCCGGATCTACACAAGTGTCGACAAGCCCGACTTTGATAGCATGTGATCCCTTCTCAATATCCCAGCCTAATTCCGCCTGAGATCTCGGATATGCCCACTGCCATCCATAATATGGATCGTTTGGAGCAACACTTATGTAATAGATATAGGTGGGTTCAACCGTAGTCAGTGTAAATCCATCGTTCGCAATCTGCTGTTTGGCGCTCGCGATCCTTTCAATCAATCCGCTGATGTCGCTCCTGTTCCGGTCTTTAACCTGCAGCGACATCATGCGTGCCGAAGAATAGCCGGTGTAGTTGCCAGTTGAAGTAGTCGTCTCGCGGTTGTTCTTTATGCCGCGATATGCTTCCGCGCAGACCTCGGCCTCGCTCACATTGCCTGAAACCATCTTGTCCACAATGTATGAGCACACGGGTCGATGCCCGAGAATTTCTATACCAGTCAAACGATTAATGAGAGAGCTCAGTCCTTCCGGTTCCGAAAGGACTTCTTTGCCGCGAGGCGGCAAGTTTCCTTGGACCTGGCAACTGACTATGATTTCTCCAGGAACCCTGTCAGGCTCTTGGTTAAAATTGTTCCAATTCTTCTCCTCAGGGGCCGGGATCCCCGATAGGAACTCACCCGC
The DNA here is from genome assembly GCA_021789975.1 of Bacteroidota bacterium. Lineage (GTDB taxonomy): Bacteria > Bacteroidota > Ignavibacteria > Kryptoniales > JAKASW01 > JAKASW01. Next base: position 170,466 of record JAJYIT010000003.1, read on the forward strand.
GAATCACTGACGCCCCTGCGCCGGCTGCCGCGCATCGTTCCGTAGAAACCCGTTCCGGCAGTGACCTGACAGCAACAGCGTCGTCAAAACGAAGAGAACTTTCATATTGAGCATACCCAAAATCTCCTCTTTGCATCCTCGCGACAAATCTTGGGGACGTTGGCCCGGTTCCTTCGTCAGGAATTCTTGATCGCTCTGAATTCAGCCCAATTGACTTCTGATGGTAAAGTGATCTTGCGACCCAGCAAAGACAAGACCAATGGTAGTGTCTCAGCTTAAGGCTACTCGATCTTCTTTAGCCATCTTCGAACCGCGAAGTTCGCAAGGAACGCCAAGGAATCTCAATTTTCGATAATAATATCTTTGCGCACTTGGCGATCCTGGCAGTTAGTTTCAGTCTCGCAACGTGATTCAAACTGAGACACTACCGGACAAATGTATCTCCGGTTTGATTTCAGTTGCACGTCGGTCGAGGTTCGTTCTCGATCACATTATCTAAACCTCTGGTTGCATACTTCTGCTAAGGTGTACCGATACGCCGGTCGAGCCGAATCTTCTCCAACAAAAGCGGTTTGAACTTAACCGGTATGCCTTGTGTTGTGTTGTGATACGCCGGACGGACGAAGTTAGGTGTGTTACAAGAAGCGCGATGTGATAATTCCGTCCGGCATTTTTATTTCCACTCAGCATCGAGTGCCCTCACCTCAATTCCTATCCTTCGTCGCAACAGGATCGCATTCATGATCGTGAAAACCGCCGCTGTTATGCAGCACGAAAAGAGGAGCGGTGCAACTACAAACTCAGTCGCCACTGCAGCATAGTTCGGGTGCCTGAAGAACCTGTACGGTCCTTTCCTGATGGGCGGATGGCGGGTTGCGACGAGGATCTTCGTGTTCCAGTATGCACCAAGTGAGAAGATCGCCCAGTAGCGAAGGAATTGCGCAACAATGAAGATCGGAAGAAGTATTCTCCATGCGGGGTTCAATGGACGATTCAACAATAACTCTTCAGACAGGAAAGAGACGAAGAAGAGTAAATGCATCAGGACCAAATATTTGTAGCCTGCTTTGTCGACCTCTCTTGCACCTGAGGCCATCAGGATTCGTTCATGAGATCTTGCGACAGTCAGCTCGACGAGCCGCTGAGCGATCATAAAGGAGAAGAAAATCCAGAAGTAGATCAATCGGTCATAAACATAATCAGCTCGGAGCTAAAACCGGGACCCAAAGCCGAAATTAGTCCGTAGTCGCCCGGTGCATAATGATGGTCCGACATGAATTCTTTGAGTACATATAGGACGGTTGGCGACGACATGTTTCCGTGTTCACGGAGTACCTTTCGACTAAATCTCAACTCATTATTCTCAAGGCCTAGAGACTCCTCGTAGGCATCGAGCACCTTTTGTCCGCCGGGGTGGACGACGTAATGATTGATATCGGTAAGCTTCAGTCCGTTCTGAGATGCAATCTCCTCGACGTTCTGACGGACACTATCGCGAACGATCGTCGGAATATCTTTACTGAATACAACCCTCAGCCCACTGTCCAGGACGTCCCATCCCATGACATCCAATGAGTCATCGTATATCGTCGAGAGAGAATTTAGAAGTTCCACCCCGCTATGAGAGTGCATCCCATGGTCGTCGCCGACAACTATTGCGGCGGCGGCACCGTCCGAAAAAAGCGATGTCCCTACGAGATTACTTTTGCTCACATCATCTTTCTGAAAAGTGAGGCCGCAGAGCTCTATCGCGATTACAAGTGCCGAATCGTTCGGCTTCGCTGTGGTGTACTCGAGTGCTCTGCTGAGTCCGACCGCACCACCGGCACACCCGATTCCCCAGATCGGAGTTCTTCGAACATGCTGGCTCAGTCCCAGAACGTTGTAAAGCCTGGCGTCGATACTCGGAGTAGAGATGCCGGTACTGGAAATAAAAAACACATGGTTTATGTCCGACGGCTTCATCCCGGTCATGTCGAGACATTTCTTTACAGACAGTTCCGACATCTCAACTGCCCGACTTATGTAGATCTCATTCCTTTCGGCGAACCCATGTTCCTCACCGTACCATGATTTTGCCTCGGTGAAATGACGTGTCCGGACAGATGTATTGCCGAAAACATTAAGGAGGCGTTCTATGTCGCTGCGCCGACCCGAGAACATCTGGCGCACAAAGTCCTTCACCTCATCCTGGTCCACTTTCAAAGGCGCATCTTCAGTGGCAATGGCAATCAATTTGGGCATAGTCTTCCTTCTTGCTTCTAAATTTCAAGTCCAACTGCTACGTCTTGATTCGACGAGGGTAGGCAGAGGACTGCCGCCTAAATAAATTTTGCATTAATGGTCGTTTTAATTATTTTCTAAGGATAAATTACGCGCCCATACTGTTCTTTTGAAGAATCGATATTCACGAAGAATTCATAGGCGTTTGTGTCATACAGAATACCAAGTGATGCTTAAGAGTGGAATACATGAAGAACCATTTTTTGATCTGGACCGTGTTGGGTCTCCTTTTCCTGTCAGTCGATGCTTTTGCTCAAACGGCCGTCGAGGGAGCCGCCTCCGCAACCAAAGGACATTTTCAACGGCAAGAGACTCAAGTTGTAAAGGTAGACTCAGGCGATACGACATGGATGCTTATCTCAACCGCTCTTGTCATGTTGATGACTCCCGGTCTTGCTCTCTTCTACGGAGGCATGGTGCGCCGGAAAAATGTGCTTGGCACCATAATGCAGAGCTTCATAGCAATCGGTCTGATTACAGTGCAGTGGATTCTGTTCGGCTATTCTCTCGCTTTCGGACCCGACATCGGGCATGTGATCGGGAGTTTGAAGTGGATCGGCCTGAACGGGGTGGGATTAGCTCCTAATCCTGAGTATGCGCCGAGAATTCCACACGAGGCGTTCATGCTATTCCAGATGATGTTTGCCATAATAACTCCTGCATTAATAACAGGCGCCATCGCCGAGAGGTTCAAGTTCAAAACCTATGTTGTCTTTATTCTCCTCTGGGCGACGCTTGTCTATGATCCTCTGGCCCATTGGGTATGGGGAGTCGGCGGCTGGATACGAGAACTAGGCGCTCTCGATTTTGCCGGCGGACTCGTGGTCCATGTCAGTTCCGGTGTATCTGCACTTGTTGCTGCGATCCTGATCGGCAGGCGTCGCGGGTACGGTCAGGAGCCAATGCCGCCGCACAATCTTACAATGACACTGATCGGAGCCGCTCTTCTTTGGTTCGGCTGGTTCGGATTCAACGCAGGCAGCGCGCTGGGATCCGGAGGACTTGCAACTTCTGCTTTTCTGGCGACACAGGTCGCGGCATCCTCGGCGGCACTGTCCTGGACGATGGCAGAATGGCTCACACGGGGAAAGCCCACAGTTCTTGGCGCGGCGTCCGGTGCTGTCGCCGGGCTCGTTGCAATCACCCCTGCCTCCGGATTTGTCGGCCCCATGGCGGCTTTGATTATCGGGCTTGTTGGCGGCCTGGTCTGTTTCACAGGCATCAGGATGAAGGAGAGATTCGGTTACGATGATTCGCTCGATACGGTCGGCGTGCATGGCGTAGGTGGTGCATGGGGCGCTATTGCTACCGGACTCTTTGCCTCTACACTTGTCAATCCGGCCGGCGCAAATGGACTCTTCAATGGCAACATTTCGCTGCTCGGTGCACAGATAATTGCGTTGCTGGTAGCAGCGGGCTATGCGTTCGGGATGACTTTCGTTATCCTCAAAGTGCTGGACAAGCTGATGGGCCTCAGAGTTTCTCCCGAAGATGAAATCGACGGACTCGATCTGGCGCAGCACGGAGAGAGCGGATATGTATTTGAGGAATTGTAATTGAGCGAAGCGCGATGGCAACGACGCATCATGCAAGACTGAGTAGTCTTTTAGTTTTGAAAACTATGGAAGGATAAACAATATGATGGAATCCAACGGGTCATTTAGGAAAGAAACAGAATGGAAAACAGTGTGCAACGTCTGCAACGGCAGCCGCTATGTGGGAGTAATCCAGAACGGCGACGGATTCGACTTCATCGAATGTGAGAAATGCCATGGCACAGGTTATATTATGACGATGCAATACGGTTTCTCGAAGGACGATGAAGACGAATGAAATAGAAATAGGCCGGGGTCTCTCGATTGCAGGTTCCGAGGTTAGGTTTCGCTCTTCCCGTTCCGGGGGACACGGTGGACAAAACGTAAACAAGGTGGAGTCGAAGGTTGAGCTGATTTTTGACGTTAAGAATTCGCCCTCGCTCTCCGATGACCAGAGATACCGTATTCTATCAACCTTGAAGAGCAGGATCGACTCGGACGGTGTGCTTCACTTGATTTCTCAGACTTCCAGGAGCCAGTGGGAAAACAAACAAATTGCAGTAGCTGAATTTGTCCGTCTAGTTTCTATGGCAGTCAGGCCTAGGAAGAAACGGATCGCAACAGGCCCAACAAAGACAGCTATCGAAGAGAGGCTGAGGAAGAAGAAAATTACATCGCGTAAGAAAAGCATGCGGAGGAGCCGACCTGAGGAGTGAGCCGGGTCAGGTGTAATCCTCTCGCCTTTGCACATTAAGCAAGGCCCCGCCATTTAAATACCGAAGTATGTTCTCAAGGGCGTGCTCCAGAGCTCTTAGATAAATCCCATCTACGAGATAAGAGTTGTGGGGCGAACCCAGAAAGTTTTCCAGCTCGAAGAACGGATAATGTACCTCAAATTTCGGTCGGCTGAACGGCTCGACCCACCATGCTTCGATCCCGGCTTTAAACTGCGGAAGTGATTTCAGGTGTTCGTATAGACTTCTCTCATCGATCAGGTCCCCCCGGGCTACATTCACAAGTACCGCATCGCGTTTCATTTTCCCCAATTCTTCACTGCCAATTAACGATTTGGTCTGCTTGTTAAGTGCGATGGACAGAAGAATGAAATCAGATTCTCGAAGTAGATAATCCATATCGGGGAGTTTCCCGATGAAATCGACCTGCCGGTCAGTCTTTCCGGTAGAGTTGATCGCAAGGATCTTCATTCGGAACCCTCGTGCCAGCTCAGCCGTAGCCTTTCCGATCCCGCCGAATCCTATGACCCCGAGTGTTGCCCCACTGAGCATCTTGTGACGGGTAACCTGGTCGAAGATCCCCCGTGTCAATTTCTGATGATTCGGCAGGAAGTTGCGTGAAAGAGCAAGCATCATCCCGATAGCATGTTCAGCAATCGGTTCGTTGTACGCGCCGCTGTTGCTGCAAATCGTTATTTCATGACGAAATCTCTCGAAGGGTATGCCGTCCGCCCCCGCGAGAGTGATTTGGATAAGTCGGACCTTCTTGAGATACTCATACTCATCGTCATGGATATCTCGTCTAAGGTTCATTCCAAGCAGGATATCGGCTTCTGACAGAATGTGTTGCCGGTCTCCGGTATCGGCAGACGCCAGGTATTCAATCTCGACTTTACCTCCGAGCTTTGACCTGACGAGATCACTCATCTCGGAAGTCACTTTTTGTGCTACCGCCAGCTTCATCTAAGCGCAGCCCATTGAACTGAACTGAGATAAAAGTCTGGATGATGTTCGGAATGAATTACAGCTCGGAAAATAAATACTTGAAGAAAGACGGCCGCTCTCGCAGTCCTCGGAATAGTTCCATGAAACTTACCGTCAGTTCGGAGTCCCCCACCTGTGGTTCGAAAGGTTTTTGGGTGGGTAAATTCACTCTTCATGTTTCGGCATCCCGGATTCTGTTGAGCAGTCTGTTCATTTCGTCGGCACTGCTGATAATAAAAATAAATGTCTGAATCTTGAACGGTAGCTGGGTCTCCAGTTCCACTCTGGCCGTCTTTGCTCTCTGGATAACGCCATAGCTCGGAGAATGTTCCCAGTTTTCGATCTTAAATGGCCGCTCGAATTTAAGTAGTGCAAACTCTTTCCCTTCAAGGACAATAAAGTTCCGCCCGAGGTCTACAACTTTCACCTCCGGAGCAAAATGGAACATCATCTCGATTTTGTGGTCGCCCTTTCCGAGCAGGTTATCCTCTATAATGAATGTGCGTTGGCTCTTGTTGAAGGTGATTTTCCGCTTATGCGTAACGGGGTCAGCCAGCCGCGTATATGCATGATGAAGGGCTTCAATTACATCTTGATCCCTCGTGGAGGTCCATTCGACAAGTTCGGGTGAAGTCATGTCTTTCTTCACGGACCACAACCCGGCGAACTCGGCTTGCTCGGCTTCGTCCACAACGATCGTGTTATGAGAATAAGTCGAGCGCAATTTGTTTCGGAACGCGGCGTCGCTCGAGTAACAGAAGGTCCCGCGATCGACGAGAAAATGGTCGTTGCCGGAGACGGTGAGACTCAACAAGTCGTTGTGACCATGGCCTCCTCTCCCCCGCTGTCCCAAATCTCCGAAATCAAATGAACAGAAATCTTTGCCGGTCCTCAGAAACGCGAAACCGCCTTCCTTGAATAACCTACTGCTTGTTTCGGGTTTCGATTCAAGCGAGGTAAACTTTTCAAATCCCTCACTCCCGAGAAGAAGCAATGCAATCTCGCTGAAACCGCCTGCGGCTGCTTTCAGATCAGACCTCCCGAATAGCGTTGCGCCTATGGAGGTCAAATCGCGATGGTCGTTAAAGTCTATCTTAGTTTTCATCCTGAAGATCCTGCCGTCGTCGCTATCGCCGATGGGTGGAATCCTGCCGTCTTGCATTGTGGACGATGAGAGAAATGTGTACATGCTTTCCAACCTTCTTGAAAAAGTGTTGGTGACGCTGAAATTGTTCAGCTTCAGCAAGACATAAGCCGCGGTAAATAGCTCAATCACCAACCGCTGATAACTGGTCGATTTCTCGTAGTCTGTACCGTCCTCATATACCTGGCCGAGCATTTCGCGTTCCAGCTCTCTGTGAGCAAAAACAGTCCATCTTTTTCCAGAATCCGTATCGTGAAATAGAATCCCGAGATACAGCAACCCGACCAAATCAGATATCAGGTGATTATGGTTCCTCGGACTACGCTCAAGATTGTACCATATATAGACACCGTGTTCGTAGAGAGAGCATAATAGCTTCAAAAGGAACTCATCATCGAGTTTTGGTGATCCCATGAAGAAGAGAAGACCAACAATCAGATTCATCCCCCTGATTGCAACTTCCATCGAGGCGCGCCAGTTTATCCCGTACCCGGCTGGGTTTTCTTCGATCCAATCATTCACAAGCTGCATGAACTTCTCGGTGTGGCTCTCACTATGACTGACCCAGTATGCTTTCCCGAGCCAGATTGCCTGGTGAAACCGGTTTACTTCCCATGGGACTTTCACGTCGGCATGTTCAAGGTTCCAAGTTCGAGGTTCAAGATTAGCGGTTCCGGGTTCGATGTTCCCGGTTCCCGATTCTTGTCCCTCACCTCCGTATCTGCTCTCGGTTTCCGCCGATTCCCCGATTCCCCGTCTCGCCCGCTCCTCCTGTTTCCTTTCTCCTTTCCCTAATACGTCGATATTCGTGTAATACGCCATTGGCCATCTCTTCCCCGATCTGAAGTCGAGGTGCCAATCGATCTTATCTCCGAAAGAGAAAACCTCAGACCCGAGTGTTTGGTATTTGTTTTCGTGCACCAGGTCCGCGTCGTCCAGTATGTTGTCAAACCCGCCAAGCGATGTTAGTAGATTGAGGTAAAAGTCCTTCCTGTTTGAGTCACTTAGGAAGAAACGCTGGCGGAGCGACTGTTTGAAGAGAGCAGAGAAGTCTCCCGGCTTCCGGAACGATCGGGGAAATTTACGCAGAAGCTTTTCAACCGTGATAGACTTGCGCAGATACTTCTTACCCAGGGTGTATAATTCAGGGGTCACTATTCGTGAATAGATAAGTCTTGCGAAATCGGTTGCCGATACGCGGAGCAAGTGTTTCCTCGCGTTTATAGGCAAGTTGCCAAAGTGACAGATTCCGACCGGGACAAGCCGCTTTCAGTCATCGAACGAAGTGGTCGTACTCTGCATGTGTACCGATCAGGAACCACACGAGTCCTCCGTCTATTTCCACAGCCAAAGCCCCGTGATGTAGGCCTACCCTGACAGACCAATACCCATCAACCATCTTGAGCTTAAGTGACGGGTCCTCTGGATCGTTCTTCAAAAGTTCAAACTTTTTTCGCGCCAGTTCCTGCGTTTCTTTTGATAGCTTGTTGAAACATTCCCAGAATGAAGGAACTGCGTTATGCTTCACAGCCCTGTGTACTTGTCGCTCTTGTGCTCCGTCACCGCCTTTTCCGCAATCTTGTCAAGCTTTCCTGCCTTGACATCTTCCTCAAATTGTCGGTCCCACAGGTCGGCATCGAATTCCTCAAACCATTTGCGAAATTCGATCATTTCTTTTCCCTCTAAATCCGAGATGGCTTTCTCACGTTCTTGAATTGTGGGCATAATTCCCTCCTCGAAGTTCAAATGACAAATTAAAATGCTTTACCTTGACTTGCAATTACGGAGGAAATCGTTGACATGATCGGTGAGAACAACCTTGACTTTACACTTGTTTGAAATATGACTTGTTGAATAAATTGACAATGGAGGTCTGCAAGATGCGACGAATGTCATTTGATATAGACGATACCACTTTGATCTCTTTGGTTCAATAACCGGTGAGACATTCGGTTCGCCTGACGCTCTCTCCTCTAAGAATGATAGCAAGAGAAAATGTCTTTGAGTTAATTACTTGACACAAACATCTGCATCTATTTCCTGAAAGGAATATATCCTGGAATCCTTGTAACGAATAACCTCAAAGAATTTAAGATGGTAAGAAAACTGAAGAGTTAGAATTGGGCTACTTAAAAAAGCTGATCGATGATTTCTGGTTTTTGAGTTCTGTAATTTATTCGAAGATCAATCCCTTCATGATAAGGCAATTCGGGATGGACAAGATCGGGTTCTTCCTGGGCAGGATTAGGAGACCGAGAGTTCTCCGTGTCGGACCTTTATACTTTCAGATGAACCCGGAGGTTTCTTCGTGCTTCCCCCTCATAATAAGCGGTAGGTTCAATGAAGAGGAGACTCACAAATTCCTGGAGAAGATACTGAGTCTTGTTGGGAATTTTGATTTATTCGTCGACGTAGGGTCGAATATTGGAGAGTTTATTATCGACATGGCGTCTTCGGGCAAAGTCACGGACGTGGTCGGCTTTGAGCCAAATTCGGCGTGTGTGAGATCTTCCACCAAGAGCGTAGAACTGAATCGTCTGAAAAATGTCAGGGTGGTTCAAACTTTGCTGAAGGAATCAGCAGAGCAGGTAAAATTCGATATGAGTGGAAACAACGCCTACATCCATTCAATTTTCTCCCCTCCAGTTGGGGCAGAGTCGATGCGAAGTTCAACTCTGGATAACGAAATTCAAGTTGAAAATGTGACGGCGGTGCTTCTAATCGATGTCGAGGGCGCTGAAGTGCTCGTAATGGCCGGCGGTAAGAACTTCATTAAGCGAAACCTGCCATTAATAATCTTCGAGTATAATCATGTGTCGAAACTTCATTTTACTTTGGAGGATGTTCGCGAAGTACTTCCGGCTGGCTATGAAATTTTTCGGTTGAGGATGGGAGAGGGTTCGCTTGATGGATATCTCGATAGAAGACTTGAGCAAACATATAATTGCGTCGCGGTTCATAAGGACTCTCGCTTTTATCAATCCGCGAGGGAACTGGTCAAGTGATTACTACCTTTGCCTGCCATCAAGTGTACGAGCATTGCTTCAGGGAAATTGCAGCGATTAGGATATGTTGAATCTTACCTTCTGGACAAGTGTACCATCTTTCTATCAATGTGAACTCTTCAGGGCCCTTGCCAGGCTTGAGGAGTTGAAACTCCGGGTAATCTTTGAACACGATATCACCTCTGAAAGGACGAATCTCGGTTGGCAGAACGACCTGTGGGGATTCGATTACCAGTTTATCGACAATCACAGACCGGTGATCGATGCTATCAGGAAGGTGCACAGCTATGCTGCGGCGACAAACGTGGTGAGCGGATTGTGGGCAGGTAAAGTCCAAGAGTCTGTGCTCGCGACGCTTTTTGTTTCTCGTGCCAAATATTTCATTTATTCCGAGGCCCCTGACCCGTCTTTACGGCTACCTTCACTGAAGAAGAAGCTTCTAACAGCAGCGGGAAAGAGGATCCTCAAGAGGGCATCCGGCGCACTGGCAATATCGCGGTTCGCAGTCGACTATTTTAGATCATACGATATGGACAGGAACAAGATATATCCCTTCGGCTATTTTCGGTCAACGCCCTTAAACTTTAAATTGACTGGGTCTAATAAACAAAAAGAAACTGTCGATATAGTATTTGTCGGCCAGCTTGTCCACCGGAAGGGTCTTGACATCCTCTTGAACGCTGCTGAGCCGCTCTTGTCCGCAAGGCAAGAATTGCGTCTTCATCTGATAGGAACGGGCGACCGTGAGCAGGAGTACCGCAGTTGGGTCTCAGAGCGCGGCCTTTCATCCGGTGTATTCTTCGAAGGAATTGTGGAGTCCGGCTCTGTGATAGACAATATATCAAAATTCGACCTGCTCGTGCTTCCTTCACGGTGGGACGGTTGGGGGATAGTCGTCAATGAAGCATTGATGGCGGGAGTGCCTGTGATAGTCTCCGACATGTGCGGGGCGGCCGATGTCGTGCGGGACGGAGTGAACGGCTATGTTTTCCACAGCGAAGCAGCCGGAGAACTAAGAATGAAACTCGAAACATTTTTAGGAGATCTCAGCCTGAGGAAGTCCTTAGCTGATGAAGCAAGAAAAACTGGTCGGGCGCTTGAAGCCGGACATGCATCTGAATATCTTTTTAAGGTTCTTACGAAGGGCTCTTTTGACGAAAGCTTGAGAGATGCTGAGATGTCCGCATCTCCGACTTACCCTTGGATACAGAACACTGCCGGCAAGGCTTTCGAGAGGGACACGTAATAAATCCAATTTCAAAACACTAAACCATTAGCTACCCGCAACGTCTAATTGCTTGAGTGTTTATCAAGCAGTGATGGACTCTCCCCGGGTGATTAATTTATGCCGTTTCCAATCAATTTCGGAGTAACAACTATGATCTCTTTTTACAGAAAACATTTCATAGAAGTATCATTCCTATTAATCACAGTCTTTATCGGCTCAGTTTTCGGCGCTCAGACGGCGCGGCGTATAAACGGGATGGAAGAGGAAACCAATCTGGGAAGACACATAATCTACGTCTCTCCGAACCCGGGGAGTTCATATCTTACACCGCAATCTAAAGTCATCATTCGTTCCGATGAGAATCTGAGTCCGGCTGTAATCGGGAATAATCTTCTTTTTGTCATCGGGACATCAAGCGGGAAACATGAGGGGTTGGTGACATTGGCGAAAGACAACCGAACGATTTTGTTCCAGCCGCAGATACCTTTCTCTCCCGGTGAGACGGTAGATGTTTCAATGGCCAATCCCATATTGGCATCGAACGGGGATACGGTCGAGATGAATCCATTTTCTTTTTCCATCTCGGCAACCAACTTGAACGACGACAGGGCTGCCGTTTCTGAAATTGGATATGGGAATCCTTCGATACCAGTAGCCACCATTCAGAGACATTCCCCACTTGCTGTGTTGAACACCCTCCCTGGAGAATTTCGAGCAAGTGCCCAAACCGATACACTCCCTTCCGATCTCCCTGTTCCCACTGTCACAAAGCTCGACAGTCCGAGCTCAGGCTACATCTTCATATCGACCAATATGAATCACTCCTTCTACAAGAAGTACGGGAACTACCTGATGATCGTCAACAATCAGGGTCAGGTACTGTTTTACCGGAACACAGGTGTTGACCCGGCATGGGACTTTAACATACAACCGACCGGACAGTTAACTTACTTTACACCATACGGCAAGGGATGGTTTTACATAATGAATTCCTCGCTACAAGTCGTTGACAGTCTGACCGCAGCAAACGGGTACTACGGCGACGGGCACGAGATGAGAATTCTGCCGAACGGCAACATCTTTATCCTTGCCGACGACTACGAGTATGTCGATATGAGCAAGATCGTGCCCGGCGGGAATACAGACGCGAAGGTCGTGGATGTTGTGATCCAGGAATTTGATAAGAACGGAAATCTTATTTTTAACTGGAGGTGCATTGATCATTTCAAGATCACGGACGCGCTCGGGCAAAACCTTGATTCAACTCTTGTAGATCCGTTTCACTGCAATGCCATAGCTGTCGATCCCGACGGAACGATCCTCCTCTCGTCCCGGCACCTCAGCGAGATAACCAAAATAGATCCTGAAACCGGGAACATAATCTGGCGGCTCGGAGGTAAGAACAATCAGTTCAATTTTGTGAACGACACCATAGGGTTCTCTTACCAGCACGACATACGAAGATTGACAAACGGCGATATCACACTCATGGACAATGGAAATATGCACACCCCCCCTTTCTCAAGAGGAGTTGAATACAGGGTGGATGAAGTGAGCAAGATCGCGACTCTTGTCTGGCAGTTCAGGCATGTACCTGACGCCTACAATCCCTTTATGGGAAATGTGGAAAGGCTCTCGAACGGGAATACCTTTATCGGATGGGGCGGTGCTGCGACTCCCGCGATTACCGAAGTCAGGCCCGACGGATCAACTGCACTCGAAATGACATTTCCTTATGATTCGGTCTGGACCTACAGAGCATACAAACACCCGTTTTTGTTTGTCAGCTCACCGACACTCGACGATACGGTCCAAGCAGGTGACTCCACGAACCTTGTGTGGAGGTCCTCCGGCGTAAGGACCGTGGACGTTGACTATTCTCTCGATGGGGGAAAAACGTGGTCCAATATCGCCGCCAATTATCCGGCACACGTAGGCTCGTTAACAGTCCCGGTGCCAATTCACTCCGGTTCTTCTCTGCAATTTCGAATAGTACAAATCGGATCGGCCAACGAAGGAATGACTTACCTCAGCGATACTGTGAACGTAGTCGGGGAGACGAACGGCATAAAAACCAGGACGGCACCTTACTCCTTTGAGCTGTCGGACAATTATCCGAATCCTTTCAACCCGACCACGACAATAAGCTACCAGATCGCGACGGGATCCCATGTCACGCTTAGGGTGTACAACATTCTCGGTCAGCTGGTTACGACTCTAGTGGACGCAACGCTGGCACCCGGAAAATACTCGGTGAAATTCAACGGAAGCGGCCTCGCAAGCGGAGTCTACTTCTACCGACTGAAAACTTCGGCCGGTTTTGTACAAGTCAAGAAAATGGTTTTCGAAAAATAGGTATTAGACTTATGCGCTGCTAGTCGGCATCGTGTTGTTGCTCACGGAGCCGACTAGCTCTGCAAAAGGCAAATCGGCAGCCGGGAGTACGAACGCCACTTGTCATTCTCAAAGTCGCCCCCCAATTCATCCCATTGTACAGTGTATCGGTTTTGAGTATCTGGTCATGCAAAACCCTGGAAAGACGCGCTCCTGGGCCGGCCTTTTTTAGAATCTGATTTTGGGACCTCGATACAAGCCCGTCTTCCCGCAGACAGGTTGGTGGCAACGATCTAATTGAACCTGAGACAGTACCTTCCATTGAGAAAGAAGAATCCTTCCCCTAAATTGAATTACAGCGGTTCTCACACCATGGAATCCTGCTGTCTTCTCTCAGACCGCAGTAAAGCCGACTGAACAAAAATTCGTGTTTTTTACATTATGAAGGAACATCGTCAAATGAAAATACTTATAACGGGTGGAGCCGGTTACCTCGGATGCGTTCTGGTAGAGCGACTCCTTTTGAATAACCTCCTATCGACGAACGGAACACGCGAGCTTAAAGTCAACGGTTTCGGAATGCTCGACGACCCACAGTTCCACCTGAAAGAGAAAGTCCAGGTCACTGTCATGGACAATTTGATGTACCGCCAGACCAACCTGACCGAGTTTGCCTGGAGAGACGACTTCAAATTTGTTTACGGTGACACGCGCGACAGGGAATTACTGAAGCGGCTGGTAAGCGAGTCCGATGTGATCATCCCGCTGGCAGCGATCGTCGGGATGCCAGCCTGCAGAAAGTATCCGACGGAAACGGTCGACATAAACCAGAAGGCGGTGGAGTTCATCTCCGACCTAACTTCGAAAGACCAGCGAATTATTTACCCCACAACAAATTCAGGTTACGGTATAGGTCAGGTAAAAGACGGGGAACTAGTTGAATGCACCGAGACCACTCCTTTGAACCCGATCAGCCTGTACGGCAGCACAAAGGTTAATGCCGAGAACTGTCTTTTGAACAACAACAAAGACAATGCGGTCACCTTGAGGCTCGCGACCGTGTTCGGAGTTTCTCCGCGAATGCGGCTCGATCTCCTGGTTAATGATTTCACATACCGAGCGTATAACGACAGGTACATTGTCCTCTTCGAATCCCACTTCAAGCGGAACTACATACATGTTAGGGATGTCGCTAGGACTTTCATCTATACTCTCAACAAATGGGATAAGATGAAGGGTGAGCCGTACAACGCAGGACTTACGACAGCCAATTTGAGCAAGATGGAGCTCTGCGAGAAGATCAAGGAGCAAATTCCCGATTTCTACGTGACACAGTCGGAGTTCAACAAGGACCCGGACCGCCGAAACTATATAGTGTCCAACCACAAGATAGAAAGCGTCGATCCGAAGGAACCGTGGGCTGCAGTCCATTCTATCGAGAGCGGAATAAAGGAGTTGACAAATGCTTACTCGATAATTTCAAACAACAACAAGATGTTTACGAATTTGTAGAGAACGATGAGCGAGACCATACTTATTACCGGCTCCAACGGATTCGTCGGCAAACACACGATGGAAGTGTTTTCCGCGCTAAAGAATTTCAAGATCATCGGTGTGTCTTCAAAAGACTATGACCTCATGAAGGAGGACCAGGTCGATAAGATGTTCCGGGACATAAGGCCCGATTATGTCGTCCATCTGGCGGCGAGGTCCGGCGGAATCTATTCGAACAGGATGGAGCCTGCAGACTATTACTACAAAAACATCACTTTGATCACGCAGACTTTCCATTATGCGCACCTGCACAAGGTGAAGAAGATAATAGTACCGATGGGTGGATGCAGTTATCCTTCCACTGCCCAGTCTCCCATCAAAGAAGAAGTGATGTGGGACGGATTCTCCCAAATACAGAGCGCCGGCTATTCGATGGCGAAGAAGATGTCGCTGGTCCAGTCCTGGGCTTACAAGAAGCAATATGGGTTCAACAGCGTCGTGGTCGTCCCCGGAAATCTGTACGGAGAGTACGACAATTATTCGTTGACCGAATCTCACGTCATCCCGGCCATGATCAGAAAATTCTACGAAGCAAAGAGAAGCGGCACAAACAAGCTGAGTTTCTGGGGGACGGGGAAACCTCAGCGTGATTTTGTTTACGCGCACGATGTTGCCTCTCTTTTCCCGTTCTTTCTCCTGGAATACGACGGTGACTCACCGATCAATATCTCGTCCGGAACAACCATATCCATGAAGGAACTCGCGGCCGTCATCGCACGGAAAGTCGGGTACACCGGTGAAATAGACTGGGATACTACACAGCCCGACGGACAGATGGTGAGGATATTTTCCGTTGAAAGACTTAAGTCGCTGGGAAAGTCTTGCGAGACGCCGCTGGAAGTAGGATTGGAAAAGACAATCGCCTGGTTCGACGCAAACTACGACAAAGGTAGAATCAGGTTATGAGGGTCGGGGTGATCGGCGGACGCGGATTCGTCGGATCAGCCTTCGTCAGGTACCTGGAGAAGAACTCCATAGACCACTCCGTAATCGGGAGAGACAACTATACCGAGTTCGCAGGCCAGAACTTCGATGTGATCATAAACGCAAACGGCAACTCTAAAAAGTTTCTGGCCGCCCAAGAACCGCTTAGAGAGTTTTCCGAAACCGTCGTCAGTGTCCAGCGTAGCCTGCTGGATTTCAAGTACCGGACCTACGTTATTTGCTCGACCATAGACGTGTACAACGACGTCCGCAATCCGGAGTCGAACAGCGAAAACTCTCCGATTGACCCCATGAGAATTTCCAAATACGGGTTGCATAAGCTGCTTGCCGAAAATCTGGTAAGAAACTATGCAAATTCATGGCTAATCTTCAGGTGCGGCGGCTTTGTTGGACCGGGGTTGAAGAAGAACTCTATCTATGATCTACTCAACAACGTTCCACTTCGAGTGAACATTGATTCTGCCTACCAATATTTATCGACAGACTTCACACCGGAAGCTATCTTTACAGTATTGTCGAAGAAGTACGAGAATCAGATCTTCAACCTTTGCGGCGACGGATTGGTAACGATTCGCGAGGTGATTTCAGCTGCGATGCCGGGCTACGTGGTAAAATACTTCGGGGACAATCCTGCGGTCGAGAGATACGAGATCAGCTTGGAAAAGATAAAACGAATAGTAAGAGTTCCGCCGACTAGAGACACAGTTCTCAAGTTTGTCAGGGAAGTGCGCTTAGCTTCTAAGTGACCAAATGGGGGCGAAAACCAGTACGGCAGAATCTCCCCCACAAATTAAGAGTCGGAATTGGTATGCGTACTTTACTGATGACTTGAGTAAAGGGGGACGATGTCCTTATACTTTTCGCGTACCTTTATGAACTGTTCAGTTTTCAATTCCGCGAACAGTTTGGATCCCATATTGGCGTGAACGAAATAGTATGCGAATATCTTCCTGAAGAACTTCGGCTCGAAATTCGTGGCAAGCCTCATCCAATACTCATGATCGGTTACATGGTCGATCGATTCATCGAAGAATCCAACCGTCTCAAAAGCTTTTCTTGTCCAGAAGACTGCAGGCTGGGGAAGGGTGCTGTGCGATTTCTCGACTTCAAAGTCAAAGGGCCTCCCCATTTTCCCCACTGGAATCCGATATTTGTTCATGATTAAGATAACGCCGTAGCACCACTGAGCATCACCGATATTCTTCGCGACGAATTCCAGTGTCCTTCGTGCTATGAAGTCATCGTCGTTGTGCCAGTTCATGATGTCGCCCGTCGCCGCGCGGAGTGCATCGTTCATGGCTGATCCGATTCCGCGCGAGTGGCGCCATATATACTTCACCCGGCTGTCCTTTGACGATAGTGAGACCATCTCCTCATTCGGCGACTCTCCGTCGTCAACTATGACGGCCTCAAAGTTCTCATAACTCTGGTTGAGGATATGCTTCATTGCCGTCCGGAGCATCTCAGGTCGGTTCTTTGTTGGGATCAGGAGAGAAAACTTCATATCCGAATTACTCTCTGCGTTAGTGTTGTTTATCATCCCGATGGTTAAAATTCACAGCACATTTGTCCAGTGAGCCGGGATCTCCCGTATCGCTCACATTGAGCTCGCCGGAACAAACTGGACGCCGCCTTCCAACGTTCCGTTGTCACCGTTGCCGGTCCTGTCGATAGCAACCCGGTCCGAACTGTTCTGATTGAAGTCCCAATACCCAACCAATCCCGTTTCCCTTCCGGTCAGGTGTGCATTCATAGTCGAATCAATCTGGCTCTGACTCAATGCATAATTCCATATTTGCAGGTTGTCGATAGCCCCATGGAAATAAAGTGGTGCGTACGAATAAAACGAATGGAAAGCCTCACCTAACGTGAAGCCATGATACCCGTAATACACAGGCATAGAGTATGTCGTGTCCTTGCCAAGTTTTCCATTGACGTAGATTGCCAGTTGGTGGCCGTCATATGTGCAGGAAATGTTTGTCCATTGATTCACCGGAAGTGGAGTGGTATCCTGGATGCCATACGCCAGGTTGTACTGCTGCGCGACCGTGAACCCAAACCCGTTCTTCTCATACCTTATCTCGTATCCATCGGCCGTATTCCAAAGGTTGGCACCGGTTGGATCTATCAGAGGAACGACGACCTCGGAGGTCGGATAGAACCACGCCTTGAATTGAACGGTGAATTTTTGTGACTGAAGTACACTCGAAGATGGAAAGACCACTTCGCCTGAAGCCCCGTCGAACTCCAACGCCATATCGGTTGCTGTTGTATCTGACGTTCCCCAGGTCACCGTAACGTTGATTGATCCTGAAGCCGGGTTAAGGACGAGGTTCACAGGGGTTGTCTCGCCTCCAAGGACCTGGACATCGGCGCCACCGCTGTATTTTAGTACATTGGAAGAATTGTAGGCATTTACCTGAAGGTGCCAGGTGCCCGTGGCAATGTCACTGAATTGGCACGTTGCGGTGTCGTTCAGAATTGTGAAATCAGATGTAAGCGTATCGTAGCCTTGTCTTGAAAGGATTCCCACTATCGATGTAATGTTGGATGTCGCACTCTTAAGAGACATCCGGATTGCAACGCCGGAAAGATTTTGACTAGAAGACGGTCCCGTAAAGTACGACTTGCTGCAGGATGTAAGCCCGATGGCCATTGCAAATGCTGAAAAGACTATCACTCGTCTCATGAAGCACTCCTTTCTGAACCTGATAATGCACATTTTACCGGCCTTCATTGAGAAAGTCAAGGAGACACGCCTGATCGAGCGTCAGCGCTCACACACAAACCTGACACCTCCCAAAAGAGCCCCATCGTCTCTGTTTCCCGTGCGGTCGATCAAGTGTGGCGAGTCTGAAAAGTGATCGTGTCATAACAGCTCCTCAAGGTTTTTACGGCATCTATTTAGCTTCAATAACATCGTAAAGCTTGAGAATCTCAGGAATATTTTTTCTGCTGTTGAACATTTCCATTGCCCTGGTACGGCCGGCAATTCCCATGTGCTCTCGCAGTGCGGCGTCTTTCAGAAGCGTCACAATCTTGTTGGATAATTCGCCGGGATCACACGCGGTTACCAGGTATCCGTTCAGACCATCAATTACAATCTCGTCCGGTCCTCCGAGTCGAGAGGCAACGACGGCTTTCTTCATCATGCCTGCTTCTATCAGCGGACGCGCATAGTGTGGAGTCGTCGACGGGAAGACAAGGACGTCGAGCATCTTTATTATTGACGCTACATCGAGTGTCGATGGCAGGAAGTGGATCTTACCTTTCAAAGGCTCCACGTCGGCTTCCGACAGGACCTTGCTTCGATATTTCTCCTCGCCGCTTAATTTCTGTTTGAAGGCAGTTATGAAGTTTGCTTTCCTTGGCTGCTCATTACCCTCCTGGGAATACCCGAGAATCAAAAAATGAACATCGGTTACCGACCTGACAACACCGGCAGCCGCTTTTACAAATTCGAGCGTTCCTTTGATGTGGCTAATACCACCAAGCATTCCCACCACCATAGCGTCCTCGGGTATGCCGACCGCCGATTTGGATACTGTAGCGGGGCGATCAGGATCGAACCGATCGGGATCTATGCTGTCGTAGATAATATGGATTTTCAGTGAACGAGGGAACATCGAAGCATCGGACTTACAAATGAACACCGCCGCGTTCGAGAACCCTGTCAGGAGTCGCGACAAGACGAACCGACGAAACCCGAAATAACCATGGTGAAGGTGTTCGAGCACATGCAGAAGCACCGGGATATGTCTGAGTCTGGCGGCTATCGCGAATGAGAGAAGGCCGGAGCCGTTTAGGTGAACGATGTCGAAGTGATGCCGTGACAGGTAGCGGTATGCGTTGATTAGTGAAACGGGAAATAAAAAGAGTCGATAAAACAGCATCGGCATATAATGTACGGGATACCAGACACCGGTCGTGTGTGCGAGGTGGTAAATTCCCTTTCCAATTTCTGTCTCGATACCCTCGCTGCGAAAAAGATCTGCGGCTTCACTTTCATACAGACAAAGAACATGCGGCGTGTATCTGCTGCGATCAAGAGACTTTATAATTGCAAGAAGCGTAAGCGGTGCGCCACCGATTCCCTTACCACCGTGCACAAATAGGAGTCTCTTCATACCTTTCACTTTCCCAGGGTCCCATGGTCCCCCCGTCCACGCCTCCCAACATCCCGGATTCTCCTGTCACCTTATCTCTCCCTTCGCAGTGATGAACTTCATCGCGGTGATTGCACTCCTGCCATTCGCGAGTATCCAGATCACCAGCAGAACCAAGCTGACGCCGATTTGAAAGGCGAAATGATTTGCGAGGATGAAGTTTGCGGCAAGCATCAGAGCACCGACTCCGATCGTGTTCATTTGAACCCGGAAGAAATTTCTTTCGACCATGCGACTGAGATTGTTGATTAAGATTATGTACACCACAATCGCAAACACCTGGCCGACCGCGAGTGCCACCGGCAATGCGTAGTATGAAAGCAGCTTACCGAGCAGGAATAGGGATGCACCCAGTATTACGATGAAAGTCCCCGAAGCGTAGAATATGTATCTTCCCTTCTTCATCGCCATCGCCGTCGAACCGAGCTCGGTTCCGAGCAGAGAAATATAGTAGAATGGGAACAGGCTGAGAAAAAGGAGGAACATTGTTTCGACCCCACCTTCAGGAACCTTGCCGGCGAAAAGTATCCCGAATATTTTCTGAAACACCAGCACAGTTAAGAAGTACATTCCTGCAAACAGGACGACGCTGCTCCTTACGGTCTCGATCAAAAGGCTCTTGATGTCCTTATAATTTTTCTTAGAAGAGAACTCGGAAGATTTGATGTAATAGAATTGTGCAATCGGAGAATTTGTCGTTCCGAGGAGTGTACTGACGATCTTGTCGGCATAGCTGTACAAAGTCAGGAAGCCTGCCGGAAAATAAGAGAGAACGGTCGTGGTGACAGGGCCGCGCAGCATATGGATCATATTGGCCGCACGCACCGGTACATTCTTGATGAGGAGATATTTAAGGTCCTTCTGTCCAAGCGGATTCGCAAACCTGGCGCCGACCTTGAGTTTGCAATAAACGAAGATTATTAGGAAGGATGCAATCGATGCGAACAGGATGGAGTACATCAATGCCGCCACGCCGTAGCGTTGACCGGCGGCGAAGAGCGCCACGAGATTCGACACCGGCAAAATCATGTTCGTCAGGTAAGTGACCAGCAGGAATGAGTTGGCATTGAGCGTGGCATTGAGGATCATGGTCATGGACGTAAAAATGATCGAAAAGGAAACTATGTGCAGCATCCGAACAGATTCATCGAACTTACCCGTGTGGAATCCGCTTGCAAAGATCGAAATTATGAGCGGGGCAAACTGATAAACCACCATGGTCAGAACGATCCCCGATAGAAGCGCCAGTGTCATGACACCGCCTGTCAGCTTCGTGGCATATTCGCGGCCACGGTTCTTTGCATCATGGTATATCGGTATGAAAAGATCGGTCAGGAATCCGGTGGAGAGACCCGTAATGAAGGTTGTTATGGCAAGGATTAGGTAGTAAATGTCTGTAGCATCGGATGCCCCGAAGAACCTGACGATAAGCACCTGAACTATGAAGCCGACAACAACTGTCAGGAAGTTTATCGCGTTGAGGAAGAAAATCATTGGTGATAAGATAACCACATAGGGAGAGAGAAAACATAGTGTACTTAACCGGATGGCAATCTGCTTTCCATTCCAAAAGAACCGGTCAGTTATTAAATTGTGAAAGAGCATGATATGAGTGAACTACTTCAAAAATACGATTCCCTGAAGAAATCTCTGGGTGCATACGCGTCCGACGGCCTCATCGTTGCATTTTCAGGTGGAGTCGACAGCGGATTTTTGCTCTGGGCCGCAGAAGAAGCGCGAAAGACACACGGCGGCAAAGTGGTAGGTTTAACCACGAACAGCGAGAGCATGCCGACGCACGATAAAGAGGACGTTAAGCGCTTTGTAAAGCGGCTCGGCGTTCACCACGTGTGGAAAGAGAGTGCGGAGGTCGACAATCCCAACTACATCCAGAATGGTCCTCTTCGATGTTACTACTGTAAGAGTGAACTCTTTACAATTGCAAGGGAAGTCGGTATTGAGACAGGCTGCAAGCACATCGCTTACGGCTATAGCGCTTCCGACAAGACAGACATCCGTCCCGGTCACAGAGCAGCGATCGAAAACGACATACTCTACCCACTCGCTAATCATGAGCTGACAAAAGATGAGATCAGAGAGCTGATGCGGATGCACGGTCTTGAGCTTCACGATAAGCCGTCGAGCCCGTGCCTCAGCTCGCGAATCATGAGAGGAGTGAGAATCACGAAGCGGGAACTGACCGACATAGATGTACTCGAAGGCATCCTTCGCAGCGGCGGTATGAAGGTGTTTCGTTTGAGGGTCCACGAGATGGGGAACAAACATTTCCTGAGATTGGAGACGGCGCCGGATGAGATGACGCTTGCACTTCGACTCAAGGATAGACTGACGGCCGAAGCGAAGAGACGCGGCTACGTGTGGGTGACGCTGGACCTCGAAGGTTACAGGACGGGCGGAGGGACCCTCTGAAATCTAGCATATCAAAATTCGGATTTCGCATTTGAAAAGCCGGAGAGCCTCAAGGAGAAATTCTACTCACAAGTCAACAGCTGGTGGAAACGATCGAGGAGCTGCGGTAGGTTCCAGGCACTCTCCGTTCAGTATGGAAGATCTCGGTTTTGCCACAGTCGACCACGGGCGCAGATTGAGACTCGGTCTGGGAGAGGTGATATATGGCGAGAGTAAGACGGCCCGGCAGATCGTTGCGATTGCAGAATCACTTTCAAAATCAGGCAGCCCCGTTCTCATCACCAGGCTGTCCGATGATAAACTGAAAGTTCTCAGGAGACGTTTCCGAAAGGGAAAACCTAACCCGATATCGCGGACCTTCATCGTGAACCCTATTCCTTCAAAAAAAATATCCGATGCCGAGAACTATGTTTGCATCATCACCGCCGGCACGAGCGATATCGCTGTGGCAGAGGAGGCCGCTGATGTGTGCGCAGCTATGGGAGTTGCCTACACAATGGTCAACGATATCGGCGTTTCAGGCATACATCGAGTGATGAAGCATCTCGACCTCATGCAGAAGGCGGCTGTCCTGATCGTGATAGCCGGCATGGAGGGCGCGCTACCGAGCGTGATCGGTGGCCTAGTATCGAAACCGATCATTGCCGTTCCAACCGATGTCGGATACGGAGCCAACCTAAAAGGGATTACCGCCCTCCTCAGCATGCTCGCTTCCTGTGCACCGGGCATTGCGGTGACAAATATCAACAGCGGTTTCTCGGCCGGGTTCGCCGCATGTAGAGTTGTAAATGCGATGCGAGAATCGACAAAGCTTCCAGGAAACGTTTGATCAAGCAGTAAGTCAACTAATAGAATCCTAGCGAGAGAGGAAATTGCATGAAATTGAAAGTTACCGTTTTAGCTCTGTTAATGATCTCGGCCATCTCGGTCGGAGCATTATACCCACAGATAATGTCACGCGAACGGAAAACGTCAGGATATGACCCGCACAAGGTTTTTGATCCTAATTTTGACTCCAACGGCGGGACAGTCTACCGCAGTGCAAACGGCGCTCCGGGCCCAAAGTATTGGCAGAATCGTGCGGACTACAATATTGCCGCGACTCTCGATACCGTTACGAAAACCATTACCGGTAAGGTCACCATCGGCTACACCAACAACAGTCCCAACGAGCTTCCTTACGTCTGGCTGCAGGTTGAGCAGAACCAGCTCAGCAAAGCCTCACGTGGCGTGATGACTTCCGGGGACTTCCCGCGTCATTTTTATGGCGGTGACAGCATCATTTCAGTCACTGTCGCACAGAACGGAAAGAGCTTTCCCGGCAAATACGTAATAAGCGATACAAGAATGCAGATACGTTTACCGCAGCCGATCCCGGCTAATGGCGGTAAACTAAATATCACCATCCGATATTCATTTGTGGTTCCACCGTCAGGGTATGGTAGGACAGGATGGATGTATACGAAGAATGGAACCATTTACGACATAGCCCAGTGGTATCCGAGGATGGAAGTCTTCGACGATGTGAACGGCTGGAACAGTCTTCCCTTTCTCGGCGCGGGCGAGTTCTACTGTGAGTATGGCAACTTCGATTACAGCGTAACGGTGCCTGCCGACCAGATTGTGGTCGGGTCGGGAGAATTAGTGAATCCGAACAGCGTGCTTACGCGAAAAGAAATCACACGCCTTGCAGAGGCCCGCAAAAGCGACAAGCGGGTGTATGTTATTTCGCCGACCGAAATCGCCACACCCGGAACACGTCCGACCGAAAAAGGAATGGTCACGTGGCATTTCAAGATCAATAATGCGCGTGATGCTGTTTGGGCCTGCTCACGAGCGTTTATCTGGGACGCAGCTAGAATAAACCTGCCGGGCGGTAAGACAGCATTAGCACAATCCGTGTATCCGATAGAAAGTGCGTCCGATTCCAGTTGGGGACGTTCGACCGGATATGTTAAAGCGAGCATCGAGATCTTCTCGCGGAAATGGTTCGAGTATCCTTATCCAGTCGCAACTAACGTTGCGGGTCCGGTAGGCGGAATGGAGTATCCGAGCATAGTCTTCTGCTGGTGGGGAATGAAAGGCAAAGTGCTGTGGGCAGTCACTGCGCATGAACTCGGACACGACTGGTTCCCGATGATAGTCGGTTCCAACGAGCGACAGAATGCCTGGATGGACGAAGGGTTCAATACTTTCATCGACATCTATGCGTCAGATGAATTCAATCACGGCGAGTATGCGCCGAAACGCGACAACGAGTTCGACCCGCAGGGAAAAAATCCAGCGCGAGACATCGTCCCATATCTTCTGAATCCTGAATCCCAGCCGATTATATCCTACGCCGATGGAATTCCCGGCAAGTATGTTCACGAACTGGAATATTACAAGACGGCACTCGGTCTCTACATGTTGCGAGAATACGTGCTCGGTCACGACAGGTTCGATTATGCATTTCGAACTTACATAAAGAGATGGGCATACAAACATCCGACCCCGGAAGATTTCTTCCGTACCATGAACGACGCCGCAGGAGAGAACCTGAACTGGTTCTGGAAGGAATGGTTCGTAAAGAACTACATGCTTGATCAGGCTGTCGACAGCGTTCGATATGTTGAAAACGACCCTGCCAAAGGCGCGGTTATCACAATTTCAAATAATGACCAGATGGTAATGCCGGTTACAGTCGAGATAAAAGAATCGAACGGTAAACTAGGAAGAGTAAACCTCCCGGTTGAAATCTGGGAGCGGAGCGGATTGTTCAGCTTCTTCTACAATTCCACAAGTCCCATAGATTCGGTGATTGTCGACCCTGACAAAGTCTTGCCCGACGTTGATCCCGCAAACAATGTATGGGCGGGTAAGTAGGCACTACTTGATGAGGTTGAACTTGCCGGCAGTTACAAAACTCTTTGATTGCACCGAGTACCAGTAACTTCCGGCTTCCGCCTCCCTCGCATCCCACGTAACTTGGTACGAGCCTGCTGTCATATCTTCGGAGACTAATGTGGCCATTTCTCTTCCGACAATATCGTAAACTTTCATGGTAACGTGTCCGGAAACTGGAACCTCGAATTCCATGATGGCATTACCAAGGTAACTCTCAAGATGATTGTTCTCTCTGGAGCGGATCTCATGAATGGCTTCGGGCAGGAGTTCGACTGCTGCACTCATCGAAAACCTCCGGTCTCGTACCGTCCTGAGACCCATCTATTGCTAAGCCTCGGCTCCGGCACACCCTTCCCGGGTGTAGCACCGAGTGCTGCGCTGAAGTATGTCACGTGCTATCTCCTTCTACGTTTAGCGACCTCGTCAACATTTCCCTGTCACCCTATCTTTGACCGGGAGATTCAGTCTAAGGTCAGTCTTAAGAACAAAGGCCTCTTTCAGGCAGTTCCCAACTTCAATTGTTTGGGAGGAAGCACCGTCGGGAGCAACTCGGCGGGGCTATTGTTCGTCTATCGCATAACATATTATCTTATAGGAGCTTATATACCACCGACGATGCAAGCAGATGTCACTGTCCTGTATTTCACTCGCCATCTTGTTCTGCATCACGGGCATACAGGGCTACATAGAAGCCACTTTTTCGGAGGGTTGTCATGAAAGGCTTGCTTGTTTTCATTTTCACTTTGTCCATGACCATCGGCTCAACTGAGGGATCGACTCGCTCCAGCATCCCACTGAACCAGTCTTGGAAGTTCCATAAAGGCGATACACCACAAGCATACGTTTTGAGTCTGGATGATGCTCAATGGAAGACTGTTTGCCTACCGCATACATGGAACAATCTTGACGGAGAAGACGGGGGTAACAATTATTACAGAGGACCTGCGTGGTACCGAAAGACGTTTCTGCTACCCAAGAATTATTCCGGCAAAAGAGTCTTTGTTCGATTCGGCGCAGCTGGTTTCGTGGCGGAAGTGTACGTCAACGGCAAGCAGATAGGACAACACAATGGAGGATTTGCGGCGTTTGTCTTCGACATTACAAATTTCATCCACTTTGGAAAAGAGAACTTGATTGCGGTGAAGGTCGACAATACTTTTCCCTCAGTGTCCAGCAAATTTCAGATTCCGCCGCTCAGTGCCGACTTTACGATGGATGGAGGACTGTACCGTGAAGCCGAGCTGATTTTTGCGAACCCAATTCACATTTCGCTCACGGATTTTGCCTCACCCGGAGTTTTCATAACGCAAAAGCACGTCACCGATTCGATGGCAGATGTTATTATAGCGACGGTGATCAAGAATGACTCACCGACACGAACAAGCGTAGAAGTGAAGATCACCGTTTTAGACAGTTCAGGAAAGATTGTAAAGCAGATATCTCGCAGGGTCGAGGTTCCATCCGGCAAAAGCCTCACGGTTCACCAGGAGACACAAATTAAGAACCCGCATCTCTGGGATGGAAAGATCAATCCATATCTTTACAGCGTTGTTGTTTCCGTGTACCACGATAAGTCGCTTCTCGACAGGGTTAATCAACCTCTCGGGCTAAGATACTACAGAGTAGATCCCGAAAAGGGATTCTTCCTTGACGGCAAGCCTTATAATCTTCATGGTGTCTGTCTCCATGAAGACCTGAAAGACAAGGGACGCGCGATCACAAACCAGGACCGCAGACAGGAGATGAAGGACATACTCGATATCGGGGCGACCGTCATCCGATTCGCACATTATCAATATGGTCAGGAAATGTACCGGCTCTGCGATAAATATGGAATCATTGTGTGGACAGAAGTACCGCTCGTCAACCAGATTGTCGATTCAAAATCGTTCGAGGATAACGCCGAACAACAATTAAAAGAGTTGATTCGTCAGAATTACAATCACCCGTCCGTCCTCTTCTGGGGGATTTTCAACGAGATTAATAATGCAAAGGGCCCGGACCCGATGACGCTCGTGGAAAAAATCAATGACCTTGCAAAAAAAGAAGATCCGACCCGCCTCACGACAGCTGCTTCCGACGACGAGGATTCGACAAATTTCGTAACCGATGTCCTCGGATTAAATAAATACTTCGGCTGGTATTATGACAACGTTCACGATCTCGGGTCATATTTGGACAAGTGGCACGAGGAACATCCCGACAGAGCCATCGGTATAAGCGAGTATGGCGCGGGGGCAAGTGTGTACCAGCATAGCGATGATCCGGAACTGAAGACCGTAGCAAGAAGCCATTGGCATCCGGAAGAATACCAGACCTATTTCCACGAAATGAGCTGGAAGGAAATTCATTCGAGACCTTACATCTGGTTCTCGACAATTTGGAACATGTTCGACTTCGCCTCCGATTCAAGGGATGAAGGTTTCCAACCGGGCATCAACGATAAAGGCATCATTACGCAGGATCACTTCACGAAAAAAGATGCCTATTACTGGTACAAGGTAAACTGGAACCCGAGCCCGATGGTACACATTAACAGTAAGATGTTTACTGCAAGGGATGCTTCGAATATTACCGTCGAAGTGTACTCAAATGCTTCTGCCGTGGACCTGTACGTAAACGGCAAATCAATGGGGGAGCAGACGAGCACGGATCACAGATTTTTCTGGAAGGAGGTCGGCTTGAAGTTCGGTGAAAACCACGTCAAAGCTGTTGCGATGATCGATGGCAAAGAGTATTTTGATCAGTGCTGGTGGAAATGCGACAAATGAAAGCTCGGGGCAAGAGTTGAAACAGATCAGGGGAACTTAAGCGGAGGTATGATGGAATCAAGTTGCCGTGAATTTGGCCGATCCCGGCGTGAATGGCTCGAGATATTGTCATTGCAAATTCTGAGGCTGCTTGGTGCCGCAGCCGTGTTTTCTCTTTTGTGCGTCTCTTCCTCTTTTGGACAACAGGGTTATGTAGCGTTCAATGTCAGAGATTTCGGCGCAACCGGAAACGGTCAGAATATCGACTCAAAGGCAATCAACAATGCCATAAACGCGGCTGCGAATGCCGGAGGCGGGACAGTCTATCTTCCTGCCGGTGAATACCAGTGCGGTTCCATCCGCCTGAAGAGCAATGTCGCGCTATATCTTGAACAGGGTGCGGTCATAATCGCAACTTCTGAAAATCCCGAAGTCAATTACGACCAGGCGGAGGCCAGCGTGAACGACATCTACCAGGACTACGGTCACAGTCACTGGCACAACTCGCTCATCTGGGGCGATAGTGTCCATGATGTATCCATCAGCGGCACCGGCGAGATATATGGAAAGGGTCTGGTTAAAGGATTCATCAAAGATGGCATGGTCGCAAACAAGTCAATAAGTCTACATTCATGTCGAAACGTGATTATCAGGGACATAACGATTTTCCACGGCGGGTGGTTCGGGATACTGGCTAGCGGAGTGGACAATCTCACGATTGACGATCTCAAGATCGATACGAACCGGGACGGGATCGATATTGACTGCTGCAAGAACGTCCACGTCTCAAATTGCTCCATAAACTCGCCCAACGACGATGCGTTATGTCTTAAGAGCTCCTACGCTCTCGGTGATCCGAGAGCCACGAAGAATGTTACAATCACGAATTGTCAGGTGAGCGGCTACGATGAGGGAACTCTGCTGGACGGCACCTACAAACGCTCGGATAATGCGAGCGGCCACCGGCCAACCGGCAGGATCAAATTCGGCACCGAGTCCAACGGCGGATTCAAGAATATTGCCATTTCAAATTGCGTCTTCGATTACTGTGGCGGTCTTGCGCTGGAGAGTGTAGATGGAGCTGCCCTTGAAGATGTAGCGATCTCGAACATCACTATGCGTGACGTCGTTAACGATCCAATCTTTCTGAGGCTCGGCGCGAGGATGCGAGGGCCGAAAGGAACTAAGGTCGGAGAACTACGGCGAATAAAGATAACCAATGTAATTGTGGATGACGCCGATTCGATGCACTGCATTACGATCGCCGGAATACCGGGCCATGATATCCATGATGTCGAATTGAACAATATCAGCGTGTACTACAGAGGAGGCGGAACAGGAAAAGAATCGGAAAGAATCGTCCCTGAGAACGAAGACAAATATCCCGAACCGGGGATGTTTGGGCCTGCTCCGGCGTATGGGCTCTTTGCACGCCACGCGTCCGGCATCGAATTGAGCGACGTTAACTTCTACCTGACGGCACCTGATAGCAGACCGGCATTTCGTTTCGAAGACACGAAAGGCATCTACATGGACGATGTCAGCGCAGATAGAAACGGGACAAATGAGTTCGCAGTCCTGAAAGATGTCTCCCGCTTCAATACTCACCAGGTTGAGGGGGTGGCCGATCAGCAGATTAAAGCTGTAAAAGAAAAAATCATAAGATAAGGAACATGAGAATGTACGTACCAGATGACCATCGTTATGACACAATCAAATACAACCGGTGCGGCAGAAGCGGTGTGAAGCTTCCGGCCATCTCACTTGGGCTGTGGCACAATTTCGGTGGAGTAGATCTTCTAGAAAACAGTCGTGCCATGATTCGAAGAGCGTTTGACCTGGGCATAACCCACTTCGATCTCGCCAACAACTACGGACCGCCATACGGATCTGCCGAGGAAACAATGGGATTTATTCTGAAAAAAGATCTTCACGGATTCCGCGACGAACTTGTTATATCGTCGAAAGCGGGCTACGATATGTGGCCCGGTCCCTATGGCAACTGGGGATCACGGAAGTTTCTGGTGGCCAGTCTGGACCAGAGCCTGAGGCGGCTCGGCCTGGATTACGTCGATATTTTCTATCATCATCGACCCGATCCCGAGACGCCGCTTGAAGAGAGTATAGGCGCCTTGTACGACATAGTGCGCAGCGGCAAAGCGCTCTACGCAGGCATATCGAACTACCCGCCCGACTTGACGAAGAAAGCCGAGGGGCTGATGAATTCGATGGGCATGCACCTCTTGATTCACCAGCCGAAGTACAGCATGTTCGAGCGGTGGATCGAAGACGGGCTCCTCAAAGAGTTGAGAGAAGACGGCATCGGCTGCATTGTATTTTCACCTCTCGCACAAGGACTGCTCACGGACAAGTACCTCGAAGGCATCCCGCCGGGTTCAAGAGCGGCAAGGCCGACGGGTTTTCTGAAACCCGACCAAGTAACAGCCGACAAAATTGACAAAGTCAGGAAGCTGAACGCGATGGCCAAGACCCGCGGACAAACCCTTGCACAGATGTCACTTGCCTGGGTGCTCCGCCACAAGGAAGTAACCTCAGCCGTGATAGGAGCAAGTAAAGTGGACCAAATTGATGATGCAGTGAAAACACTTGATAACCTTTCTTTCTCATCGGAGGAATTGAAAAAGATCGATTCAATCCTTGCCGGAAAGTAAATTCCTGAGGGTGTGGTTGGATCGTAGTCCGGCTCCTTTACCGCACTCCGCTATGCCTGATCAGACGTGAACCGATCAATATTAGGTGACACCATGAAATCCGTACGACTTGTAACAGCCTTACTCATTATAGCGTTGGCTTGCAACAATGCATTCTCCCAATCAACGAAGCAACCCTTACAGCTCGAAGATCTAAGGAAGCTCGTGAATCTTTACGATCCGCAAATCTCTCCCGATGGCAGTCGCATTGCCGTCGCAGTCTCACGACAGAATTGGGAGAAGAATAAATCAATCCCGGAAATCGAACTTGTAGATGTGTCGAGCGGTTCTGTCCGTCCTCTCACTTATAATCGGGATGCAATCTCACACCTAAGCTGGTCTCCCAACGGCAACCGGCTGGCGTTCCTGGCGAGGGATGAAAAGACGAAGAAGCCGCAAGTTTTCGTGATGCCCATGGATGGGGGCGACCCGGTGCGGATCACCGATTCAAAAACAGGAGTCGTTGAGTTCACCTGGAGTCCTGATGGTAAACAGATTGCATTTGTTGCTCAAGATACCGTTCCCAACCCCGAGGCTATCGCTCACCATGAAGATGCGTTCAAGGTATCCGAGAACAATTATCTGGTCCGAGCCGCACTTCAACCATGGCATCTTTGGATTGTCTCTTCCGGTGGAGGCAAGGCAAAGAGACTGACGGAAGGAACGTGGAGCATGCGAACCGATCAGGGCACGATGTCCCCCGTTGTTTGGAGTCCCTCCGGCTCGGATATAGTCTTTCAGAAATTTGAGGATGTCTGGGAGGGAAACGTTTGGCACTCAACGATCGCTGAGGTCGACACAGCAGGCGGTGAAGTGAAAACCGTTATCAGCCAGCAAGCCACAGGGGAGCCTACTTACGGAAAAGGAAGCGATATCATGGCATTTATCAGACCGCGTGATGGTGACGAGAACAACGGCAATGCGGTCTATGTCGAAGTCGACGGAAAAATCACCGATGTAACGAAGGACCTTGCGAGGAACATTGACAGCTACGCCTGGCTACCCGATGGTAAGACTCTATTGCTGACCGGCTCCGATGGCACCAGGAATGTAATGTGGCAACAACCCGTCGCGGGGAACGCGAAAAAGCTCGATCTGGGCGACGTAAATGTCAGAGGAGGACTGAGCGTTTCAAAGAACGCCGAAGTCGCCTTTATCGGGGTAACGGAGAAGCACCCTTCCGAATTATATGTGATGAGTTCTCTAAGCTCATTGCCGAAACGCCTGACAAATCTCAACGGTTTTGTAGACACGCTCGCTATAAGCAAAGCTCAAAGCATCAATTGGAAAGGTCCCGGCGGTTTTGATGAAGACGGTGTGTTAAACTATCCGATCAATTATGAGCCCGGCAAAAAGTATCCCCTGGTCCTGGTAATTCATGGTGGACCTGAAGGAGCATCGACTGTCGACTTTTCTTCGCTCGTCCAACTTCTTGCGGCAAAGGGTTTCCTGGTCTTCCAGCCGAACTACAGAGGGAGCACAAACCTCGGCGATGCGTACCAGCATGCGATATATCGCGACACGGGTGAAGGGCCGGGGAAGGACGTCATGGCAGGACTCGCGACGGTCGAGAAACTCGGCATCGTGGATGAGAGCAGAATTGGGATCTCCGGGTGGTCTTATGGAGGTTACATGACATCATGGCTGAATGGCTACTATCCGGACAAATGGAAAGCGGCTGTTGAAGGCGCAGCTCTGAACGACTGGGTGATGGACTACACGATTGCTTACTACCAGGCGGGCGATACCTACTTCTTCGGTGGTTCGCCGTGGGTGAAAGGATACTGGAACATCTGGCGGGACCAGTCCCCGATAATATTTGCACCGCGTGTGAAAGCACCCACGTTGATCATGGGAGATGCGGGTGATGACAATGTCCCGATCGTCAACAGCTACGAGATGTACCATGCGCTGAAGGATAATGGAGTGCATACGGAGTTTTATGTTTTCCCGGCCGACACGCATTTCCCGGGCGATATTGTACACACCACCGATGTCTACCGGAGGTGGATCGACTGGATGGTGAAATACCTTAAGTGAAAAGCACCCTAAGGTTTGCTTTCAAGCGTCCCACTCCTTAAAATGAAGTTCACAGATTCGCGAGAATGGCAAGAGACAACGGATACATATTGACCGAGTATATAGAGAGTGCCCTATCACTTGCCGACTATGACAAGTTGGGCGATGGGACGTTCGCCGGAAAGATTGCTGAATGTCCAGGCGTCATTTCGTTCGGGAACAGTCTGGAGGAGTGCAGATCAAACGTCCGTTCTACGCTCGAGGATTGGATTTTGCTCGGCTTGAGATTCGGTCATAGATTGCCGACCATCAAAGGCCTCAATCTGAATCCTGAGAAACATGCACGTAAACCAAGCGTCAGGCCAGCGAAAAGGAGGAAAGAAAGGACTCTCAACGCCTAGTTCACTTCTCGAGCTAGATGCCATTTGAATTTGTCGTATGGATGTATGGAAGCCGTGCAAATGACGCGAGTTTATTCGACGCCTCAGGAAACTGGGGTTTGAAGGGCCATATCGGGGAAGCAAGCACAAATTCATGGTCTTAGAAGAAACCAGAGTGGCGATCCCATCAAACAAGGAGTACTCCGTCGCACAAGTCAAGATGATGATCAAGGAGGTAGAAAGACTGATTTCTGAGCATATTGACTCTGATAGGTGGAGTGCTCTGTGAAGTCTCGATGCAATCAGTCCTCGATTCATTAACCGCGGAGGCACCTTTGTCCAGCGAGAATCTTACGGCAATTCTGCTGATGTTATGCCCAGACCGAAAGGGTTTGGTTTCCCGGATTTCTAATTTTCTCTTTGAGCGCGGTGGGAACATCATTGACCTGGACGAGCATGTCGATCGTCACGAACAGATGTTCTTTCTCCGCGTCGCGTGGGATATGAAAGATTTTAGCATCAGTCCTGACGACCTTGATGGAGCTTTTTTCCCGCTAGCGAAAGAGTTCGGCGCGCAGTGGTCTATCAGGTTGAACCGCGAACAGAGACGGATGGCCATCTTCGTCTCCAAACTCGATCACTGTCTTCAGGAAATACTGTGGCGCCATGAACTCGGCGAGTTCGATGCTGCTATTCCACTTATTATTTCGAACCACGCCGAGCTTCGATACCTTGCGGACCGGTACCGGATCCCTTTCCATGTCTACGAGATTGACAGGCAGAACCTGGAGGAACAGGAGAAGAGAGAGATGGACCTGCTTGCAAAAGAGAGGATCGATACTGTCGCGCTGGCGAGATACATGCAGATACTTTCCC
The DNA here is from genome assembly GCA_021789975.1 of Bacteroidota bacterium. GTDB lineage: Bacteria > Bacteroidota > Ignavibacteria > Kryptoniales > JAKASW01 > JAKASW01. Next base: position 204,430 of record JAJYIT010000003.1, read on the forward strand.
CGAAGTTCGTCGCAGATTATGCCAACAAGATCGTCAACATCCATCATTCATTTCTCCCGGCATTCGCGGGTGCCAACCCGTACAAGCAGGCATTCGAGCGTGGCGTGAAAATTATCGGAGCTACCTCTCACTACGTTACCGGTGTTCTGGATGATGGACCAATAATCTCACAAGACATTATCAGGGTTTCACACAAAGACTCACTTGAAGATTTTGTCCGCAAAGGAAGGGATCTTGAAAGGCTTGTTCTCGCCAGGGGCTTGCGGCTGCATCTCGAAGACAGGATACTGGTACACGGAAGAAAGACCGTGGTGTTTGAATAGAACGAAGATAGGATCAGCACTTCATCATTTGTGATGGGCTTGCTGATTTGAGGCAGCCCGGAAGCGTTTGTTCAGCTCGGCTCACGTGTCTGCCCACTGGCGGGCTCAGCCCCCGGCTCAGCGAGGCTTTCGACGAGCAGAGGAATGAGCGTGATCTATAACTAAGCCGATACTGGTAGCCTTTCTTTTTCCCCTTTACTCGCTCCACATCAAAGTATTATCTTTTCGATGAGACAAGTCAATCTGAAAATACTGATCTGAACACCATTAGGAAATACAATTGAGCGGCTTTCCATCTCGTCCATATAAACTCTATAACAAAATTCAGCACTACGACTGGGGGACTAGAAATGGAAGCGCCGTAATACCGCAACTCCTTGGCATCGAGCCTGAGCCCGGCATGCCTTACGCGGAGCTCTGGATAGGTGCACATCCAAACGCACCGTCCGAGATCGAGATCGACGGAAATAGAGTTCGGCTGGATCGCGCCACCGAACTGTTTCCTCTTGATATTCTAGGCGATGATATCTCTCGAAAGTTCTCACGGAAATTTCCTTTTCTGCTGAAGATCCTCTCGGCAGCTCGCTCGCTCTCAATTCAGGCACATCCGAACAAAGAGCAGGCAGTGAGACTACACAAGAGAAATCCAGATCTTTACACCGACGACAATCACAAACCGGAAATTGCCATTGCTCTCGACTCCCTCCGTGCTATCGTCGGTTTTAAACCCGGTGCGGAAATTGTCAAAAGCATCAGAACCATTCCTGAGTTGCGCGAACTCGTCGGAGAAGGACTGATTCAAAGAGTACAGGATCCCGCGAATGAAAGTGCGCTTCCGGAAGCAATCAGAGATCTCTATGCTACCATCATGCACGAATCCGAAAACAGCGAAAGACTATCACGATGCATCGGCAGGATCCGTGATCGCCTTGCAAACGAAGTCGACCTGTCGCCCCAAGGATCCGAGTTCCTCAAACAATATGAATTGTACGGATCCGACGTCGGACTCCTGAGCCTGTTCTTCTTCAACATGGTGGATTTGAAGCGGGGTCAGGCGATCTTCACGGACGCGGGCGTGCCGCACGCTTACCTCGAAGGCAACATTGTCGAATGCATGGCCAACTCAGACAACGTCGTTCGAGCAGGACTCACCGGCAAATTCAAGGACGTGGAGACCCTTCTCAACATAATTAAATATGATTTTGCCCCATGTAGAATCATCAACGGTTCCAATAATAGGAACAAATTGACCTATGCTACTAATGCCGACGAGTTTTGTGTCTCTCGGTTTCCAACTGCCGGTTTACTCGATGAGAGTTGCAGAACCAACAACAAGCCTATCGTTTACCTGGTAGTAGCCGGGAGTTTCAATGTCACCTGGAATTACGCCGGTACTAATGGAAGCGAGAACTATTCGAAGGGAGAAGCTCTTTTGATTCCTGCTTCTCTGCCGGAATTCAGAATTACATCGACGGAAAGTGCCGACCTTTTCGAAGTGACTGTCCCGTGAATAGCATAGCTTCTGTTGCATTTAAACAATTTGAACTATGAAAATCAGATTAGGCATCATCGGAACTGGAATAGCCGCAAGGGACCTTCATCTGCCGGCATTGCGGAATCTCCATGACAAGTTCGAAATTGTGTGCGTCTGCAATCACACCGAGAAGAAGGCAAAGGAGTTCTCTATCCTTGTCGGCGGTGTGCCATATTACCTTGACTACCATGAACTTCTTTCACAGAAAGATGTTGATGCAGTTGATATCGTTCTTCCTATTCATCTGAACTATCAGGTCACCCGCGACGCCGCTGAAGCATCGAAACACGTTATCGTCGAGAAACCCATTGCGTCTAACCTCGAAGACGCGCAAAGAATGCTCGACCTCAGCAAGAAGTGCCGGACTGTCATGATGGTTGCAGAGAACTATCGTTATAATCCGGTTTTCATGAGAATCAGGGAAATCATAAAAGAAGGTAGAATAGGAAACCCTTATGCGGTTTTTTGGGATTGTTTTGCCTTGACGGCATCCGACAACAAGTATGCAAGGACAACATGGAGAATACACCATAAATACCCGGGTGGCTTCGTAATGGACGCCGGGATACACAATATCGCGGTGCTGAGAGATCTGTTCGGCGAAATCAGGGACGGAGTTGCTTTAACGCGAAGTGTGAACCCTGAGATTGGAAAAATGGATTCGATGTCATTTCTGTTCGCGTTCGAAAACGGGGTGAATGGAGTTTTCAATTCATACTTCAGTGTGCGGGGACAAGCTGAAAATAAACTAAAGGTCCTCGGCAGCGATGGAACTCTTGTTGCAGATGGCAACAGGATAATTCTGAATAGGGGAGCCGGTGGGGGTCTTGAAGAAAATATTCAGACCGACAGGGGTTATACGGGACAGTTTGAAGATTTCCATAGGGCGATCGTGGAGAACCGCGAACCGGTCAGCACGTTTGAGAAGGCATTTGGGGACTTTCGCACGATGGTTTCGGCACTCGATTCATCGATGAAGTGGCAAACCTCGGAACTTACTTTGCGATCCTGATTTTGTCCGAACCACATACACATTCCATATTGGAGAACAAGCAATGAATCGCACCAGCGTTACAATTCGTCAACGACTTCTCTTGACAACAGTCTTCGTGTCGGTACTATTCTTTATTCCCGCGGAAAAGACCTTCGCACAGGAACCCACCGTCGGACAACAAAACGGCGTCACATGGCAAAACCTTGTCGTTGGAACACCCGCCGAAACCACAACTCGCAAGACCTTCTACGTCGATGGTCTTTATGACATGTCGGTATTCTGGTCACAGCATGCAATGCTTCGCCACGGCGCCGTCGACTATGACGACGCTTTCATCGGGATGAACGTAGGACAGATTCGCGATGGTCTCGATTCATTCTACTCAGACTCAAATAACCTTCAGATCCCGATTGTCGATGCCGTCCTTATCGTAAGACTGCAAAACGCGGGTATTCCTAAGAAGAAAGTCGATCAAATAATAGCCGAGTTTAAGCGGGCAAATCAAGACGGCATGAAACCTGGCCAGGAAAACAAAATTTGGAAAGAAGGACTCTTCCTGCTTGAATGAATGGTATGCCTCACTGAAGGGGCGTCCATAAAAAGGATTAACCGCTTGGATATCAAGGGTCGCCATCCCTCGATCGATATGCGCCCTACGCTGGGTTCTCTCACGCGCTTTGCGGATTCACGATCACTCGATACACACCTTGACCCCATAAGTGACCCATCAATAGTGAACGGTTTTCCGCAATTGATATTGTGACATGTATGCCCTAAACTCCATTCGGAAGGAATCGGACTCTTAGGGACAGGAAGGCAGAATACAGAGAAAGTATGAAGAGAAAATTCACTCCGCCTAATAATCTGATTGTGGGAATACTCGGAAATGCCGAAAAGTCGTCTACGTGCGAGACGGCGTTCGAATTGATCAAAATTCTTGACGAGCGCAAAATCGGCTTCAGGGTGCAGAAAACGATCGGCGAGCAGATCAAATCGAGGTGGGGGTACGATCCTTCGAATTCTGCAATAGACGACTTGCACATTCCGGTGGAAGCAGACATAATTGTTTCCCTCGGCGGCGATGGCACAATCCTTCGCGCGGCACGACTCGTGGGCGCAATGAACAAACCGATACTCGGCGTAAATCTCGGAAAACTTGGCTTCCTGGCTGAGCTCAACTTCGATGAATTGAGAAACAGCATAGACCAGCTTTTGAAAGGACGGTTTGAGATTGAAGAACGTACCGTGCTGAAGGCGGTGTACAATCGTGGAAATGTCCAGGAATCTCTATTTGCGCTCAATGATATCGTGGTCGACAAAGCTGGCTCCTCGCGAATGATCGATCTCGAAACCTACGTGGATTCGGAATACCTGATCACCTACCGGGCAGATGGAATTGTCGTGAGCACTCCTACCGGTTCGACCGGTTACTGCCTCTCTACCGGCGGGCCGATTATATCGCCCGCTAGCCGCGTTATCGCAGTCAGCCCGATCTCTCCTCACACGCTTTCTGCCAGACCGGTCATCGTTCCAGACACTTCGGTGATTCGCGTCGTCGCACACTCCAACTTCAAACAAGTTATCATTGCTGCGGACGGGGAAGCTTCTGAATCGCTCCCGCCGCCGGCAGAATTCACCGTATCCCTGGCGCCTTACAAGGTAGCCCTCCTTAAGAGGAGCAAGAACGGATTCTTCAGTATATTGAGATCCAAGCTCATGTGGGGTGTCGATATCAGATCGTCCGGGTCAGACAACGAACAGATCCATAACTTTGAAGCAGCGGAAGAAGACAAATGAAAATCTTATTACCACTATTGATCTTCGCATCACTTTCATCCGTCGGGAGAACGCAGACATTTGCTATCGATTCGGTGTCCCATGAACGTGTTCTAATAGGACCGGTCGAGCGGTCGGCGTTTGAGGATTCGACATGGTACAAATCCAATTATTCGCTTTACCATCCACTTCCCAGCTTGATCGACCGGATCGATTCGCTTAACCACGAAGACTCCGTCACCGTCGTCTTCGGCTCGTGGTGCTCCGACAGCCACATGTGGGTCCCGATGTTCCTCAGCATAACAGACAGCACGACGCTCGCGCACAGCATCAGCTTCGTTGCGGTGCCTGAATCTGCCGGATGGCGAGACCAGCTTACACCGGGTTTGGATGTAACAAAAGTTCCGACCTTCATTTTTTATCACGACGGGAAGGAGATAGGCAGAATTGTTGAGAAACCGGAAGGCGACCTGGGAGACAACATAATAAGGATACTGAGTGATCAATCCGGAAGATGAGAGCCTGAAAGGCCCCGAAATCGGCGGCCCAAGAGTAATGAGGGCCGGCTGCGTTTCCGCCGAAGGGATCGCTGCGGAAAGATCACCGACAACACGCTATGAGATCGTAAATTCCGACATTATCGACTGGTTCAATCGCAATCCATCCAAGAATTTTCACTTATCATTTGTTGATCCCCCGTTCAACCAAGGCAAAGAGTACAAATACGCTGAGGATAATATGCCGCAAGCCGAATATTGGCGGTGGATCGAACAAGTACTGAAGGAAATATTCAAACACACACACAAAGGTGGTGCGATCTATTTCATGCAGCGAGAGAAAAATGCAGAATTTGTATTGAGCACTCTCAGAAAAACCGGTTGGACTTTTCAGAACCTCATAATTTGGAAAAAGAAAACTTCTGCCGTTCCGGTTTCAACACGGTACGGAAAACATTTTCAAGTAATAGCATATGCAATCAAGGGTGAAAAGCCGAGGGTGTTCAATCGTCTCAGGATCTCCCCGCCACTGCCGCCCGAATACAAACACGGAAGAGAATCGGGCATCTTCGTTACCGACGTTTGGGATGACATTCGCGAGTTGACATCGGGATATTTTGCCGGCGACGAAGCTATTAGGGAAAAAGACGGACAGAGATTTCACAAGCAGCAATCCCCTGTAGCCCTCCTGTTAAGGATCATTCTTACTTCGACGAAAGTAGGGGACGTTGTTTTCGACCCCTTTGCCGGTACCGGGACTACGATGGTGGTAGCGAAACAACTGAAGCGAAACTCGATCGGTGTGGATATCGATCCCGGGAATGCCAAGCTGATCCACCAGCGGTTAAAGAAGTCCCGCAAATCTGATGATGTACTGAAGCACTTTCATTATTACAGATACACTGAAGATATTGCATCGATTGGCGGTCTAAATGGGATGGCCGATGACATTCCCAGCAGGCCAGGCGCAAGAAAAGACAAATCCAATCTCAGAGATACTAATTGAAAAAACACACACAATGCAAATGACGGTGCCTGTTCAAGAGAAAACCTGGACAATCCTGGAGATAATCAAGTGGGGATCGAATTACCTTAACGATAAAGGCTTCGACGAGTCGCGGCTGACCATTGAACTACTTCTTGCCGAAACACTTGGAGTCAAAAGGTTCGATCTCTACGTGAAACATGATCAACCCCTAAAGAAGTCGGAACTTGAAAAGTTCAAAGTGCTGTTAAAGAGACGACTCGCCCACGAGCCGGTCCAGTACATACTCGGCAAGACAAATTTCTATTCGATTGAACTAAAGGTGGATCGAAGGGCTCTTATTCCCAGGCCGGAAACAGAGATACTCGCGGAAAGCGTTATTGAACATTGCAGGACTTACCTTTCCCAGAGGGACGCAATCGATGTCCTCGATGTTGGTACAGGTTCAGGCTGCATAGCGGTTGCCATCGCGAAGTTTGTTAGAAACTCGCGAGTCACGGCGATCGACAAGAGCCCGGATGCGTTGGAGCTTGCCCGCGAGAACGCTGACGCCACAGGAACCGCCGACCGCATTGATTTGCATGAAGTCGATTTTCTTAATATGACGAAGAATGAATTCGCTGGGAATTTCGATATCATGGTCTCGAACCCGCCTTACGTTTCCCGGGCGGACCTCCCGGAGCTGTCAGAAGACATAAGAAATTTCGAGCCTCCAGATGCACTGAGCGACGGCGATGACGGACTCACCTTCTACCGCAAGATCGCTCAGCTTGCACCCCTGCTTCTCCGCAGCGGCGGCTGGGTCTTCGTGGAAGCCGGTTACGACCAGGGACAGAGGGTTAGAGAACTCTTTCGTGAAATTGGAGCAACGGACGTTGCCATTAAGAAAGATCTTGCGAACATAGAACGTGTGGTAAGCGGAAGATTATTCACGGGCGGATCAATGCAGTCATCGCCGGCAGAGGGGTCACCGGCGCGATGAAGGCGATCGTGCAAAGAGTCAAGAAGTGCACGGTAGCTATCCGAGGCGAAACAAACAGTCGCATCGGGCCCGGAATCCTCATTCTTCTCGGAGTTCACGAACAAGACCAGGAAAGCGACGCCAACTTTCTGGCGGACAAATGCACACAGATGCGAATATTCCCCGACGAGGATGGGAAAATGAACTTGTCTGTGAGGGACACAGGCGGGTCCGCAATGGTCGTTTCCCAGTTCACACTTTACGGCGACACAAGAAAAGGGAACCGCCCCAACTACATGCAGGCGGCCAAACCTGAATTGGCCGAACACCTGTACAACTACTTCATCGGCCGCATGCGGTTTTCCCTTGGCAATGACAAAGTGGAGACGGGAGTTTTCCGCGAGATGATGGATATTGAACTCACTAACGATGGTCCAGTAACAATAATAGTTGAAACGAAAAGCGCCGAAGAACAATGTTAAGATGGAGATGATAGGATGAGCCCGCACCATTTTGGCGTGATTGCTTCCAGGAGGTTTATGCCTTCGATATTTCGCGGTGGAAGTCTCGCTGTCCTTTTGATTCTCGCACCAGTTCTTCCAGCGCAGGCGTCGGCCGCCGACTATGTCTCCGGCAACCATGTCACCGTCTACTTCGCCTTCGGTCTCAGCAGATCCGTTGTAAGGTCGTACCTAGCTGCACTCGACTCAATGTGTGCTGCAGACATTAATAGTCTCAAGACTCAGATGGACGGAAAACTGAAAGCGCGGCTATGCCGAGACGCGTACGACTTTGAAGATGTAACCGGCGACGACTCAATATTCTCTCCACTTTGGAAGGATGGCGTTCTCTACATTAAAATCGGCGGTGATTTCTCGGACCGGGATTTTCTATCGTCTCTTGACGCAGGGGTAATCGAAGCTATGCTTGACAGACTCAGGTCGAACGGCGCACCGCGCTGGCTGATCTATTCTGCCGCGGTCTTTGAGAGCAGACAATATAAGGGGTGTACTCCTCCGCCGATTGAGTCGGTTAGCTATTTTCAAGATCTCGATGAGAAGATCCAAAGTGCCTCATCATCAACTGAGCTGAGCGACCTTTGCTTCTACCTTGGCAGCACCGGGAAATTCTTCGATGTAGAATTTGGACCCGGGTCACTTGTCAGACTCCTCCATGAGTTCGAGCGTTTCAATACCATCGGGAGAGCAGTTGAGGGCGCCTTTCATCAGAACTACGAACGGGTAGAAAGGGACTGGCACGATTTTCTCCTGAATGCCTCCCAGTGAATCGTAGGTATCAAACTGGTCGATAAGCCGGCGAGGCAGATTTGATGCGAGAGTTTCCTAAGCTACTGTTCATTTTCCTGGATGGGGTCGGCATAGGCGAGAACGACGCGTCCATAAATCCCTTTTTTTCCGCCGATCTGGTTAATTTCCGGCGAATATTTGGCGACGTACCATCAAAGGAAAACCCCGCAATTCGAAACGGCTCATCGTTCGTCCAACCGTGCGACGCACTTCTAGGTGTCGACGGATTTCCCCAAAGTGGTACCGGACAAGTCACACTGTTTACCGGTGTAAATGCAGCGCAGATAATCGGCGCGCACTTCGGCCCGTATCCTCATTCTCAAACGAGGACCGTCCTGGAACAGAAGAATATTTTCAAAGTTCTGAAGGAACTCGGTGCACGCGTCCATTTTGCCAACGCGTTCCCAAAGCAATTCTTCCGCTATATCGAATCCGGCAAAAGGAGATTAAGTGCCACCACGATGTCGTGCATTCTAAGTGACATCCCTATATGTGATGACACATCTCTAAGGGAAGGGGACGCCATATCGGCGGATATAACCGGCGAACGGTGGATTTTAGAATTAGGTTACTCAGACCTGACTCCGCTTACCCCTTTCCAAAGCGGTGAAAGACTCCGCACTATAGTCGAAAGATATGACTTCACCATGTTCGAGTACTTCCTTACCGACAAAGCCGGCCACGAGCGGGACAAGCCAATGGCGGAGAGGGTGCTGCGCATGCTCGACGAATTTCTCGGCGGAGTAACGGAAGGTGGACTTGAAAATCTGACAGTATTGATCTCGAGCGATCACGGAAATGTCGAGGACCTCTCAGTCAAAACACACACATACAATCCTTCGTTGACGGCGGTGGCAGGCGAGTACGCGGGATTCTTCTACGGAAAATTCACGTCGATAGCAGACGTGACTCCGGCGATTGTCGAGCTGTTCAAGACCAGTTCAGAAGGGCAAAGACTTTAGGATAAGATCTGTGCGAAATTGCTTTTGCACGAGGTCGATCACTGCAGAGACAAATCCGCTCTTTTACTTTGGCGCCGGACCTCCCGCTCTGACGGCACGGCCTATTAAACACCCTTTCGTTCCGCTTGCCCCATAGTACTCACAGTCGCTGCAGTGAGAAGATACAGTGGGGAGAAGCTCCGCGGCCGGAAAACCGCCGTCGGTTGTCTCAAGACCTTTTATCTCATCTATCATGGAAAGCATCTTGTCTTCAAATTCCGCAAGTTCTTTTCTGTTGTAGATCCTGGTGAGCTTCCTGCTGGGCTCACGTGTGAAGATTATACTTGCGTCGAACTGATCTTGCCCTGGCTTTAGGTCGCTGCAGAGCAACGCATATAGCTTCATCTGTATTTCGTAGTTTGAATAGATCTTCTCCAGACTCCTATCGAGCCTGTTGGTCTTGTAATCGAACACATGCAGGCCTGCGTCATCGGAGACGATCAAGTCCAGTGTCCCGGTCAGAAAATCCTCATCGATTCTCTTTGTTATGGTTTGTTCCGTGTAAACCTTTTCTGAAGACGTCATTGCCCGCAGAGTGCCGAGTGCGTTGACAGCATTGTCCGCTATCGTCTCGACGAACTCGTTCCTTTGCTCCGGCGTGATCCCAAATACCTCAGCGGCGGCCACCGTCCTTTCAGCCAGTTGTTTAATCGCGGCTGGATCGCCGATTTGGTCCACCACCGCTCTCTGCAATACAGAGTGTATGATCTGACCTTTGACTGTGGAGAGTATAACGTCGGTATACTCATCGTTGACTTCTGACCGGAAGCTGCGCTCCGGCCCGGGCATTCCAAGCCGATAATTCAGGAAGTACTTCGTCGGACAGAGCTTGAACGTCTGGAGAAGAGTTGCAGAATACATCTCACCGCCCACATTTCCCGGAATCTGGTCAAGGTAAAACTCACCAAGGTCAATCGTCTCGGAAGTCTGGATCGCAGCGGTTTGTGACACCTGCGGTATGTCGCCGTGGGCCGCAACCTCGACGCCGGGCAGCTTGAAGACTCCGTCCGGAGGCAACCCGGACAGGTCCATCGTCCTTCGGAGAATGTCGGTGAAGCATCTTATGGCTCCACTCCTCTGTCCTTTTCTGGAAGCGGTTGTAAGGATAAGCTTGTCCATGGCCCTGGTGCACGCGACATAAAAGAGCCTACTCACCTCGGCCTGCTCGCCGAGGCCCTCAAGAATTTTATAGAGACCCATCACCTGGGGGATATCACCGATTCCGAAATTCGGCAGCATGCCAACGTGGTCGTTAATAACGAGTTCTTCTCGTCCCCTGGTGCCCACATCACAGAACGGCACGATCACCACAGGAAATTCGAGCCCCTTTGCGGCGTGAACCGTCATTATCTTTACGGAATCAGAATCCTCGTCAATCGGTGCCTGTCCTTCCCTGGCGGCATCTGCCAGATACTTCAAACGCTCCACGAAATCATAAAGGTTGTTGAACCCGCGACTTTCGAATTCTCGCGCGATGGAGAGAAGCTTTCGCAAGTTTGCCAGCCGCTGGTCGCCCGTGGGTGACTGCCTGAACGCCGCGAGCCAACCTGTTCTCTCCAATATGCGGTTGAGAAGCTGCGGGATGGTTAGCTTCTGACTTAGTTGAATCTCGCCGGCGAGAACCGAGGCAGCATAACCAACCTCCTCTGAATCTGAATGCTCTGCCTCACTCAGAAGTTTTGAATACAGGCTCTCTCCTTCGCGTTTCGAAATCCTGTACAACTCGTTCTCGGAAATTCCGAAGAAGGGCGATCTAAGCACCGTCAACAGATCCACTTCTGAAGTATTGTCAAGAAGGAAAGTGAGGTAACTTGTCAGGTCGTAGATTTCCTGAGCTGAATAGAAACCGATTCCGGCGGAAACATTATACGGAACGCTATACTCAGTCAAAGCTTCTTCAAGCGCGGGGAGTCTAGACCTTGTCCTCAGCAGTACCGCTACATCTCCGAACTTGATCGGACGAGGTTTCTCAGAACCTTTAACGGTCCTGATCTCTTCGCCTGAATCTACCATCTGGCGTATGCGAGCCGCGACAAACGTCGCCTGAGCATCCGAGTTCGCAAGCGCAGCAGACGAGTCTCCATTTTCCTCTTCTTCTACTCCGTTGCCTGCCTGGTTCTTCTCCTTAATGAATATCTCGACAGGACCGCCGACGCCAGTCGGGCGTTTCGCAGTAAGATTATCATAAACCGTTTCGCCGGTGAACGGCAGACCTGCCTCTTCCGCAACTCCTTTCCCGGTCATCACTCTCGGGAATACATCATTCACAAAGGCCGCGAGTTCTGCGTTCATTCTGAATGTCTCGGAGAGAGATAGTAGAGTGCCATCCGAAAGACGGGAAAGATCTTGAGCAGTCTTGCGCGATACTTCAACCTGAGCATTCCTGAACCGGTATATGGACTGCTTCGGGTCACCGACGACGAAGAGTTTTGCGTGTCCCTCGAAGTCATGGAGCAGGCTCCGGAAAATATCATACTGGAGGAAGTTGGTGTCCTGAAATTCGTCCACCATCACGTGGTCGAACCTGTCGGCAAGTGCCGTTCGGACCTGCTCTCTCTCTTTTAGCAATTTGAGCGTCAATATCTGAAGATCGTCGAAGTCGAGTGCACCCATCAGATACTTCTTGCGCGAGTAGCTTGAGTTGGTCCTTTCGTAAAGGTAGACCAGAACCCGCGACATCTCAATATACACTTCACGGCCGAGCATCCTAATCGGAGTCTTCCTGCCACCCAGAGAATTGAAAGCCAGTTCTAGAATTGCCGTTGCAGTGTCTCCGGAATATGTCGGTCCGTTAACGACATTTACCGACTTCTTTCTCGGCGTTCCTTCCTTCGTGAGAATCTTGCTTAGGAGGGAGCGAAGCGTGTCGATGACTTCATCAGGGTTCTCGATTTCGCCATGAGAAGACTTCTCCAGAATCTTCAATTCATCGGCAATTAAGTCTTTCTTCCCCTTCAGATTTTCAGCGGCAACTCTGAGTACCGCTTCTGCGACTGAATTCCAGTGTTCTCTGAGAGTGTCCTCGTCCGGAAACACAGAGCCGCGGCGGGACTTGATGTGTTCTACCTTCTCTCTCACATTCAGAAGGCTCTCAACGAGTCGAACTCCCCTGCCATAACCGGTTCTGACGAAAAAGTCATGCATGCTTCCTGGTACCGACAATCGGCTGCGATCGATATGTTCTTCTACAAGGGATTCGCGGACTGCCTCCTCGCACGCTTTTTCTTTCAGTGCCGAGGAATCGAAGTCTTCGAGCACTTTGAAATTGGCGTCGACTCCGGCCTCGACCGGAAACTCGCGCAACACCTGCGAACAGAATGCATGAATAGTGCCGATGTTCGCATCGAGCATTTTCCGTTTTGCCTCGCTAATGGTATGCGCCCTCGCGGAATCCTTCTTTTCCCTGAGCAGCTCAGACAGTTCAGAGTTCAGCCGGGCGGCGATTTTTTCCCTCAACTCTAATGCAGCCTTTTCCGAGAAAGTCAGGCAAAGGATGCGTTCGATGTCTACACCATCCTCAACGGCAGTTACAAACCTCTCCACAAGTACTCTTGTCTTCCCCGAACCGGCATTCGCAGTTACGGAGAGGTGCTTGGTCAGATCAAGCGCCCGACTTTGCTGATCCGTAAGGTTCTTCATTTGATGCCGGTAAGGTACTCTTTCCATTTCTTGTACAATTGTGCCGTCGCGATGACATCCCCCATGCAGTATTCTGCTATCTCCGAAAATCTCTTTGCCCTGTAATAATCGTTAATGTCATAGCCCGTAATTCCATGGGACTTGGGACTCTCGATGCCGAATGACTTGCAGTAGAAATCCAGATTGAACTTCCGCGTCGTGCCATGATACGTCAGTTCTTCGAGGAGGTCGATGTGGTGGGGTGACTGGTATCTGGTCCCGATCATGAGATCGCGAGACGGCTTGATCCCGAGAATTGCAGACCGCAGCATGACAAAAGGGCAGTCGAAGCTCCGTCCGTTGAAAGTCACGAAATATTCAAACTTGATCATATACTCCCAAAACTTCTGCAGAACCTTCTTTTCGTCTCCGGCTACATAAACGAAAGTTTTATCGCCGTCTTTCTTCTCGACTTCGGATTCTTCGTCCGCGCAGTACAACGATATCCCGTTACCGGAGTCTACGTTCAGAAGTGCTATTGCAACGACTTTCGCCGTCAGCGGCCAAAGGTTGAGCTGCTTCACCACCTCGTCCTTCATCTGCTGACGCTTTTCTTCGTCCTCCTCTTTGTCGGCTCCTTTCATGAGATAATCGACCTCTGCCTTGTCAAATTCTTCCGGCGGAAATCCCGATGTCTCGATGTCAAATACTACCGCACTCATAAAAGCCTCCCAACATTTAGTGTAATTATTCTTCTGCCTTTATTTCGAGTTGTACTATATCGAATCCCTTTCTGGATTCGAGTACTCCGAACACGGATCCAACAAAGAGCATCACCATTCCGGAGAGAAAAGCGAGTAATGAGAGATAATGGACGATCATGCCGTTGGAGAAGAGCGCGATGCCTATGAGCAGCGAGCACACGACAAACAACCCGATAGCCGTGGTATAACTCAGCACGGAGTTCCTCACCAGCATTGCCCGTGCACCAAGATCGCGGAGTTGTCGGGCCGCACTCTCCAGGCGTATGTTCTCCTCGGGAGTAGTGTGCTCGACAGCGGCTTTCGAAACCAGGTGCCTTCTCTCTGCGCTCATGAGCCTGATCCTGTTCAATACGCTGGAATACTTGTTGTTTGCGCTCAGCAGTAGTAATCCGCACGCGCTGATCATCACTGCCGGTGAAATCATAAGCTGAATTATTCTAGTCGCATCAATCACATCGTTTGCAGGAAACATATTTAGGAGTCCCATCATAGATTTAATGACATGCCGAATGTTCTCTATCTTAAGTATTGTTCAATGGTTCATTCACAATGAAGACATGACCTCAATTTCCAATATACCTACCGATCCATCCAAGAACGGTGTTCCACCATAGCCTCGCATCCTGTGGCTTGACTACAAAATGGAACTCGTTTGGGAAGTAGAGCATCTCGGATGGCACACCCTGCATTTGCAGAGCTGTGAATAACTGGAACCCCTGGCTAACGTCGAGACGAAAGTCGTTCTGGCTGTGGATCACGAGCATCGGTGTCTTGAAGTTCTTTACATAGCTGCTCGGAGACCACTTGGAGTATAGAGCAGGGTCCGACCAGGGAGTCCCTTTGAATTCCCAGAGCGGGAACCACAGCTCCTCTGTAGAACCGAAAGCACTTACTGCGTCGTAAAGTCCGTCGTGACTCACGAAGCACTTGAAGGTCCCTTCATCGTTGTGACCTTCCATCCAGTTCATCATGTATCCGCCATAGGACGCACCGGCCGCTGCTATCTTGTCCTTGTTGATGAACGGATAGTGGTCAGTTACATATTTTACGCCATCCATCAGATCAGTATAGACTTTTCCTCCCCAGTCGCCGCTTATCTCATCTGTGAATTTCTGTCCATACCCGGTCGAGCCGCGGGGGTTCACCATCACAACCACATATCCGGGCGCCGCGAACATTTCCGCATTCCACCGATAGTGGAACTCGTCCATCCACTGTCCCTGAGGACCGCCGTGGACAAGGTAGACCATAGGATATTCTCTCTTCGGGTTGAAGTTCGGCGGTTTCACCATGAAACCTTCAACCCGCGTCCCGCCTGCGCCTTCGAACCAGAACGACTCCCAAGGGTTCATGTCTAAAGTCGCAAGGAGAGCATCGTTCGTGTGCGTAAGCTGCGTGACTTTTCCGGTCTCAATGTTCATTCTGTAGATGTCGTTCGGGTGAGTAACTGATTGTCTGAGGAACACGAGGTACCTGCCGTCCGGAGTGATCGTCATGTCCTCGTTCGTCGACTCCCTGGTGAGCTTCTTGACGTCTCCCGTCATCGAGTTCACCGCGAAAATGTTGTGGTACCCTTCATCATCGGCGTTGAAATAAAGCTCCTTGCTGTCCGGCGACCACACCACTTCATCGATGGACCTGTCGAACCTTTCCGTCAGGTTTATTATCCTGCTGTTCATCCTGTCATAGAGCATCAGCCGCGACCTGTCTGACTCGAAACCGGGAGTCATTTGGGCCCGATAAGCAATGTATCGGCCGTCGGGTGAATAGAGAGGCTGGTTATCGTTTGCCCGATTTGTCGTGATCCTTTTGGAGGCTCCGCCATCAACACTCTCCACGAAGAGATCGTTGTTCGTACTGATCGCGATCATCCTGTCGGTGTTCTTAACGTAACATACCTCCTTCCCATCTGGAGAGAAAGCATAATCCATCTTCCCTCCTAAATCGATTGGCGGAGTATCGTAATTGCCGGGAGTCAGATCCTTCACAGCGGCGCTATCGACGTTTACAACAAAAAGGTGACTTCGCTTGCCATCCTTCCAGACATTCCAGACCCTGTACGGAAGGGAGGTAAAGATTTTTGCCTTGACCTTGCCGTGCTCAAGTTCATATTCCCTGGCTGCATTGCAGGAGTCGGTCGGGCAACCAGGAAACACATCCGAAACAAACGCGATATTCTTGCCGTCAGGCGACCAGAGGAGACCGCTGGCACCAAGTGAGATGCCGGTCAGCTTTCTCGGAGTTCCGCCGGCGACGTTCTCCGCATAGACCTGAGCGATTCCGGCCGAATCATCTGCAACAAAAGCGATGCTTTTTCCGTCAGGTGACCAGACGGGATCGCTGCATGAGATGAAGCCCGTTTCGAACTTGTGGAGGCCGGTGCCGTCCATGGAAACCATATAAATATTTGTCGCTCCCTTGTTCTCCTCCATGCGGTATGTCGTAACCTGGTACGCTATTGTCTTTCCATCTGGAGAGACCTGTGGATCGGAAACACGGGCGACCTTCCACATGTCTTCAACCGTGATCGGGTGCTTCCCGCCTGATGGCATATTCGATTGGGAAAAGGAATTTATCGGATCAAAGAATGAAACGGAGAGAATAAACAGAATCAACTTTCGCATGATGGCTCCTGACATAGTTCTAGCATTTGATCGAGCATCGACTATTTACCTAGGATAATTTAAGAGGTTGCAATGAGAAAAGCTCAAACGACCGGATGAGCACCCCTGTACATTTTCTTTCCACGCAAATTCTTGAGCTTGCTTCAAAGAACGGATATTAGGAGTCCAGAAACTTCATCCTGATATTAATGATCTCCGGATCGGCAACAATCCTCACGGGCGGACCCCACGTTCCAACACCGGAAGAAACGTAAATGTGAGTTGAGCCCTTCACCAAATAACCGTAGGGCAGTTCATAGACCATTTTAGTTATGTAGTTAAACGGCCACATCTGTCCGTAATGCGTGTGCCCGGAAAGTTGTAGGTCGATTCCATTCTGCACTGCCTCTGCAAGGTGGAACGGCTGGTGGTCCATCAGAATTACAGGATACTTCCTATCGACTGACGCCATCAGCTCGTCAAGAGTCTTTCGCTTGCTCGCCGACCTGTCCTCGCGACCCACCAGATAGAAGCTCCCGCGGATGAATGCAGTGGAATCCCTGAGGAGTCTCACGCCGTGTTCACCGATGTATTTGCAAGCTTTCTCTACTCCGCCGATGTATTCGTGGTTGCCGGTCACCGCGTAAACGCCGAGCGGCGCTTTGATCTGCCTGAGCGCCTCGCCGAGATTCTGATGTATGACCGGATTTAAATCGCCGTCAACTATATCGCCGGGTAAAAGTACGATGTCCGGAGAA
The DNA here is from genome assembly GCA_021789975.1 of Bacteroidota bacterium. Classification (GTDB taxonomy): domain Bacteria; phylum Bacteroidota; class Ignavibacteria; order Kryptoniales; family JAKASW01; genus JAKASW01. Next base: position 221,551 of record JAJYIT010000003.1, read on the forward strand.
AGTGAATTTATCTTTCCGACTATGCTGCTTATCCGTCCGTTGTTGATGATTGAGCTGAGATGGATGTCTGAAGCCATGACGATATTCAACGACTTCAATGTCCCGGCATTTTTTGGAACGTTTATTTCGTACATCCGGACTCGGACGATGTGCGCGTTGACGAAACCATAAATTACAACCATCGATACGAGTGAAACCACGATGGAAGCGGTAGCCCGGGCAGCGTCAACCGGATCGGAGGTCAAAAATCCGGGGAAGTACGGTATGAAATGGTTCACAAGACGGAGCATGTCTATCAGTACGAGAATCATCAGGAAGTAGACGAACGCGGCAATCCAGAAGGAACCGATCCAGCTGAGCGGCTTGCCGATCGAGATGATGTCTGCGCGTTCGAGGAACATCGATGCTATAAACGAGACGGCAAGGAAAATGAAGAGGACGATGTAGATTGTCCGAAAAACTCC
>JAJYIT010000024.1 GCA_021789975.1 Bacteroidota bacterium
GACATCCGAGCAAATCGTCGGCCCAAGAAGAGTGTGGTATACCATCGAATAGAATGTCTTCATATTTGCAGTAGATCCGCCTGACACCTGGACACGGTTTAGCCAGGAATTCCAGATTCTACCCGCCCTTCGCACGGCTACATGAAAGTCTTTGTCAGTGAAACGTGAGCCAGGGTTTTCAGCCTCAAGATTCTCTTTTGCATCGGCAACGCTTACATAAGAAATCCCTATTTTCACGAGGACGGTTCGTCCCTTCGAAGAATTGAAAGTGACATAAGCACCCGCAGTTCTTCCTTCGCCGTTCGTCTCATTCTTCAGTAGAGTCGCATCTCCCCACGTGCCGTAACTTGCGAATGGCCTGTTGAAGACCGCATAGAAATAAATCGGCTGGGCATCGTACCTCGTCCTGCAAAAGTGGCCGGATTCCGAAACACCGCTTATCGAACGGGCCGACGGGTCGATCCTGACGGAAGTCTGCGAGCTTATTTTCCAGTTTGCCGGTGAGGCGAAAATAATATCGCTCGCGCCGTTGATTACCATAGTCGGCGTGCTGCCCGCCGGATAGGAGAACCGGCCAAACCCTGTCCTGTCGGTGGCGGTAAGCGCTACATCGATTCCATTCCCGAGTTTGACCGAATAAAATCCTGGATGAGCTGATTCATCTTGATGAGAAAAAGATTCCGAAAATGACATCCGATCTATGGGCGGTTTTATTTCGGCAGTGTTTAGCAACGGGGAAAAAGCAAAATCCTGTCCCCAAAAACAGCCTGCTCCACTCAAATGGTTCACACTGAAGCCGAGAATTTGCGAGTCGGCATAATTGTACCCTCCCCTTCGCCTCTGAGGTCCCGTGTCAGGGCTCCATTGAACCATGCCAAACGGCATACTCGCGCCGGGGTAGCAGTCGCCGTCAGCTGCCGTGCCCGAGAGAGGATTGACATACCTGACAAGATTCTCCATCCTGTACGGTGGATCTGACTTTACTATCCTGCCGCCGTTACTTTCCGCACTCAGTACCGGCGCAGCGATGAGAACAAATGCGGCGGCTATTACCAGATACTTCAAATCGATCAACGGATATTTCATATGGGCTCCGGGGTTAAAGAGGACTTCAACAATTGAAAGTAGGCGCGGTCACGCGACCTCGCCTACTTTCCACCTATTACGACAACTTACTTCAACAGAACCAATTTCTTGGTGATTACGTTCGCACCTTCTTGCAGTGTGTAGAAATACACGCCGCTCGAGTACTTATCCATGTTGACGTTGTAGACATAAATACCGGCTGGCCTGAATCCCTGGTCAACAACCTGCACGAGCTGACCGAGAACGTTGTAGATCTTAAGACTCATTACCCCAGCCTGCTTCAAACTTACCTTAACATCCGTTGTTGGGTTGAAGGGATTCGGATAGTTCTGACTCAAGGTGAATTGAGTCGGTATCTCGTTCGGAACCTGCTTGACCGCCAGGGCAGACGGGTACCAGTTCAAATCTCCAAGCGGCTTACCGTCGGTACCGGCAGTCAGCAGTGCTTGGTCAGAATAAGTGAGATTCTCAGGAACGGGATAGCCCTGCGTTTGCTGCCAATTTTTCGGAACACCGGCAAAAAGATTTGTCGGATCCGTCGGCAACTGAGGCCAGATGTAATTCGAGGCGTCTCCATTTAACCACTGGAGGTGCTCATACTCCACAAGGCTGTCGAGTGCGGGTCCCGTTAACGAAGATGCAAAACCCGGGTCCACACTATCATTGTTCGCTGCAACAAGATGTGAACCACCCTTTTCGCTCTTGAACAGTGCCTGGGTATTCGCGTTCATGAACACCGGAATAATGAGCGAGTCGTGCGTAGTGTCATTATACTGCGTCCAGAAATTGACGAGTGGCGCAGGCCAACAGTATACGTTGTTGAGAACGTTGACATGCCTGTCTGCCTCTGTCAGATTGAAAGGAGGCAGCGTCAGCGCGCCGAGTGTATCCAGTACGACGAGGGTTGGGTTGTCGATCTTGCCTCCAAACTGAGATGTGTTCGCCAATGTAGAATCGCCCGTGTGTGCAAGGAGTCCATAGAAAATATTGTTCTCGATGTCTTCGTTGACAGCCTGCTGGACTTTCATCGGCGGTCCGCTGTTCAAGAAGCAGGTGTTGTGATCAAACCTAATATATTCGGCATACCAGTTCGAACCAAAGTAGCTACCGTTGACACAGAAGAAAGTGTTGTTCTCATACCATAGCGTATCGACGGGACCCTTCGTCAGTTCCCAGTAGATGGCGCCCTTCGGCCACTGGTAACTCTGGACGTTCCTGAACTCACAGTTTGTGATAAATAGGTTGGCACCTATGCTGTTATTGTGCTGAATCAAATTAGTATTGCCGCCGTACCAGTCGTCAATCACGTCGTGGTCCAAGCGCAACGTCACATTGTTACCGGTTTCAGTCATGAGCGTGGTGGTCAGGGCTACGCCGTCCGGGCGCTCGCCCAGCAGGTAGCAGCCTTGAATGGTGACATTGCCTGTGTCGCATGCCACAAATGGATCTGGTGTCGTGTTATCAGCGTTCACGATTGGCTCGATCACCGGCGGATGACCCGTGGTCGGATTGATCTTCCCGACGATCGTGAGGTTATAGTACTGGTTCATCGTTATCGTGTTATTGAGATAATAGACGGTATCCACTGAGCCCGTCTGCTGCAGGACGTACACGCGATTTACATCTTGCCTTTGTCCTGTGGCAGTCGTATCACCGGTTATAACGTTGAACAGATTTGGCTGACCATTGGCATTGAGCGCCGAAACATACATGGTATCAGCGGCCGTCTGAGCAAACGATTGGCCTGATACGGCTAGCAGTGTAACTACAGCCAGAGAGATGGCGATAATTGTCGCTCTCATGATGGGTTCTCCTCTTTGTTTGAAGTTTAAGTTACTCTACACCCGGGGAAATGGTGCAATGGTTGCAATAACTCCGTTTCCCTTACAACTGAAATCTGGTTTTGAGATTTTTCTTTCACCACCTCCCATCAAGCTAAATTGAGCCATGCCGGGAAAGAGTCCGGCTGCCTTTTTCAGAATAGTCGCTGCTAAAGTCGGAAAGAAACCTGACGGCTAAGCGGCGGAAATCCGAAAGCATTCTCTTCCTCTCTGCTCGAACTCACTGCAAGTTCCAACGAATCCCGAGATTTGCGGTCATACCATAAGCCGATTGTGACGTTGGGAAACCGTTTCCCGCAACAATATAGATATCACTAGCGCCGTTGATATCATTTAGGTCCAGATAGACCTGGAGGCTGGACCAGGGAAGGTCCTGTTTGACCACCACATCCCAGCGTAAGTAGCTTCTCTTGTAAGAACGTAGCTCAGGCCAGAAACTCGTCGCATTGAAAACATTCGATTGATAGACCATTGACACAATAGCGGAGAAGCCCAAGTAATCGTAGCCTACGGATAGATTGACAATATCATCCGGTTGGTCCAGCAGCCTGTCCGTATAAGAAGTGTCGACGTAAACGGGCTGGAAATGAGTTTGGAAAGTACCCGGGTATGTGATCGTGTACGGATACTTCGCACCTGAGAATATGTGTGTGTAATTTACGTTGAGAACAAGCCCGCTAAGCACAGAGGGTAGATACCAGAAGTGAGTTTGCCAATCGACCTCGGCACCCCAGAGGTTGACCCGAAACGAATCGTTGACGGCCGTCGAAAGCGCGTATCCCTTGGTAATAGAAGGGACACCCGGATAAAGCGAAGGATCGGTAACATGGACAGTTTCAGGGACTATGAAATCGTCGATTTGCTTCAGGAATCCGTCGACTGTGAAAAGTCCGATGCTATTACTGTAGAAAGACAATCCCAGATCGTAGTTTTGAGAGTGCGATGGTTTCAGGGCGTAGTTGTTCCATGTTACCGACTCCGATCCTTTAATAACGTCAAGCCTCGGAATTATATCGCTGAAACTTGGATAGGACAAAGTGTTGGTGTAGGACGCACGAGCCTCAAGCCAAGAGAGAGGCTTGTAGTTGACAATGACATCCGGCAGCCAGTAGCCGTGATATTCGCTCACAGTAGTGTCGCTGAAAGGTGGCGCCGGAATAGAGTTATCCGTGCCTCCCGCCTGATAGTGGACGCCGGTATAGGTGGTGCGAAGAGCTTGATAACGCACACCCGGAATGAAAGTCAACTGTGGCCCTACGTTGAAAGTTGCCATCACGTACCCGGCACTCCGATATTCGTTTCCCGTATAGTTGTTTGCAGCGTCTTGGTATTGACTGGGAGCGTAGGGGGAAGCGATCATGACAGGCGGCGAGCTACGCATGAACGCTACGACGGTGTTTATCGTCTGAGAAAGCATCCCCATATTTGATGGCACTCCCAATGAATAATCACCCCCAAGGAATTTCCCATAGCTGAATGAAGAATCTTCGTATGCAGTCAGAGGCAGAGCGCTGCCATTGGTTAGGTTATAGGGCGGCTTCGTCATCCATGGAAATTCATTCAGGATCTGCTGAAGTGGACCGTTCGAGCCTTGTGCGGGGCTGGCATCAAGAGTACCATTTCCGTAATTATATCCATAATATCTGTTGCTGACCCGGTACATGCCGCCGAATTTCAATTTCCCAGTGACAAGATCAGACAAATTGAAATCCCTCTCCAAGTCGACAGACGCCGAATATTGATTCGACTTGTTGAAGCTGCTGCTTGTACTTATCGAGCCGAGATACATGTAGGTAGGGTTAACCAGGGTTGTCGCTTCCTTGCCTACTACGATGGGATTTGCACCACTGGAAGTAACGGGAAACCCGGCTGAACCCTGGCTGAAGGTAGCACTCCAACTTCCCGGGTTCCTGTAGTCGGAATATGAGTGTGACAATCTCAGGTCTACGTTGAGCAAAGACAATTCCTGTCGATACTCCAACAGATTTGTGACAACGTCTTGCCTGTTCGGCGAGTAAGAAGCGCCGTAAGATATTGTGTTGTTTCCCCTCGGGGGGATGCTGTAACTCTGGTTGCGATTTTCAGTGTTCGTTATGCCCCTGCTGAGAAAATTCATGAAATCTATTTTCCCTTCCGGAAGCATGTAATCCATGACAACTGTTCCATCAAGCAACTGTTGCTCGCTAGGTGCGTAAGTCAGTGAGAGATTATCCAGCGATACCGGGTTGGGTACGCCGATATTTTTTGTCAGCATGCTGTAGCTTCCGCCGAACTCGTCGGAAGATAGATTGATTCTCTGGGTGATCACTTGTGCGAGAATTCCGAACCGCTTATTGAAAAATCTGTCGCCGACTGTTCCTGCAAATTTATAGTTGTTGTAGTTATTCTGGAGATTGTCGTAGCTGCCCTGAGCATTCAAATCAACTTCCGGCCCGCCAAATGTATTTTGCTTTGCCTCTCTCAGCTGGAAGTTCACTACACCTCCGAGAAAAGCTGCATCCATGTCGGGTGTCGCAGTCTTGTAAAGCTGTATCCCTCTCAATGAACTGGATGATATCATGCTCAGGTTGACACTACGGTCACTTGAGCTCGTGGAAGCCATCTGGACGCCGTCGATCATGACACTGTTGTATTGTGGCGCCATACCGCGAATAGCAAGCTCTGTCCCTTCACCGCCTTGTCTGACCAGGTAAACGCCGGGGAGTCTTCCGACTGACTCGGCAGCGTTCACATCCGGCAGTTGTCTTATTCGCGCTGCAGAGACGACATTTATGATCTGATTGGAGGAGAGCTGTTCGTTGATCGCCGCGTTCTGCCCACTTGCCTGAGCCGTAACTATGACAGCTTTCCCCTTAACGGCCACGGCCTCCAACTTGATGTTTTCGGTGAGGGTCCGGCCGGAAGCGACAGTGATCGAAGTTCGGTAAGTCCGATAGCCGATATAGCTCACTCTCAAGGTGTAAGATCCTGGTGGCACATTAGAGATGAGGAAGCTCCCGTTCAGGCCGGTCGCGGCACCCAGACTCGTCCCGACAAGGAGAACGTTGGCGCCGGGCAGCGCACCTCCCGTTTCGGCATCGGTCACCTTCCCACGGATGGTCGCTGGACTCTGGCAGAACGCGAATTCGGCGGGGAGCAAGACGAAAACGCAGACAATCAACTTCGTAAACCAACTTCTTAACATTTCTTTTCCCTTTCTTGTTGACACCGCGTTACGTGATGCCTTTAGCTATAAAAGGTAAAGCGAAATCGAAACTCGCGGGGTTGCAACTGGGGGGTGCGGCTATGAGTGTCCTTGGGACGATACGGCTTCGCCGACTCAGTCCCAGGACTTAATTTTCGTTCTTTTGCAGCGACATGTATACGGCAAAGTACAACGTCAACATGTACGCTCAACGACTAAACCGCTAAAATAACGTGAGGACAGTACAACTCCATATGCTACAAGCGATTACCTTCTACTCGTCCTTTGTTACTAAACCGCTCCAAGAATCTAACCTCTTTCTTCCGATTTGTCAAGCCTTTAGTATACAATTTCTTCTGATCCGCAAGTCCGCACCTCAGGCTGCTCCTACAAGAACGCTTTCCGCTGGCACTCGTTCCTTCAGACAGGGTCGACTCAACGACACCCTACCATGTAAAACGAGTCAATACTATCTAGTTCGGTCCGCACTCTGAATGACTCGCAGTGCACCAACTAATCTCGTTTAAAGATATCGCCAGGATGTTACTTTAATCTTATGAAATTATGAAGCAGGGTGTTGCCCGGCCGGTTGATTCTCGCACAGTCATTATGATCGAGGCGATCAAATCCCTGAAATAGTTTTGCGGAAGGCCCCCTATCGCTATGATGTTTGTCCGAACTAACCAGACGGGAGAAGGGACCCGTAGTTCAGGAAAGCAAAGACAGAAGCCGGCCAGCAGGTTTCAATACAAACTTTGATTTGAAGATTTTTATAAAGGGCCGCTAACGAGTTCCAACAAACCGAACCCATCAGGGTGATGAAACAGTTTCAGTCCCGCCCAATCGAAGTAGTGATAGTTTCCAGTTTCGTCGTCTGTACCATTTACGCAAAAGTCGATACCCATAACCGTACGATCTTCGACCGGTGTAATTCCCAATTCAACCCATGGGACTCCGACTTCGCATATGTACCCCGTCGTTACACCATCGGCATCTGTTTTCAACTTCACCTCGTGGACAGCTGAGCCGACCCATGATGCATCCGCCTTCTTCTCCCCCGTTCCTCTCTCATCATACACTACATTGAGAAGGTTAATGTGGTATGCGATGTCATCGCGCATGCAATACTCCCCGCCGTCGTTCATCGGATCAATCAGGAATTCGACACCATCGTCGAGCCACAGCCCTTCACCGTCATGCCTCGTTACTTTTGCCCTTGGATTCATTCTGTCCACATCAAATGCGATATACAAGAAATTATCGTCCCATAGCGTGTAGACTGTGGCATGCCTTCCGCGAGGCTGCACGCGGCCATCACCAAAGCTGATCTTCTCAGCCGCTGACCACTCTTCCAGTTTGCCTGTAAATGATATCTTGCGAACAGCCTTTTTCGCATGGGTGAATCTTGTCTTGCTAGCCATCACTGTTCCTGCGATTGTATCTGGAAGATAGCGAAAATAGTAATAACTGACAGCCCAGCTTAGCGGAAACTGAATTGTCCCAAAGAGATTATGCTGCGGGAATTCCACCGACCCAAAACAGAGAAATGTCCAGGAGTAATATTAAGCACACATTTAGTTGCATCGGGGGACGGAGCTAATTCCGGTCCGTCGAGGACAATCACATCCAGCTTTCTGCTGCTTGGTGAACTATGCCCTTCGTCTGGATTGCCGGGCACGGCTCCGGTTTGCGGCTATTTCCAATCGGGCATTACACCGTTGCTAACTATCTCATGACGGTTATTGTCGAGCGTACCGTTTGCATTGCCGTTCATCATCCAGATGCTCCCCTGCGAGCCCGGAGTATTCGGTGCATTTTCAAAGACGATATGAGCTCCATCCGACGTAAATCGTGGATACAGATCATTGGTACCATCCGGTTTGCTGTCGGCCGCGTACTGAGTATTCGCGGATAAGTCGATCGTGGTTCGGGTGTTGATGTCGATCTCAAAAATATGTGAGTTCAGCATTCGCCCCGAGTTACTCTCATAACCGGAAACATCGTGAGTGTACAATACTTCTTGCCCATCAATTGAAAAAGAGGGACTTGCCGTTAAACCGGGAGTGTCGGGCACGAGGACCGTGGTATCGCTTCCGTCTGCGTTCATTAAATAGATTTCAGAATCGTAAAGACTGGGTCCAACCGCCAGGGCGACAATCTTGTCTCCCTGAGGTGAATATGAACACTCGCTGAAATCCATGCCTGCGGGAGCGGTAACAATTTGCGTAAGATTGCTTCCATCAGCATCAATTCTGTAAAGCACATTATTATGTCCATAGAGCAGGTGAGCTCCGTCGGGAGACCAGCAAAAGCCGATCCCATCATTACCATACCCCGTTACGCCTATCGTCGTCACCTGGAAGATGTCGCTGCCGTCGAGGTTCATTGTATAGATCTGCGGATCAACATTAGCATCGGAGGTGAACGCAATCGTGCCGTGCCGTGGATTGAAACGCGGCCACCAGTCCCGGTAGTTGTCGTTTGTCAAACGTACAATCGTCGACCCTGTGCTGTCCGACGAAAATATCTGGTAATTCCCATTAACCTCCTTTGCAAACACCAACGGGTCGTCGGGAAGAGGGATGGTGGTGAAACTCCAAACGCTGCTGTTCACTTTAACCGTGTCCGTCCCCTGTGCTACTACCTGCCAGAAATATGTGGTGTTGAATCTAAGATTAGAGACGGTTGCGGTAGTATCTCTGATACTCGAAGCAATGAGTTGCGGGATGGTGGAGCCAGACTGATAGATATAGACATTGAATGTCGTCGTGTCGGTTGCCGATGCAGCCGATGATGAGTCGTGCCAGGACAGAGTCAGAGAGAGGGGTTGACCTGTCGCCTGGTCTGCCGGGAAAGGGTTGGTCGGCGCACCGGGAGTGTAACTTGATCCGGAGGAAAGGAAGATCACTGCTTGTACCGTCTGATCGCTCGTTACCGCAACGGAAACCGAAGTCTGTGCGTACCCGGACTTCGACACACTGACGGTGTAATTTCCAACAGGTACTTGTTTGATTGCAAAACTGCCATCAGAGCCGGTGGCAATCGCACTCGTAGGTGGATTCGTGGTAACGCTTGCTCCCTGAACAGGCGTCTTACCGTCGGGAGCAAAGACTGTCCCCGATATCGACCCGTACAAAGTGGGTGTAACAGTGTTCTCATTACAGGACATTACCGTCAGCGGTATGAGCAACGCTATGACGTACTTCAATCTCATAATTGATCCTTGATGTTTTGCATTCACGTTATCAGACTTGCGAAGCAAATTTGTCCCCTCATTTCCAGTTATATTCAGCACTGTCCTGACCGACAAGCCTGCCGTCCAGGAACGTAGACAATTCGATGTAGTACGAATCCTGAGTCATGACGTTTATCCTGAAAGTAGTCAGAACGGCTTCGCTTCTCCCCATCACTTCCATTTTCCCCTCCTGAATGACGGCGGAAGTACCGGAAGAACTCGTTCGATGAGATACCACAAGGTATGAAACTGTCACGCTTTTGTCACCATCGTTTTCAAAGTTCGCCAGCACGGCCATTTTGTCAAGCTCGATTTGAGATGAGACCCAGCAGCGACAAAGAGAGCTTGCAACCTGCAAATTGTTCATCAACATCCGCACGCCCACAATTTTGGTTCAGTTCAGAAATTTCTACCACGAAAAGGAAAGTCGAGTGCATGATCCAAAATCTATTTAGAACGCTTTGATCGAAAGAATGACGGCATTTTCTGACCGTTCTTTATCTCCAGGCTGGAATAAGCGGACGCCCTCTCTTCACACATAGTCACATTAAACCCTTAACCGACCACGGTTTCATCTTAATTTTTGCGCCATCACCGCACTAACGAATTATATATATATAGCTGCCTACAATCTTCAGGCTGCTGTTTCCGGTCTGGACTATTTTTAACGGTAGCGTTACGGACTGGTCCTCGATATCTAAAAGCGAGTTGTTATTCCCGGTTTGATAGAGCCGGTCTGTAATCGAGCTTGCCGTAATAGACTGCGTCGCAGAATTGTAGTTGCCGTTCTGTGATATTATCGAGACGTTGTCATTACCTTTGACGTTCGTGAAAGCTGCGTTACCTGTGCCGTTCTGCTGGATAGTGCCCGAGTTCCCGTTGCCGATCTGATTGATTAGCGCATAGTTCGACCCGATCTGAGTTATAGTCGCAGCATTCCCATTCCCTGTCTGCACTACGTTCGCATTGTTGTTTAAAATGGCAAGGCTCTTCGCCAGGTAGAAGTTCTCGACCTGAGTAATTCCCGCAGGATTGCTGACGAGGCTCGGATCAGAATCTTTGACGGCAGGCCCATGAGATTGTGCGAATGCTGTTGCTGAAAAACAGACCGCAAGTAAAGATGTCACCAGATAGTTTTTCAATTTCAAACCTCTTAGCATACAATTTTAGCAAGGGGATGATCTACTCATCCCCCTGTGAGATCTTGCTTTAGTGCTGAATAATGGTCGCCACGTTCGAACTGCCTGTCTGCATCACGCTGCTCGCGTTCAGATTCGATGGTGTCGATAGTGTTCCCTGATACACATTTGCAACGTTGTAGTTTCCTGCTGTCTGGGATATTGTGCTCGTATTCGAATTGCCGTACTGGCTCAATGACGCCTCGTCGTTGCTCCCGACCTGGTTTATTCCAAGGTCAGTAGCGGATGTACCGGACACGTTGCTGCTGCCGTTTTGGGTAACTGTCAATGTGTTGCCGTTTCCCTGGACATAGTTGTACGAAGTATTGGTGCTGCCGCCGCTTTGGGCTTCTGAGGTTCTGTTGTTGTTGCCGTGAATCTCAGTGCTAGCCTGATCGTAGTCGCTTGAAGCTGTCTGTGTCGTGGTATTGCTGCTGCCGTATACGCTCACCGTTTGGTGATCACCAACCCCGGACATTGTCTGAGATGAATGATTAAAATTACCATCCTGTGTTATTGTGGCGTGATTCTCGTTGTTCGTCAAGTTGTCATTGTAGGCGCCGCCACTCATATTCTGAACAGCGTAGTTATTGTCGCCCGTCTGGTTGATAGTACCGTAGTTGTTGATATTGCTGTTGATGGTCTGGTATGCCTGGTTGTAATTTCCAGTCTGGTTTACGGTACCTCCCAACCATGCACCGGTGGTATACTGGGTAGCGATGTTGTTGTTTCCGATCTGCGTGGCATCTACACTATTCGTGTATCCTTCGTACATGTTCTGTACGAGGCTATTGTTGTTGCCGTGTTGGACTCCGTGCTCGTTTTCACCGTTCCAGTTCGTTGAGTACGCGGTTTGGTTGCTGCGGTTCCCGTTTCCAATCTGCTCGATATAAGCAATGTTCCCCGAAGTGTTGTAGATGTTGCTGCCGATCATGGTCTGCGATACCGTAGACAGGTTGCCCACCCCGTTTTGAGTGACCGTTGCCGTCTGAGGAGCACCGTTCTCGGAGTTTTGATTAACTGATGCAACATTCGACGAGTTTGACTGAGTTACGGTAGACGTCTGGAGATATTGGGTCCCAGTCTGTGTTACCGTAGCCTTTTGGTTAGTCCCGGTTTGGGACACCGTGGAGGACGTTTGTGCTGCGGCGAGACTTGCGAATAGTGCAAGTGCGAGCAGAGTCCCTATGGTCTTTTTCATTTTACTTCCCTTCCAAGTTTTTCAATTCTTTTTGATTTGCGGTCGGTTCAATACAGAGCCGTTCCGAAATCAGCACCTTTAATGCTGGGTAACGACTGCTAAGTTTGATGAACCCAGCTGGGTTATAGAACCGGTGTTACCATCCGAAGTCTGGTAGGACCTGGCGATGTTAAGATTTCCACCTTCCTGGGAAATGTTTGAATTGTTGGCGTTGCCTAACTGTTGAATGGATGCTTTGTTACCACTCGAGACCGTAGCGTCGCCTGTAGAGATCCAACCGTAGTTCAGGTTCCCATTTTGTACGATGCTTATCGGGTCGCTTGCCGTCCCGTCATTATTGGATCCCGAATGTCTGTTCTCGATGTAGGCATCATTCTGGCTACCGTTCTGCGAGATCGTGGAGTAGCCGCTGTTGCCATCCAGGTAGATAGTCGCGCCGTTCCAGGAACCCTGCTGAGAAATCGTGGAGACGTCATAGCTCTGTTGCCTGATAGACGCTTCCTGCCTGAAGCCGGATTGACCTATCGCAGCATTGTCGTTGCTCACCTGTGTTATGTTTGCAGTGGATGGATCGCTCTTGCCATTGCCGCTGCCGGTTTGGTTGACCGAGGCTACGTTGTTTGAACCCTGGCTAACATTGGATACGTTGAAACCGACATTGGCACTCTGAGTCTGCCTGCTGATATTATTGTTTCCCTGACTCGCACTGGCAGTATTTTGGTAGCCGTTGATCGTCTGGTAGGCCTGGTTTGAGTTGCCTGACTGCGTTACAGTTGCATTGTTGCGATAGTCGAGATTGCCGCTGGTAACCGTCAGACTCTGTGACGACAGGTTATTACTGCCGGTTTGTACGGCGGTAGCATCGTTGATGCCCCTGCCGGTGATTCCCTGAGTAGCAACGTTACTATTGCCCACCTGCTCGATGGACCCTGTCGAGAAGGTCGAAGCCATGTTTTGTGTAGCCTTGTTCGAAGTGCCTTCCTGAGTTCCGGACAGAGTGGTGGCAGAAGCAGGACTGTATGAATTCTGGTACAGTTGATTTTTCGATCCGGTCTGAATCCCGGTCTGATTGTCCCATCCATCTTCACCACCTACGTTCACGAACTGCTGGCTGTTGTTCTGGCTTCCGGTCTGCTGAATGGAAGACGAGTTTGAGCCTGCGGTATGAGCATTGTCAGTTTGAGATATGCTTGCATTGTTGCTCGTTCCGTTCTGATTGACGAGGGCTGATTGAGAGATTGAAGGAACTTGCGAACCGCCATAACTCTGCGTCACGCTGGCAACGTTGGACGCGTTGCTTTGGGTAACCCCTGAAATCTGATTCCCGCCTGTCTGCGTTACAGTGGCCTTCTGGTTGGTACCCAACTGCGAGACTGTCGATGCGTCTTGTGCGGCGGCCACTCCCATCAGAAGCAGCACCACTGCAAGACTCCCTAACATCTTTTTCATTGTTTTTCCCTTCCAAGTTATAAGACTATTTGTATCACTCGGTTCATGGTTGAGGCCGTTATCGTCTGGCGCTCAAACCAGGTTCGGCGATACTCGCGATTAAGTCTTTACCCGCGAGCTGTGGCGCTCTCCCAACTCCCGGCGCGCGGACTGCCGTTGTCCACGCTGCGCGATTGTGTTTTCCTCTCTTTCTACTCCTTTCTCTTTATTCTCATTTCCTACTCTCCTGCAATTCCAAATTTCTGGGTCGACCTGAGACGTAGGGTGCGGGGCAAAGCGCAATAAAATGCGAGAAGCGCGGGCGCAACGCGCGATGCCCTTTACCCTTTTTAAGCTGTCATCATGGTCCGAAATAGATATTTAATCCAAACTGACCGGTCCAGAACCAGTCGAAGTATTTGCCGCTGACCATTCCGTCCAGGTTGTCACTCAGGACATAATGGTCGTCAACCTCAAAGCTCAACCCCACATTGTTTGTAAAGAGATACTCCGCCCCTAGCCCCCAATTGACCGTGCCGAAATACTCTTTCGGTAGATACAAAGGGTAAGTGGCAGATGTAGACTGCGTCCATTCGCGTATTACCACGCCTGCACCGAAGGAAACAAAAGGTGTCAGAGAATAGTCGGGCATGAAATTGTAAATCCCTTTCGCGTCTACGTAGTCATATGTATCTTTGAACGCGTTGAGAGCCGAAAGCTCGCCTCGACCTGCACCTAATTCTGCATAGAACGAGGGAGACAATTCAAGGCGGACGCCTCCACCGTACATTACATGAAATTCAGAATTGGCGTAGTCGCCGTTGTAAATCTGGGCACCCGAGTTGATAGTGACGCCCACAAGATGTCTCCTCGGCTTAGCCGGTCTACCGAGATAGTCTGCCATCCGGCTAGCAAGCATTTCCTTTGCATAATCCACGAACACTGCGCTTGTCGTGTCCGCAGGATATTTCAGTGTCCAAAAACCTTCCTTCACTCCCTTGACCACCAAATTCTTCACCGCTTCCTGGATCGCCTGGGTGACTGCTACATCGACCGGCTCGTTGTAGGTAAAGCCGGCTTCCGCCTGGGCAAGATCCGTGTAAGAAACGTAGCTGTAGAACCCGACGTCAATTTCCTGAGAAAGGACGGTCTTAGATCCCGTCACGGTGAGAAGGTCTCTTCCATTCTGCGTCGAAACCGCTCTAAGGTAAACCGTCACTTGATCTTCGTGATAAAGTCCGGATACGCTGGTGCCGAAGAATTTCGCTCCCTCTCCTCCTGTGAGGATGTTGGAATCGTAAGAGATGATCCCGCCTTCGAGCACGACGCCTGCGTAAAGCAGCGGCGGAAGGCCCGGCAGCTTGTTTCCATCCTGACCGGAGTAGTTATCCCTCGTCGAACGGATTATCTTCCTTTCGTTCAGCAAATCCGAAAGGCCTTCCCTTTCCACCGGAACGAACCATCCCGATTGTTGCAGCGCCCTGATAAGAATCGACGTCGCCCCTTGCGTGACAGCAGTTGAGAAGCTGGTTCCAGTGCTCGATGCCTTGTACTGACCGGTTTCATCCCTGAAAGCATATACCGCGGCAACGATCTGCTCTTTCGGGGGAGGCAGCGACTTCAGCTCAAGATCCATCGTGGTGGAAGGCGCCGAAGTCGGCTTCGATCGCTGGAGCGGCTCAAAATTCGCGCAACCTGTCAACGAAAACATGGTTATCATGAGTGTTACCGCTGCGATTCTTTTTTTCTGCATGAAAAAGATTCTCTCTCATCTTAGTAATATGGTACTACTACGCTCGTTGAGCCGCCGTTTAGAACATCCTGTATGTTTATGTGAATCCCATCGCTCGCCGGATTTATATCGACCATATAATTGCCGAATTGGTAGTGTCCGGGTGTGAGGGCATTCTCACCAAAGACTTGCGTGACAATCTTCTGCGAAAGCTCACTAAGGATTGCGTTGTCCAAGGTTGACTGAAAATCCTGGAGTGTGCTCCCGGTGCCGTAAGGGTTGTAAGACGGTGAGCTCGGGGCACTGAATCTCTTCTCCGCTTGCGCTTCCGACTGCAGCCATGCTCCGTTGAACGAGCTCCCCCCGAAATTCGGGTTGATAGGCGTATAGATCAATTGCTGGGCAAAACCTGTCCCGCTCCCGGCGAGCAGGATCAAACTGAAAACCAGGAAAGAGAAGATCCGATTCTTCATAAACATTCCTCCAATTCCATAACTAATAAATGCCCGTTCCCTTCATATCTTCACCATCGAGCTGCTTCTCGATCTGTTTATAATTTTCAGCATACCCAAGCGCAATACCCGCGGCTTCACGCGCTGCCTCTCTGATTGTGCTGTAACGGGGCTGAATAAATCTCTTGAAGACGTAATTGCCGTTCACTTTGACAAAGATCAGTGTGCCCAGTGTAGGCATCGGTTTCTCTTCGATCACGACTGTGTAGCTGCCCAGGCTTGCAGGCGGGTTCCAATCCTGATTAAACAGATACACGAAATTTCTTCCCAGCGCACTGATCGTATGGTCAATTACAAGTCCCCCGATTCCTATATTATCGGACTCGGAGGCCACCCCGGCACGCGAGGTATCACCGGGAGCTTTCACTGCCGGCACAGTATAGGCACACTCAATGCACTTGCTGTCGCGCGGCCCCCGTACGGCGAAGCCGACAGCTTTGGGCATCTGCGCTATCAAGAGTGCCGACACGATAAACACTCCAAATCTAATTTGGGTCGAGCCCCCGTAATTTCCGAAATCCAATATGCTCCGCCTTCTACTAACGACGTCTGTGTTCCTTTCCGCATTAACCACGGACGCTCAGGTATAATAAAAGGGTTACTTACAAAACGCTCTACCTTATATATAGACAATTAGTATGCCACCAGTGAGGAGCGCATTATCGGAATAATTCGCAGAGACTTTAGGTTGAGAAGTGAAACGTGTGAAAGAATTGCACGGCCGGAGTGTGAATTTTTTCACGCGCAATGGAAGTCCCCTGGAAAAGAGTCCAGCTAATCTCCTTGCAACGGAGGCGAGTGCTTCAACGAAAAGGTACGCGACCGAAGAATGCCGACAGCCTTCGCCCGATCTCGGATCGAACGCTTAGAACCAAGAACTCACGACATTTGAAGGAGGAATAAACATCCTCGCGGCAAGCCGTGAGTTACTCATCGAAATCAAAAAGGCCCATGATGTAATTCCCGAACGCTCCTGTCGGGAATCCACGTTCCTGAACCAGATTCCCGCTGAGAGCGACGCGGAATGTAACCCCAAGTGATTCAATTGCCTTTCGGGGCGGTCACCTTTAAGAATTCTTGATTTGGTTGAGATAATATCTTCAGATGGATGACGAGATATTATTGAGCTATCCGATAAGCCTTGATCTTATTATAAAGAGTATGCCTCGAGATATTAAGCAGCCTTGCCGCTTCAGTCTTGTCCCAGTTAGTCTTGTTCAAAACGAAGATGATGTGCTCTCTCTCCATCAGTTCAAGACTCAGGTCTTCTCCTTCGGCTTTCGCAATGCTGCCGGTGCTTTGCAGAAAACTCAGACTTTCCTTTTCGAGAACGTCGCCTTTCGCCAGGACAACAGCCTGCAGTAGAACGTTTTCCAATTCTCTGATGTTGCCTACCCAATAATGGTTTTGCAGCGCCTTGATAACATCATGAGGAACCCTTCTGACATTCTTGTGAAGCTCGCGGTTGATCTTCTGAAGTATGTGAATCACAAGGGAGGGAATATCCTCCCTCCGTTCGCGGAGTGGAGGTATGTTGATCCTGAAAACACTTATCCGGTAGAAGAGGTCCTCTCTGAATTTCCCCCTTCGAACGAGTTCTTCAAGGTTCCTATTCGTTGCAACTACGATTCTCGCATTCATCGGCAATGTCATTCCACCGCCCACCGGCTCGAATTCTCTTTCCTGGAGAACCCTGAGGAGCTTTACCTGAAGATTGAGAGGTATCTCTGATATTTCATCGAGAAATAGAGTGCCGTCGGCTGCCGTCTCGAACCTTCCCTTTCTGTCTCTAACAGCTCCTGTAAATGCACCTTTTACGTGACCGAAAAGTTCGCTCTCCACAAGAGTCTCAGGCAAAGTCGAGAGATCGACCGCAACAAACGGTAGGCCATTAGTGACTCCAGAATTGTGTATTACTCTGCTGACAAGCTCCTTGCCGGTGCCGCTTTCTCCTTCGATTAACACATTTACTCTGCTTGAAGAGACCTGGCCAATTTTCTTGATAACCTCCATTATTCCTGATGACCTGCCGACTATTGTGCGTTCATTCGGCAGCGCATCATGGAGCACGGATTCCGGTATGATGAGATCTGCAGAATGGCTGGTGGACTCTAGTGCCTTTGATATCATCTCTTTAAGTCGTGAGTAGTCGATAGGTTTCGCAAAATAATCGTACGCACCCAGTCTCATTGCTTCAATTATTGACCTCATTTCCGCATGTGCTGTAACAATGATTACCGGCGTGTTCCGACTGCTCCTCTTTATCATCTCCAGGACCTTGATTCCATCCAAAGCATGCAGGGCGACAGCGGTAACGACGAGATCGGGTCTTGCTTTTCCGAATATCTGCAATCCCTCAGATCCGTCCTTTGCGGTGAAGACTTCGTACTCGGGTTGAAGAAGCCCCGTCAACGACTCCCTGGCAAAATCGTCGCCATCAATTACAAGAACTCGCCCTCTGCTCATGCTGTATGTACCCTCATGTCTCCCTCTCTGTTTGCAAATCCGGTTTCAGTATCGGACAGATTCATCCAAATCTCTCTCGTTAGGTTGACAAATTGCGTTCAAAGGTTGCCAAACCGTCCTGTCTACGGTAAGCGCGAAGCAAACGCGCAGGATCGCAGGACCAAACCCATCTTCTTAAACCGTCGGGTCAGGGAAATCACCAGGAGTTCCATGCTCCGTCCTGCAAAGTTATCTATTTAAACTTGGACGCCCTTTTCGAGTCGCAGGAATCAGGCGATCTATCCCGTAGGATCTGCAACTTTCAAGCTATACCAAAGCAACTTCTCCCCATATGCCACGACCAATGTGCCCGCGCTGCACGATCGTTCATCAACGCGGCATCAACGTATCTACTTCATGACAGCATCAGCACACTTGCTCTTTTGTGGTCCAGATTGAATGGAAGAATTCCGGATATATGGAGGGTTCCGCGTGTTAGCCAGGGGCGATCGGATTCATACGGTCGCAATCTCAACAATTGAAGAGCTTGCCCGCTTTTGGGAATGTACCTGACGATGCATGTCGCCGATGCAAAAGTTCTGTGCAGGAATCTAGACAAATTCATAGCGCGGTCGCTTCCACTTCACTATTGGTTCTGCCGCTTCGTAAATGAACTCCCGGCTTGTGGCAACCACACGTCAACTCAATCTAACGTGGAGGAATTTGCAACAACTCCGATGAGTTCGTCCTTCTCAAACAATCGGCTCATTCAAAGAGCCTCGAACGCTTACTGCAAGGTGCTTTCCGAAACCAGTTGAAAACACTGGGAAAAATTTATACTGCCAAGCGGTTAAAGTCAAGATTCGAGGTCTCCACTGTTATCCCACTCACACCCCGTTTCATGCTTCAACCCAAGCATATAAACCTGCCGGCGCGTAGAAACTGGCATCAATGTTTGACAGGAGTAAATCTCCTTCAAACAATTGAAGTGGTGGTTGACTAAATTAAGTGGTCCTGAACAAAACAGACCGGAGCAGCACTCAGATGAAATCCAGATTCAGAAGGAACACCACGGGCAGACTCTTCAACGTCACATTCAATTTGACAATCCTGTTTATTTTCATCTTACTTGTAGCCCCGGGTTTTAATGCTTCCGGGCAGACATCGCTCCTGTCATGGAGTCCACGACTCACGAATGGATATTGGGATTCTCACTGGATAACCTGTCCCGGCCTACCGGCCCGCACCTACGCAGTGCTCCACTTCAGAAAGACTTTTGATTTAGTTACTGTACCCGATCATCTAATCATTCATGTCACTGCCGATAATCGTTATCACCTTTTCGTTGATGGCAGGTCAGTCGGTCGCGGCCCGGCGCGCGGTAATCCATACAACTGGAACGTGGAAACATACGACGTCGCTCCGTTTCTCCGCAAAGGAAAGAATGTTATTGCCGCCGAGGTGTGGAATATGGCCGAATACGCTCCCATGGCACAAATGTCGGCGAGAACCGGTTTCCTCCTACAGTCCGACCAACCCACTTACGATTATCTCAACACGGGAACCTCGTGGAGAGTTTTGCACGACACTGCATATTCCCCATGCGCAATCAATACCGGAGCACGACTGCACGCATACTTCGTAACCGGTCCGGGCGACGATCTCCAGGGAAAGTATTATCCGTGGGGATGGGAGAAAACAGACTATGATGACGCGCGTTGGCATAACGCCGCGGACATAAACGCAGCCGCCGTGCCATTCGGATATGGAAGCGATAATGTGTGGACACTCGTGCCGAGTATGATACCGCAGATGGAGTACAAGTTGCAACGGCTCGAATCCGTCCGGCGAAGCACTCCTATTTCCGTGAAAGTTGGTTTCATAGACGGGACGCAACCGCTGACGATTCCGCCACATGAGAAAGAAAAGATAATTTTGGATCAAACATTCGAGACCGTGGCCTATCCTGTCCTGAAAGTCAGCGGCGGGAAAGGAAGTATAATTAGAATGATCTATGCGGAAGCCGCGATAGATAGCGAAGGGAGAAAGGGAAACAGGAATGATATAAAGGGAAAGCGTATCGTAGGTATATACGATATTTTCCATCCGGACGGCGGCAGCGAAAGAACATTCAGCCCGCTGTGGATCAGGACCTATCGCTACGTCGAACTCGACATTCAAACGGGAGACGAGCCGCTTCTCATACAAGATTTCTACGGGATTTACACCGGCTATCCCTTCAAACGAGCAGCGACTTTTTCAAGCGACGACTCGTCTCTTCAGAAAATCTGGGAAGTGGGTTGGCGAACAGCCCGGCTGTGTGCAGGCGAAACATACTTCGACTGCCCTTACTATGAGGAGCTGCAGTATGAAGGCGACACGAGAATCCAGGCGCTAATTTCACTATATAATACCAACGACGACCGGCTAGTCAGGAAAGCAATCCATGATTTCTATGATTCCCGTTTGCCGAACGGTTTGACGCAGGGGAGGTTTCCCTGCCGGAGACTTCAAATCATCCCAACATATTCACTCTTCTGGATTTCAATGCTCCACGATTACCTGATGCTAAGACCAGGCAAGGCTTTTGTAAGAAAGTACCTCCCTGCTACTGTTCCGATTCTCGAATGGTATGAAGATCGCATCGATTCGTCATATCCAATGTTAGGACATATGAAGTGGTGGAACTTCGTCGACTGGAGCAACGGGTTCAACGGTGGAGTGCCGCCAGGTGTCTCCGACGGACACTCTTCTATCATAACTGAACAGTTTATCTATACCTTGCATCAGGCTGCATTTATGTTCCGTTACTTCGGCGAGAAGAGCCGTGCCGATCGTTACGATAGCCTTGCAGGCTGGTTATCCAGGGGAGTCTACGAGCATTGCTTCGATCGTCGCAGGATGGAGATGGCAGACACGCCCGACAAGAAAGAATTCAGCCAGCACGCTTCGATATTCGGAGTACTTGCAAATGTGATTCCGACTTATCTGCAACGAAAAGTCATGGAGAGAGTACTTACCGACACGACGCTTAGCCAGGCGACTTACTATTTCAGGTTTTACTTAGTCAGGGCAATGGTGAAAGCAGGCCTCGGTGACGATTACTATTCTCAGCTTCAGCCATGGCGCGATATGCTGAAGATAGGGTTAACCACTTTTGCAGAGACTCCTGAACCGACTCGGTCCGATTGTCATGCCTGGTCGGCAAGTCCCATATATGACTTTCTAGCTACGATCTGCGGAATACATCCCGCAGCTCCCGGCTTCAAGAAAGTGGCAATAACGCCTCACTTAGGTCGGCTGAAACAAGTCGGAGCCACGATGCCGCATCCCGATGGAATGATCCACGTCGAGCTAACGCGAGAGGGGAAAACGGGTCTTTCAGCTACTGTTGAGCTTCCAACAGGCTTGACGGGTTATTTTGAGTGGGCGAACAGGGTGGAACAGCTTCATCCGGGAATACAGCGGCTGGTATTCAAATAAGTTCCGCTGCAATCCATGACTATCAAGGTGATCGGTATTCTATTTTTCCGCGATGGATTTCCCGGAATCACTTCTTCTTAGCATATCCAACGGTTTGTCCGAATAGCACACGCTGGTCGGGACGCAATTCAAGTTTCGCAGCAAGTGCCGGCCTGTTGCAATTGTGGAACCAGGCGGCGAGACCGTGGGAAGCAGCAAACAGGTAAACGTTTGCGGCGATCATACCGGTGTCCACGTAGTAGTATGCCTTCTGATATTCCGGGTCGTGAAGCCCCGGCTCCTGGTATCCTGAAGTGTTTACGAGCCTGTCAACGTCAGCGACATATATGAGATGGAGGGGCGCATGTCTTGCGAGACCCACCTGGCCCGAGCTGATCGCGATGGGACGGAGGTCGGCTTTGAGTACCGGCAGAAGAACATGGCGGAGGGGATTGTAGATGTAAACACCATGTTCCATCAGGACATAGAGATCGATTTCCTGGGAATTGCTTGCAGACGCCGCCGTCCGGCCGGTGGTTTCGAGAGGTCCTTTCTTTCTGTTAACTCCACAGGCCGCCCACAGCACATTGGATATTGTCTGTAAGGTAAGATTTCTGTCGCTGATTTCGCGAGTCGTCTTCCTGTTCTGCAACGCTTTCGAAACAGTTGCACCTCTACCGAGTTTCGGGGTGGGGAGTGCAATCGGCACAAATGATTTCCTGGATGAGAGAGTCAATCTTTTCGACTTAGGAACCATGATATCTTCCTGACCTTTGTTGGGAGGCACTTATGACTGATGTATAATTTAAAAGTTAACGGCGACACGGCCTATTTTCAAGAGTCAAACTACCGGCGACCCTGTCACGAATCCGCCGTCGCGAGACGTACATCAGCGCCGTCTGGTGCAGTCTTGCAGAACCGCAAAACACAAATAAATCAGACGGGACAATCCCCTGCTTACTGGAACGCCTTCAGCGTTTATCGCCTCTCCACAAATTCATCTTCACTTCAATGAACGCAAGCACCGCCACCATGGCACAGATAATCATAAAAATATACGGCATCCCGCTTCCGCCGCCGGCGATACGACCCATCTGTTCATTGTGAAGGAAATACCTGCCGAGAAGCTCGGTCGACCCGTTCACCAGCCCGTCAACGGTCAGCCCCGTGATTTTCAGCCCAAGCCAGATAAGCGCGTCGATTCCGACAAACGCGAGCGCGTTCACCACGATGTTCTCCACGATGCGCCGGCCGCGACTGTACGTGTAGATCCTATCCATAGTTTCCGACTTGAATTCCGGACCTGTGAGGTCTAAGTAGCTGTCCCTGACTATCTCTTTCACGAGCTTGTCGTCTTTCAAATCTTTCATCGCAGCACCGAACTTATTTCAGATTTGAGTTTACCGTTCAACACCTTGTACATGCGGTTCCTGGCTCTGTGAAGTTTCATCTTTACATTCTCCCGGGAAATTCCGGTTATCTCGGTTATCTCTTCGATGGAGTTTTCATTCAGGTAATACAGAGTCAGGAAGAGTCTGTCGTCCACGCTCAGCCTGTCCATTGCTTTGTTCACGACCGCGCTGCGCTCGGCTGCGTCGAGACTGTGGTAAGCCGAGTCGACGTTCTCAATCAATACGCCCTCGGCATCGCTTTCGTCGAAGAAATCCGGATGCAACGATGCCGTCCTGATTTTCGTGTATGCGGTATTGACGACGATCCTGTACAACCAGGTCGAGAACTTCGAGCCTCGCCTGAATTTGCCGAGCGACTTGAAGGCTTTCAGGAACGCGTCCTGTACAATCTCTTCCGCGTCCTCGCGGTTGTTGACGATGCGGTAGGCGATGGAGAACGCCATGCCTTTGTAATTATCGACGAACCATGAGAACTTCGATGCGTCCCCCGCGAGGACTAAGCGCAGGTAAAGTTCATCCATCAGGCGGCTGTTGTTCCGGCTTTCTTTCTGTAAAAATAGAAACTGACGAGTCCGAGTCCGCCAAAAATGACCGATAGAGTCGGCATCATGACTTCCTGTTCCATCGGAGTGAACACAGAGAAAATATAGCCCAGCAGCGCTCCGAGTCCAATTCCAAAGATGAACAATCCCCACATGAGCGCGCTATAATAGGGTGGGTCTTCCTTCATATAGACAGACGGGTCCGCCCCTTTCTCGATCAAAGCCATTCTTTCCGTATGCTTGGCGTTTCTGGCAAAGTAATATATGATCACGAGTGCTGCTGGGATGCCTCCGAATAGCAGCACTACCGCTACAAGCCCTACAAATTCTCCCATTTTACCATCCTTTCAAGTAGTTTGAGTTCTCTGGAAACTTAGCTTTCTAAATATATGACTACATGAAAGACGCGGCGGTAACGGGGGGGAAAAAATAGAGTGAAGGAAACTTTAGCCGGCTGGTGGAACCAAGGGAGATCTTTCCCGAAAGCCGATAAGCTCCAACGCCTTCTGAGTGTACCATGACGTATGGTAACGCCTTGAGAACGATGGGTAACATGACTCACCTCCTTAGTGAGCAATGTACTCCTGCCGCGCCAGACTCTCTTAATCTTGGTGATGGATGTCGAGGACGACTACAAAGAGGCACTCATTGAGTACGCGATATTATGCGCCTTTATTTCAGTGTGGCCCTACGAACCTATTACCGTTAAAGTGGATCATATGCTCAGGAAAATCAGCAAGCCACACTTCCGTCTCCCAGGCTATGTCGCCGGTGTGCCTACGGAATTCTTTGAAGTTGGGAAATGCTGTCATATAAACTTTTCCGGTCTTACACTCTTTAAAGAGCTTCTCAAGCTCTATGATGCGTTTTGAGGACACGGGTCCGTGAAAAGTAACCGCCTCAATAAGGAAGAGCCACCTCCAATTCTTATCATAAACGACAATGTCTGGAAATTTCTTATCAGGAAAACCCATTTACCCCAGAATCTTCATGGCATCATCAAGCTTGCTCATTCTGAAAAAGCCTCCTGTATACTTAGAGATTCACCTACCAATGCAAAAGAAAGTTAACATGGAAGGAAGGGGAGAACAAGAACGTATAACAGGACTCTTATATCGCGGTTTGTCCGTACCGCAACTTTCTGTTTCATGCACTTGAATTTGGTGCCGTTCTCCCCGGTTTCTCTTTCCAGCAACACGAAAAGTATCACTCTTATCTGCGACTCATGCACCGAATATGCCCTGCCTGCCGGCCAGACACGGCAGGCAAGCACCATGGCTTCTATGGATCTATTTCATGTACTCTAAAGAACAAACGCCGGACACATCAGTCCATCTTTGAACTTCATGCTTCACAAAACCATCGACAGAATGCCCTCTCGACCGGTGGAACGGATTCGAAAAAAATGAACCAGCGTATATCTAAACCTGTGCAAACTTCTTGAGTTTAGTATTTTGTGCCAGCTCTCGCCCGGCTCATTGAGTACGCTTGCCTAATACGTCAAGTAAACAGGATTGACCCCGGCTTTTTATGGTAGCTCAAATACATTTCATGGCTGCAGGCGGAGCTGACCGCCGAATCTTTTCCTCGCATAACGTCGCCGCGGAGACACCCAAGTCTATTCCGTTGAATAAAACAGATCTTGACTCGTTTCCAAAAATCGCGCCATTGACCATGCTGAATTTACATCAGCTATGAGTGTTGAATCCACTTCACCGCCCGCGGACCCTTCACTTCCCCGCGTCAAGCAAATCTCTTAGAGTTCGAAGTATTTCAGACGTTGCGTAAGGCTTATGGACAAAGCTGGTCACACCGATTTCCATAAGCTTTGATTTTACCTCCGGTTCGATGAATCCGCTGGCAGCGATCAGCTTCGCCGAAGAATCGATTGCGCGTATCTGTCTCAATACTTCAGCCCCTGAAACCCTCGGCAGACCGATGTCTGAAATGACTGCGCCGATTTCTCCAATGTTTTTTCTGAATGCCTCGATCCCTTGATCACCATCCCGCGCCGATATCACCTGATAACCTTTGGATGTCAGAACTACCTTCACCAACTCCATCAACATCTGCTCATCCTCGATCACGAGAATCGTTTCGGTTCCCCCGCGGACATCCTCCATCGAAGGAGTTTTGTGCGGCGTGCTTACGGACTTCTCGTTTTTCACGGGAAGGAAGATTTGAAACGTCGTACCTCTGCCGGGCTGACTCTCTACTTCGATCCGGCCGTTGTGGTTCGTGACAATGCTATGGACAAGGGCAAGTCCGAGTCCGGTTCCTTTGCCCACTCCCTTCGTGGTGAAGAAAGGATCGAAGATTCGCCGCTTGGTTTCTCCATCCATGCCGATGCCGGTATCCCCGACGCCCAGTACGACATACTGGCCGCCGCCGGGTTCGGGAGACCTGCTGGAGAACTTTTCTCCATCGTCGAGATGCGTTGTCATCGTGATTACACCACCGTCCGGCATCGCATCGCGCGCGTTGACGCACAAGTTCAAAATTACCTGATGCAACTGCGTAACATCAGCTGCAATTGTAGGAACGTTATCTGCGAGGTTCGTGACTAAATTTACGGTTTTAGGAAGGGTTTCCTTGAGCAATCGGGCGGACTCATTTACCACTTCATTGATTTGAACAGTCTCATAGATCGACTCTTCTTTCCGTGCGAATGTGAGCAACTGCTTGACGAGAGCAGCGCCGCGATCCGTCGCCTTCTTAATCGCGTTTACACTCTTTTCAATTCTATCGCGAGGCAGCTCTTTGGCATCCAGGAAGGCAGTGTACCCCATTATAATGCCGAGTATGTTGTTGAAGTCGTGCGCGATGCCGCCGGCCAAAGTGCCGAGGCTTTCCATTTTCTGAGCCTGCACCAGTTGTGTCTGAAGGCTTTTGCGCTGCTCGTCCCTGTCTAGATTCTCCATTGCGTACACGATATCCGACGACAATTCCTGGAGAAGGAGGACCTCCTGCGGGTCGAAGAGACCGACTTCGGATGAATAAAAAGTGATACCGCCGTACAACCGATCCTCTCCCATGAATGGGAATGTGGCGGCTGACCCGATCCCAAACTTCAGCGAATCTGCCTTCCACGGCAACATAATGTCATCGTGCTCAATATCGTTTCGCACAACGGGATATCCCTTCCGGAGCTGGGCGCCCATCGGACCTCTGCCTATTGAATCTTTTCCTGTAAACGAAATATAGATAAGGTCAAGAAATTCGAGGGCTGAGCCCGCTTTCGCAGCGATCTTCAGACTCTGCTCTTCTTCGTTGACAATCCCGATCCAGGCAAGCTTAAAATTGCCGACTTCGACAGCGATCCGGCAAGCTTCTTCGAACAATTTCTGTTTATCGCGGATGCGAACGATCGCCTGATTTATACCCGACAGGACGGCGTAGACCCGGTTCAATCTGCTGATTTTATCTTCCGCCTCTTTTCGTTCACTGATATCCTCAACGACACCGTCATAATAAAGTGTCTTGCCGTCAACATCACGTATCGCCCGTGCGTTCTCCCGCACGAAGATGGGAGTCCCATCCTTCTTTATCCACGAAGACTCAAGGCCTTTGATCTCGCCCTTCTCTTCGATCTCACTGACGAATTCACTTCTCGGATAAGACGGCTCGAATCCCGTCACCTCAAGATTGCGATTTGCAAGCTCTTCAAACGACGAATACCCAAGCAACTTGACTAGAGCCGGATTGGACATTAGTATTCTTCCGTCGGGGGTAGTTCTATAAATTCCAACCGAGCTGTTTTCATAAAGCGTCCTGTAATTTTCCTCGCTCTGCCGCAATTCCTCGCGCGCTTTAAGCTGATCTGTTACGTCATGATGTATGACCGTATAGATTTTCCTGCCGCCCACCTCGATCTGCGAAATAGATGCCTCCATCGGAAACGTTTCGCCGTTCGACCTGAGACCATAGATAATTCTCATCCTCATCATGTGGCGCGACTTGTCTGTTTTCCCGGATCTTCCGAACCGCAATATCTGATTGGCATGAAGGTCACGATAAGGTTCGGGTATCAATTCGTCGAGCGTTTTGCCGATCATTTCTTCGGCAGTAACTCCGAACATTTTTTCCGAGGCTGGATTAAAGAGTATGATCTTCTGGTTTTCGTCGAGACTGATTATCCCGTCCATTGCCGAATTGATAAGACCAAGCAGTCGCAGTCTGCTCATTTCCAATTCCTCGGCCACACGTTTTTGCTCGTTAATTACTTCAGAGAACAGGATTATGCCGCCGATCTGTCCGGCATCTTCGTACCAGGGACGTATTTCCCACTTGACCCAATCGATGGTGCCATCGGCCCGTGCAAAAGCGTCCTCATCACACTTCTCTATTTTGCCGGTAAGACATTTCCGGTGAATTTCTTTCCATCTCTCCGGCATCTCCGGGAAGACATCATAGTGCGAGCGGCCCACGAGATCAATTTCCCCAAGTCTATAATCGGAGAGATAGCGACGGCTCGCCACGATGTATCTCATGTCGCAATCGAACATGGCGGCCGCAGCGGGACTGTTTTCGACGAAAAGCCGCAAGATTCGTTCCTGCCGCTCCAGTTTTCTTTCGGCTACTTTCCGGGCTTCTATACTACGCGCTACACTTATGACAGTTTGAATGCCATCAATATCTATGACCCGTGAACCTACTTCAACCGGGAATATGGTACCGTCTTTTCTTCTGTGCACGTCCTCGAACATCAGTCCGCTGGTGCTCGCGAGTGTCAATTGTTCCGGCGTCCATCTCCTCTCGCCAGGGGGTCGGATGCCGTCAATGTCCATGGAAAGCATCTCCTCCCGAGTGTATCCGTACTCACTCAGCGCAGCGGCGTTCGCCTCTACAATGCGCATGTCGCTCAGCCTCACGAAGAAGATCATGTCTCTTGTGTTGTCGGCAAGTGCCTGATATTGCCTGAGCGCTCTTCCGGTCGCCACAAGTTCAGTGATGTCGTAAGCAACCGCCACAGTGGCATGGTGCCCGTTGAAATCCAGGATATGGGAGTTCACTTCTGCATCCACAATCTTCCCATCTTTCCGTTTGAACTTCCAACCTCTTGAATGACGGAAGGATGGTCGCTCCCCCCTGACCAGTGCGGTTTGCTTCTCCACTTCTTCTGAGGGCCAGACGTCTCTCAGCGTCATCGATAGGAGCTCGTCGCGGGAGTATCCTGAGACATGTTCGGTAGCGTCGTTGACTTCGAGAATTTCCAGGGTCTGCCGATCATATATCATCATAGGTTGTGGATAGGCGCGGAAGAGCAGGGGGAAAGTCTCGTCCGATTCTATGTGCTGCTGGCGTCCCATTGAACGGCGATCTCCATTAAGGTTATGCTTCTGAATCGATGAGTCTAAAGTGGGACGGGGAAAAAACCCTTTCGGTCAGAACGGCGCGATTGAATAACAATTCCCCGCGATCAGAACTCGGTCCACTCGTTCTCTCTTCTCATATTCGTTCTTCTGAAGCAATTCGACTCGATGACGCCGCAACCTGCATGTTTGGAACCCAAGTGGGACGGCCCTATCCTTCGAGAACGCCATTAAGGACTTCGATAGTAATGTCGGAATTTGTCTGAGGAACATTACCCTCAAAAGTGGGGACTAACGCCCCCTTTTAGTTTAAGCCTAAAGTTAAAATGTAAGCTCTTTACGACGAGATCGATATGACGGTTTTCACATTCGACAGATCAACGCAACTCAAATCCCGCCGAGAGTTTTGCCTCCGAATTGTCACCCACATAAGCCGTGAATTTTCCCGGCTCAAGCTCCCATTTCCGGTCCGCACCCCATATTTCCAAATCTCTTTGCTTGATGCGGATCGCAATCTCATTTGATTCACCAGGCATCAGATATACTTTTGCAAATCCCTTAAGTGATCTGACGGGAGTCTCTACGCTCGCGTTCTCTTCACGTACGTAGACCTGTGCCACTTCGTCTCCTGCAATCTTGCCGGTATTGCTGATTTTGAAAGTCACAGATACATCTCTGCGGCTGCGGATAGATGGCGCATCGACTTTCAGGTCGCTGAATTTGAAAGTCGTGTAACTTAATCCATACCCGAATGGAAAGAGCGGGAAAGATTTTCCATCGACGTAGTTGGTGAACTTCGAAGGGCCGTGGTCGTAGTAATCTGGCAATTGTCCAACGTCTCTCGGAAAAGACATTACAAGATGGCCGGAAGGGTTATTTTTGCCGAAGAGAGTTTCGACAATCGCGCGTCCGCCGAACTCTCCCGGATACCACGCTTCAAGAATCGCGGGCACATGCTGTGCAGCCCATGGAATAGCGAGAGGTCTGCCGTTTTGCTGCACTAAAACAACCGGCACACCCGTGGCAACGACAGCCCGCAATAGCTCTTCCTGGTTTCCCGGGAGGCCGAGTTGTGACCTGTCATGGCCTTCGCCTGAAATGCCACTGTTCTCTCCGAGTGCGAGGATCACTACTTTAGCCTGCCTCGCGATTTCAACTCCATGATCGATGCTGTCGCCGCGCGCGTAGAGAACTTTTGTTCCAGACGAAACGTATTTTCTGATTTGTGCGAGCAATCCTTGCTGGGTCCTGTCGCCAGGCATGGCGGAATAATCACCGAGGCGTGTGCTGTCTGCATTCGGACCTATGACAGCTATACTGCTGAGGTCCCTGTTCAAAGGTAGAAGATCGTTTTCGTTTTTCAACAGACATATCGACTGTCGGGCAACTTCGCGAGAGAGTGCAAGGTGCGCCGGCGAGCGACTTACTCGCTTGTCAAGATCCGGGTCGACATAAGGATGGTCGAAAAGTCCAAGCAGGAATTTCACCCTGAGAACACGTGCGACGGCGCGATTGACCGCAGCTACGGAGATCTTCCCATCTCTCACACCCTCGATGATCGCATTTTGAAAAGTGTCGTGAGGGAAGTCGTAGAACTGCATGTCGACACCGGATTTGATGGCAAGCCGTACAGCATCGCCCGGTGTCGCCGCGACATGGAAAATATCGTATAGCCTCCGAATCGCGCCGAGATCCGACAGGACTAATCCTTCGAAACCCCAATCGTCCCGCAGAACGGTTGTCAGAAGCCAGGGATTCGCCGTGCAAGGAAGTCCGTCGACACTGTTGTATGCCGCCATGATTCCCATGACGTGTCCTTCACGAACCAACGGTTCGAACGGCTTGAGAAGAACAGTCAGCATCTCCCTTTCGCCGGCGTGAGTGGGAGCGGTGTTGAGACCGCTTTCGGGTACTCCGTAGCCTGCAAAGTGTTTAGGCTCGGATATGCAGGTCGAGTCGGTAGCAAGTGACTTGCCCTGCATCCCTTCAACGTAAGCGAGTCCGATTCTTCCAGTTAAAAATGGATCTTCGCCGAAAGTCTCTTCAACGCGTCCCCACCGCGGGTCACGCGCGAGATTGACGACCGGAGTAAGAAGCATGTCCACTCCATCCGCGCGGGCCTCAGAAGCAATTGCCGAGCCTTCCTCACGCGCCAGCTTTGTGTTCCATGTCGACGCGAGGTTCACGCTTTGCGGGAACACCGTCTGGTCGAGTCCGAGATAACCGTGGAGGCCTTCTTCGATGAAGAGTGCGGGAATTCCGAGCCTGTTGTGGTCGATTACCCATTTCTGGATCACGTTGTAGAGTTGCGGACTTGGATAAATATCATGGATCGATCCTGCGCCGAGATTGCCGAGGACCTTCTCCGCTCGCGCCGGGTTGAAGACCGCATCGGGTTTTGCGTGCGTGTTGTCGGCTCTCTGGCCCGGATCGAGAAAATCCTTTGCACCGGAGTACATGTCGAGCTGCCTTGCTTTCTCAGGAAGAGTCATTCTCTTCAGAAGGTCTCGCACGCGTTCCTCTACCGGCAGCTTCGGATTTTGGTATGGCAGGAGTACCCTCCTTGACGGGCCGACGCTGCTTTGTTTAATTTCGGGAATCGACGCACCTGCAGCAGGAGGATTTGTGGCACAGAGAACGATAGTAAGTGCGACAATCCCAAGGAAGATATTAGAAAAGACTCGACCGCGGATCAAAACTGATCCTACGGATTTCCACCGATCATCAAATGTGATGATCTTGAGAAATCCATGAAGATTCGTTCGTTCTGTGTGCATCCCTGCCTACTCTACGAGTCGTTGACCGCGAGGCATGCGCGTTCTATTTCTTGTCATCTCAGCGATCCTGTTTCAGGTGAGCTTTGTGCCAATGCCGCAGGAAGGAAACGGTCGTAACCGTGCTTGTAGTTCAGCGTATCGAAGAGTGCCTGCGCCGGTTTGGCGTTGTCGTTCTCATCGTAAGCTGCACTCATGGCAAATATCCTGATGTTCTTGTTGGCTGGCAGCTTC
This sequence comes from Bacteroidota bacterium, assembly GCA_021789975.1. GTDB lineage: Bacteria > Bacteroidota > Ignavibacteria > Kryptoniales > JAKASW01 > JAKASW01. Next base: position 31,579 of record JAJYIT010000024.1, read on the forward strand.
ACTTCTTTTGCGCCGGCGGGCAGATCGATTCTGTATTTGTATATGTAGGCGTAAGCGTAAGCTTCATCCTTGCCATCAGGTAGATGACGGAACTGTGTGAAGTAGCCGACGTCCCCTTTTCGCGTGTAACCGGGCTGAAGGCCCACATAATGGATTCCTCTCCAGCCGTAATTCTTTTCAAGAGTATCGGGATTATCCCACAACCTCTTGTCCCATTGGCCGAAGAACCCCGACCAGGGTTCGACCGAAATATCGACTGACTTATCTCCGACCATGAATGTCCCATTTTGGAGCGTATCGCCGGAGGCAGCGAGCATATAGAGACGATTGAATTTTCCTTTAGGAAGTCTTATCGTCTGGTTATCGCACGCGACTGCGTTGTCCCGGGCTCTTTGCCTCGGTCCCATCGCGAAACTGATGTCTTCACTCACGATGGTTTTCGGAATAACCTCAAGTGGGTAGGATCTTCCTTCTTGATCATAATTACCTGTGGCCATATCATTTCGGTTCGTCATCGCAACCATGTTGTACGGCAGATGCACCGGCACCGACTCAGGCTGTGAGAGTTTTTCCTTCGGCGGAGCAAGATTCAACTCGAACGTCATTATATGATAAGGCGTCGCATCGAAAATAAGTTTCCCGTTTCGAACGGTTGCAGGTCCGAGATAGCGTTCCTGTCCGTCTACTTGTTTCGCAGAAAGCACACGACCGGCTAAGGAGACTTCGACATTCTTCCAAGACTTCCCCTTTGCCTCGACGATTCTCAGAATGATTCCCTTGCCGTTCTCAGCTCTTTTGAGAGCCATGACGTGTATGTCGGGATTACTGATTCTCATGAAAGAAAACGATTTGCCGAGATAACCCGAATGAGTCGGAGCCTGGAATGTGATCAGCGGTTGATTGAGACGGAGGCCCGCCAAATCGGAGTTGCCTTCTTTCCAACCACCTTCATGACCATAAACAGCATACAGCATATTGTTCTTGCCGATATCCTGGTACGCCTGATCGAGGTAACCGACTTTCTCGCGGACGCCCGGCGTGTACATGAGAGTCAAGCGTACTTCATTATCGGAAGGCTTGTCGGAACCGTTCTTGCAATCTTCAAGAATCGAAACTCCGTAATCGCCGGATTTATCGGTAAGATCGAACCACTGATGTGAAGGCACCTCGAACTTCTTCGGGCCATTGTTGCCGCGCTCGACAGTCCCGACCTCTTCATTGTATGTCGCCATCGGGTTCGAGACGGTCAGAGGGAAAGTAGCATCGAGGGCGACTCCGAGCGTCGCCCAATCTATGAAAGTCTTGAACTCAACTCGGTCTCCAGCTTCGCCCGCAGCGAGTCGGATTTCCTGCACGACTTTCGAATTACGCGAATCACGGATTACCTGTATGCCGATTCTTGCCGGCCCATCTTCTACGATCTTCATTTTTGCCGGCCCATCGACATAACCTTCGGGAGGCATCTTCTGATCGGACCAGTCCATGTTCCAGGCAGGCCAGTACTCCGGCCGCTCGTGCATGAACGCAAGCCTGATTGGCGCCGAAAGAAGCTCCTTGTTTGCGACCCTGTCATAAATAGTGGAGACGTCACCATTCTTATCGATCTTCACCACGTATTTCGAATTCTCCAGCGTCGAGTCGGTTACTTGGAGTCCGGTGTTCATCGAACAGGGGACATCCGATTCCCTGACTTCATAAACCGAATAGCTCATTGAAGGGGTCTTCGCGAGGAAAACGACCGTCAGCTTGTCTCCATCCAGTTTCTGAATTTGAGACGGGACTTCTTTTCCATCCGGGGCAAACACTCTCACGGCTTTCGGGGCGACACCCGGGAATGTCACCGTTGCTTTTGCGACATCCTGTCTTTCGATCGGAAGCGAGTTGTAGACGACGACCGGGATGCCTTCGCCGCGAGTATCCAGCGCTCTGACCGTTGCCCCTGATGCGTCGGCAAGAATGTAACTGAACTGATTTGCTGCCAGCAGTTGGTCGTTCCACATATAGTCGAATGCTTCGGGTATGCATGTTCCTGCCAGCATGTCGTGGAACTGAGTCGCAAGAGTCAGCCACCACGCCTCATCCATTTTCTTCGTCGGATATGTCATCCCACCGAGCCATGTCCCCATTACCGATGCCGCTTCGGCGTTGCATCCGAGGAACTCCAGCTTCCTGTTCCAGCGTTTCAGATATGCCGCGGAGTTGATCGAGCCGGCGGAATGGTTGGTGAGAAGGAGATCGCCGGTGTATGACGGCAGTTTCGCCTTCTGAGCAGGAGTAATGTCTTTGAACATCTGATCGGCTTTCGAAGATACAACCCGGATATTTGCTCTGTCCTTCAGACTTTTTTCAAGCCACCACACGGAGCTATCTGTCGGTGAACCGCCGACGTCACCTGTACCATAATACATGTAATCGGTATAGACGCCTGCGGATCTTCCGAGCTTATTGATGCGATCTACCCAGACAGTGTCTTTGCCGAGATCACCTTTGATGGCCCCGGCGTAGTCGCCAGGATTGAGAGCCGCAATCACCGAGTGCCCGTCTGGGCCGATCCATCTTCCGACGTTGAACGGGATTCCGACGGCTGAGCCCCAGGTAAGTTTCTGAGTCGAGAAGCCTTTGATGCCGCAGCTTGCAAGGATCGACGGAAGAGACCATGCAAACCCGAAGCAATCCGGAAGCATGTACTCATCGCTCGCGACGCCGAACTCTTTTCTGAAATACTCGTTGCCATAAAGGACCTGCCTTATGATCGATTCTGCCGATGGATTAAGTTCGTCGTTCTCTTCAATTGAAGAACCCGCGGGGAACCACCTTCCTTCCTTTATGTACATTTTCACAGAATCAAATTGGGCGGGATAGTATTGCTGCATGAACCTGTACCTGTTCGCACCGGTAAAGTTGAAAATGTAATTTGGATATTTCTTGAAGAGCGCAAAGTTGTCCTCCATCGTGTTCCAGACATATTTGTCAATCGTAGTCGGATAATCCCACCGCCACTGAGTGTCCAAATGGGCATAGCCGACCGTATAAAGGACTTTCTGTTTTGACAGGTTATAATGCTGTGCGAACACTGAACTCGAGAATAAGATGAGAGTTGCTAAGAATGAAGTGACAAAAGTTTTCATTGAAACCTCCTGATTATTCAGCAAATAAGAAATATACCGGAAGAATTGCCCACGAATGGTCCTTACGACGACAGGTTGTATAATTCCTCAAGCGTAAGCCCGGCTTCACGTATGATCGCTCTCAATGTGCCCTTTGAGATTTTCTTGTGGTCAGGAACCGTCAGCCTTCTGTATGGCGGTTTCACATTCCGAAGAATAATATGACTCCCGGTCTGATGATCAATTTAATATCCAAGCTTGCTCAGAATCTTGCAGAGACCTCTACCGGAGATCGGCCGCAATTTGCACACAGCGATACCTCTACTATTTCCTCTTCAATTGGAGGCGGGATGGCCTCACCATGTTCTTTCAGACTTTGGATATACCCCTTGATTGCGCCGCGTATATTTTCCAGAGCAGCATCACGTGTTTCTCCTTGAGACACGCAGCCTGGTAACGCGGGACACGAAACCACAAACACGCCATCCTCGTCGCGTTCGATTTCAACTTTATATTTCATTGCAGATCTCAATCGTTAGATCATTCAATAACGCATGTGGCCCGTAAAATATAATACAGACAACCCTCGAATAGCAGTCATCCTTCCCGTACCACGATCTTCTCGAGTTCTTCGAGCGACTTGCCTTTGGTCTCGGGCATCATGCGCCAGACGAAGAAGAAGGACGGGATCATCATTATCGAGAAAAACATGAAGACGCTGCCGCCGCCGAAACTCGTCAACGCAATTGGGAAGACGAGTCCGATTATTGCATTCATGATCCAATGTGTGAACGAGCCGAGCGCCTGACCTTTCGACCTCACCCTGTTCGGGAATATTTCGGAAAGGAAAACCCAGATGACCGCACCCTGAGAGAAGGCGAAGAATGCTATGAAGCCGACTATGAACGCCGCAACGCCGGTACTTCCGAAAAGTGTCTGGTCGTAATAGTGCAACGCGGCACCGGCAAGTGCGAAAAACATACCGACTGCTCCTATCAACAGCAGGGTCTTGCGTCCGAACCTATCTATGAAGAACATGGCGATGATCGTGAATATCATGTTGGTGACGCCGACAGCAACCGCTTCAAGCATCGCCGAATTCGTACTCGCACCGGCCTTCTCGAAGATCATCGGTGCATAATACATTATCACATTTATGCCCGACAACTGGTTGAACATCGCCAACAGCACAGCACACATGATCGCGAAGCTGTATTTCTTCTGAAGGAGTTTCGTGACTCCGCTTCCAGCTTCCTCCTTCAGAGAACTGACGATTTCCGACAACTCACCCTCGACGTTCTTAGTGCCCACCGAAGTCAGGACTCCCTTCGCCTCCTCATTTCGCAATTTCTTCACCAGCCATCTTGGACTTTCGGGCACGGTAAAGAGGAGACCGAAGAATACCAGCGCGGGTATGGCCATCACCCCGAACATCCATCTCCAGTTGTCGGGACCGACTCCGACTAAAAGGTAGTTCGAGAAAAACGCGACGAGAATTCCGAGGACGATATTGAACTGAGCCACCGCAACGAGTCTTCCCCTCAGCCGGCCTGGAGAGATTTCAGCGATGTACATAGGTGCCATGACAGATGCAGCCCCTATTGCAAGTCCTCCGACAAAGCGTGCAATCAGCAAAGTGTGCCATCCTGTAGCAAAAGCACACGCGAGTGCCGACACGAAATAGAGCGCCCCGCAAATTGAGAGTACCGGCCGCCTGCCGAGTATGTCGCCCGGCTTGCCGACGGCTATCGCACCGACGACGGTTCCCCATAATGCAATCGAAACCGTCACGCCTAACGTGGCGTCTGTCAGGTGAAAGTAAGTGGATATAAATGACGTGGTACCTGAAATAACCGCCGTGTCGAAACCGAAAAGAAAACTTCCCAGTGCAGACACGACCGTCGCAAACAGCAGTTTCTTGTTCAAAGTCATCCCGGTTTAGTTTACGGAGTGAAATTTACGTGATTAGATGTATTAGAGGCAAATTCGGGTTGTGGCTCGATTCGAGATAAAATATCCACCGAAGCCGGCAATGCTCGCAAAGAAGTAATTCGAATTGATCCCCATCGCGTGCGTTGCGCCTTTGCGAGGAACTGGAGGCTTGAGCCTAACCACAACGTTCCAATAATGTCGTTCGTCTCTCCTCCGGTCATTTAATCCCTCTCTTTTGTCGTTTCGTCAGAATTGTCTCTGACATCGTAGTCCGAATTCACATCTTTCTCATGTCAAATGAACAGCATTGGATTAATAGTAAGGAGAAGAGTCATGAATCACCGTTACATCATGAGCGCTTCATTGGCGGTCATTCTGTTTGCGTCGCTCTGCTATTCACAGGAATCGATCAGTGATCTAAATGCCAGGGTGGCACAGTCGCCGCACGATATGGGGGCACTACTCGCGCTTGGAATCGCATATCACAACGAAGCGGTCGCGGGCAATAAGAAATCTGTCGATGAAGGGTTCGCCTGTCTCGACACGGTCCTCGCTCACGATCCGACAAACGCCGTCGCGCTTGCGTACCGGGGGAGTCTGTGGACCATGCGTGGCCGGGACGCGTGGTGGCCGTTCACGAAGTTGAATGACGTACACAAGGGAATCGATGAGATGGACAAGGCTGTCGACCTCGCGCCTGACAATGTTTCGGTGCGTCTTGTCCGCGGCATCAACAGCGTTCATCTTCCATCCATGTTCAAAAGGCTGGGAACAGCAATGAAAGATTTCTACTACCTGCTCAATTCCCCCGCATTCTCGCACTTCGATGCGAACCTGAAATCCACCATCTATTACTGGTCCGGTGTTGCTTACAAGCAGGACAACCAGAGTGGGAAAGCGAAAGAGTTTTTCATGAAGGCGGTCGAGGCCGCTCCTAATTCCGACACCGGAACAGATGCGACGCAAGAACTGAAAGGCTTGTCATGAGCAAAAAGGGAAACGACATGAACCCACTTGTCCAAACGAAGGAAATCATCAAGACTTACACGCTCGGCAGGACCGAAGTTCACGCCCTTCGCGGACTCTCTTTGGATATCGAGCCGGGAGAGTTCACCGCCATTTCCGGTCCGTCGGGGAGCGGAAAGACGACTCTGCTCAATCTTCTCGGTCTCATCGATTCGCCGACATCGGGCACAGTGTTCCTGGAGGGATCTCAGGTGAAGTACAACGGCCTCACGAAGCTTCACTCCATCCGTCTCGAGAAACTCGGCTTCATTTTTCAGACGTTCAATCTCATCCCGGTTCTCACTGCTTATGAAAATGTGGAGTATCCGCTTCTCCTTGCGAAGAAGAGCTCCCTGCAGCGGCGGGAGATGGTGGAAAAAGTACTCCGGGAAGTCAGGCTCTGGGAATTCAGGAAGCACAAACCCAACGAGCTCTCCGGCGGCCAACGCCAGCGCGTGGCAATCGCACGTGCACTTGTCAACAGGCCGAAACTCATCCTCGCGGATGAGCCGACCGCAAACATCGACTCAGCAACCGCGTCGGAGATACTCGACCTCATGCACGCGCTGAACGAGGAAGACAACGTAACCTTCCTCTTTTCGACACACGACCAGCTTGTCATGCAGCACGCAAGGCGAATAGTGAAGCTGCATGACGGAGTGATCATCCGTGACTAACACCTTCGGTAAAAATAGAAAGAGTTATGAACCACATAGACACATAGAAAACATAGAAGACAAATTATTATGTGACCTATGTACCTATGTGTTTTATTTCTTGATCTTGGCTCTGCCGAGTTAGGAGAAATCTATGTCTAATTTCATGAGACTTTCCTTCAAGAACGTATTCCGAAACCGCCGGCGGACGGCCATAACCGGTCTCGTACTGGTGTTCGGTGCGACGGCACTCATATTGGCAGGCGGATTCATCGCTTACAGTTTCAGGGGGCTGAGCGAATCGACGATACACGGCGAGCTTGGACACATCCAGCTCTTCAATAAAGAATATCTTCTTCATGAGGAAGACCGTCCGCTTGAGCTCGGTCTCGATAGCGCTGATGCGATGAAGAAGAAAATCATGATGGTAGACCACGTGCGCTTCACCATGGCACGCATTGACTTCATGGGTCTGATATCCAACGGCGACAAGTCCGAAGCGTTTCTCGGCCGCGGCGTCGAACCCGACAAGGAGCTGAAACTCTCCGACCTCGGTCTCAACATGGATAGGGGACAATTCCTCGATCAGGATCCGTCGGATATGAAGGACAATCAGGTGGTGCTTGCAAGTGGCTTGGCCAAAACCATGAAGGCTAAGCTCGGCGATTACCTGACGCTTATGACGACGATGTCGACCGGCGCGTTGAACGCGTTGGATGTCAAAGTGGTCGGAGTCTATTCGACGGGTATCCCCGAATATGACGAACGGGCGCTCATGGTGGACCTGAATACGGCGCAGCAGATACTCAATTCTAAGAAAGTCACAAAGCTTGTCGTTGTGCTCGACCAAACGGATGAGACGACCAAAGTAGCAGCACAGCTCGAAAGAATGTTTCCGAATGTCACGGCAAAGCGCTGGTTTGATCTTGCTACGTTCTACAATTCTGTCGTCAGGCTCTACAATGCCATTTTCGGTTTTCTCGGCATCATCATATTTGTCATCGTGGTCCTCAGCAGCTCCAATACGATGATGATGTCGATCTTCGAGCGGACAAAGGGGATCGGCACACAACTGGCAGTCGGCACATCTCGCCCCCGGCTGATGCTGAACTTTGTTTGCGAAGGGCTGATCATAGGAGTACTCGGTGCTTTGCTCGGACTCGCGATTGCATACGGACTTTCGGTATTGATAAACAACTCAAACATCATGATGCCCGCGCCTCCCGGCAGAACTACGGGATATCCGCTCCTCGTAGACACGGTACCGATGTTGTTTGCCGGCGTATTCGTTTTGATGTCGCTGACAACAGTGGTGTCTTCGGTTATCCCAGCATTCAAGGCATCGCGGCTGAAGATCGTCGATGCACTCGGACACATTTAGTTGATAGTGCATATAGTTTGTTCAATGCATGCCGAAAGATTTTACGGCAAAGACGCGAAGGCGCAAGGGTTCCAAACCGACAACCTATCATTGCGTCTCGGTGACTCTGCGGTGAAGAAGTCAGTTCAATTCACATACGTCGAATGATAAAGAAGGAAAGTCCGATGACCAAAACAATCGCAGCGTTACTGACCATGACCTTTTTGATTCCACCCTTCATCGAAACCTATGCGCAAGACAAATCCGATAACCTTTCCGCAGAACAGATACTCCAGCAGTCCGATATAAGCCGCAACGGCTGGAATTCGTATTTCGTCCACACGACCATCGAGAACTTTGTGGACGGCAGGAAAGATGACGTAGGCCGCTTCGACGTTATGATCAACGGGTCGAACAAGACACTGGTGAAGTTCCTGAATCCGGATGAGAAAGGCGAGTACCTGTTGATGGTGGACAACGACATGTGGATCTATATGCCCGACACGAGAAAACCGATCCGCATTACGCCTCTTCAGCGATTGATGGGAGATGCGTCAAACGGTGACGTTGCCCGGACAAGATATGCAGAAGATTATTCCGCGACATTTTTACGAGACGAAGTTTTGGACAGGACGCCATGCTACGTGCTCGACCTGAAGGCCAAACGGGACGGTGCGACATACAACCACATTGTTTACTGGGTAGCAAAGGGCACGGACAGGCCGAAGCGGGCAGAAATCTATCTTACTTCCGGTAAGCATTACAAGAGTATAGACTTCGACAAATATGAAAAAGTGAATGGAAGGGTACTTCTAACACAGATGACCATCACCGACAGGCTTCGCAACGGGCGTACCACCATCATGAAGTACGATTCTTATGCTCCCAAGAATTTCCCCGAAAAGTATTTCAACAAAGATTACCTGGAGAACCTTCGATGAGCTCGCGATGCGTCACTGTCTTCATCGCGGCAGCAATTATCGCAGCTCCGTTTCCGGTTCGATCCCAGGGGCTTGATTACAGGGTATCAATCATCGATGAAGGCTCGCTCAGCAAGATCAACGAAGAGACTCCGATCAATTATAAAAACACGGTTCTCCCACAACCCTCCGCGGCGAACATCGCAACCTCGAATTTGTTCCTGGGCTTCGGAGGATTATCAACATCGCTGAACCTGTCCGCAGGCGCCGACAATTTGCAGTCGCCGAACTTCTCGTATGCCATCCGCGAGCTGTCATTTGACTATTCGCTCTCAGACGCGATGGACATCACCGTCGGCAAGAAGATTCTGAAGTGGGGACCCGGCTACGCTTTTAATCCAACCGGAGTGGTCGAACCGCAGAGATCCCCCTCCGATCCGTCTGACAGGCTCAGCCAAAATGAAGGACAGAATCTTGTGTCGGTCGAATACTTTGCCGGAAGGAGCTCAATGACGTTTGTCTACGTCAATGACAGTCGGGTCGCCTCCTGGAAATTATATCGTGGAACGCAGCAATTCGCCTTCCGTGCCTATACAAATTTGTCGCGTTACGACCTGTCATTTATCGGAGATTACATAGAAGGCGACAGGCTGGAGTTAGGCGGCAACTGGTCGTATGTCATCGGTGACAACCTCGAACTTCACGCTGAATTCCTCGGAAAACAAGGGTCATCGTCGCTGTACCATGAAGCACTCTCAATGGACAACGACCAGAAGATTTATTCATCATTTCCATACACGGCGTTATACGACAATTCACGGCGCGTCTTTTACAAGGTTCTTCTGGGCGGACAAATTACTTTTGACAACGGCATCAACACAGCAATCGAGTTTTACCGCGATACCGAAGGCCTCTCCGCCGCTCAATGGAAAAGGTGGATGGAGTTTGTTAAGTTTCAGAGTGGCATACAGCGTGGTATTATACAGGTGGCTCAGGATCTCGTCGCGCCTTCGCGCTACAACCTCCTCTGGGCCTTGCAGACACTTTCTCCCAGGGGAGCCATGCAAGATTATCTGTTCGGACGTGAATACTGGGGTGTCGATCGCTGGGGTATCGAGCTCATTCAATTTGTCAATGCGCAGGATATGAGTGCGGTGATCATCCCCACGTTATTGTTCAGGATTTCGGACAATTTGTCCTCGTACGGACGACTGACGGTCTTCACAGGCAAGAGCGATTCGGAATTTGGTGCGCTCTTCTACAAAGCGACGTTCAACCTCGGCATCCGGGCGCAGCTGTGAACAAACGTCATTTCTTGCTGACCTTCATGGTAGATGGCTTGATAACCGTTGTTGTCACTGTCGGACTCTCATATAACGATCCTACCCACTGGATGCAGTATTTGTACAGTGCCTTCATCTTTGCCAACTGTATCGGCTTAAGCATCGTCTCAATTGTCACTTATGTCGGTCCTGCTTGTGACCGAGCCCCCATCATAGTGCAGATCGGCTGCTACCTCGGGTTGTTTCTGATTGGCGGCCTTGTTGGCACCGAAGCAGCAATTCTCATCTTTCGATATGTGTTTGGTATTGCGTTTGATGCGGCGAGTCACCTTCGCACTATCAGGTTCAATCTTATCCTCGCCGTAATTTTCGGAAGCGCTGCTTCCTTGTATTTCTCGCTCAGGGAACGAGCACAGCAACTCCGTATCGCGCTGAAAGAGAAGGAACTCAGCGAGGAACGCCTCACCCGTCTCAAGACTAAAGCCGAACTGGAGGCGTTGCAGACAAAAGTCAATCCCCATTTTCTTTTCAACACGCTGAACTCAATTGCGAGTTTGATTTCTGAGAATCCGAAAGCCGCAGAGGAAACAGTTGAGAGACTCTCCGAGCTTTTCCGACATTCACTCAAGCACAGTGAGAAGAGCACCGTTACGCTGTCTGAAGAGCTTGAGCTGATCCGGACATATCTGGAAATCGAGAAAGTCAGACTTGGCGACAGGTTGAGGTACGATGTGAAGTGCGAAGAGACCGTCCGGGAAGTGGATCTGCCCGGGATGCTCATTCAGCCGCTCGTGGAGAACAGCATCAAACACGGAATTGCGCCATCAATTGAAGGTGGAGAGATCACAGTCGATGCGAGAGAAGTGAATGAGAGTTGCGTAATAACCGTCAGTGATACAGGTAAGGGCTTTGAAAGACCCGCTGATTCCGATGGCTTCGGCTTGAGAAGCATTGAGGACAGGCTGAGACTCATTTACCGGGAAAGGGCGAAGCTGGAGATTGTACAAAACGGACATTGCGAAATTACTATTACCATTCCGCTGCGGTAGAGGCTGAGAATGAATCTCCGGGCCATGATCATCGATGATGAGGAGCTTGCGCGAAAACGTCTTCGTAAGATGCTGAAGAAATATGAGGAAGAGGTTGAGATAATCGGCGAAGCAAGAAATGGAGAAGAGGCAGTTGAAAGGATCAACTCTGCCCGACCGGATGTTATCTTCCTCGACGTTCAAATGCCCGGGTTCGACGGGTTTGAAGTTGTGCGCCGTTTGAAATCGAAACCGCATATAGTGTTCGCGACAGCATACGATGAATTTGCACTGAAGGCATTCGAGGAGAACACGGTGGACTATCTTCTGAAGCCTATCGAAGAACGCCGGCTCGACAAGGCGATCGATAAGCTCCGTCAGTTGTTTGATGCGCATCAGTTGCACCTCGATAGAAATGTGGAACGGCTTCTTGCCCGACTCGCCTCAGCGCCTCTGAAACGGCTGCAGGTAAAAGTGGGTGACAGGATAGTCCTCGTTGAATGTGAAGATATTGTGTATTTCGAAGCAAGGGACAAGTACACTTACATGCACACTGCGGACCAGGAATATATTCTCGATCTCACTCTGGCGGAACTAGAGTCCAAGCTGGAGGCTGCGGATTTCGTTAGGATCCATCGCTCCGCAATCATAAACGTCAAGCATATTCTCGAGTTGGTAAAATGGTTCGGCGGAAAATACAAGGTGAAACTCAAAGACGGGAACAAGACGGAGCTCATAGTCAGCCGGGGATATGTAGATAGAATCCACAGGTTGTGAGGATCTTGGTGGATGGTGCAAGAAGGTGACTCGGCCTCTCTAAACTGCGTGGCTGAAGCAATGGCGTTTAGAGAGTGGGACGGGGAGTAAGTTCTACGCTTCCCGTACCACGATCTTCTCAAGCTCTTCGAGCGACTTGCCTTTGGTCTCAGGCATCATGCGCCATACAAAGAAGAAGAACGGAATCACCATTATCGCGAAAAACATGAAGGCGCTGCCGCCGCTAGCACCTTTCCATTTCTTCCCTTATGTTCAGGAGTGAGTCTGTGCCCGCTCTGCCTCAACCAACCCTTCCCTGTCCCTCGAATTGAACCCTGGACGACCTCACAAACAATCCGTCTTGTGGTGCAAAATCTTACGTTGTCTTATTGTACCGGCGGGCGGCTCTCCAATAGTGTTCCGTTCCTGAGTTCCCCAAAGGCTGGCTTTGCCAAAATTCCGCGACAACTGGCAGAGATCTATCCAGGAATTATCCTTTGAGCACATAAGCCGTTATATTTTTTCAGCGCGAATCAGGAAATGATAAGATGGATAATGGCATCCATAAGAAGATCGTCGTGGACGAGAACAATGAGCCGGTAGAGGTGATCATCAGTTATGCTGAATGGGAAAAGATCGAGCGAACTATCGGGACTCCCGAAGGAGCTACCCGCGAAACGCTGGCAAAGTATGCCGGCGTACTGAAGGTCAAGGAAGATCCGCTGGATTATCAAAAGAAAATCAGGAATGAGTGGCAGTAGCAGTCTTCTTGACACCAACATTCTTCTCGATTTGCTCGGTGGAAAACTTGACCAGGGGGCATTACCTCAGGGGAATCTTGCAGTTTCATTCGTGACGGAATTGGAGCTGCTGTCTTATCCGGAAATTGGTGAGGAAGATGAGAAGAAAATAGGAAAGCTTCTCGATGAGACATTCATTGTCAATATCAATCAGAAGATCAAAGTAACTGCGATCGATTTGAGAGAACGTTATAAGCTGAAATTGCCGGACGCTACCGTAGCAGCAACCGCGGTCTACCTAGAAGCCGACTTAGTCACGAATGACAGGGAATTGAGTAAAGTAAAAGAAATCAAAACATTAAGTCTCCCCTCAAGGTAGGTCAATCAGAAATCATCGCCAGACGTAATTCCAAAGCACTGTCCTCAGTTTTCGATGTGCAATTTTGTCCAAGCCATCACATTGGCCGCCGATTAACTACGGAAGCGTGCTTCCTGGGAAACCGCGGCATGGATACAGTTCGTAAGTGAATATTCCTGCCTTGACACCTGGATCACCTGCCATGAGATTTACTGTGTCCTCGACACTTGCATTGAAAATCCCGACCCCGGATAGCTCACTTCCGTCTGAGGCCGGACATACTATCGGGAGTAGTCCGTCCATGTCCATCGACATATTCCTGCGGCCATGTTCTCAAACAATCTTTTCGACATCTAGCTCTTGTATCTTTTCCGTTCTTTTTAAGATGACGATCTTATAAACTTTTGCCTCTGGAAGCAGTTGCCGACAGATATTTCTCACTTGACTATCGCAAACCTGACAGTGTCCGCAATTGCCGATCCGAACACGCCGATCCCGTCGCCTTGAAATGTCTCGATGGGCTCGTGAAAATTTCCGTCGACTTCCTGAACGTTCGGTGCCGTGAGGAGAAACTCCTTGAAGTTCAGGTCGCATGCATAAGCTACTACGGTATATGTGCTGTAGAACCACGTGTCTCTACTTCCGATGGTGAAAGAGTAGGCTGTGCCGGCGTACGAATTTACGTTATTGACCGTTCCATATCGAAATTTATATTGATTTAGATTTTGAACAACCTTGGAAGAGTCGGGCTTATCTCTCAGATCGATGTTGTAGTTGAAGTTGCCGGGATTTGCAGTGTCGGGAACAATTGAGAATGCGTAGAAACCCGTGCTGGGAGAAGGATAGTAGTTGATGGTGATAGAATCGCCGTAACTGAAATCACCAAGATTGTTCTCCAGCACGGCGAAACCTTTTTGCGGCGTCGTTGTAGTTGAAGTTGTGTGAAGCGGCGTGCCGTCTATGGTTGCGTAGACTTCCAGCTTATAAGACTTATCGTAATCGACCGTAATCTGGTTGTTATAATAGGTTTGTGTTTGTGGGTCAAACAAGAGCGCAGCTCCGTTGATCGTTGCCGAGACGGCATTTCCTGAAGGAGTGAGCTGCAGAGCACCCGTATTCACCGAGTCTCCTATCGGGTAATTCCGCATCAAACTGATTTGTGAAACCGTGTGACCTGGATAGAGATAGCCTTCAACGGCAATCTTCGGGTCGTACGGAGCACTGGTCAGGTTGACTTTGGGATTGCCGCAGCCGGAGAAGATCAAACCGGTCAGTGCAATGATGAAACCAAAACGGGAAAGAAAACCGCTGAGACGCTGAGGCGCTGAGTTAGACAATATTATCTGCGTCTTTGCGTCCCTGCCTGCCGGCAGACAGGTCTGTGGTGAAAAGCTCTTCCCAATTATCTTCTTTTCAGACTTTTTCATCTTCACTCCCCTCAAAATTTCACCGTTACGCCAACGCTCGGCAGGAACGGAAGCTCGCTGACCGGGCTAATAGTCTGGACGATTGAGCCATTCTGCTCGGTACTCGAATACTGTATGAACCAGACATTCTTCCTATTTCCTATATTGAAGATCTGCAGGTACGGCGAGAGCGACCACGTGCCGTAATCCTTCTCCCATGTTATGCTCAGATCGAGCCTTATATAGTCGGGCAGAGTATAATTGTCGATCGTACCGGGGTACAGCTGATAGGAAGGGAGTCTGTTTCCGGTTGCGCCGTAGTTATCCCAGGCAGGAAGAGCGTTTATGAAATACGCTGATGACGGCAGGGTTATCGGCTGTCCGGATGTGAAAACGAAATTCAAACCGAGTATCCAGCTCGACGATGATTTAGGCGGCGCTTCGTTCCACCTTCCGCTGAAAATGCTGTTCACGTTCCCGTTGAGGACGAAGTTTACGACCGATGTCCTGTTCCATCTTGGGAGAAATGAGCGGCCCTGATTTGTCCCATCAAATGTCACATTTGTTCGTGAGAGGGAATATGAGACCCACCCGGTGACTGCGCCGACGTCTTTCCTCAGTAGGAATTCCAGGCCGTAGGAATCGCCGTTGCCTCTGGTGAACACATCCTGTGACGTGGTATAGACGGGCGTTCCATCGGGATTATAATACGATGGAGTGACCTCGGCACCGAAATTATAGTTGAAGGTGTAGATGTTCCTGAAGCTTTTATAATAGGCTTCGGTTTCAAAGTCGAGGATGTTGCCGATTTGTCTTTCATACCCGACTATGAAATGCTTGGCCTCCGAATCGTAAATATGTTTGGTTGAGGTCAGCCAGATACTCGATATGAACGGTCTTTCTACTGCGTCCATATACTGGTGGTAAATGCCGGTGGCAAATTTCAAGCTACTGTTCGCGCTGAGCTTGTATTTGACGGAGAAGCGCGGGTCGAGATGGGTATAGATGGTGTCCGATGCAAAGTTTTCAAACCTCAGACCCGCATCGATTTGCCAGAGTGGGTTCGGGTCCAATTCCAGGTTTGCATAGGCGCTTGTCTCTTCAGCACTATTCGACAGCTCCGCCAGTCCGAAATTGAAGTTGCTGTTGAAAGAAAGATTTACTCTCTTATATTCTGCGCCGGTTTCGAGCGTCGCTGTGTTCGATGCATAGTAGGTCAGGGCCTCTCTCGCAGTGTAATCGTTAAGGGGGTTGGCTTCACTGACATTTCCTATTTGTGTTATGTCAAAGTTAGAAGAGAACCCACTATATGTCAGATAGAAGCTTGAGAATAGTTTGTCATTGAAAAGATGCTTCCAGTTTGCCGAGGCGAGCGTGTTTCCCCAGTTGATCAAGATTGACGGGTTCTGAGCGGTGCCTTGACTGAGCTGGTAGTTCAGGTTGTCTCCGCTCTTGAAGTAGCTCAAAGTCAGATTGTCTTTGTCCCCCAATTGCAGGAATGCCTTCAGGTTTCCGTCAAAGAAATAATACGGCGGGATGTTCTTGTCGAACTTGGCTACGGTCAAATCGATGAACGTCCTCCTGAACGAACCGGATATTGAGCCAAGGGACCCGAGCGGGACTGACAGAGTCAGGTTGGCGGCAATAAGACTGAGATCAAATGTGCCCTGGAGACGGTGTCTATTTCCGTCTTTGTCGATTACGTCTATTACTGAAGAAAGCCGGTCATCATATTGCGGACCGAAGCCTCCTTCAGAGACTTCGACTTTCTTGATCGCATAGGTATTGAAGGTCGAGAAAATTCCGAACGCATGTTCCGGGTCGTAGATCTCCGCACCGTCAACTAGATATAGATTCTGATCCGGTGTACCTCCTCTGACATAGATGGCCGAGGAGAAGTCGGATAACGGAACAATACCCGGCATACTCTGCAGGGCTCGCAGGAGGTCCGCCTCGACAACCTTTGGTATCGCATTGACCTGTTGCGCTGTCATGCTAAGCGTCGAAACCGGGCGGTCAAATGCTCTCTGCGCGGCGCTGGCCTGGTTGCCCGTGACTATGACCTCACCAATTTTGTAAGATGACTGCTTCAAATAGAACCTTAGCGGCCCTACCTCGCTAATGCCGACTTTGATCTTTGCGGAGTACTGCGTGTAGCCGGCATAATAGATGGTGATCGAGTCTTCTCCGACAGGTACTCCGGAAATAACAAAGTACCCGTTGTTATTTGTGAAAGCGCCCGTGTGTACCACGTTGCTGTTCAGCTCTCCTTTGAGGGAGACTGTGGCACCGATTAGAGTTTCGCCTGTCGACTTATCGTAAACAAAACCGCTCACGGTCGAGGTCCTACGGGACTGGGCAAGCGAAGAGGAGCAAGAAACAGCAAAAATTAAGAACATGACGATGAAATGTCTGATCATTTCAAATGGACTCAGCAATGGTTTGTGACGAATTGTGAAACTATTCTCTTGTTAGATCTGTAGAAAGGCTCAGTAATCTGTCCCCGAAGCAAATCGCGTGCGCGCTATTTCGCTACTCCGCCTTCCGGAGTGGAAGTGGTAAATCTTTGAAAAGATGGACCAACGGAATGAGTCAAACATAATGGTCACAAATTAACCAGAACTTCAATAGCAACAAATCTATGTTCCGATCTTCCCCTTTCAGCACGCAAAGCACAAGGGCATTCAGCATTTCACCGGTATCGGGATTCAACTGGTCTAGAGTACATAACTGCTTCAAGACTGTATAGTTTCCCGAAAGAGACAGATGGATTATTTATGAACGATCTCGAAGGAGGGAACTGAAGTTAGGAGAATCATCTGCCAGCGACGAATTCCCCCGGCCGGATTAATTGTGGTTAACCGTTTCGCCGGAAATAAAAAGAATCTTCCCGTGGAGCTTGCCCCGGTAGAGTTTGAGTTCGCGCCACTTCAAACTTGAACTGTCCGAGCTCCGGAAACTCAACTGGTGAGCTGCTTCGCGATTGGCAGGACCTTCGGTCGGAAGATATGCATCATATTCCCGGCTATGCGGCATTGGCGATGGAGGAGACGACTGTTCCGCGCGGGAAAGCTGCGACTAAGTAAAATCGGGAAATTCCTTAAGAGGGGACAGCACTGCTCACCACTGCCGCCCCTTACTTGAGGAGAACCATCTTCCTCGTGGAAACGTAATCTCCGATTTTGATTCGATAAAAATACGTCCCGCTTGAAAACTTAGAGCCGTCGAATTTAATGCTGTGAGTGCCGATTGACTGCTCACCATTGACAAGTGTCGCAACTACTCTTCCCAAGGCATCATACACTTTCAAACTAACAAAGCCTTTTGTCGATAGTTGATAGATGATAGATGTGGAAGGATTAAACGGGTTCGGATAATTCTGAAAGAGTGTGAAACTGTTCGCTACCTCCGACTGCCATTTTGATTTTACATCAGTAACGACTTCGTTGATCGGCCTGGTCCAGATCTCACCGTTTGCAGCGCCGGCGAAAATCTTCGAGCCGTTCAGTGCAAAGCAATAAATGTAGCCGTCCGTCAACCCTGTATCGACTTCAGTCCACGAGGTGCCGTTGTTCATGGAAGCGAATATTCCCTGACCGGAAGTACCGACGAGAAGATGAGGATGAATAACGACAAGGGTGTTGACATAAGTAGTGGTAAGTCCTGTATTAGACAAAGTCCAGCTGTAACCGCCGTCGATGCTTTTATAGACACCTTCGGTATTGCCCATGTAGACATATGGGCTGTCCGTAGCCACGGTCGTAACCGACAGATTCCCGATCCCTGTGTTGCTTTGGGTCCAATTTTCACCGCGTGTATCGGATAGGAACACCCCGGCGCTCTGGCCGAATTCGTCGGGACCCGTGCCTGCGTAGAGGCGGCTTCCCATGACTCCCAGTGCGCGCACAAAAAGGTCCGAGAGGCCGTTGTTCACCTGAGCCCACGACATTCCCTTATCGGTAGTGACATATACTCCGCCTCCCCAGGTAGCAGCGAACACAGCCGAATCGATATTCGCGAAGGCATAGATATTAGTGTCGGCCAGAGAAGTGCCGGCTTTTTGCCAGCTTGCCCCCTGGTCTTGGGAAAAGTATACTCCACTTCCCTTCCCATGCATCCCATACGTGCCGTTCGAAATGTTGCCATAAGCCCCGACGTAGACAACTTTGTTGGCAACAATTAGCGCAGTGATGTCGGAGGTTGTCATTCCGGAATCGATACACGTCCAACTATTTCCATTGTCACCCGATGCATACACATTTCCGCCGAGGGTACCTGCGTAAATGTTCGTCCCGTCAGTAGCCATCGAGATGACTCTGCCGGGAAGCGCACCGTGTCCGTAAGGCGGGTCAGGAAGAACGGTCTTTGTCCATTGACAAAAAGCAGCCGTTGAAAATACCACCAGCGCGCCGAGCTGAATCAAGATGAAATGTGTCCTCTTCATGTTCAAATCCAAATTACTTTCTCATGGTTTGTCAGAAATTGATGCCGACACTGAACTGCTGTATGTAAGTTAGGCGACCAAAATCCTGGTACGCATAATCCAGCGCGACAGCAACGTTCCCTAGAAGGAGATGCCTCAGGCCGAATCCGACCGTGAATGATTCCTCCGAGTCTGTAAGGAACAGCGATTTGTAGCCTCCCCTAATCGCAATCATGTTATTGAATACATATTCCGCTCCCAAATCGACACTCTCATAATTATCGCTCGGGTGGTTCGCGTCCACATCCACTGTCAGCTTGTGCATGTCTGTTGAGATCGGGCTATAAGCGAGGCCCACTCTAAAATTCAGAGGAAGGGACCACTGGTCCGTACCCAGATATGTCGGGATCTTGCCATTGTTCCCTGTTGTAGTCGGATCGGGATCGTAGATTGCCAGAAGTGTACCACCTTGCATTTGCATCTTAGTCCCGAAATTTGAGATAGACATTCCGAGCATTATCCCGTTGAACGGTGTCCGGTAGAGTATTCCGAGGTCCATCGCAAGCCCCGTGGCGCTGGCGTCCCAAATCGACTGGTAGACCACTTTCGGGTTGAATCCGATCGAGAAGTCATTTGTGAGATTTATTCCATAACCTAAACTGAATGCCATGTCGGTGGCGGTAAATATCTGACCCGTTCCATCCGGGTTATCGACGGTCGTTACTTTCATGTCGCCGTAGCTTGACGAGGTAAAGCTAAATCCTACGGTACCTGCACCACCAAGGCTGTACGAAGCCGCGAGATAGTTGTATCCGACACCCGCAAGCCAGTTGGTATGATCGAACATTACTCCGATCCCATCCAGCTTAGCCAGACCGCCGGGGTTCCAATAAAAGGCGCTCAGATCGTTCGCGACCGCTACGTATGCGCTTCCCATGGAAACCGCCCTTGCGCCCTGACCTATTTCTAGAAATGCCGCAGCTGTGGTGCCTCTCTTCGATACATTTGAAATGAAACCCTGGCTAAATGCCGTCGAAGAGATTAAGAGCACCGCTGCGGACACAACCAATATATGTTTCTTCATCTCTTGTCTCCGTTACTTGATGACGGCAAATTTGCCGATGTAGTTGCCGACTCCCGGTGCATCCACTTGGTACAGGTATATGCCGTACGCGATATCCATCCCGTCATCGGATACGAGATCCCAGGTCACGGCCCCGCCGCTGTTCAAATCGGTATTGTCCTTGTAAAGAGTCTTGACGAGGGCACCCGACATCGTATAGATCCTGATCGTACAGGCGGCAGGAAGGTGCGTGAAGCTGATCAGGCGCGTACCACGACCCGTCGGATACAGCGACCTTGGCTCCCATGATGCGGTCGCGATGTACGGATTCGGGACGACAGTTATGTTCGAAAGCGCGTTGTCGGCAGCCTTGCTGTTCACGGACATCGATTTTGTTGAAAAGCTGAAGTAGTCGCCGTTCCCGAAAGGCCGGTTCGTGTAGATCATGAACTTGTCTCCGTTCTTAGGATACGCAGGCGCGACGGCCGGGTTGGCAGGCGGTTGGTAGTAGATCTCCCAGGTGCGGACTGTCTGTGTGCCTACTTTCTGAATCAGGATCAAGTAATCTCCCAGAGTAAGCGTACCCGAATTATCGTTGTCGATGATTATACTCTCGATCCTTGCTCCGGTATTCAGATCGGTGACGAGGTAATTTATCGGCATCATGCCCGTAGAGCTGTTGACGGTATCCACCGGGTGGTCGTAGAACTGCATTTGATAATCCGTCGGCCATCTGACACCGCCGCTCGGGTACCGAACGACTGCCAGATTGAGATTGCTGCTGCTTCCGTACCATCCTGTCAGCGAATCGTCCACAGATACAGTAGTGTCATTCATGAATGAGAAGACCATCCCGTCGAAAGGTGCGCTGAAAACATTGGCGCCGAATACCGACGCATCTACATTTGACTGTATCGTGTCGACTTTGCCGGAAAATGTTCTGATTATGTCGTAGGATGAAGTCCTGTAATTTGGAATTGCACCCTGTGCGCTGAAGACTACCCTGTACTGAGCTCCGTTGTAGATTGAGCCGGGATCGAGTACCTGACCGGACATCGATCCGGTTCCAATTCCGCTTGCGACCTTGCTCAAGTTGCCGACAATCTGCGGAGGGACATATCCGGCAACCGGTGCATTCGGGACGACAACCGCGCAGTTCTGATCGACGAACGTAATCTTCCCTGAATAATCCTCAGTGATGATCTTCGAGCATTCGGTCGGCTGCAGACCCGTAGTGCCGTACGCGGTATCACCGGTTGTGTAAGAGCACACTGCATAAAAGTATGTCTTGCCGTTCTCGACGGTGGTATCGACAAATGAATGCTGGAGGCCCGAGTTGCTGCCACGCCAGAAGCGGGCACCGTTGATACCGACCGGGTCAGGACCGTAAATAGAATCCACCAAATCAAACTGGGCAATGGGCTTATAATAAGTCGGCTCTCCCTGCGAATCGGTGATCAGCTTGTCGTCTTCGAACTGCGGCTCCTCACTCCTGTATATGGTGTAACCCTCAAACGTTTTCCTGTAACCCTGTCTCGGATCGCCGTTCTGGTAGCCGAGAAACGGATCCCGGAATTGTTCGGCAACACTATTCCAATACAAGTACACTCTCTTATCCCCGGCGACTGCGTGCAGCGTGGGCTTGTAGGGAGGTTTAGAGAAATTGTAGTTAGCATTGTAAATCTGCTGAACCGTCTCTTTATGTTGGAGAATCTGCCCGAGATCATTTCCCATGATCAGCGCCATCGAGAACCTTTCCCGCAATCCTTTACCGAGGATGAACGGGCCGGAGGCGAAGACCATTTGAATGTTTGTGTTTGCAACCGTGGTGTCGACAAAGCCGTTGTTCATGGAATTCCACATTATATTGTCGTTCCTCGGCCACATTCCGCCAGGTCCCTTATCTGCAAGAGTCCCGAGGGTCACGGAAGTCAGCCCTATTTGATCCGACTCGTCTTTGTCAGTGGCGTCAAAATGAGGCTCACCTTTTGTTGGGACTCCGTCGCCTTCCCCGGCATCAGGACCGGTATACCCCGGGTCCCATGGACCGATTCCGTCCGCACCGACATCATCATTAAGGGGTTCTCCGGGATCCCATTTCCCATTTCCGTTCAAGTCGGTATATGGAACCCAATTGTGGTTGTTGTCTATGTTGTCGTCCCTTCGTTCATCGATCATACCATCATGATCGTTATCGATGCCGTCGAAGGGGTTGCCTGGACTTTCAAGATATGCGAAGCCGAGATAGCCGGTCTTCCAGTTGCCCGGGTTGCCTATGCCGGACGGTGCCCAGGTATAAGCGATATTCGAAGAGGTATTGTAATACGCGCTGTTGGCAGGCTCCGTCGAGTTCGCGCCGCCCACGCCGGGGTCGGCATAAAAACCGAACGCCGTGCTGTCGTAAGTATGATCGGAGATGTTGACGATATCGTAATGCCAGAAGATGATATCTTCGGCGAGGACGTGTGACCATTGGAAACCGCGAACCTCCACTCTCAGGCCGAGCCCTCCTCTGGCGGAATCGCTCAGAATAGGATAATAGTTGAACGGCGGCAGCGTGAATTTCTTATCCTGTGAATCGTCCATCACAAAGAAGGTTTCAAAGTCGGCATTGGATACACCTTTGCCGAAATAACCATACCACTTGCCGTTCCAAGACGGGTCAAGACCCAGGGCATCGGGCCACACTTCCGGAAGTGAGTTGTTGTAGTTTCCATTTGCGTCGAGTGCCGGGCTCGTTCCGCTCGGGTTTGCGTATCCCGGCACCGGCTCCAAACCCCACGGCGTACCGGTAACCGGATCTTCGCTGTATTGTTCGCGATAGGCCGAAACTATCGGTGTTATCCTCTGGCCAGCGGGAGTCGTCACCCTCGCACCGATAAGGACGGCCGTCCCGTCAAGATAGTTGTGACCCGTACCTGCAGGCCATTCCATTGTAGGAGCGAATTCCCAATAACCAATCTCGCCGTAGTTGTAATAGAGCGTATTGATCCGATTGCCGACCATGATACCCTGCCTGCGATACCTGTAACTGCCTAACGAATCGGCACGATACAGCGGGACTCTCGGATCTTCTTGACCTATATCGATTTGCGCCAAGGCGAGCTCCTGCAGGCCGCCGACCATTAAGAGCGCAGCTATGAGTAGTCTGAACTTCATTCTTTATTCTCCATCTCTAGAAATCCAATCCGGCGCCGATTCGCAGTGAACGTGGTGCAGTGTAACTTGTCGGGTCGTTGACGTACTGCTGAAGCGTGTTCAACCCGATGATCGTTCCAGCCGATGTTATGTCCTGCATCAGAAGGTCATTGGCGCGGCCGGTCGCAGCATTCACATTGACTTCGTTCTTGATATCAAGAAGGTTATAAACCAGCGCAAAGATGTTCAGGTTAAACCCGCCCGCAAGCGTGAACGACTTTTGTGCACGCAGATCGACATTGAAAGTCGGCGGCTTCACGGCGTTGTTGTCGAAAAGCAATCCCTGAGATATTCGGACATCCTGTGTGTAAGGGAATCCGGAACCGTAGTTGAATACCAGGCCCACTGACCAGTCGTTCGCGTTGCCTATGTCTGCTTCCGCATTTAATGTATTCCGCTGGTCCCAGTCCAGAGGTACAAATATTTTGTTCGTCTCGATCGGAGGACTGCTCTGGTTGTTGTAGAATATCGACATCGGGTCGGATGCATCGCCCTCAGCAATCTGGAAAGTGTAATCGATTTTGATGCTAAATAGATCCGAAAACCGCTTGTCGAGAGTAACGATGACGCCTTTGACGTTCGCGTAATCGCGATTGATATACCTTGCGTAGTTGACACCCTGGTATGTATTGATGATCTCCATTCCGAGCCAGTTGCGGATATCCCGGTTGTAAACAGTGAAGTCGAGCGATAGGTCGGATGTCAGTGCCTGCTGCAACCCTATCTCATACATCACGGTCTTTTGTGCCTTCAGGTCCGGATTGCCCATTACACTGGATAGTCCGCCCGTCTCGAGTACCAGCTCACCGGGATTATCATAGAGATTTGAGAAGCTCGGTATCTGGAAAAAGTGGCCATATGAGAAATGGATGATTCCGCGGTCGGTGATGGGGAAAGAAATTCCCAGTCTCGGACTGATCTGAGTTTTTGCTGATGACTCAACCATTCTTCCCGCGTTCGGAAAATTCTGATCTCTCAGCGGATTCTTCAGATCATATAAAAATTGTGCGTCCGGTTTGAAATAGTCGAACCTCAGGCCGACGTTTATAATCATGATGTCATATTCGGCCTTGTCCTGAATGTAAGCTGAAAACTGTGTGGGGTATCTGTTGTATGCCTGGTTTCCTGCAGGATCCTGGCTACTGATGCTGCCCAGGTTCAAATAGATCGGCTTGTACGCGGAATCGAGGCCGGTTCCACTCGTGGGACTTACGAGGTTATATCCGTGATCGTATAACTTATACCAGTCAACTTCGGCTCCGATTCCTACTTTGTGGTGTTTGGAAATCTGGTCGTCGAGCTGCCACTGAAGTATGCTCTCCAGTGTTTCTCTCTCATACCTTCCCGATTGCTGGCCGCCAGACTGGAAAGTATAGTTCGACAGAGGCGAACCCTGCGTCGGGTCCGTGTACCTGGGGTCAAATGGATTTGCGTATACGCCCCCATTATAACTATACCTGTTGACGGCAAACTTCAGGGTCTGGTATATGTTCGGTGCCGGGATATGTGTTATCTGGAAACTGTGGATCCAGTTGTTCATATAATTGTTCATGAGACCATCCGGCGTCCACTCCCACGCATGGCTGTAATACTTGTTCCAGCTATCGTTGTAGAACAGGCTATATGCGAACTTCAGTGTTGGCAGTGAATATGTAAGCTTACCGTTCAGCGAATACAACCGGGACGGATTCATTGCAACGTAGGCGGAATCGCCGCTGTGAGGCATTATATAAACAGCATTTCCGTTAGGATCGAGAACTGGATTCCCTGTCGCATCGGTCAACTGGAACGGAGATATGTCGGTTGTGTTGTATATCCTCTGACCGTAGAGATAGCCGGGGTTATAGTAGTACCTTCCCGTTGCAAAAAAGGTGAGATCAGGAATTACTAATGTGGGACCATCAAGAGTAAATTCTAAATCACGAGTCCTAAGAGTCGTAAGTTTTCCGACGTTCGGGAAGAGCGAGGTGTGAGTGGTTACGTAATCACCGGTGTACGCGGAGATGGACCCATGAAATTTCTGGCCGCCATCCTGCGTGACAATGTTGACAACACCCGACATAGCCTGTCCGTACTCGGCGTTGAACGTCCCGCTTATGACTTCCATTTCCCTGATGGAAGAATTCTCAACCTGAAGAGGCAATGAGCCATTGAAGGGATCGGTGACTGGAAGACCATCGACAAGATATGCGACTTCATCGGACCGTCCGCCTCTGAAATGTCCGCCGACCACCCCGGCCTGCAGCCCTATTATTTGTCCGACACTTTCCACCGGCATCTTGCTTATGTCGCTTGCGGAAACGGTCACCGACGTCGAAGTCAGGTCTTTCTGCACGATGGGCCGGCTTGCAGTAACGACTACTTCCTTGGCATTTAGTGCCTGGGGATCCAGCTTCATGTTAAGGGTAAATGTGAGATCAATCTTGATCGGGACTTTGTTGACGGTAGCTTTCTGATATCCGATCGCTCTAATCAGCACCGAATAATTTCCGGGGGGTATAAAATCCACATAGTAATAGCCGTTCACATCAGTGGCGCCTCCAAGAGAGGTTCCCTGTACGAGCACGCTTGCGCCGACAATCGGCTCACCGGTCTGAGAGTCAGTAATCCTGCCTGCAAGTTTTCCAGTCGTACCGGCGATGGAGATGTTGGAGAGGCATATGCATGAAAGGAGTGCGATGAGAGCTCCGCGTTTAAGCGACAGTGGACGCATCGTTCCCGGGTGCGGCGCTCTGCTTCTCGCGCGGACCGCCCCTGCCGATGCTGAAGTCTCATTGGCACCCTCAAATGTCGAAGCTTTTCCCGTCGGCTTGTAGAGATCAAGCATAATCATTTTCCCCGGATGGTAATAAGTCGATTTGTAAAAAATGCTCCCATATCAACGCGGCCTGCCCGGGAGCACCCGAACAGGCCGTGCCCTGATGGAGCCTTACTTTAGTAGCATCATTTTCCTGACGTTCCGGAAAGAGCCTGCCGAGATCTCGTAGAAATAAAGACCGCTGGCAAATTTCGATCCGTCAAATTTCACAACATGGCTGCCCACACTTTGATAACCGTTTATGATCGTGGCTACTTTTTGTCCGAGGACATTGTAAACGGTTAGCGTAACTATACCGGGCTTCATAATTGTGTAGGCGATGTCCGTCGTCGGGTTGAACGGGTTGGGGTAGTTCTGGGAAAGCTCGTAACTGACCGGGTTCCGTGAGTTCGTTTTCACACCCGTGCTCATCTTGTCGCCAATCCAGGTAAACGACCAGAGCGAGACGTTCTGGTAAGAATTACCCTGAGATATAGGAGAGTAATCGAGCTGACCGTCTCTCTGAGTGCCGCCGAGGCTAACACTGCTGAGCTCGATGTCTAGCGGAATTCTTTCACCAACCTTCGGCACGAACACACTATCGGTACCCGAGTACCCGCCGTTACGCTTGTGAGCGATGTCCGTCCAAGAAAGCCTGACTTCAAAGTTGTACCCGTCGAGTGGATCAGGGACCATCCTCGCTCCCCAGTAATAATCGGTGCCTGGAACTGCGAGTGAGTCGGTTCCCTTGTTGTCAATTATGACTCTATCCTGGGCGAAGCGGAAATGGTAGTCCGGCTGCGCGCCTGCCTGAAGCGAGGTGTGCGGTGCACCATGATAGTTGTAGAGACCAAGGAATAGGTCTGTCGAGGTGTTGAACCATGACGATTGGCTTGCATTGAACACTATATTATTAGTGTTGATATGGCCCGCGACGTACAGGTAGTTCTCATCCATTGCCACATAAATATCCCCCGAACTGACCGAATCACTGGATATCTTGCTGTTCTGGACGGGTGTGCCGCTGCCGTCGCTGATGTATAGCCTGAACGGCTTGATGCCTGCATTCTTCCACTCGTTCAGGTTGCCGTCAGCCTTGAAACTGAAAGAGCTGCCGGATGTCCAGAGCGGAAAGATGGTTGGAATTCCTTCAGCAGTGTTCGTCACGGGGCTGTTGTAATAGGCGGGATTACCAAGTAACCCGTCGGAGCTCCTGCAAACAACCGCATAGTAGTATGTAACGGATTGGTCGGTTAACGGTGATGTCAGCAGGTGAGTGTATGAGTCGACACCATGCGCAACACCTGTTGCTGCCACGTCTACAGTTGACGAGTCAATGTTGGTTATGGGTGAGGTCGAGTAATACACATTGTAAGTCTCTCCTGACTGTCCGGGGACGTCGCTCCAACTAACTATGTTGGAGTAATTCGACTTCGTTACCACAGCCAGACCGGTAGGTGCTACAGGAGGTACCGGGTGAGGCGGGTTCCCCGTCCAGATATCTGATAACCAGACATTCTTGCCTGCCTTTCCACAGGCCTGCGGCATGATCTGCCAAACTGCAACGTTGGCGGGATTAAAATTCCCCGCATAAAGCGGGCTGTCTTCCCGTATTGTGATATCGCGAAGGGCCATTGCATATCGGTGCCAGAGCGTATCCTGCACGACGTTGAAAACGTAACCGACTTTGGCATTGCCGTCTTCAAACTGAACGCGCATGGAATCGACGCCGGTATCTGCTTTCATATAGAAGCTCAGACTGTCTACCGGCCATCCACCGGAAAGGTTGAAAGGTGGCGTAACGTTGTATCCCCATCCGTTCCAGCCGTTCCCCCACTGGTCACCCATTATCCAATGCAATGAGTTAGTATTCGGAAACGGGCCATTGTTATTTTCCTGTGCTACCGAGGCGTTTCCCCAGGTGAAAGGCTGGCCGAGATTGCTCGGTGAAGAAATGCCGTTGAAGACGACGAATGGAACGGCCTTGTTCCCTGTCCGCTCAAAACCTGCGTACTTCACCTCGATAGAGTCCATGGGTACGTTTGCGAAACCCGCCGGCGGATTCGGATTTGTCGCTGTCGTTGTAGTCACCATAACGATGTTCCAACCGACAATCTTGTCGAGGTCCAGCTTGTGGTTGTTCCAGGTGAAGCCTCCCCAATTGTACGGGGTCTCTACGAATCCGCTGTCGGCAGGAACCACCGTACCATTTTGCGAATTGATCTCATGAAGCGGAACCTTTAATTGAATCCAGCCGCCGACGTTGTCTAGAAGCGTATCGTTCTGGTAAATATAAGTCTCCTGCGGGTCCGACGGAGCATCGCGATCTACTAGCTGGATCCTGAACGACATGTACTGTGGATACAATGGAGCTTTCACGACCTTGTACCACAATCTCAGTGTATCGCTTGAGCTGAAGTCCATCGTCTCCCCTGCCGGCAGAGCATAAATGATCTGAGAATAGCTCCCCCACGCGTGCAGCGAGTCGATTCTCGTTTTCCAATCAAGCGATGCGGCAAAGCCAGAAGGCTTATCGGCAGCATCCTGTTTCCAACTGAAAGTGCTTTGCCCCCCTTCAACATTCGCCGTCCAAACGAAATTCGGGTTGGATGCGATATCGGACAAGCTGTCGATCATGGCTTCCTGCGCAAAAGCCGCCGCAGACCACGCAACGACGGCAAAGAGCATCGGTAACACGACCTTTTTCACACCATCATCTCCCTTTTTGTATTGTTGTTTGATAGCCGCTCGTAGCCAATCTGATGGCACAAGCTGTATTGTTTAGAACCATATACTCCACAAACTTGCAACTACTAAGAGAATAAGAACCGAAAAGAGAGCATTGGACCTGAAAGTACCGACGGCGGTATTTCCTGCCGCTTCGACACCAAGGGTTGCAACGGCAGTCGATCCATCGATCTTTTTATCGAGCGTCTTGTTTTCGAACCTCTCCCTGAGAAGAATACTCAAAGACAAAAACAGCATCACACTAAACAGGAACAGAAATATTGAAAAATGGAGAAAGTTTATGTTGGTAATCTGTCGGAACAGGGGATTGTCTACCGAGCCGGACTTAACAAGAGTCTCACAGATGAGACGGCACACCCCTACAGTCTCTCCAACTACGAGGGTCCAGATCGCGGCCTTCGTGTTTCCTTTTTCTTTCGAGATAAATGCAACGAGGAAGACGGCCGCAATCGGCGGGCTGACGAAACCCTGTATGCTTTGAAGGAATAGATAGACCTGTGAGGTGATCAATTTAACAAGAGGAATACTCAGGATAGCAACCACCACAGTGGCGGTCGTGGTCAATCTTCCAACCAGCACCAGCTCCCGGTCTGTCGCTCTCGGATGTTTCGGTTTGTAGAAGTCATTGGTTATCAGTGCGGCGGTCGCGTTGAATGTACTTGCGAGAGAGGACATTATGGCCGCCAGCAGACCGGCAACGACCACCCCCTTAACTCCACTTGGTAGAAGACTGCTTGCGAGCAATGTCGGGTACGTCTGGTCCCCGCTGAGTCCCGGGAAGATTACTGCGGCGAGTAAACCGGGAAGGACCAACACGAAAAGCGGGAGCACTTTCAAAGATGCCGCGAAGAGAGATCCTCTCCTCGCGTCGTTGATGCTCTTGGCCGAAAGGACTTTTTGTATGAAATACTGGTCGGTCAGCCAATACCAGAAAGCTATTATAGGAGCGCCGAAGAGAACTCCCGTCCAGGGGTAGTCCGGGTCGGATGCGGGCTTGAACATGTGGAAGAAATCGGAGGGAAGCTTGTGTTCCAATCCGGAGAAACCGCCCACTGCGTTCAGTCCGAATGCAGTCAGGAGAACGGCGCCGGCAATTAAGACTATTCCCTGCGGGACGCTCGTCCTTATGACGGCATTGGCACCACCGAGGATCGCGTATAGTCCCGTGAAAAGGACAACCAGGACGGCTGAAGTATAAATGCTCATCCCGAACAGCTTGTAGAAAAGTATTCCGCCGGCAAAGAGGCTGACGGTTATCTTTGTGAAGATATAAATAACTATTGAGAGCGCCGCGAACGGCCTGCGGAGTGAGCTGTCGAACTTCCGCTCAAGGAACTCGGGCGTCGTCACTACGCCGGACTTCATATAAATTGGGGCGACTACCCAGCCGAGCAGGATCAGGATGAAGATAGCCATCAGCTCGATTTGGCCTACCGCCAAGCCTCTGGTTGCACCCGCACCAGCCAGCCCGATGAAATGTTCGCTCGATATGTTGGTAGCGAAGATCGACATGCCGACCGCGAACCAGCCGACGTTTTTTCCGGCAAGGAAATAATCGTTGAAGCTCTGGTCCTTCTTGCCGGAATAATAGAACCCGATCGCGATCACCACGATCAGGTATGAAAGCATCACGAATGTGTCGAGCAATGTAAAATTAGCAGACAATAACGACTCGCATTTGTCCCTATGTACCATCACATACGATGCCGCAGTCAACGCGCGATTATGGATGAAAAGAAGGTGTTTAAGCTCCTGGACAGTTAAACCGATGGTTGAAATTTATCGGTTTGATAAAAGGAAGTTTATTACAATAATAATGTGAATCACCCCACTTCCCGGCTTCCTAATCTATAACTCACACGACCAAGCTTGTCAGTTTAGACGGGGAGCTAACGAAGATTGCTCGAGTTAGCGAAAGTTCCGTCGTGTGCTGGTGAGTCGATGCTTCTATGGTAAGTATCCTCAGAAAGTGACAGTTGCGATACCCATCGCGGGAATTGTCTTCTTCAGCGCCTTCCCGTTTGTCCATACCTGGAAAATCTGTTCACAGTCCTTCTTGTTGAAAACAACCACGGCAACTTTACCATCGGGGTTGCGGAAGGCAGTGGCAATGAGATCATCATTGTTGGATGTGCATGCGATCCGTTTCGCTCCGGGCCTGATGAATTTTGAGAAATGCTCGAAGATATAAAAAGCCGGGTTGAAGATGACTCTGCCGCTGTCGAGGTCTGCCGAAATAATGTTCGATCCTTCGAGTCCACCCGCATGACGCGGGCCGCCGCTTTTATCCAGGAGGAGATTCCAGAACACCCATCCATTTGCCCAATTATTCAGATCCTCGATCACGTTCTCCGCAAGCTCATATCCATCAGTCCACGTACCTCCTGTGCTTCCCTCGGTGAAAAGGAGTTTCTTGTCAGGAAACGCATCATGGACCATCCTGACATTGTAGAAGTGCTGACCGACGTACCAGTGAAATGCAGTACCCCATATATAGCGAGATGCCGCCGGATCGTCGTAAGCTGCCTGGACTCTCTGATACATGATCCCACGATTATGATCCCAGATCATGATCCTGATCTTCGATAGTCCGTCGGTTTTGAATATCGGACCGAGATAATCACGCACGAAGTCTTTCTCTTCCTGGGCCGTATACACGCAAGATTCCCAGACCTGAGTGGCCATCGGCTCGTTTTGGACAGTCACTCCCCAGATCGGTATGCCTTCGGCCGCAAGGGCTTTTATGTATTTCACAAAATAGTCTGCCCACGTCCTGCGAAATTCCGGCTTGAGTTTCCCTCCGTAAAGCATATTGCCGTTTGTCTTCATCCACGCAGGCGGGCTCCACGGAGAAGCGAACAGACTCAAGCGCTCGCCCGATATCTTCATGGCCCTCTTTATCATGGGAATCCGGTACAGCAGTTCGTGCGCAATCGTGAAATGCTCGAGTGCCGTATCGCCGTTCACTTCATCATAAGCATACACCGAATCCGAATAATCGCAGCTATTGATAGTGGTGCGGCAGAGTGTGTACCCGCTTCCACTCTCGGGATCGAAACACTCTTTAAGAAATTCGTCCTGGGACTCACTGGGAAGCTTTGCAAAAACTGATGCTGCAGCATCGGTGAATGCGCCACCAAATCCTACGATCGTCTGAAAACTCTTAGCATCGTCAAGCATTATTGTCGGATAGTTTTCGTCGGGTTGTTCAAGCGGCTCAAAGGCGCGGAAGCCTTCATCTGCCATAAACTGTCCGGTCGATCTCGCCGTAACGTAGACCTCCGCTTCACTCGGGACCTTACTCTGACCGAGGATCGGGGCGCACATTGAAAGAGCGATAACGCTGCTAAACAGCCAGTCCCAATTCATCGGATTCAACTCTGTGAAACTCAATCGCATGAGAATCTCCTAACTCGGTATAGCAGAAAACAAAGGGATAATGTCCACTAAACACGCGAACAACACGTGAATGAACAAATTGAAAAATGTGTCGAGTGCCGGGCGTATTTCGTGGATGAATTTTCCTGCCGCGTCCAGAACTTCTAATGTGCTGGGATACCTGACCCGCGCATCGAAACGCTCTGATGCACGGGCGCAAGGCGGCAGTTTTGCTGCATGAAGCCTATCGACAACGTCGTGAATGGATCTATGTGTCATTTGCAGTTAGTATCGACTGACCCGGGATCGTTTGATACTATTTTAAAACCATCATTTTTCTTGCCGCTCTGAAGTTGCCCGAACTTAGTTCGTACAAGTATACTCCGCTCGGCAGTCCGGATGCGTCAAAGCTAACTTCATAACTTCCGGCAGCTTTTACACCGTTCAAGAGAGTTCGTACTTCTCTCCCCAGTATGTCATATACCTTCAAGCTCACGAACCCTGAACTCGGAACCTGGAACCGTATTATTGTAGTCGGATTGAATGGGTTCGGGTAATTATCGTCCAACAGAAACTTGTCCGGAAGTTGCTTCCGGTCTTTCACTCCGTTGACTGAATCCGCCGGAAATACCTGGAGTTCATAGATAGAATATCCCCATTGAGTTGCCCTTTGCATGCCGTACATTTCAACATATCTCGCCGGTGAGGACACGGTTAGTACATTCAAGCCTCCGGTACCATCGGTGACGTGCTGAGCGACAGTCCACTTTGATCCGTCCGTGGATGTGAGTATCTCGAATTCCTTTGCGTATGCCGTCTCCCACGAGATGGAGACATGGTCGATATAGTAGACTGCGCCAAGGTCCACCTTGAGCCACTGCGGGTCACTGAACTGCGATGACCACCGCGTTGCGGCGTTGCCGTCCACCGCATAACTTGGCGGGTAACTGGAAGACTCTACAGATGATGCGGTCGCTGTTCTGTTCATAGCAATGTTCACCGCCGGCTTCGGTATGACACTGACCGAATCCTCACACGTATTGTCGCCACTAATCAGCTCGTCTACCGAATTGTCCGAGTTTACTACTCCTTTGACTTCGAAGCTGCCAGTCTGATCCGCAACCCATGCATTCAGTGATGTGCCGACGCCTGTGTCTGCGCAAACCAAAGCCATACCTCCGACAGGAATGGATTTCGTGTAGCTGACTTCCCGGCTTACCTCGTTGCCATTGACATAGAAGTCGACTTTGACCGGAGAACCCGCAGGACTTGGACCAGTTCCCTGGTTCTTGACCATCGCAAGAAGTACGACTCTGTCACCCTTGACTGGAAATCGAGGGAACCATTTCAAGTTCGTTATCACCAGGTCGGGTTTCGGCGCCCCGGCGGCGATGTCGAAGCTCCCCGAAAGCGGCAGATTGTCGGATGATCCTCCGACCCGGACTTCATATTTCCCGGGATCGACTTTATAGGACGCTGAAGTTGTGTCGTAATAGTAGAGGTTATCATTTGTCAAAGTGAAAGTGACTGTCTTCGTTTCGCCCGGATTCAGCGAGACCCGCCTGAATCCCTCCAACTGTTTAACAGGCATCCAAAGTCCCACAGAAGACGTGTGAGATAAAAACAGTTCGGCAACTTCATCTCCGGCCCGTCCACCAGTATTCGTAATATCGACGCTCACCAGGACGCTCTGTCCTTCCGATACTGCCGTCGGAGTGATATTGAGGTTGCTGTAGTCAAAGGTCGTGTAGCTCAGGCCGAAACCGAACGCAAACTCAGGAGAGTAATGCGTCTGATCGAACCAGCGATATCCCGCTCCGTATTCGTTATCATAACTCAAAGTGTATGGAGGAAGTTGAGAATCGGATACCGGCATCGTCACTGGAAGTTTGCCGCCCGGATTGTAATTCCCGAAGATCACATCCGCGATTGCGTTCCCGCCCTCATCTCCGGGATAGAAACCGTAAATCAAACCCTTTATGTTTCCGATGCAACTGTGCAACCCACAGACACCACCACTTTCTATCACGCAAATCAGGTTCTTGTTCACGGATGCAATCCGGCTTATCAACAGTTGCTGTTGACCGGGAAGGTTGATGGAACCGCCGACACGATCGAATCCCTCTCCCTCCTGTGTTCCATCCAGGCCTCCCACATATACCACATAGTCTGCGTTCTTGGCTGCGTTCAGAGCCGCTGCGAAGCCGGTGGTATCGCTGCTGTTTATGTCGCATCCCTTCGCATAGGCGACTCTGGCAGAACCCAGGATAATTTGGATACCCTGGAGAGGGGAAACCGAATAGACCGGAGTAACCCAACTGCTCCCGGATGCATCTGTCTGACACACAGCCGCGCTCGGACCCACCACCGCGATCGTCGTGACGGAGTCTTTGTTGATGGGAAGTACGTGGTCTTCATTCTTGAGAAGGACCAGACTCTCCCTGCCGGCTTGAAGGCAAAGCTTCTGATGCGCCGGACTGTTTACGTCGCTTGGATCTCCCGGTAAGTAATAGTCAAGGAGCCCGGCAAGTATTTTTGTCTTCAACTCGTCTCTCACCGCTTTATCGATCGTTGAAACGCTAACTGCACCACTGTTCACCGCATTCAATAAGTTGTCCTTGTATTGAGTATCACCCATGTCGATCGTGCAGCCGGCATTGATCGCGTTAGCAGTGTTCCAGATCGACCCCCAATCCGAAACCACATAGAATGGGAAACCCCATTGGTCCCTGAGAATCCCTGTAAGGAGATTCCTGTTCTCAGCACACTTCGCTCCGTTTATGAGATTATATGCATTCATCACGCACATCACGCCGCCCTCCTGAACGGCAGTCCGGAAGTTCAGACCGTACTCCTCCATCAGCATTCTCTGACTTATAGAGATATTGTTGTTCGTTCGGTTGTTCTCTTTACCGTTGGCATTGTAATGCTTTGCCGTTGCAATGCAACCGGCATTCTGAACGCCCTTTATGAGCGCAGAGGTGATCTGTGCGCAGAGATATGAATCTTCACCGCCGCTTTCGGGACTCCTGCCATATCGCGGGTCGCGGCAGATATCCATCGACGGACCGAGCATCTGGTGAAATCCTTTTCCGCGGAACTCCTCTCCCAAAGCCACACCGACATTCTCGATCAGATCGGTATCCCAGGTGGCTGCCATGCCGATACTGACGGGGAAACTTGTCGAGCTGCCGTACCTGACTCCATGCGGCCCATCGTACATCTGGAACCCGGGTATGCCGAGCCTCAGGTTGTCTGCCGTGTTGAAGCCGCCTTCCGCATGAAGCTGAAGTATCTTCTCGCTGAGCGACATCTTCGCAAGGAGCGAGTCAACTCTTTGATCGAGTGTCTGCGCGTTCAACGCGCCGGTGCATATGGTCAACAATAGGAATAAGCCGAATATTCGGTAAAGACAGCCGCCCTGGTGTACCATCGTACAGAATCTTTCTATGTTTTGTTAATCCTGGCTCTACTAGAATTATGTCGTCAATGAAGTGTTGTCATAAAAAACATTCACGATCTTTTGTGTTAATCACTATTTGATTACTACCAGAGATTTTATTTGCGAGTAACTACCTGCCTGCAGCTTGTAAAGATAACTGCCGCTCGGTAGACGCGCGGCATTGAAACTCACTGAATGCTCGCCGGCACTCTCGCGTTCGTCCACGAGTGTTTCGACTTTTCGTCCGAGCATGTCATAGACCTGCAAAACAACTCGCGAGTTTTTCGGGATTCGATAGTTTATGATCGTCGATGGGTTGAACGGGTTCGGATAGTTCTGACCCAGCCTGAACGTCGGTGTGCTTTCGCCTTTCGAGTCTATTCCCGTTGACAGCCACAAAAAAGTGTAGCTGCTCAGGTTAAACCCGCCGGTTACCACCTGTATTCTGAAAGCATGAGATCCCGGAGAGAGAGGCACGTTCGTGATCGCGAGTGTCTGCCAGTTCTGCCAACCGCCTGTCAGCTGGACATTGATGGCGGAAGGCGTCAGCACATTTCCGTCAAGCTTTGCGAGGAATTGACCGCCAGTCTGGCCTGATGAATACCGTACATTGATGTTATAGATACCTGCCTTTGTAACGTTGATCGTGTACTGCATCCACTCTCCCGCATTGATCCATCCGACATCATACCCGTTCGAGAATTGATCGCTGCACGGTTCGATATCGACGCCGTCGTTCCGGTAGCTGCCGCCCTGATTCCAGGTAGTCGGCGCAGTTCCGTTGTTCTGGTAATCAGCGTCGCTGTAGGCCTCGCCTATCTTACCAAGGTCATAGTTAACGGCGTAGACCGTGCCCGGGATAGTGTCGGCAGCAAACGGCAGCGTTGCGGAACTGTACGGCTGCCGCATCATTGCATCGATTACATCCTTCAGGTAGACACAGTTCCCGAATTTCAGCCTGTCTGCCATTCTCATCAGGGCAGCCGTCGCAAATGCCACTGTGGGTTTTGCCGCCTTCCCCTGCCAGTAGTCCAAAAGCTGCTGGTAATCGCTCGTTATCGGAACATTCAGCGGACTTGTGGTAGTATTGAATTTCTTGAGCGTCCACCATGACCAACCGATATCATACTGGTCCATAAGAGAGATGCAGTCCGTGTACCACGTGTTGGAATTCTCTCCGGACTCACCGAGCCACAGTGGCACATTACACGCGGTCCTTAGGTTGAGATATGACTGGATCGACCCGGCGTTGTTGGTATTCCAGTACTTGTGAAAGCTGTATACCATATTTTTGTCCCATGGCGGTGTAAGACCATTGAAGTCGGTCGCATACTGGTTACCTTCAATGAATAGAATATGATTGGTATCCACTGACCTGATTGCAGTGGTGATCCGTTCGTAAAGAGTCCTGAGTAATGTATTATTTGCCCCAAGGTTCCAATGCGGTTCGTTGAGAAGATCATATCCGGCTACGATCGGCTCATTGGTATATCTCTGGGCGATCGTCTTCCAGATTTCGACAGTCCTTGTCTGTTTTGTGGTGTCTTCCCAAAGCGATGGAACCGAAGGGTTCCAGTCTCCTATGTTGTCTTTGTTCTGCGAGCCCGGTGCGCAGTGCATGTCGAGGATTACATATATATCATATTTCTTACACCA
The DNA here is from genome assembly GCA_021789975.1 of Bacteroidota bacterium. Classification (GTDB taxonomy): domain Bacteria; phylum Bacteroidota; class Ignavibacteria; order Kryptoniales; family JAKASW01; genus JAKASW01. The sequence goes on from JAJYIT010000024.1 coordinate 68,835, forward strand.
TGCGATCACGCTGTCGAAAAGCGCAAATCCGCTCTGCAGGTAGACGCCCGGAGAATCCGCCGGCGTAAGGACGTCATAATGGAAAGGGACTCTCACCAGATTGAAGCCCCAGTCGTGCAGCGCTTTTATGTCTGCCTCAGTTACAAAATCCTTGCGGAACGTGTCGTAGAATTTGTTTGTACTATCGACGCCGATGAGGTTTTGTATCGTCGTACGTATTTCGGATGGGGAATTCGCAAAGGCGGAAGTCAGGAACATGTATCCCTCCATCTCCAGCCAACCTCCAAGGCCCATTCCCTTGAAATGGGTTTCCTGGCCGGACTGGTCGACAATCTTCGTTCCGCTGGTCTTCAAGAAATTTTGCGCATGGCCGGGGGCTTGCAAGAAAAAGATGAAAATCACCGGTAAAGAAAGATATGGGCGAAAGGCATTCTTCATAGTAGCTCCTATTTGAACATGATGCGCATTTAACCGACCGCGCTAACATAAAAGATCTCAGGTTGGAGACTCACTTCACCAGGACCATCTTCCTAACCATAGAGGAGTGGACCGTTTCTAGCCTGTAAAGGTAGACGCCGCTCGGCAGGCTTCCGGACTCAAAGGCCATGGTATGCTCACCCGCACTCTTCTCACCATCAACGATAGTTTTGACCTCACGGCCGAGCATATCATAAATCCTCAACTGAACATAACTGCTTTCAGGCAGTCGATAGTATATAGCCGTTGAAGGGTTAAACGGGTTCGGATAGTTCTGTCCGAGATAGAACTCTCTCGCTCGTTGACCCCCCGGGAGAATCATGGATGAAGGCGATTGCGTACTGTCCTGGTACACTCTTACATAATCGACTACCATCGTCTGGGGAAAAACAGTCGAAGTGTCCGGATACCCTGGCCAATTGCCTCCGACGGCAAGATTGAGAATGATGAAGAACTTCTTCCTGAAAGCAGTGAGTACGGTTGGAGAAATGTCGATCTGATAGTAGATTGACCTGCCCCCCAAAAAGCGGTCCAATGTTATATTAGTAGAAAGAGTAACAAAAGGACCAAAGGAGACAACATGGTCAAGAAGCGACACACAGTGGAATCGATCGTAGCGATGCTGCGAGAGGCGG
>JAJYIT010000025.1 GCA_021789975.1 Bacteroidota bacterium
CTTCACCACTCCTATCCGTTCCTCATCAACGGAAAGAGCTTCCGTTTGAAAACCATTAACAAATAGGTATCTTCAACTGTGCAATTTTCCGCGGAATATTGTGCAACTTTCGGACGAAATCAACAACCGGATGGCAACAGATAACTTGGCAAAACAACTCAGTTGTTCATGGTTCATCCCGGGAGGGACTGCTGACCCAACAGCCGAACAGATCTTTCAGGAGATCGACGCTCAAGGTCAATCATTCTTTGATGCATCAGGGGATGATGACGCGTATACCGGGCTTATCTCCTTCCCTGGAGACTCGCCTAATATTACCCAGGTCGGTGGCACGACTCTTCAGACTGGATCGGGTGGATCGTACTCCTCAGAAACCGTCTGGAATTGGGATGTTGAGTATTATCCCAATGATGACGGCCGGGGCAGCGGTGGGGGATATAGCACCCAGTATGAGCCCCCGAGTTATCAGCAAGGCGTTGACTTGACTGCCTACAGGAGCACTCCCGATGTTGCACTCACGGCAGATCATTGCTTAGTCTATGCGGATGGCCAAAATCTTACAGACAGAGGTGGGACAAGCTTTGCGGCGCCGCTATGGGCAGGGTTTACAGCTCTGGTGAATCAGCAAATTGTGGAAGACTATGGTGCGGGGTCCGTGGGATTTATCAACCCAGCCGTATACGCCATTGGTGCTAATCCCTCAAGGTACAGCAATGACTTCCACGACGTCGAGACCGGAAACAACGAATGGTCCGGGAGTCCAAATCAGTTCACTGCAACTGCTGGCTACGATCTTTGCACAGGCTGGGGATCTCCCAATGGACAATCACTGGTAAATGATCTTGCAAATACCCCTGTTTGGACAGGCAATGTCCAAGTCAACTAGAACTTAACAATTCAGAGCGGCGTTACGCTCGCAATCCACCCTGGGACAAACGTTACCTTTTCCAACGGCGCCGCCCTCATCATAAATGGTTCTTTGATAGCCGTTGGCACTTCTTCACAGCCAATCACCTTCACCAGTTCCAGCGGTACATGGGGAGGAATACAGTTCAACAATTCCTCCAGTGGGAATACCATCCAGTATGCCACCATACAAAATGGTACATACGGCGTCTATCAAAATAATTCTGATGTCTACATTGCGAATTGCACAATACAAAACAATGGCACAGGCGTTTACTGCTATGCTTCCGCCGACTCCATTTACTACAACACGTTTTCGAACAAGACCTATGGAATCTACGCGAGCAACGTAAACAACGGTGAATCCCCCGCTTCCTCGACTGCCTGGTATTGGGGTAACACTTTCAACAACGAAGAAACGACAATGTACCTCAACAACGCCGTGCCAAATTATGCTTTCAATCGAGGATATGATCTCTCGGAGGGTATCGTTGCCACTTCCAGCAACGAGGTAAACATCTGGACCACGCAACCAATGGGATATCAGTTGAGAGGCTATAACGTAATCAATTGCAACGGCTCTCCCAACGTCTGGGCTGAAAACTATTCGTACATCTACATGGGTTACGACATGGATGGCGGTTACAACACACTCTGCGAAACGAACTACCCATACCTCCAGGCAGACAACTATTCCACAATATTGGCTGACAACAACTATTTTCAGGGAGGACCCGCAAACCTTACAGATGCTACATCCACAATACAGACCTATAGTCCCCTGAGCTCAGACCCGAATAACGCCGGATGCAGCGCTATGGCAGCTCAGGGTTTCCCGAACACTAGGTCAGGGGAGCAGCGCGCCGGCAGCAATGCGGTTATGTCAGATGTTGGCAACAGAAATCCAATGCTCACCACGGACTCCGCGGCCACAGACTTCTGGCAGGCGCTGCAGTTAGGTGAAAAGGGAAACAGTAGTTCGGCACTACCGATTCTTCAGGCGATGATAAATGGTCCTTATGACCAGAAATATTCTCCGAGCGCGCTCCTCTTTTACGACACATTCACTAATCATTCCGACAGTTCACAATACCATAGCATGATTGCGATGTTACAGAGTGTTGCGAACAGAATAGGTCCAGATCCGTTGAAACCGTTCGCGATACGACTTCTGGCGCGTGAGGCAGCTTTGAGGAAAGACTTCACTGCGGCGAATAATTACAACATGGAACTGGTAAACAATTATCCGAAGTCGTCAAACCAGGTAAGCGCGCTTTACGATCTCATGGAATATAATCTCGTGGTGGCAAATGACATCCCGAAAGTGCAGACGTTTCTGTCAGATATGGTTACCGACTATCCGAACGATAGCCTGACCGCCATGGCGAAGTTCATCATGGGTCAGAGAACTTCACTCAGCGGTTCACAGAAACAGACTCAGCCGATTGCGGTCGAGAAAGTTCAGCCGACTGGGTTCAGTCTAGGTCAGGCCTATCCTAATCCGTTCAACCCGACCACGACGATTAACTACCAGCTTCCCAAGGATGCTCACGTGACGATCAGGGTTTACGATGTCCTCGGTCGTGTTGTGGCTACGCTTGTTGACGGTGAGGAGTCGGCAGGATACCACGAGGTGAGCTTTGATGGATCAAGCTTCGCCAGCGGAGTTTATTTTTACAAAATGAACGCGGGGAATTTCAGCTCAGTCAAGAAATTCTTGCTCTTGAAGTAAGATCGCAAAGCTCTTGAGAAGAAGAGGGCTCCGTTCTTCGAGCGGAGCCTTCAGCTTCGCAGCTCACGTAATTACTACTTTCAGCTCTCCATTAAGCGACTGCAAAACGCTCCTGTCTATCTCACACCTGTATTCTCTCGAACAGTCTGCTCCCGATTCCGAGGAGAGCGGCTGCTAATAAAAACAACACCACCATGTCGGTTGTCATTCCAAATACTGCCTCGCTACCGATGAATGAGAACCTGAGTCCATCAACGCCATAGCTCAGCGGATCGAGCATTGCGATAATGTCCATGACTTTCGGCAGCCCTTCAAGAGGAAAGAGGGCGCCGGAAAGGAAAAAGATCGGCATCACGAGAAAATTCATAATCAGCTGGAAGCCCTGCATATCTTCCATCGTCGAGGCGAGAGCGATCCCGAGTGAAGTGAAAAGGATGGCAACAAGAAAAACGACGATCGCACCGAGCGGCAGGAGGATTAGATCGTGCGGCCTGAAGCCGACGATCAACGTAAGGACAAAAACTATCACTCCCTGTATCGAGGCGACTGTTGCACCGCCGAGCGTCTTTCCTAACATGATCTGGAATCTTGATACAGGCGCGACCATGGTCTCCTTGAGGAAGCCGAATTGCCTGTCCCAGATTACGTCGATGCCCGAAAAGATTGCCGTAAAGAGTACGCTCATGATAATTATGCCGGGGGCAAGGAATTGCATGTAATTGCCGGCACCGGCTTTCTTGAATACCGCCCCGAATCCGAATCCGAATGCCAGCAAGAAAAGCAAAGGCTGTCCGAGAGAACCGACGATTCTCGATTTAGATCTGAAATATTTCTTGAGCTGTCTGAGCCACATTATATAGATTACGTCCATCGATCTATCACTCCGTCGTATTTTGTTTCATACAAAAGCATGGCGCAAAGGGCAAGGGGCATAGCGTTCAAAAGGAGACAGGACCACAAAGCAATCTTTGGCTCAACCTCTTACTTCTCGTATCTGACCTCTGGCTTCTTGCATATTTTTCATTGATTCCAACATTGTACTATTCCATCGCCCCACTATCCCGTGCTTTCGGCTCACCTCCGCCTTCCTCCCCAGACCCGTCCCATCATCCTCATTCTATCGACACCGCTTGCTTCTTCCTCTCTGATCTTGTGTCCTGTCAGAGTCAGGAATGCGTCCTCAAGTGACTCCGCACCTGTTTTTGCTTTCAGCTCGGAAGAAATCCCGGTCGCTATAATCTTGCCGTGGTCTATGACCGCTATTCGCTCAGCGACTCTGTCTGCCTCCTCCATGTAGTGAGTCGTAAAGAAAACCGTCATGCCTTCCTTCTCATTTATGTCCTTCACGTAGCTCCACATATGGTTTCTAGTTTGCGGATCGAGTCCCAGCGTTGGTTCATCGAGAAAAAGAATTGCCGGATGATGAAGCAACCCTCTGGCAATTTCGAGCCTGCGTTTCATCCCTCCGGAAAAAGTCTTCACCAACTCGTCCCTCTTGTCCCACAGCTCGACGAACCTCAGCATCTCTTCGATGCGACTCTTTCTGGTATTATGAGGTATCTTGTAACAGGTAGCATGAAACTCCATGTTCTCCATCGCCGTCAGGTCGTCGTCGAGACTCGGATCCTGAAAAACAATCCCGATAGATTTTCTCACACCATTCTTGTCGCTGGTTGTATCGTGTCCATTTAAGGTCACCGTGCCTTGGGTGGGATGAAGCAGAGTCGTGAGCATTTTGATCGTTGTAGATTTCCCGGCCCCGTTGGGACCGAGGAAGGCAAATATCTCGCCCTTCTTTACTTCGAATGAAATGTTATCGACGGCAGTGAAATCTCCGAACTTCTTCACGAGGTTGGAGACGGTTATCACATTGCCATGATCTATGTTGTAACTCAACTTGAATTCCTCTTTGTAATTTGATATTTGAAAAGCGCATAGCGCAAAGGGCAAAGCGTGCAAAGTGGATGGGAGGCAGAGAACAGGCTCAAATCATCCATCAATCCACTACTCAATTATTTCCACAGTTACTCTCCTCTCAACGCGCTGACGATATTGAGTTGTGCAGCTCTTGCTGAAGGAAGGAATCCTCCGACGAATCCCATAATGATTGCGAATATTATAGACGCCTGGATAGTCGATGGGTTCATGGCAAATGAAAATGTCAGATCGGAGAAACTCGAGTAGTTCATTGTCGTGATCGAAATGAACTGCAGGAACGAGGCGAGTCCGATGCCGATGACTCCTCCAATGAGCGCTACCAGGATAGCTTCGAGCAGGAAAACCGTGAGGACACTTCTTCTAGCGAAACCGAGCGCGCGCATCGTACCTATTTCAACGGTGCGGTTGGCAACTTCCGCGTACATCGTAATCATGGCACCAATCGCCGCTCCGATGCTGAAAATTACTGTCACGAAGATTCCGAGCACCTTGATAAAGGTCGTAAGCGATTGCGACTGTTCCGCGAAGTATTCAGGCTCTTTCGTCGGTACGTATTCGCTCAATCGTTTATCCATCGAAAATGCCTCTTTGAATTTCCGGAAGTCGGAGGGATTGTGTAATTCCAGAGTAATCGAAGAAACATAATTGCCGCGATGAAAAGCCTGCTGCACCTGTCGGTAGTCACCCCATATCTCTGAGTCGAAGCCGCTGTGGTTTGCATCGAACACGCCGACTACATTCCAGTAATCGCCTGCCAACTTGATGGAACCGCCGATTCGCGCCTGCGGATATCTCTTTGCCACAGCCTGTCCCACGATCACTTGACGCAGCGATGGGTTGAACATATGTCCCTGAACGACCTTCACGTTCGGGTGCAGCTCGAATATTGTCTGAGCGTTCACTCCGCGCACCGTGACGTTGTTCAGCGCTCCATCCGGTGTGCTGAGATTGATAACGACGACAGGCTGATCCGAGATGATCGATGATCCGGTGGAATCTTTCGCGATGTAGGGAAGTGCAGCGACAATATCCTGGACGTCTCCTCCGATAATGCTCGAGATTTCTCCGTTTGCTCCTTTCCTCGTAACCACGACGTTATTGGGCGATCCGGTTGAAACCAGAGTCTTCCTGACTCCATTTGCAAGCATAAGCACTGCGGAGAACACGAAGATCACCAGTGTAATTCCTGCTACGGTAATAATGGTAGAAGTTTTTCTGTTCCTGAAATTCTTCATCATGTACTTCAGCGGAACTTTCACGGGATTAACTCCTCACATAATTTCAAATTCAATGTACAGCATAGCGCAAAGTGCATAGCGTTACGAGAGCCTGCTGCAATGAGAACGCAAAGTTGGTTGTCCTCTATCAGGATTCCCTTTTTCGCGCTATGCCCTATGCGCTTTGTGCTTTACGGCTCATCCGACAAACCTTATTCCATCTGCAATTCTTGTATTCATGGCACGCTGGATTGGGAAGATAGCCGCGGCGATCCCGACAAAGACAACTGCAGTGAAAGCAGTTATGAGTGTGATCGATTGCACGGATAATTCCGCGCCTAGAAAGTTTGAGAAACTTGCAAAGGAATTTACGAGCGGATATGTCAGAAATATTCCAAGGATTCCACCGAGGAGGGAAACAAGCAGCGATTCACCGAGTATCATCCCGACAAGATGTCGACCCGAGAATCCGATCGCCTTGAGGACTGCGTATTCTCTTGTCCTTTCTCGCGCCGACATTATCATGGTATTTGCCAGGACAAGCATGATTATTCCGACGATTACGAATGACACATAATTCATTGCGGAAATAATTGCACCGGCTGAGGCGAGGAATCCCTGCTGGAACTGCCGCTCCGATTCGGTCTTTGTCTCGGCGGGAGAGTTTGCAAAGAGGGCATCGATCTCCTTGCTTACTTCTCCGGGGTTTGCTCCGTTCGCGATTTGCTCGACGTACCATCCTACCTCGTCAGCCCGGCCGGGGAAGGTCTGCTTGACTTCCTCGTTCAGATAATTCCAGTTCAGGAACATCGACATAGCGTCCGTGCTCTTGAACTCCGGTTTGTAAATCCCTGCCACCTGGAATTCCCATGTGCCGGGATATATGTCGCCATTTATCGTGATGACATCCCCGGCCTTGAAATTGTATCGCTGCGCCAGTGCGCTGCCGACGATGCACGAATTCGGTTGGGACTGAAATTCTGCAAATGCTTTTTTACCGATCTCATATTCCGGATAGACTGAGAAAAAAGTATTCGGATCGACGGCGTATCGTGCAAAGAAATGGCTCTGGTCGATATATGTGCCGCCAAACCAGTTCATATAAGTTACCTGTTTAACTCCGGGCACTTGCTTTATCTGGTTGAAATAGGAAAGCGGGAGCGGGTTTATAAATGTAACGGCATCGCGCGTAACCAGTCTGTCCGCAGATGATGCCCGCACACCTGAACCAAAAGCATTCACAACTGTACGGAGCAGCCCAAATGCCATTACTGCTACCCCGATTCCGAGTATCGTCAGGAATGTTCTGAGCTTATGCCTGAAGGAATTCTTGAAGATCAATTTCAATACTTTCATTTTTCCACTCTCCGGTTAAGCTGCCTGCCCATCGGCTGGAAGAAGATCGCCTTTCTCAAGATGGCGCAAAGTCTTTGCTCTCGAAGCGGTGTGAGCATCATGTGTTACCAAAACGATGGTCTTCTTGAATTCCGAATTGAGCCTTTGCATTAAAGTCATAATTTCTTCAGCGGAATTTTTATCGAGGTCGCCGGTCGGCTCGTCAGCGATGAGGATGAGGGGATCAGTTACGATCGCCCGGGCGATTGCGACTCTCTGCTCCTGCCCGCCGGACAGTTGTTTAGGATAGTAGTTCATTCTCTCGGCGAGTCCCACGATGTTCAGCGCCGCTTCGACATGCTGCTTTCTTTCTTGCTTCGACAACTTCGTCAGGAGCAAAGGGAGCTCGACGTTCTCATAGGCCGTGAGAACGGGAATCAGATTATAAAACTGGAAGATGAAACCGATATTCGATGATCGCCATTTTGCGAGGGCAGATTCGCTGAGTCTTGCAATATCGGTGCCGCCAACGATAATTTCACCGCCGGTCGGTTTGTCGATGCCGGCTATCAAGTTGAGCAAAGTTGTCTTGCCGGAACCCGACGGTCCCATCAGCGCAAGGAACTCGCCGTTTCCAACGGAAAGATTTATTCCAGTCAGAACCGGGGTCTCAATACTGTCCCTGCGATAAATTTTCGATACCTCTTTGATCTCGATAAGATTTGCCATCTATACTCCTCGATAGTTGTTTGTTGAGCATTGAGTATTGCTCATTCTTTCACGCTCACTTTTGTACCATCTTTGATCTGCCTGGATGGTGAATCGACGACCTGTTCGTCATCCGAAAGTCCGGATTTCACCTGAACGTAGCTGCTGAACGACTGACCCACGGACACTCTTGTCTCCAGGGCGCGGCCATTTACGATTCGGAAGGCAACCTGATTACCATCCCTGGTAACCACGGCAGATGAAGGAACTACCAATACTCTCGCGGCGGGTTTGTCTCCGAGGGACTTGTTGGCTGCAAGGAACAACACCTTCGCACTCATCTCCGGCAGCACACGGCTGTCATACTTTGTAAACTTCACTTTCACTGTCACGGTGCCTTTGGCACGGTCCGCAGTCGGAATTATCTTCGAAACGTATCCCCGGTACTGGACATCAGGGTACGCATCCAGAGTTATGATGCAAGGTTGTCCGGGACTTACTTGTCCGATGTTCGATTCCGAGACATCCGGTTCGACTTCCAGTGAACTCAGGTCTGCAATTGTCGCCACCGTTCCTCGTGCCATGATGCTGCCCGCCATCGGCGCTACGATTTCTCCGACGTTGGCATTTTTGGTGAGTACCGTGCCGTTGAATGGTGCCCGGATTATTGTGTTCTCGACCGCTACTTGTGTTGCCTGTACGTTGGCTTTTGCGACATCCACCGACGCCTTCGCCTTCATGTACTGAGCCTCAGCAGTCTCGTATGCCGACTCCGTGATTGATTCCGTCTTGAGAAGCTTCTTGTCTCTTTCATAATTCCATTTTGCATCCGCAAAGGCGGCATTGTTCAATTCCAGATTGGCTTTCGCCTCAGCAAGCTGCGCCTTCACGTCGTTGTCTTCGAGCCTGGCTATGATCTCTCCTTTTGTAACCTTGTCTCCCGCGCCGACACCGAGGTAAACGAGTATTCCCGTCGCTTTGGACGTGACGGCGGCTTCCGTTTCCGCAATCACATAACCGCTTGCGGTCAGGACGGCGTCATACGCCGCGGGCGATTGGAGGGCAACGGTGGCTGCTTTCACTTTCACTGCTGAGTTACCGGCGGCGATGATGGCAGCTGCCACTCCGGCAATGATCAGCAATGCCGGTATTCCGACGGAAAAAAGTCTCCTGGAATTTCTGCCTCGATGAGCTGCAGGCGAGCGTTTCGAATTGTCTATTCGCAGGGATGACAAATCAGGGTTTTGTGTACTCACAGAATCCTCTCATTGTATTTCATATTTGGTTCAAGGGTTCTTATCCGCCTTCCTAGTCCGCCAACTCTTCGCAAACGAAGCCATGTCTCGCCACCTCTTCAACAATTCTGTCAAGCGGAACGTTCTCGCACTCCACGCGCAAGACTCGGTCACAGTCGTCCAGGTCGATCGTGCATAATCGCACGCCGGCGATTTTCTGGAGATCGTATTTGATGCTCAGAAATTCAGACTTCTTGTCTATGTTCGTGCGGAAGATCAGCAGGTCATTGACCTGTGTTTCGATTAAGTGATTTCGTATGTCCATGACACCCTCTCAAAAGTTTGTAAGCTCTCCATTACATTAGTCGTTTGATCAGATAGGAACTCGACGCTTGCAACGGGTTGACAATAGTTCAATTCTATAAACGGGCAGAGAAAAGACGAACGCTTCTAATCACTATTAAGACGAATGAGCTTGTGCAATATTGCCTTGTATACTACTTTCTCTTTTCAGTTTGCGAAGCCAGCCTGATGAATTCATCAATCTTACGAACATACAATTCGAATGCCTTTCGGCCCTTGGGAGTCAGCTTTGAGCGCGTCACCGGTTTTCTCCCGACGAAGCGTTTCATTGTTTGTACGTATCCTGCCTCCTCGAGTTTCCTGAGCTGGATGCTGAGATTCCCGTCCGTCGTCTTAATTGAGTCTCGCAGGAAGGTAAACTCGGCATCTTCGACCGACAAAAGGGCAGCCATTATTGCCAATCGTATCCTCGAATGAATGACTTCATCGAGCTGCTGATAGTCGAGGTCAGACATCAGGATTCGGTTTCTGCCTCCAAAGGACTCCTTTCATCGATTTTCCATTTTCTGTAAAGATAGAGTCCGGGGATAATCTGGAACGCAATCATCATCCCGGCAAAGAGCAGGATGGTGTAGTCGCCCGGCCAGAACATCGAGATGAGACCTCCGATCCACCAGCCTATTGCGGCGTAACGCAGAAGACGTTCTTGCTGAATAACAGAAGTAACCAGGAATCCTGTCGCCAGGAGGAAGGAGAGTAGAGGTATCACAGAAAGCGACGGGATGACTCGCGTTGCGGGGCCGAGAAACCCGGAGATCGTCATAGTTATCCCCAGTCCTATCCACAGAGATCGCATCACTCTTTCGAGAAACGTGCCTGCGCCTGTCTTCTTGGCTTTGACCCATCCGATCCAGATTGAGAGCAGCCAGCCAGCCCCGATCAGTAGGATCCACATCCAGGCTTCAGGGAAGTTCAGCCCGAAGTGGACATAGGCATAAGTCAAAATCATCCCGACGACGACAAGAATTCCCCACAGGAGGAGATGCATTCCGTTGTCTATCACCACTCGGCGGCTGTCCTCGATCACTCTCCTGAGATAGGCGAGATCTTCTTTTACCTGTGAATCGTCCATGGTCGAACTCCTGTAAAGTACTTTATATTATAAAGCAAGTTACTAAATCTGGATGGCGATGTCAAGACTTTCGCGCATCTCTTTCATGGATTTCTTGTGTAGACAAGTCGAGAGAGTTACTTCGGCTTCTTCTATCCTGAAGTCTCTAAACGCTGTTTTCGTGATGATGCCTGCCATCTCGGATTTTGAATAAGCGCCCTTGCGCAAGAAGTATTTGAATGTCAATTTCACGAACAGAGCCTCCATCCGCTTGACGCCCATCTGTTTCATGAGATTGTCAAGGTCGTGGCTCGAGACGTTTCCTTTCATATCTACTATCAACGCTGTTCGGTCCGGTTTCAATACTCGGCACATCTCATCAAGCGCCTTGAGCGGTTCCTTGAAATTTTTGAACGCCGCCGTGCAAATGATGAAGTCGAAGGAATTATCAGGGAAGGGGATGTCGGACACATTCCCCTGGCGGAAATCAATCTTTACGCCTGCTTCTTCCGCATTACGCCTCGCTATATCGACAAAATCCCTGCTGATGTCCATACCGAACAAGTTGTAGTATCCCATCTTCGCGAGCTCGATAAACAGATAGCCGGGTCCGGGGGCAATCTCTAAAATTGAGCTTCCGTCACGGACATGTCGCGTAACTTCCTCGGCAAATCCTCTCATCTCGCGGATCCTGTGCTTGCGAGAATTGCCGCCGTACCACCGGGCAGCGATCCCATTTATTCCTAAGTCACCGAAACTTCTCATGAATTTCATCATAGCTTATTGCTCTCTGTTTTGTCGGGTGATTTGTTGACTACTCTTCATTACCTAATAGCAGTCGATTGGCAAAGCCGAAATTGGACATCCGGCTGTCGCTGAATGTCTGCAAAACTTTTGAGTGATTTCATCATCGTAAATCCTTCCTGATCTCATAGCCATGGCTTTTGAATAGGGCGCTACTTGATCGCCACTGCAACACGCTCGTTCCATTGTATGCCGACGTCTCGACGAGTCAATTGCAGGTTCGGAGCAAGACTATGCTTCCAGTTTTCGATGCCGGTATCTTCAACTAAAGTCCAGCCCGTTTCATGGACCAGCTCTGAAATCTCCGAATGATCAAACCCGGAGCGAACCGGTTCACCAAGCAAGCTAAGGAATATGCTCCGGGGTACCTTCCCATTTCTCTTTCCCATGTATGTGAATGCGATGACGCTTTCCGGAGTCGAAAGCCCGGCAATCGAAGCGAGCGTAGCTGCGATTTCGCCGGGAGTAAGGTACATGGCCACGGCTTCCCACAGCCAAAAAGTCTTCTCATTGCGTTTGACCCCCCTCTCGTCAAGCCTAGTGGGCAAATGATCTGTCGTAAAATCCATTGCAGCGAAACGGATTTGACCCGCATTTGTTTTTCGGTTTTGTGCTTCCCTTTTCTTCAGAGCCTGGGTTGCAGGATGATCCATTTCAAATACGGTAGTATGTTCAAGGCCCGGTAACCGCCATGCGCGACAGTCGAATCCAGCTCCGAGGATCACTAACTGGCTGAAGGGCAGTGCCGATTCAATCGCATTGTCCAACACCGCCGTGCGGAACTGATGGCAGACTCCCATTCCACGGGACCAGAATGGATATGGCGAAGCGGGAAGCCGGTTCCGCGCCTTCTCGATTCTTCTCTTCCATTGTTCCGGCAGAAATTGTTCGGCGATTGGATCGGAGAAACCCCGGACAACAGGTGACAAATTTCCCAAGGCTCTATTGTATGCGGCGAATTGTGCCGCCTGACTTGCTTGTTGGTTCTTCATTATTATAGATACTGATTCATATCTTCCTTTTTTGTTTCACTGTCGCGCCATGATGGACACGAAGGGAATCCTTGTACTCCACGATTTCGATATTGCAGCCTCCATCGATGACGATGTCCTTTCCGCGTACCACCTTTGCTTTCGTGTACTCGAGTCGGATCTCGTCGCCTTCAATGGAATTCACTTCGAGCATCTCGCTTCGGAAGCCGGCCGCCGCCAGCGCTGATTTGATTACCCTTCCGATTCCAGGCCCTTTCCTGACGATTATCCTGTCGCCGCCAATTTCGTTTATCCTGGATCGCCCGTAGGCTTTTATGTCGATGTCGTCTGCGCTGAGAAGGCCGCCGATCGTCAACTGCCCGTTCGACCTGAATGATTCTCCTTCGCAATTGTTCTTTACTTCCACGTGTCCCGTCAGCCGGACGTCATCGCCCTTGATGCTGCTCTTTGTGATTATCCCGCCCTTTACTCTCAAGTCTCCCACGCGGATGTCGCCGGTAGATCTTAGGTCCCCGGTTATCGCAATGCTGTCTGATTCTACGGAACCCTCGACTGAAATAGAGCCGACTGTCTTGAGATGATCGGCTTTGACACTACCGTTGATCTTCGAGTCTCCGACCGACTTGAAATTGATGCACTCCACGTCGCCTTCGACAACGCCGTCGCCGATGATGCGAACGTCGCTGTACTGCCCACCCGATGCGCTGTTGTTCCCGATTATCTTCAGATTAGGTCGTGTTCTGTCTTTCATGTTCACAACTTCCTTGTCTCATTGATTCTGATATCCGAAAACCCGTCTTTCTGAAATGTGTTCTTGTACTCGACGAGATCGATCTGACATCCTTTTCCTATTTTTACATTTCCTCCTCGAACGATCTTTGCGGTTGTACACTCCAAATAAATGTCGTCCCCTTCGATCGTGTCGACAGTTAGAATAGTCTTCAGGGGCCAGCCTTGAAAAAGGGAACCAATAAACTTTCCAATTCCGAATGTACCACCGTCTCTGATCTGAATTTTCTCCCCGCCGACCTCCTTGGCCTTGCATGGGCCATAGATATTTATTTCTATGCTGCCTGCATTGAGAAGTCCGCCGATTGTAAAACCGCCATGAGAAGTGAATGTTTCCGAGCCGCAGTCTTTCGAGACCTTAAGCATGCCGCGGTTCTCAATGTTGTCGCCGGAGAGACCGCCGGTTATTTCGGACATGCCATCTATAATCACTTCTTTGCCGGCTAAATTGCCCGCGATGGTGGACTTACCCGATATCCTGGTACGGTTTGACTTTACATTCCCACGCACAAAACCGAGTCCGTTGATCTCCAGGTCGGTGCATTCCAGGTCGCCGTTTATGTCGCCTTTACCGTTTATCTGAACGGAATCAAAATGTCCACCGGCTGAACTTCCGATGCCATTGATGCGCAAGTCTTTTTTACTTTTCTGTTCCATGGTCACTTAATTCCTCCGTCAGCTAGCTTTGCTTTCAGCTCTTCGATGACATTTGAGATGTTGATGCGACTGACGAGCTTCGCGCCGGCATCGAGCGATACCTGCCCCGTTCCGGATATGAGCAAACAAAGTGGAACGCCCAATTTTCTTATGAATACAAGCTCGGATGGTTTGCCTGCGAAGTCGGGATAGTGTTCCTCAAGTGTCTTCAGAAGTATTTTGCCTTCCTCGCCACTGATCTCTCCGGAGGCAAGCATCTTGTCGAGGAGGTAGGCGTAGAGAGTCTTCTGAAAGTCGAAGACCTCCGGTAGGCCGAGAGCCTGTGCGAAAAGGTCCATTGTGATCTCGGAGACAATCTTCTCATGTAGCAGCTTGTTCTTCTCGACCTCTACTTCGGCAGGTGAGGGCGAAAGGATGTCCGCAAGCTCGTCGAGCGAGGCATCCTCTTTCAGGTCCTTTATCTTGTCGATTCGTACCAGGATCTTCTCTTTCGGGAAGAAAGTTTCCTGTCCGGTGAAAGTTGACTTGCGGATAAACCAGTCTTCCGGTATGAGCATTTTCCGCTTCCACCTGTATAGCTGGCCGTAAGAAATCCCCGTCAGCTCAAGTAAGTCCTTCTTTGAGATTAATTCGTTTTCCATGTTTCCTTCTTTCGATTGCAATATAACATAACACTGTTACGTTGTCAAGAGCTACTGCTGGCTTGTTTTAACAATAAACAGCGTTGGTGTTTCCTCTCTCGTAACACTCCGCCTTCCAGTTTTGAGATTGGTGGGAGAAGTATGCCCCCTTAGAAATTCCAGATTCACTTCGACTCTCTTGAGGAGAGGGTTTTCATACAAACCCCTCCGCGGCACGGGAACTGTGCTGGTCAAGAGTACCGGGATAATTCAGAGTGCTACAGATTTGACGTAATTGTATTCTGCACACAATGCACATTTTCATTTTTAGATCGAGAGGGAAATTCTCTCGCATTATCCAGGCATCCGAGAGTTTGTTTCATCTTATGCCCCTCAGCAATTACTCCATTGGCAATGGAAGTAAACATCTGCGAAGAATTCTTCTTGACGAGATATCATTTGTTCACGTGGCTTAGGTGTTGTCTTGAACCTTCAAGGTAAATCGAATAACATTCAACCAGCTAATCGAAAATGAACCAGGAGGCTGTTCGTGAATAGACGCAGTTTTATCAAAGATGCAACAGTTGCTTCTCTAGCACTCACAGTAGGGATGAAGTCTCGCACTCTCCTCGGTGAAGTTTCAAAGTCAAAGGTCCCTTACGACCTGGTTGCCATTCGCGGCGGCGAGCCGGATACGATGTTCGATTCCGGGATGAAGGCACTTGGCGGCATGAAGACCTTTGTATGGAAAGGTGCGAGGGTCTTGGTCAAACCTAATATCGGCTGGGACGTTTCACCGGATCGTGGCGGGAATACCAATCCAAAACTTGTTTCTAGAATTATCCGGCATTGCCTTGAGGCAGGGGCAAAAGAAGTAACGGTCGTGGATCATCCGTGTGATGAATGGCAGAGCTGCTATAGGGACAGTGGAATCGCCAAGGCAGTGCAGGAAGCCGGCGGAAAAATGATTCCCGGCGGAAGCAAAAGCTATTACCACACCGTCGATGTGAAGAACGGAAAAGTCCTGACCTCAACGCAGGAGCATGAGGCTATTCTCGAAGCAGATGTCTTCATAAATGTTCCGGTGCTTAAGAACCACAGCGGAACCAAAGTTACAATCGGCATGAAGAACCTCATGGGAAATGTTTGGGACAGGGAATACTGGCATCGAACAGACGTGGAGCAGTGCATCGTCGACTTTGCGACCCACCGCAAGCCGACACTCAACATTCTAGATGCCTATTATGTGATGAAAAGAAATGGTCCGCGAGGAATTTCAGTAGATGATTTGGTTACGATGAAAGCTCAGGTTATTTCCACCGACATCTTGGCACTTGACTATGCAGGAGCTAAACTCTTCGGCATCGATCCTAATGAGGTACGGTATCTCAAAATTGCGGCAGACATGAAGATCGGACGGTCCGATTTGGAGAATATGAACATAAAGCGAATAGTAGTTTAGGACCCCGCTTCTAGATCTATCTGGATCCTTGTATAGCTCAAACATATGAATCGGCTAAGAAATCCTTCTCTGTCTGCATTGGCACTAAGTTTAGTTTGGGTGCCAGAGGGTCGCTTGTGAGACGGATACCGTTTCTACAACTGTGAAGCACTCGGGCGGCGAGCGGGGAATAGTTTGACAAGATCAACCTGGAGACGCGTTAGAAAGGTCCGCGTATTTGTCTCTCTTACCTTCTTTGTTCTCTTCACAATTCTCTTCATCGACGTCTGGCATCTCATTCCTCGCAGCATAGCGACTGCTCTCACTTCTCTTCAGATCGTTCCGGCATTATTGAAACTGATCCTCGTCGGAGGAATCGATGCACTGGTCGGTGTCGTCGTCGTTATGGGGGGCGCTTTGCTTTTCGGTCGCGTTTACTGTTCCACGATATGTCCGCTGGGCGGGCTGCAAGATATCATGGCACGCGTAGCGAAGAAGATCAACCGGCGTAAACATTTTAAATATTCGAAACCTCCGCATTGGCTTCAATATGCAATTCTGACGATCTCCGCGGCACTGTTTTTCCTTGGCGGTTCCATGATAGTCACCGATCTTCTGGAGCCATTCAGCAGTTTCGGAAGAATCATAAATGGGCTTGTAACTCCGTTAGCGGTTGGATTGAACAATGCGGTTGCAAACGCTCTCGCGGCACACGGCAATTACTCCTTGTACAATGTTCCTCTTCAAATCCAGGGTCCACTCTGGCTTGCCGTCGGTTTCCTTTTCCTATTCATGATATCGTTTCTAAGCATAACGGAAGGGCGGCTCTTTTGCAACTCGTTTTGTCCTGCAGGGGCGATCTTAAGTCTCCTTTCACGCCTGTCCGTATACAAACTTGCGATCGATGGTGATTCTTGCAATGATTGCGGTGCTTGCGATAAAGTGTGCAAGGCGCAGTGCATCGACAGTGCAAATCGCCGCATAGATTTCAGCGCATGTGTTGGTTGTTTCAACTGTCTTCGCTCTTGCCCTAAAGAAGCAATTGGGTATGTGAAAAGTCCGCTCCCGTTCAAAGGGGCTGCGCCCGTCACCTTCTCCGTCGATAGGGTCAGATTCGATCTCGGGAGGCGGAAATTTCTGAAGGGGATCGCGGTCCCCGCCACTTCATTTCTTGTGGCACCCGGGATAGTAAAAGCAGCCGGCTCCGTCTTTGAGCGTCATTCTCCTATCACGCCTCCGGGTTCATTAGGGATAGCTCACTTCACAAACATTTGTACGGCATGTCATCTTTGCGTCACTTCGTGTCCAACAAGCGTGCTTCAGCCTTCTCAGTTTGAGTTCGGGATCTCCGGAATCTTTCAGCCACATATGGACTATTCTGTCAACTATTGCAAGTATGACTGTATTGTCTGCAGCGAAGTATGTCCGACTGGCGCCATCTTACCCGTTGATTTGGCAGAGAAGAAGCTCGTTCAGATCGGCAAGTCCAAATTCAGCAAAGACGATTGTGTAGTGGTCTCAAAGAAGAAAAACTGTGCGGCATGTTCAGAACACTGTCCGACGAAAGCGGTGCACACGGTACCCTACGAGAAAGGTCTCTTGCTCCCGGAGGTGGACGACGGGCTTTGTATTGGATGCGGTGCATGCGAGTATGCCTGTCCTGTTCAACCGAAGAAGGCGATAGCCGTGACCGGGAATCGGATCCATAAGATGGCACGTAAACCCAGGGTGACTTCCGCAGAACAGCCCGCTGCCAGTGCTGGTAGCAATTTCCCCTTCTAATTTTCCAGATTGACAGATTTGGATTTCCCTGAGATTGCGAAAATCTTAGGCCGACCGGTGCAAAGAACCTCAGCAGCCGGGAAACTAAATCCGCTGGTGAACGGTTAAAGGAAAATGAGGAATTCAACATGAGTACCGTCACTAAGGTCTCTAGCCGTTACGAGCGAGACAAAGAGCTTTTCCTGCGCTATGCGGCGATAATAGAATCATCGGACGACGCAATAGTCGGAAAAACTCTTGAGGGCATTATCACGGACTGGAATCCGGGTGCGCAGAGAGTTTTCGGCTACTCCCCGGATGAGGTAATTGGGAAGTCCGTGCTCATATTGTTCCCGCCGGAACGGATGGAAGAAGAAATGGACATCCTGGGGCGCGTCGCAAAAGGAGAGCGAGTTGAGAACTACGAAACCGTTAGAGTGAGAAAAGATGGCAAGCGGATAGACATGTCCGTTACGGTTTCGCCTATCAGGGATTCATCCGGCCGAATCGTAGGTGCTTCTAAAATTGCACGCGACATAACTGAGAGTAAACTGCTTCATGCCTCAGTGCTTGAAGCCGAACGGCATTTCAGGGAAACGCTGGATCATATGTTGGAAGGCTGCCAGATTATAGGATTCGACTTTCGTTATCTGTACATCAACGATGCCGCCGCCACGCATGGCCGTCACTCGAAGAAAGCACTTTTAGGTCGGAAGATGATGGAAGCATATCCTGGAATTGAAGAGACCGAAATGTTCGCCTTTCTCCGGAAATGCATGGAAAACAGAATAGCCCAACGATTAGAAAACCGGTTTGATTATGGCGACGGGACGTTCTCGTGGTTCAATCTCAGTATGGAGCCCGTACCCGAGGGTACATTCATATTATCGGTGGATATAACGAACGAGAAGAAACTTCAAGTGGAATTGGAAAAACACCGTGATCATTTGCAGGAAATCGTGAATGAACGCACAGCACAGCTTCAAGAAGCCAATAGAGAACTCGAGTCTTTCTCTTACTCCGTGTCGCATGATCTGAGGGCGCCGCTCCGCCACATTAACGGCTTTGTAGAACTCCTCCAAAAGAAACTTCCTTCATCCATAGACAAGGAGTGCCTGAGGTATCTTCACGTAATTTCATCTGCTTCCAGCGAGATGGGACATCTTATCGACAAGCTTCTTGATTTTTCGCGAGTGAATCGCGCAAGCATAAATAAATCGGACGTTGATGTGGGATCGCTTGTCCGACAGGTGATTGCCTCCTTGGCCGAAGAGGCGCCCGGCAGATCGGTTGATTGGCAGGTCGAAAAGCTGCCGGATGTATATGGCGACCAGGCGATGCTTCGTCAAGTGTTCATTAATCTTCTTTCGAACGCGCTGAAGTATACCGGCACTCGAACGACGGCAAAAATAAAAGTGAGATCAATCAGCGGTAAAGGTGAAGACATATTCGTCGTCGAGGACAACGGTGTCGGCTTCGACATGAGATACGTGAGCAAACTGTTCGGAGTCTTCCAGCGGCTTCACAGCAACGATGAATTTGAAGGGACCGGGATAGGTCTTGCAAATGTGCGACGTATTATAGAAAGACATGGAGGGAGGACCTGGGCGGAAGGGAAGGTAAACGAAGGCGCAAGCTTCTACTTCTCCATTCCTCGCTTCATTGAACAAAGAGGTTGATTACGAGGCTCGGACGTATACTACTGGCTGATGATAGTCGAAACGATGTCGAGTTGATGCTGCTCGCGCTGGGTCACTTCAATCTTGCAAATGAAGTTGACGTTGTGCGGGACGGTGCCGAAGCTGTGGACTATCTCTATCGCGGGGGAAAATACGCGGAGAGAGGGGGCCAAAATCCCGCGCTGATGCTTCTTGATTTGAAAATGCCGAAAGTGAACGGCATAGAAGTTCTCAGAACGGTTAAGAACGATCCCCTTCTGCAGACAATTCCGGTGGTAGTCCTCACTTCGTCGCGCGAAGAGAGCGACATGGTTTCGAGTTACGAGCTTGGTGCAAATGCCTTTGTTGTCAAACCGGTGGACTTTCATGAGTTCATCGAGTCGGTTAAGAACCTCGGTTTCTTCTGGGCCATTGTGAATGAGCCGCCACCCGTATCAAGAAATGGAGGTGAGCAGCTTGAAGGTTGATGATGCCCATGATGTTTCTGATGAACTGAATATCCTCCATCTCGAAGACAATGCATTGGATGCAGAACTTATTCAGTCTCTGTTGAAGAGTGAGGGGGTTAAATGCAATTCCACGGTTGTCAGTTCACGTAAGGATTTTGAAAGTGCCATCACGAACAGAAAGTTCGACCTAATTCTGTCGGATTTTACACTTCCTTCTTTTGATGGCAACTCGGCACTTCAGATCGCGCTCAGACGATGTCCCGATACTCCCTTCATATTTGTGTCAGGTACCATCGGCGAAGAATTGGCTGTTGAAAGTATGCGCAACGGTGCGACCGACTATGTTTTGAAAACCAGATTGCAAAGGTTGGTCCCTGTGATAAATCGCGCTTTAGGTGAAGCCGAGGAAAGGAGAAAACTTCGACAGGCTGAGGCAGAGCGTGAGAAGGCTATTGAAGAACTTAAAGCAAGCGAGGCCAGATTTCGTGGATTACTGGAATTTGCACCCGACCCGACAATCATTATAGATGCGAAAGAGAAGATTATTTTTTCAAACCAGCGGACAGAGGAAGTCTTTGGGTATTCGCACGCCGAACTCATAGGAGGCCCGATGAGCCTGCTTATACCTGAGCGTTACCGGAAAATGCATGAAGGCCAGGTGGCCGACTATCATGGTTCACCGCACTCCCGACCGATGGGCACTGGGCTGGAGTTATTCGGCCGTCGGAAAGATGGAACCGAATTTTCTGCCGACATAATGCTTGCCCCACTTAAAGTTGAGAACGAGTTTTCAGTTTTGGCAATCATAAGGGATGTGACGTCGTCCAAGCTCGCTGCCCGGGCATTGAGAGAGAGCGAAGAGCGCTATCACCAGATGTTCGACTCGAGTCCACTTCCTATGTGGGTATTCGACCCCGATACACTAAGATTCCTGGCCGTTAACGATGCTGCGATCAGCCATTACGGTTATGCGCGTAAGGAGTTTATGCAAATGACTGTGCGTGACATAAGACCTGAGGATGACGTACCGGCTTTCCTTGACTTCCTTTCGAAGAACCGGAGATTTGACGAAAGGGTAAAGGTCTGGAGACATCGCAAGAAGGATGGGTCCATCATAAATGTGGAAATCAAATCAAGTACGATCGCCGTGGGAAGTGAAACCGGCGTCCTGATACTGGCTAACGATGTGACCGAACGACAAAAGGCAGCTACCGCGCTTCGCGAAAGTGAGGAACGACTCAGAACCATATATGAATTATCACCACTCGGTATTCTCAGGCTCGACTCTTCGGGATATTTTCTTCAATGCAACCCGGCAGCCACAGTTATTTTCGGATACAGCAGCGATGAATTGACAAAGATGACAGTTGGGCAGCTTACCCATCCTCAGGACGATGCTATCAGCTACAACTTCCTGGCGGATCTCGAGGCGAGTATATCCGACCTCGTGGAGTTTGAAAAGCGTTACATAAAAAAAGATGGGAGTGAAATCTGGGCACATTTGACTGCTGCAGCAGTACGGGACAGCCAGGGAGCGTTTCTTTACACAGTTACTGTGCTGGAGGACGTAACCGACCGCAAGAACGCCGAGGCTGCTCTCCGCCGGTCTGAGGAACAATATAGAAGCCTTGTTGAGAGCGCGCGTGATGCCATATTTAGCCTCGCACCGGATGGGGAAATCAAAAGCTTGAACTCTGCATTCAATCTCATAACGGAGTGGGATCGGAGCCAATGGATAGGGAAACAATTCCTGAGTCTCCTGCACCCCGCAGACAGAGAAAAAGCCGCTTCGAATTTTCGCCGCGTCATGAGCGATGAACCTGTCGGTGTGAGTCAGTATAGAATACTTACCAAGTCGGGTAAATACCTGACGGGGGAGTTCAGCACCACAGCTGAAGTAATAGACGGGCGGGCAATCGGAATTCTCGGCATTGCGCGCGACGTGTCTGCTCAGAAGAAAATGGAAGAGTACTTCAGGCAGGTCCAGAAAATGGAGAGCCTTGGAACGCTAGCAGGCGGCATAGCGCACGACTTCAACAATATATTGGGAATCATTCTCGGCTTCGTCGGCTTGATCGAAAGAACCGGTTTGAAAGACGACAGGATGGAGCGGTACACTGACTCCATCAACGCTGCCACCAACCGTGGAATTGCACTCGTCCGTCAATTACTCACTTTTGCCAGAAAAGAAGATAAATCGTTCGACCACATAAAAATCAATGAAGTGGTACAGGAGACATTCAAACTGGCTAAGGAGACCTTTCCGAAAAATATCGAAATCAATCTGACGCTTGGCGAAGGCATTCCGATTATTGTTGCTGACCAATCCCAGATTCATCAGGCGATATTGAATCTGTGCGTAAACGCCCGCGACGCGATGCTCGATAGAAGTGACGGCAAACCGTCGGGGGGCATACTCGGTATAAACACAAGGGTTGTCACGGGAGATGCCGTGAAGACACGCTTCCCGAGGGCAGACTTCATAGAGTATGTTCTGATATCCGTTTCGGACACGGGCGTCGGAATAGACGAGCCAACGCGAAGCAGGATATTCGAGCCTTTTTTTACAACCAAAGAGCGCGGAAAAGGAACGGGACTGGGACTGGCTACAGTCTACGGAGTAGTGGAAAGCCACGATGGGTTTATCGACGTATCGAGCCAAGTGGGGATCGGTTCAACGTTTTCAATCTATCTCCCTTCTCGCCCGGTCGTTGAATCGGAAACGAAATCTAGTGATCCAACCAATCAAAAGGTACGGGGAGGATCTGAGACGATTATGGTCGTCGAAGACGAAGAGCTGTTGAGGGAACTGCTTGAGAGTGTGCTTACCGACAATGGATACCGTGTCATCACAGCTGAAGATGGCGAAAAAGCTATCGCAGCTTTTGAGAAGAATAAGGGAAATGTTCAACTCGTTCTCTCTGATCTCGGACTTCCGAAACTTGGCGGCTCCGATATGCTGAATGCGCTGAGAAAAATTAACTCCGAGATCAGGGTCCTTTTCGCAAGCGGCTTTGTGGAGTCACGTGACAAGGAGTGGATGACACAAAACGAAGTGGATGGCTTTATCGCAAAACCCTATCGGATCGCCGAAGTGCTTAAGAAAGTTCGCGAAGTACTCGACAGGAAGTAGACTCCAGTCTTTACTCGGCGGGTTGCGTAGCCGGGTATTCCGGGTAGTCTCCGGCGTTTTCGACCGAGCAACGTTGTACTATGAACGAGCCGGGTTGATATCGCTTCTTCGTTTCGTAATAGGCATCTAGTTCCGACTCAAATACCCCGACTACTTCCTGTCCTGCAATTACCACGACTTTGTTTGAGTATTTCTTACACAATTCAAATTTATGCTGCTCAAAAAAATCCCATTCGGGTCGAATCAAGTTAATTACACTCCTTTCAATCCTAATATCGGATCGACTAGGGTTGAAGTAAAGTGATTATGCCTTTCTATTACCCTTTTAGTGAGCCTTCTCACAAGATCATGGTTATGCTGGTAGTTTGATCTTACGGCATTCAGCAATAAGATCAGATCATTAATGGCTTAGTACTTTTATTTTTGCAATCCGACTCTCAAACGAGAATGTCCTCTTTGTCGGAATCCGCAAGTGATTTGATACCGGAAACCCTCTTGCTTTTCGTACTTGCCATGAGCCTTCCTAACTTAAACCCGTTTGCAGGAAAGTCCGGAGGTGCGTGTGCAAATCAAAATCCTTCTGGAGTGAGATCTTCTTCCCGCATGACTATTAACCAGGCGCTGCGCAGAAGTGCAGGTTCATGCTCGAAAGGTTCGACAAAAGGGGAACAGGATTTCCGTGCTTCTCGAGTTAAATGTCAAGGGAGGTGGTTATCGGAACGAGCCAAGTCTGTTGGAGGAACTTCTTTCGATTTTGCAGAACGATTCTGAAATAGACAAGTTGATTGCTGCGGCTCAGCGTTCGATTAAAGAACGAGATGCCTGTGATTTTTGTGATACTGATCCGATGAGATTGAAATCAAAGTTGAATGCTTGTGCCCTGGAGTGAGAATCGACTGACAACCGATTTCTTGGCAGATTGCTCAAGAACCCGTTTTGGCTCTAATACCCGGACAGATTTATAGAGGGAGGTTGCGTAAGTCCTGTGTCAGGTTGGGGCCGGCCGGGACTGCTCGCGCGTTACCAGGGGTGTGAAGAATATCCCCGCCCGTGTCTTGAAAGAAATGGGTTGGTGCCGAGAGCGGGAATCGAACCCGCACGAGGTGTTAAGCCTCGCTGGATTTTGAGTCCAGTGCGTCTACCAGTTCCGCCATCTCGGCGTGCGCATAATATAGCATCTAGCAGCTATTTCTTAAAGAGCTTTACCGCTTTTCTCACGCACAAATTCATTCAGGCTTCTAATTTTGCACCGTGACACAGCCTGAAGAATCCAGTTCAATGTGGGATCCAAATCCGGTAGGTCATCCAGCACTAAGGAGGCCCTTAAAATCCGCTAACCTTGTCACCTCGGATGCTTCCAATCAACGAATAAAATCCCACCAATCATTTTTGTCTGGTGGGATATTGCCGCTATTAAGATCCTGCCTTCACTTCTTGCCCAGCACTGCGTCCTTACACGCTTTTGCCACTCTAAATTTCACGACGGTCTTGGCCGGAATCTGAATTTGCTCACCCGTTGCAGGATTTCTGCCGATGCGTGCTTTTCTGTCTACGAGGACCAGCTTTCCAATCCCCGGGATAGTAAACGAATTCTTGGCCTCACGGTATGCTAGGTTTGCCAACTCATCGAGCAACGAAGCCGCAACTTTCTTTTTTAACTCGAATTTCTTGGCCATATAATCCGCTACCTGGGATTTTGACATCACTTTTCCCATGTTTACTCCTTTCGGTTTATGAGTTTTGACAATAATATTAGGAAAATGGAACAATGAATCAACCTCTATCGCATTTTTTTGTGGACGCCGACCAATTTCCAGGTCCTTGTCCTGTCCCCGCTGTTTCAACGATTATAAGTGCCGGGACTTTTGAATATAGAGCTTCAGGGATGCATTTCACGGGGCGGTCGAAAAACTTCTATCAAGACTTGCCTTTCCTGATGTAGTTTTTTGTCCTTCTCCAAGTCGCCACGTGAATCGATGCGCGTTGAATCGTTCGCTGCTCGCCGCCAAAAATGTCCCTCTCGACTTAAAGTGATACCGTTCACTCTACTGCTGGTCTTGGCTGATTAAGTGACCAAACTCATATTCCCTGAACGGTCGTAAGCCTTAAATTGCGACCGAAGAACACAGTACACCAGAGCGTCCAGAGTCACGAACAAGAAAGAGAGGAAGGTTTCGACCATGTCGTTTAACGCAAACACAGCAAGCGAATCGATCACCGGACAAGTTACAAGCAATAGCATTTTGCGCAATACTCTGGTTGCCTACGCGTTCGGGTTGTCTCTGATAGGGGTAATCGTTTACTCTCTGGTCATATACGGTCATTGAAATCGGAAACTCAGAAAATCCGCAAACCGGCAGGCGCATTTGGGCAACGAGCTTGCTGAACGTGGTGTCATGGAAGCACACCGATGAAGATTGGCAGTATGGACGAATTCATTCCGCGAAGGCGCGCTCTCTGAACTGTGATTTGCCAACCGGACGCGATCCGGTAGCTTTTTGAAATTGGGATTGTTAACGGAACCGGTGCGGGTGCAGCCTTTCACCTTCTAATAGAGCGGCAGGCATCAGGCGGTTTCCTCCTCTTGCATAATTGAACCGTAATTGTCCGCAGCGAAGTGGAGCTTTCCCCAATGGGCTCTATCTCCTTGTAAAGTTTCTTAAGTTATGAAATAACCGGTCAGGGGGTTGTGTCTCAGTTTCAGTCTTGGGAAAGATTCACAAGTACATGTCTGACCGCGAAGCTCGCGGAGAACCCGGAGTATTCTCATTTATTGATTGTGTTTTTGCTGCCTTCGCGTTCTTGGCGGTTAGTTTTCTATTTTTCGAAAAGATCATCCAAACTGATACACTACCGGCCAGCCTATTCGCAATCAGCAGCATTCATAACTCTACCCCCCTTCGACCTCAATCCAAATATATTCCGTCAAAGTCGTTCTCACCTATTTCCGGTTGAATAACCCTCTTTGCCGATTTAAATTCTGAATGTATTCTTGACGATCTTCAAATTGAAACAGTAACAGATTCGTTCAAAATTCAGGAGCAAAGATGATCGGCGACGACAACTCCCACAGCAAAATGGATTTTTCCAGGCGGAAGTTTTTGACTGGTGCTGCCACTGCAGCCGCGTATGCGGCTCTACCTCGCTGGCTAATAGGCAGATCCGGACTGCGGGAAAAGATGTTGGCACTACCTTCGACCTCCAGAACATCTGTCCCACAGGGTTCGATCATAGTAAATGCCGCAGCGGGGCACTTGACGAATTCCTTCAGGCCTGATCAAGCTCTTGGGACTTCCATAGATATTCAGAGATTTGGTGCGGTCGACGAGCTCTATACTCTTTCTGTTATTGAAGAATGTTTGTCAGCCGGTTGGGGGCCTGTCACTTACAGGCAAAACACGGAGCTGAAGATCGCAGCATGGCACTGGAATCCAACTGGAAAGTGGAGCGATGAAGCGAATAAATCCGGATATTTTACCGGAAGCTCGGAACTGACCGGGTTTATCCGTCACTCTTATGGTTATCCTCTCCCTCACCGTGGCCACACCAGAAACCTGGGAACGCTTTCAGGATATTCCCGCATTACCGACGGCAACCCTGATACATTCTGGAAGAGCAATCCATATCTTACCAGACATTTTACTGGAGAGGATGATTCACATCATCCGCAGTGGGTTGTGGTTGATTTCGGTGCAGAGCAAGCTTTGCAGGTGATCGAGATAGATTGGACAGATCCTTACGCAATCGAGTTTGAAATCCAATACTGGACGGGAAAGGGTGACGCGATGGGCGCTCCTACCTCAGGAGTCTGGACCGCTTTCCCAAACGGAATTGTTTACCACGGGAAAGGGGGGAACGAAACCATAAACCTATGCGACTCGCCGATCATGGTACGATTTGTTCGGATTCTCATGACCGGATCCTCGAACACCTACGGCACGCACGGCACAGGGGACATCCGCAGTAGTCTGGGTTATGCGATCAAGGAAATCCATGCCGGAACACTCAGCGGGGATGGTAAACTGGTAGACATCATCCAGCATTCACCAGACCAAAATCAGACAACCACATATTGCTCTTCCATCGATCCCTGGCATTCGGCCGCGGATCTTGACGAGCACGCCGGGGACCAGACGGGCTTCGACTTATTCTTCACCAGCGGTGTAACCAACAAACTGCCTGCAATAATACCTATCGCGATGATATATGGTTCACATGAGGACGCTGCAGCGGAAATCGCGTATCTGAGGCAGCGCGGCTATCCGGTTTCGCACGTTGAGATGGGTGAAGAACCGGACGGACAATACTTTATGCCGGAAGATTATGCTGAGTTGTACCTTCAATTTGCTACAGCAATTCATAAGCTGGTACCTGATGCCAAGCTTGGCGGACCTGTATTCACGGGTGTCAACGAAGACATAAAAGTGTGGCCCGATGAGAAGGGAAGAACATCGTGGCTGGGCCGCTTTCTCGATTACCTCAAGTCTCGTGATCGAATTTCAGAGCTTGCGTTTATGTCGTTCGAGCATTATCCGTTCGCACCTTGCGATGTGACGTGGAGCAGTTTGTACCAAGAGCCGCAGTTGGTTAGCCATATTATGCAAGTTTGGAAAGATGACGGCCTGCCCGACAATGTTCCTATGCTCATAACCGAAAGCAACCTTTCGTGGTCTCTTGACCAGTCTTTCGTCAATATATTCGGTGGGCTCTGGTTGGCTGAATATGCAGGGTCCTTCCTTACTGCCGGTGGAAGCGCCATTTACTATTTCCAATTTTTCCCGATGCCTCTTTCACCGGGCTGTCACGGATGGGGGACGTTCAGCCCGTTCAACGCCGATAAGAAACATATCATTAAGCAGTATACTTCACAGTACCATGCGTCTCGAGTCATCAATCTCGAATGGGTGATGCCTGGACATGAAGTTCACGAAACGTATCATGCCCGGAGCAACGTTAAAGATGCGGCGGGGCAGGAACTACTTGCAGTCTATGTTGTGAAAAGACCAGACGATCAGTGGTCCCTGATGATTGTCAACCGCGATCAGGAGAATTCGTATGCCGTTGATGTGACATTCGATGTTGGCGAAGGAAAGAAAGAGGTGCATTTTTCCGGGCCCGTTACGATGGTCACCTTCGGGAGTGAGCAGTATGTTTGGCATTCGGGAGGTCCGAACAGCGAAGCTAATCCGGACAGTCCGCCGGTTACATCCACCGTGGAAGACGGTGAGGAAGCCTCGTTCACTCTACCGAAAGCGTCGATAACGATTCTGAGAGGTAAAGTGGAAGGGGTAGCATAGAAGAACTACCGGATCGTGCGTTGTAGGCCGGCGTGCCTCGTTGTCTTCGCGACTCTTCGGCTTGTAGACATATCCGAGTCTTTTCTTGCCGTATTTCGGTACAGACACACCCGCGTGCCGGACATTTTTCCCACCTTACCTCTGTAACTGAACAGCTCCGGGGACCTGCTTCCAAGCGACTCTCTGCTCTCCACGGTATAAGTTACCGGCGAGCGCAGGCGTATGACCGGGCTGACGGTGTGAACCCCCAGAAGTGCCGGTGAAATTGCGTATCGTACGCGCCTGGGCCACCACTCCTTTCTGGTATCAAGTGCAATACAATTCCCCGTTGCGTGATTACAGCGAGCTTTGCTATCACGACCCGAAGAGCACATATACTTGCAACGCCGCCGATTCATGAATTCTGGCATGAATCGCCGTGCGCCATGGCAGTCTGGAATATGCAGGTATACCCTCCGCTTCTACTCCTTGCCAGTGACACATTAGTAGCGCTCTCGGCATGTGCCATATGCTTGTGACCACGGCTATCCTTTTAATACCCAATGAATCGATCAGGACCTTCCTGATGAAATTTGCCTGTTCGGATGTACAATATGTCGGTGATCGCTCCATGATAACAGCAGAGTCCGGCACTCCATTGTGTGCTAAGTACCATGCCTCGGTTTTTGCCTGGACGGCGCCGGTGACTACAATTTTTTGGACCAGTCCCTTCTTGAACATTTTCAATGCTGCATTGAGTCTGTCTTTCAATACTGACCCCGGGGTGTGTGGCCCCGCAGCCCTCGCTCCGAGAACCACGGCGGCTTCCACTGCCGCTTCCGGTTCGTTCGTTGTGAAGTTGAAACTGTTGATGTAACCTGCTATTGTGCTGAGCGCAACTAATGAGATCACCATCGCAAGAGATCTCACGATGCGAGGGGATTTCCAGAGAAGAGCGGCGATAGTGATACCCAACTGGTAAGTGAGAGATCCATACGAAAGTATAGGGTAGTAATCACTGGAAGGACCGATGGGTGGGAGAGCAAAGGAGCAAACCAGGAATGTAACCCCGGAAAACAAAGCAAGTAGCAAAAGGGCACTTTCCATCTTCTCGTGTTTAATTTCGAGTGCAAGTAGGACGAAAAGGACAACAAGTGCTAGAGGAATATTCTGAGTTGCGAGGATGGGTATCCCAGAACCCTCCACTGTCGGTCTCTGGAAGGAGACTATCAAGGCGGCGACAAGATCGGTTATAATTGTAATATGGGTGAGAATCCTCTTGTTCGATTTAGTCATCCTAATCTTTCCAATTGTAGAGAAATGTAAAGGGTCAATGCAGGAGAAGAAAGGAAGATCGGATTTTTTTTTGGAGTGCCGGACACATTCACAATGTCATCTCGGGCACGTGAAAAGGGACTTCTGCTGTGTAGTGTTCTGAATTCGTCCGGTGCAACTCTAGTTACAGTCAGGAGGCCTTGTCGTGAAAATGACTTTTCTGTGGAGTCTTGCGGCTGCAGTATCTTCATGTCTCTTAACACTGTCATCTGCTGCGGAACAGTAAAAGTTAAGCTTCTTTCAGTCGCCGATTGCGGGTCTCCGGCTAGTTATAAAGAAATTTGAATATACGATTGCGCGGTAACAGGCGACTGAAACCTATATCGCTCCCCTTGGTCAATGCGTTCGTAAGATCAGAACTAACGCTCATGATTTTCTTCAAACCCGATATTCCACCTTGACGACGCAGCCGACGATCATGTGCGTTACTTATCGTGTAATCCTTTCGTCCCGTCACCTGTTTGCATGCTTCGTATTCTTCAAAGTCGATGCTGTCTTCAAATTAACTTGCTCCGTCTATCAGCATTTCTTCCAGCGTCCTCCCTTGTCTCAAAAACTCGGCGAATCATCTCCTCATATTCTCCGTCAATTCCTATTACCATATGACTCACGAAAGGGGCCATGGCACTCTTGACACTGTTATGAAAAAGTGTTAAAGTATCGCGCATCCGGGATCAATCGGATATAAAATGTCCCCGGGTGGAATAATAAATTCCGCAGTGCTGTGTATGGAGGGCCTGGGACTCATGATTTCTCAAAAGTGGAAATCGATTCCCGCCATGTAGAGTATTCTGTATTTGCCTCAAACCAGCCTTACAGCGAGTTGGTATAAGTCTTGATCTATTAATAGGTGTGAGGTTGCCAGCTTGCCCGCATTTTGGCGAAATTGCGGGATCGGCGGTGTAGAGATAGTTCAGGGATGAAGCCGCACATAATAGTCAGGGACAGCAAACCGCGTTAGCGTAGACCCATCTCATAGTATATCTAATTAATGCTGAACATCACTGCAGAGCGTTCGCCGTGGGGTCAGCATTCAGAAAATAGATTAGGAGGAAGGAGGAAGGAATGGAGCCACTCCTCTTTTTCTTGCTGATCATCGCGAATGTCGGCTAAACCGCCGATGGCGAGAAAGCGAAAGAGAATGGACGATGGTGCAAGGCCGAAGATAACTTCCGGTTATGCCAGGAGGAGTCGATGTGTAGGCGGCAACCCGGCCGGCAAGTACCTGTGTGGTGAGCTACAACTGTAGAAGTTGATGAGTGCGGTAGGATTCACATCAGTGAATGCGGAGTAAATCCAATCATCAACAGAGTTACAGTCTGCATTATTTTGATAACTGGGTATGCTGGCTTCGTGCGCGGTCAATCAACAAGCCCGTTGCACCAGTACATGAATGTCCGCTCATTGATCAGTGAGCCTTATGCCTTCCAAGGGCTGCAGGACAGTATCGAAGCCACTTTTGGCAGCGTGAAACCAGGTGTGCGTGTGGAGATCTTCGAGAAGAAGCTCTCGGAGTTCAAAAACTATCTGTACCAGTTTCTTAGTCCTCCGAGTTTTGATACGAGCAGCATAACGATCGGAGAGCTTCGAGTTCTCTATCGGAGTGACACCATGATGATAGTTAACCTCGCCTCAGATCTTTCACTATCTGACGCTGTTGATGAGGCTAGTTACAAAATGGTTGACGCGTTTGCAGTCGGTATCTCGAATGCCATTGAGGATTCGCCGTTGAAAGATGATTCTGATGCCATACTGTATTCAACGGTATCGGCCTTGCAGGACGCGGGCATTGCTTCAAATATTTCCTTCGTTCGCGATGAAAGCAATATTCGCAAGCTCGCTAAGGTATTGTTCACCTTCATGCTCTCCGACTTTAAGAGACATTTGGCGTCCCTCTTTCCCCGGAATCGATTTGGACGCAGCAGTGGGCAGCGTTGCGCTCAAAGGATACATAATCTCATTGAACTCGGCATTTTCTTCTGCCTTTGAAAACTTGAAAGAAAATTTGGACCGAGCAATCAACCAGGCAGAATACAAAGTCGAGACCGTGCTTAACAATTACGTTGAGAGTATGTTGGGGGCAACAGCGGGTTTCGCAATGACCAGCGGTGCCGGGGCATTCGGTGGCGGCTTTTTCTATAGCTTCAGAGCGAGCAGTGACCTGTCGATGGGGGCCTATTTCAACGGGGCTCTTGACCAGACAGATAACACTCTACCGCCGGAGACATTGCTTGGAGTACAGGTCCAATTTGTGCCATGGTCCTCCGTTCAAGCTGACTTTATGCTCTGTCATCTTTTCGTGAAAGGCGAATTCTTTTCCTGGGGCACTGCTGAGGCGGGGATCGGTGTGTTCCGAAATTTCGGACCGGCAATAATTGGAGCGGAGGTCTATTATTTCCGTGACGTTGCCAACCGACCGGTAACTATTCTTGGGTTGTCAGGAAAGAGTCCCAGCGACAGGTCGATATCCTTTCTCTTGGGACTTTCCAATGTCGACAGGCGCTGGACTCCCATTATCCAGGCAGCAGTACCAATTTTGGGAAAGTGAACTGACTCTATAAAAACTATTCTCTCTTCTTAGTAGTTCCATTATTTTTTGCCACAGGCCCGGCTTATTCCCAGGATAAGAACGCAAACGTTATTAGTTACTATGCTGTCACAAACTCCCTTGATGGTCAGCCCATGGTCGACATGA
The DNA here is from genome assembly GCA_021789975.1 of Bacteroidota bacterium. Taxonomy (GTDB): domain Bacteria; phylum Bacteroidota; class Ignavibacteria; order Kryptoniales; family JAKASW01; genus JAKASW01. Next base: position 32,117 of record JAJYIT010000025.1, read on the forward strand.
TGAACGTTCTCAGATTCTATCCGATCTTTGCAATGCGTGCGCAGATAGACACTGTGGAAGTGACTGTGTACGTAGGGCCGCGGGTATATACGAGGAATGCCGACAAGTTTGATGGAGGACGTTATTGGGAAGCACTTTTGCCGATGTTCAGGTTGGGAGAGGCTATACAAAGGTTGGAGGTCGAAGCGATATTCAAAATTCCACAGAGTCTTCGGCCGCGGCTGCAATTGATTGCCTTGATGAAAAATTCGCTTAGCGTGGAGCTGGATTCGATAAACAGAGAGTTGCAGATGAAGGAGGCAAACTTTAACAGCCGGAAGAAACAAGCCCGATACGACTTCATTGAAAACAATAAGGAGTTCAGTGATATGGGCATAACACCGAGGCTGGCTGACCTGCTGAGAAAGGCTGTAGAGAGAGGAGACTCTTCATTCTACGATTGCGTGGACAGTATCTCGTCTGCTGGTGCATTGAGGCAACTGCCGGATGACAGCCTCCTGGCGGCGTACCGGCTTGCAAAAAGGCGGTCGACTTTATTCAGAGGACTTACAACCGACTTTAGATCTTTACAGGCAAATGCCGAGGCGGACAAGTAGAGGATATACATGATAAAGTCTGAAATGGAATTAAGCGTTGACTCTGTGAAGAGAAACCTTGCCGCAGATCTGGAGGTTGGCCTTACAGATACCTCATACATCGGACCTAGCGTGACGTCCTCCGATCTTGTCATCGGTGATGATTTGAAGTCTGCAAGGATCCTTTATCGCAACTACAAGGGCTCATTGAGAAGAATGCCGGCGCTTGATCCCGCGGAGCGTATGGGAATTTTCAGAATTCGGTATGTTCCTTTTCCGATAGTGGGGAGCGATACAAATCCGAGAATGAATTTGAAACGTCCGTTTGCGGCAGGATCACCCGCCGTCTTCGAAGTGGGTCTTGCGTTTGGCGATGCGCTTGTCCCGGGCGATGACTTCGTAGTGCCTGCGTTTTCCTGGCAAAGACTCGGTGTCGCTTTCGCAATTACCCAGCAACTGTTCTCGGACTCGGCACAGGTGCTCGCGTTGGCAGTCACCTATGATTTCAACTCCTACGGCAGCATCGGCGTCGGTGCTAACTTTGCGGGGAAGGCTGCCCACGGGTACTTGAGTTTCGGCATCAACAAGCAGGCTTTCGATGCCCTGATGAAGGGAATAGCCGGCGTGCTTCGATGAACTGTATCGAGTCGGGGAAATACTCGGTTGACAACCTAAATGAAGGGATCGCATCAGCTCCAGAATCTATCCAGGGCACCCCTGCCATAACAACCGATATCACGTACTGCGGGGAAAACATTTCCCGACAAGATGATCCCACAATAATGACAAAGGAGAATTAATCATGGCTGCTGAAAAAGTGAAAGAGAAATCGGACGTCGGTGATGGAGTCGCCGAACTGCAAAGCGAGAGGACAAGCAGCAAGAGATCATACCGCCTGGTTGTGATCATGCTTTCTTTGCTGACCGGACTCGTGGTTCTAATTGCTTTCATGCCGTTGTTTATTGTCAAATACGTAGATCCAACGGGCGCTTCGAGTACCGAGGTGGCCGGGCACCTCGAGAACATAGCTAGTGCTCTGGTGGACTATTCCAAATGGACGATAGCGGTTCTTCTTGGTGCTTTTGGTGCATGGATCGGCGGCCGGCGCGGCTTATTTTTTCGGCAAGGAAAATCTGGCAGAGAGCAGCCAGTCCACTGAAGCAGCTCTCAAGTTGCAGCAGAAGCTCTTTCAGCGTGCCCCAACGTTTGAGCTGATCAAAGATATGACCCTTACGGCGATGAACCCTAATTTTGTTTTTGAAACCGACGCGGATGTCAAGGGAATTGTTGAAAAAATGGAGAGCACTTTCAGAGGATACTGGTTCGTGCCCATGGTGAAGAAGGATACAGGAGTGCTGATGGACATCATCCACGCGCAGGCTCTTTGGGGGGAGAAGAGGGACAACCTGAAATTGGAGGACAAACTTGCCGAGATCGATAAAGGCACCGATGTCAGCCTGAAGAAACTTCACGGGTCTTCGTTCTTCGCAAGTATCGCCTTGAATGACAAGATAAGCGACGTCTATGCGAGGATGGATCATGATGATGCTGAGGTGGCTATCGTGGTTGACGAAAAAGGGAAGCCTTCTCATTGCCTGACAAAGACAGAGTTAAGGACATTCCTGAAAATTAAAGATTAGCGCCTCCCGTCGAACGATATCCGGCAGATTCTATTTGTCGTGCAACAGAATCACAAGCATTGAAAGAAGCGGTCGGTCGAGTGTTGGTGAGTATCGGAACAAAAGATAGAAGCAGGACTGCCGATTCAGTATCGGGAAAATTCGCGTCGATTAATATGCTTCGAGCAATATCGCTCGAACAAAAAAAAGGAACCGGTCTCAATCAATCATAAATCAATAGGAGTTGACTGGAGAATGCCTCAAAACAATCATTACCGTATCCTCTCTTTCGATGGAGGCGGATTGCGCGGACTGATCAGCCTCGGTTTACTGAAGAGGCTCTCATCTCAGGACGGGTGCAAAGATTGGTTCATGAACGCCGACATGTATGCGGGCACGTCTACGGGCGGACTAATCGCGCTTTCGTTGGCGAGCGGAAAGAACATCGATGAAATAATAAGCTTCTATAAAGAACTTGGACCGAGTCTCTTCAACAAGTCAACTTTCTATTACATCTCGTCGGTCTTCAAGTTTTTCCATGCAGGCTATAGAAATGTCGTGCTCGACCACCAGCTGAAGAGCATGTTTGGCGAGATGAGGCTCAACGAGCTTAAGAAGAATGTCGTGGTTGCTTCGTTCGACCTGAGTTCTAAGGTGGGCAAGAGGAACAGCTGGGCACCGAAGATCTTCCACAATTTTAACGGTGGTGATCAGGACAAGGACCTGGTTCGGAAAGTCGGGCTTTATACCAGCGCTGCACCGACTTACCTGCCTTCTGTGGAAGGCTACGTCGATGGCGGCGTATGCGCGAACAATCCTAGTATGTGTGCGCTGGCTGAAGTGCTTGACTCCCGAAACACCCCCAGGAGAAACCTTTCCGACGTTACCCCGGTATCTGTCGGTACCGGCGAAAATCCCGTCTCAGTCCGGAGAAAGAGGGTCAAATGGGGAATCATCGGCTGGAATAAGAAACTCCTCACTATGATCATGGACGGCCCGGTCGGGATAGCGCATTTTCAGTGCAAGAATATTCTGTCCGAAGACAAGTACCGGCGTATGCAGGTGGAGATGAGCGAAGACATCGGGATGGACGATGCATCTAAGATTCCCGAAATGATCTCACTTCCTTACCGGATGGCCGAAGACAAAATCGCTGAGTGGGCAGGATGGATAAGAAAGAACTGGTAGGGGAACTCTCAAAGTATACCCGCCACCAGCATGGCCTATTCAGGAGCGGTAATGGTTTTGAGGTCCGTGAGGAGTGGGAAGAGTGCGTTGTAATTAGACAAAAAGAATTGTTAAAAAGGAGGTCACAATGACAACAACCGATTACATCGTTCTAATCGGTATGGTTTGTGGTCCCTTCACGGTGCTTGGCGGGCTGGTCCTGCCATATAAAGGTGTAGTCAGACTCTCAGAAGCATCATGCGAGGAAGCGCTAAGTATCGAGCACAAAAAGATCGTGAAAATAAAAGTACACTATCCGGCGCTGGCATTGTTCGCAATCGGAGTGGCATTCATTGTTGTAGCCGCGTGATTCTCAATAAAAGAAAGAGAAAGTCCGCAGCAGTCACGATCAGAGGAAAGGTAAAAGAGGCTGGCATCAGTACGGACGATATAATCGTTTCTGTTAAGCCGGAATGGAGCATGTCAGTAAGGCCCTTTCCCGACGGGCAAATCGAGATGCCTTTGAATCCACCGCCGTTCCATGAATTGTTTCTCCGTCTCAAGATGTTGCCCCCTGGCCATCACAAATCAGAATATTCAGTCGACCCCGGCAAGATTTCAAAAGGAATTGTTTCGCTGGGCAGGCTAGGAAAATAAAGAATCTTAAACAGCGTGCTTTCATCCCGCTGGTCGGCCTTCCGACTTTCTGAAACTCTGCAAATTGTCAGGCCCCGGTTGACATGGTAACACGAGCAGTCATCGACTTGAAAAATTGTTCCCGTACCCGAGGTCACTGTCTATCTCGTTTACCCTGTTGTCGGAAGAAGTCACCCATGTATCACGGACAATGATGGACGATTCATCTTCTACGAGGTTCCGGCTAGACCCGACACGTACTACATCGAAACATATTGGCGAAAAGAAGCCTATTATAGGGGGCGCATAATCATAAGAACTTCTTCCGCGGTCCATCATCCGCCGATTAAGCTTTGAGCGTTCCTTTTCGTTTCGACCGCTATTCTCATAGTGTCTGACAATTGAGCCAATCTTTCGGGCCGCGCGCAAAAGGGAATGTAAAGGAAGTGAGATAATCATTCTTGATTTAGAATAGACATTTGGAGAGAATGAAGTCTATTTAAATGTTCACACTTTCACAGTCTTCTGAAATTGCATGGTAATGCCTCCGATAAGCTCAAGCGCGGCCATCACGTAAATCAGCAAAACGGGATGTGCAATGCCCCCGAGTGAGGTGACTTGGTGCCAGGTCAAATCAATGACGCCGTAAGCCATGGCGGCAAAACCAAACACGTGACTACCTAATCGAAGCTGCATGGTATTACTCCTTCTGCGCCGGCATGATGTTAACCTAACAACCGCGACATCTCTGTGAGTTCCTCAGGCGACCATGTTTGTCTCACAAGTACTCGACCGCTTGCGGAGGTTTCTGGTCGGAGGCGATGACGGAGGTTTCCTTCCTCATTGCTTGCGGAAGGAAATCTTCACCAATCTCTTGTAACCCCACCGCAGCTTCGCCGTAGGGATAAACATCGTTAAGAAAGGAAAGCGCCATGAAAAAGATTTGTTCTCTATGTTTGGCAAGTACGCTGTTTCTGATGTCGTATGGAATGGCACAGACACAACCTTTACCCTATGTGAAGACCGGAGCCTACCCGAGCATCTCGGCCGCTGAGTATTCAGGATCAACTCGCTTAAGCGGGATGGCTTTTGCCGATGATAAGACGCGCACGAATTCGGATAAGGCTGAGGCAGCCAAGGGGCAAAACCTGTCGGTACGAACCGATGCGCAGCTCGATTCACTTACGCAACAGATGGTTGAGGAGAGCGTCTCGGAAATGATCCGACAAGCCAAGATCTCTGCAGAGAGCTCAATACATGAATTCGTCGAGAAGAATCTGGCCCAGCTCCAATTGAGTGCGGACTCCCTGCACGCCTTGAAGGCCGCCAAAACCGCCTTTTGATGGTCGATGAGTGAACTCTGAGTTACGGGAATGTCGTTTTCCGGCATCTCGATAATTGAGCAGTCTTGACGAATTATTGAGATTCTATCACGGCACAGGCCGATGTGTATGGGGAGATATTTTTTCGGTTGGATTTCCTGTGGAGAGAGTGGGGAGTCGTGATGTAATTCTTCTTTTGGTATCTTTCGATCATGAGAGGATAGAATTCAGAATTGACTCTTCTAACGTAATGATGTCACGGCACTTCTATGCGGTACATAAGGGAGCCTCTCGTCAAACCACTATCGAAAGATCTGGAGGTAGTCGAGACGCGCGTGAGTCAATGAAGGCCATATCTCACTTTAGCGGTTCTGCCCTCACCCAAGATTTCGGGAACTTGAGACTGATGAGTATGCAGTTATAAGTCTAATACTTGTATGTCTGACGACCCTGATTCATCAGAATGATCCCTAATGTTGGGTGATGTTCTCACCGATATCGAAAGCATGAAGGACAAGGATACACTAGGCATCGTCGAGTGGGGCAGAAATGTGTTTTGATTCCATTTACACCAAGAAAAAAGTATGATTCAGCAGCCATCCTGCGGCTCTAGCCATTAGCGGATTGCAAATCATAGTCCTCTTGATTAAATAAGTAGCAGTGCCTTGCACCTGTGGATGCCCCAAGGGAGAACTGTTTGCGTGAACTAAAAAGGTGTGCTGTGCGATGGAAAAGAAACTGCAGATTCAATTAAACGCGTTATTGTTTTTGCTTTTTGTAACGAGTCTGTCATACTCGCAGACTCAATCCTTCCGATTCGCATGGTTGAGCGACACACATGTCGGGAGTCCAACCGGCGCCGTCGACCTCAGCGCTTCGGTTCATGACATAAACACCCTTAAGCGGATTGCATTCGTAATCGTCTCGGGTGACATCGGCGAGATGGGTTCCGACTCACAGCTTACCCTCGCAAAGTCGATGCTGGACAGTCTAAAGTTTCCATATTACATCATCCCCGGAAACCATGACATGAAATGGTCGGAGTCAGGCTGCACGGAGTTCATAAGGCTGTGGAAGTCGGATCGATTCGTGTTCCAGTACGATGGGTATCGCTTCATCGGACTTGCCGAGGGACCCATCATGAAAATGGGAGACGGACACTTTGCCCCGGAAGATATGAGATGGATCGATTCCGTACTCACGAGTCTTCCCGACAAGAACCAGCCATTGTTCTTAGTGACTCACTATCCTCTCGATAACGGGATCGACAACTGGTACCTGATGACGACCTTATTGAAGCATTACAATACACAGGCAGTCCTTGTCGGGCACGGCCATGCCGACGAGTCTTTGAATTTCGAGGGAATCCCGGGTGTGATGGGGCGGTCTACCCTGCGTGGGCGGGATGCAGTCGGAGGTTACAATATCGTCGACGTGGAACAGGACACCATGTATGTTTCCGAGCGCCGGCCGGGAATTGGAACCGGAGTGCCATGGCGCAAGATCGCACTCGGAAAGAGAGCTTATCTTCAGGACACAACGAAATATCCAAGACCTGACTTTGCAATCAACCGAAAATATCCGGGTGTTAAAGAGGCATGGAGCATAAACACAGGATTCACGATTGCCTCAACACCGGCGGTCTGGGGCGATCACGTGATTGTCGGGAACAGCAGCGGTTATGTCTCAAGCTACTCTTTGAGTGAGGGCTCAAAGCGGTGGACTTTCAGAACGGGCGCAACTGTTTACTCGACTCCTTATGCATCGGAGGGAAAGGTTGTCTTCGGATCTTCTGACGGCTATGTTTACTGCCTCGATGCAAACTCCGGTAAACTTGCCTGGAAATACAAGACGCGTGAGCCAGTTGTTGCGGCCCCGACGGTAGAAGACAATACTGTTTATATAGGTGGAAGCGACAGCACGTTCCGGGCTATCGATTTGAAGAATGGAGCACTGAAATGGAAGTTCGACGGATTGAATGGGTTTGTGGAAACGAGGCCTCTTGTTTATCATGGGAAAGTTGTCTTCGGGGCGTGGGACACATACTTGTATGCTCTCAATGCAGCTGACGGCTCACTTTTGTGGAAATGGACCAACGGGAGCAGTGAGATCCTGTATTCTCCGGCAGCATGCAGGCCCGTGGGTTCGGAAAACAAAATTTTCGTCGTTGCACCCGACCGCTATCTGACTGCGATAGATGCCGGTTCCGGGAAAATTTTGTGGCGGACCAACCGTTACCATGTCCGCGAATGTGTCGGCATCGCGCAGGATGGAAAGCGGGTCTATGCGCGCACAATGGAAGACACCGCTTTCGCATTCTCACCGGTGAAATCATCGCTGTCAACCGACTGGGTGACGGACTGCATGTACGGATATGATATCGATCCGTCAATGCCGGTCGAGAAAGACGGGGTCGTTTTCTTCAGCACTCAGAATGGATTCGTATATGCCTTGCAGGCAAATGGCGGGAAAATCTTGTGGGTGCATCGAATAGGAGTTACCGTCGTGAATACTCCTGTTCCGTTGGACGGTCGCAGAGTCATCGTAACTGACACTGATGGGCGAATCGTGCTAATTTCAAGTTGACCACTTCTCTTCGAAGCGCAACTCCGAGAATTCTTTATGGCAATTCGAGGACTGACTCTGAAAAGCAATGCTGGTCAATATTGTGAGCTCCGTCAGTTCTCTCCGGTGATGATGTTTGATCGGCTGAAGAGAAATATTTGATTTCTCTTCGAGAAAGTCGGTAGCTACTGCACTAGACTTTCTGAAGCACCAGGATTGTCAGATCGTCGCTTCTTTTTGAATTCCCGATGAACCTTCCCAGGTCTTTCAGCGATGCTGCAAGAAGGTCGGAAGCTGCCGAGCTTTCAGTTGTCTTCAAGAGCGATTTTAACCTTTCTTCGCTGTACAGCTCACCCGATTCATCAGCGGCTTCGGAAAGGCCGTCGGTATAAACCACTATCCTGTCGCCGTGAACCAGCTCCAACATGGATGATTTGTACTTCACATCACAGGAGATTCCCAGCGGAAGGCCTGATGACGGGATAGTGTCGATGGCGTCGCTTTTGACCACAACCGGGAGGCAATGGCCAGCATTGGAGATCTCCACATTACCATTCTTATCCGCGAGACCGCAAACCAGAGTCGCGAAATGTGTGACGAGGCTTGCCTCGCAAAATATCCTGTTTGCTCTCTGCATTATTTCGCCCAGAGGAATCCCAGTCTGCGCGAGCGTCCTGAACGTGGCGTGAAGCTGGGACATCAGAATGGACGCGGCGATACCTTTGCCTGTCACGTCACCAACGATGAAGAAGAATGAATTGGGTCGGGTTTCGTTTAGGATGATGTCACAGTAATCACCGCTCACGGGTCCAAGCGGCTCGTAATGGTATGCGCTTTGCCAACCGGGAAGAGTAATGCTTTTCCTGGGAAGAAGACCTACCTGTATGTCGCGAGCCGTACTGATGTCGTGCTCCAACGCCCTTTGTTCGGATGAGGACAGATGGTCGATGCAATACCTGACCAGAGGATCCATGTTCAAACGATCCGTCTCTATGGGCTCTTTGCATGTTTCACAAAGGCCGTAGGTTCCTTTGCCGATCTTATCCAGGGCCCTGTCTACTTCCTGTAAGAGTTGCCTCACGTCTTCAGGGCTGTTCGACCGATAGACGGCTTCCTCAAGCCGCCGCTTCCGATCTGAAAGCCTTTCCGCAAACATCACTTCTATTTGTGTAGCCATTTCCCGTATCTCCTTAACAGCCGGAGCTGTCACCTCAAGAACATTAGAACACGGATCGTCACCGATGCAACGGATTGCCACGGATTGATAATCACCGTGAATGCGAATAAGAAAATGTATTCCGTAAATACATTGAACTCCTGTCCTCTACGCACTTCTCACCCACTAGGTTACAGGAGATCTTTTAGCTGCCTGACCAAATCGTTTCGCGGAATCTCTTTCTGGACTTCACGACTCTTCTTCAGCCAGTCCTCACGCTGAGCGGCATCTTTACTGGCCGACTCGCCGGCCTTCAGGTCTTTGATAGTAACAGTTCCTTTTTCAAATTCGTTCGACCCAATGATGACTGCGAATTTTGCATTCATCTTGTCGGCATACTGCATCTGTTTTCTCAACCCCTTTTCGGAGCCTAAATACAAGTCAGTCTTTATTCCGACATTACGGAGTTCGTTTGCGAGCTTGAGATAGTCCGAAAGTCTGTCCTGTTCCATGATAGTGATGACAACGTCAACTCCTGCCTCCTGCCTCCCGACTTGCGTGTCCAGCGCAGCGAGCAGCCGGTCTACGCCGATCGAGAATCCGACTGCAGGCAGCTCAGCGTCGGTGAACCTCTTGACAAGATTGTCATACCGCCCGCCGCCCGCGACACTCCCGAACTGCGGCTTGTCTTTCAGGTTTACTTCGAACACCGGTCCGGTATAATAATCGAGTCCGCGTGCGATTGTCGGATTGAAGGCAACGATATCACTTCCGAGTCCGATTGCATCCAGCAACTCGTCGAGATTGATCAGGTCGATGCAGCTCTGTTCACCCAACAACTCGCGGATCTCTGTAAGCACTTTCTTTCTCTCACCTTTAGGCAGTGCAAGATACTCTTTGATTTTCCTGACGTTTGTATCATCCAACCCGAGACCGGGTATGAAATCGCCTGACGTGTCGTATCTCCCCTTAGTTAGTTCGAGTTCGACATTCTCCATACCAATTTTGTTAAGCTTGTCCAGGATCCTGAAAACATCTTTGGCTCTTTCCGGCGAGATACCGCTATAATCAACTACGGCGTTAAGTATTTTGCGGCTGTTCACATTCACGACAAACTCGCCGACCCTAATTTCACGGAGTGACTTCACGACTGCGGAAATAACTTCTGCTTCCGCAAGCTGGCTTGATGCGCCGACGACATCGACATCAAACTGTGTGAACTCCCTGAATCGTCCTGGATCGGGCTTGTCGGCACGCCATACGGAGCCGACCTGGTATCGCTTGAATGGCTTGGGCAGATCGTTGTACTGTGCCACGACTCGCGCGAGAGGAACCGTCAGGTCGAACCTGAGAGCGATCTGTTGCTCCTCGGGACTCTTGAACCTGAATATTTGCTTGGTGTTTTCCTCGCCATATTCGCCAAGCAGAATGTCTAAATACTCAAGTCCCGGAGTCTCCAGCGGGAGAAATCCGTAGCTTTCATAGACTTTTCTGATTGTAGAAATAATTTCGTTCTTCCGGTAAGCTTCCCGCGGCCGCAGGTCACGGAAACCTTTGACATTCTGAGGCTCCATTCGTTCCATACTATACTTGTTTGATTGAGTTTGTCGGTTTTCCAGTCAATTTACAAAGAATCGGAAACATTTCTGAGAGGACAATCTTCTTTTACAATCCTCAGACGATTCCATGACATGTCACAGCCTCGCTTTCCATAAGATGTTCTGTCATATGAAAGGGAACACCATGGAACATAGGGTTGTGGTTACCGGAATCGGCGCAATAGTGCCCGGAGCATTTGGTGCCGAACAACTATGGAAACGTGTCGCTGCAGGCTCGTCCGCACTCGGTAAATTAACGACGGTAGATACCACCGGTTTACCGACACAGACAGGCGGTGAGATTCCGGCATTTGATCCGCTCGACTACATGGAAGCGCGCCTGGCAAGAAAGATGGATAGATACTCGCAGCTTTCCGTCTCGAGTTCCATCCTTGCCTGTCGTGACGCGGAGTTTGATCCTTCATCCCTTTCAGATGCGAGCGAAGGAGTCTTCGAAGGCTCTTCGTTCGGACCACTTGTCGGAACCCTGAATTGTTATCGCTCCTACCTCGCCAATGTATGCGATGGAATTCGACCTCACCTTCTTATGACAAGCATGGCCGGTTCAGGGTCGGGATTCATTTCCCTCATCCTGCACTCGCACGGCCCAGCAATGACAATCTCTGATGGAAGTGCTTCCTCGACATCCGCCATCGGTCAGGCATTCCGAAAAATCAAATGTGGTCTCCTTGATGTTGCCCTCGCCGGAGGGTCTGAAGCGCCGCTGTCACGCGAGATAATCGCAACCTTCTGCAGTGCACGGCTGCTTTCGACACAAAGCAGAGGATCAAATGGAGTTATGAGACCTTTCGACAAAGATCGAGACGGGTTCGTACTGAGTGAAGGTGCGGTCTTTCTGTTTATGGAGTCGCTGGAGCATGCTCTCAGGAGAGACGCTCAGCCTTACGCCGAAATCGTCGGCTTTGCTGAGACAGGGGATGCTTATCATCCGACGTCTCCCCATCCTGACGGTACATGGATCGCTCGTGCGATGAAGCTGGCGATGGAGGAAGCATGCATGCAGGCACCCGATATACAGTACATCAACGCCCATGGTACCGCCACTAAGATCAACGACGTTGTCGAAGCCAAAGCTATCCGGGCCGTATTCGGGAGATCCAATGAAAACCCTGCAGTCAGCTCGACTAAACCGGTAACAGGTCATCTTCTTGGTGCGAGCGGGGCGACAGAGTGTGCCATTACAGCAATGGCGATGAAACATCAGTTTGTCCCCGGTACCGCAACTCTGCGAAATGTAGATCCCGATTGCGAATTGAAAAATTTGCCCGTCGATGGTGCTCCATTACCTATCTACGGCGCTATAAACAACAACTACAGTTTCGGCGGGCGGAATGCAACTATAGTATTTCGTTCGATGAATCAAGTCAACATCTAATTAGAAGAAGGGCAAACGTTATGGTTAAGAATTTGATCTACATCGTAGTCCCGTCGGTCGTATTCATGCTGACAGGATGCTCAAACACCGTAAGGTTGATGCGCGATCAGGTTGGGCGTGCGATGAAATCAGAAGAGTTCACCATGTTGATGGATAGTGCGGGGACTACCTGTGAGTACCGTGTCCTGCGAAATTCCTGCAGGGTCGTCCATGATACGCTTGTGGGAACGGGCATCAGGGTGCGTGGACCTTCTCATGAGAATCCGTCTGAATTTGCCGTCCCGCTGTCTGCTGTGCAGTGTTTCGAGGTGTCTGAGTTTAGTGCCGTTAAGACTGTGGTTTTTGCGGCCGGCGTTGCAGCAGGCGTGGCATTGATTGTCGCACTATCCAACCAGCCAAAGTCTGAACCGCCACCTACGAAGCAGACATCTACAGGAACTCAGTTTTCATGCCCACTGATTTATGCCTACGACGGTGCAAATTATCATCTTGAGTCCGAGACATTTGCCGGCGCTGTGTTCAAAGGCCTGGAACGGACTTCCTATGATATGATGTACCACTTGAAAGCTGTTGATGGGTGGTACCAACTCGAAGTTGTCAATGGGCGGCAGGAGACGGAATACATAAACGAGCTGAAACTTCAAGTTGTGGATCATGATGCCGATGTTGACGCAATGCCTGATGTCTTTGGAAAGATTCATGCAGTATCGAGTCCAAATCCTCCGATTGATGCCAGTGATCGATCGGGTAATGATATCACCGAACTTGTATCTACTGGAGATCAGCGGTTCTTCGAGAGCGATTTGAACAAAGTGAATGTTGAAGACAATAACCAGCTTGTCGACTTTGTTACCGCAGAGTTTCCAAAACCGGTCCAAGCCCGGACCGCAAAGGTGATAGTCAGCGGTTTGAATACTCAGCTCGCTTACTATGCGCTGGAAAGGATTTTTTCTCTTCAGGTAGAAAGTCGTTCCGGCTGGTATCACCAACTCAATTCCGATCCCTCTGAGAGGGCGAAATTTGTGAAGTGGATGCTTCGTGAGGGAATGCTCCATCTCTTCGTATTGAAAAACAGCCAGTGGACTGAGAGAGGTCTCATTCCTGACTTTGGCCCGGGCGTTGAGAAAACCCAGGTTGCTCAAATTTATGTGGGAGACATTCCAGGAGATACTCTTAAGCTAAAGGCTGCTTTCCGCACCGGACTCTGGCGGATCGATGGGATGGCGGTGGACTATTCGGCGGACCGGGCCGTCTCGATTCGGGAAATCGCCGCCGCATCGGCGGTCGACGAAAGTGGCCGCGATGTCTCCGAGCTGATTTCGAAAGCGGACTCATCCTATTATGTGACGGTCAACGGTGACCGGGCAAGTTTAAGATTCGCTGTGCCGCCGGAAAAGCCCGGGCGGTCGAGGACCATAATTGCGAAGACACGGGGATTCTACTATCAATGGGCGCTTACAAATGAGAAGTCTCAATCTCTTGTCGTTGATCGTGTTCTGACCGAGCCGTTCTATGGAAGCAAGCTCCTTATCCCGACTTGGTTGAAAGAATATGTAAAGTAACAACCAATTCGTATGGCTCGGTCGCAATCGTATTTTCTGGTCACAGCGGAGAGAGGGAGCTACTGTGTCTCTCTCCGCTGGTTTCTGATACTGGATGGAGATCGCCTACAACCTTTCTGAGTTGACTTTATGCACCTACTCGTACTAACATTGTAATACTCGGTCGTGCTGAGTGCGTCTCGGTGGCAATCCTGTTGCAGCCCGACCAATGGCGATCTACAAATGGTAATTTGAATCTAAAAACCTACGGAGTCTTGCCATTAGGTCTGCGCGAAGTATATCGAACCTGATTGTGTTCGATTTCCTTTTCTACTCTATCTGCCTTCTCGGCATACGGCAAATATCGGAGAAGGCAGATTTCCCGTTCTCGGTTTCAAGAGGGAGAGAAGGCATGATAGTAGTCACCAGCCTCTCAAAGACAATTTCCTGCCAGGTTAAGATCGGCGACGTGTTGATCTCTGTAGATAGTAAGCGCCCTCATTCGGTGGAAGAGGTCGAATTTATTCTCGATGGGATGAGGATCGGGAGCACACCGATTTTGAAGGTCGAAAGGGCAGGGGTTCCGCTTACAATTTCTTTGACTCTGGTGAATTACTATGGCACAGTCTATGTCTTCATCGCATTCCTTGTAGGGACACTGTTTTGGCTTTCCGGCATATTCGTTCTCCTTAGGAAGCGGGGAGACGTTGCATCTGTAGTATATCACTTCGGCGCGGTTGCAGTTGCGGGTGTCATTATGATGACCTGGGGATCCTTTGCTGTGGAGCCGCGCATCTTAGGACAGATAGTGCGTTTGGGATTCTCTGCTTCCTATGCACTTCTCCCCGTGCTCTTCCTTCACTTCAGTATGGTTTTTCCTGCGAAGAGAAAGAATATCTTCAGCAGGCTTCTTGTCCCCATCTACTCCCTGGCAGGTCTTCTTTCTCTTCTCATGGGATTCTCACTTTTCAGAGCCACGTCGCTGGATTCACTCCCCTGGTTCCGTTCCTTTCTCTGGTGCTTCGACATAACCAGGTGGTTGTTTGTGGCATACTCTATCGCCGCATTTGCGAACTTCATTTATTCCTATCGGACTGCACGTGAAGAACTGGAAAGAAGACAACTCCGCTGGGTAATCCTGGGTCTGGCTCTTAGCTCACTGGGCTTCGTTATGCTGTGGGAAGTGCCGCAGCTTCTGACTTCAAAGGGCTTGATCAGGGAAGAATTCATAGTCCTTCTGTCTGGCGCGACACCGGTGACATTTGCAGTCGCGATCATCAAATACCATTTGTTGGACATAGATTACATACTCAACAGAAGTACGGTCTACCTGATCGTCCTGACGGTCCTCTTTTCCGTGTATGCTTTGATTGTCGGCATTGCCGCAGGGATTGTTAGCGAGTTTACAATTCGAATATCGATTTTCATTTCAACAGTTGCTGCGATTATCGTGGCACTTCTGTTCGAACCTCTGCGCGCGCGTGTTCAGATGTGGGTGGACAGGAATTTTTTCCGGCTGAAGTATGATATGCATTTGGTGGAGACGCAATTCCTGGAAGATCTGAAGAAATGCATCGGTACTGAAGGGGTATCGGACCTGCTGGTTAAAACTTGTGGAGATACGATACCGGTCGAACGGATCGGGTTCTTCGTCCTCGAGACACCGGGCAACAGACTCAGGATGATGGCACACAGAAACTACGACTTGCTATCGGTGCGAACTCTGAGGTTCGAATCTGAGAAACTGAGAACTGCACTTCCGGTACCCGTCGCCCTGGAAGGCAAGATTGAGCCGGGTGTGGAATACGAAGTTGCCGACAGGGAAGTGTTTACGCGCTGGGGGATGGCGGTGGTGTTCACAGTAAAATCGGAGGGCGGAGACATTCTGGGTTTCCTGGTTGTCGGTTCAAAGAAATCCGGGACCAGGTTTAGCGTCGAAGATGTCGGGATACTTAGATTCCTTGCAGAGCAATCGGGATATGCGTACGAGCGGATCCTCCTTCAGAGAAGGCTGATATTTGAGCAGGAGGAGCGAGAGAGACTCGAAGAGATCAGCAGGATGAAAACACTGTTTGTGTCAAGTGTCTCGCACGACTTAAAAACCCCTCTGACATCCATAACAATGCTCGCGGAGATCATGAAGTCCACTCCGGGTATTTCTTCGAAGCGTCTCCACGGCTACATCGATACGATTGAGGGTGAGTCCAACAGACTCAGAAGGCTGATCGATAACGTTCTTGCTGTCGCAAGAGACGAGCACGGAAAAGTCGTGTGGAATTTTTCCAACGTCTCGCTTAATGCTATTGTGAAGAAGACTATCAGGAGTGTACAATATGAAATCCATAAAGAAGAACGCAAACTGCGGCTGAAGATTTCGCTCAAAGATGATACCATCCTGGCGGATCCTGACGGAGTCGAGGAGTCTCTTTGGAATCTGATTTCAAATGCAATTCAATATTCCCCCAAGAGAAAATCGATTGCAGTCACCACTTTTGCGAGAGACGGTTTTCTCTGTGTTTCGGTGAAAGACACTGGGATCGGTATTCCAGTTGAAGACCTGCCGCATCTTTTCGATCCTTTCTATCGCGGTGAAGCCTCTTCACGGCTGAGACCGGGTGGAACGGGAATAGGGCTGTCCGTCGTGAAGAGTGTGTTGGATGCCCACAAGGGGAAAATTGAAATCAAAAGTGCTAAAGATGCGGGAACTGAAATAACACTTCTCTTCCCGATGATGGAGACAACATGAAGAAGATACTTGTCATTGAAGACGATGCTGCAATACGCGAAGGCCTGGTCGAAAGTCTCAGGCAGGAACACTATGAGTTGGAGACTGGACAAGACGGAGAAGAGGGTCTGAAGAAGGGAAGGAAGAAAGACGTCGATCTCATAATCCTGGATCTCCTCCTGCCCCGTATTAACGGTGAAGAAGTGTGCCGCAGCCTGAGGGAAGAAGGCGTGGTTACACCAATACTTATTCTGACAAGTAAGAAAGAAGAGACGAGCAAGGTACTGGGGCTTGAGCTTGGAGCGGATGATTATGTGACCAAGCCGTTCAGCTTACTGGAGCTGAAAGCGAGGATCAAAGCGATCATGAGGCGCGGAAACCGCAAGGTCGACAATGTCGATGAGTACTCGTTCGGTAATGTCAAATTGGATTTCAAGAAACACGAAGCGGTGAAGAAGGGGAAGTCTTTGAGATTCACGGAAAGGGAATTCAAGTTGTTGAGGTATATGATCGAACACAGAGGAGAGGTGTTGACGCGCGACATGTTGCTCGACAAGGTATGGGGGTACGAGAGTTTCCCGACGACACGGACGGTGGACAACTACATCCTTTCCCTCCGTCACAAGATCGAGGATAAGCCATCGCATCCCAGATTCATCTTGACGGTGCACACATCAGGGTACAAGTTCAATTATTGACAATGGGATCGAATGAAATGATCCGCTCCGGATGGAATGGACTATGGCTCGTTCCTCACCTGGCTACAAACATGTAGCTTCTGCTCAGATTAATCGAACACGTTCATGTTTAAGGAGCAGGGACAAGGTGAACCGGTTCTCCTTGAGTCCTTCGGAGACGATCCGACCACGGAAAACCCGGTGGTGGAGCGGCTTGAGATAATGTGACAGGGTCGGATGGTGAAACGAAAATGTTGCACGGTTATGACAGGATTTTGACATCCGCTGTCCAAGAAACCGATAACTTGCGGCGTTCGAAGTTATGTGGTACTCATGCAGAAATACTTCAATGCTGCTCAAAGTCCTCACGTCTTATCTGGGAACTTGAGGGGAAAGATGAAACTCCGGCTCTCGGGTTCGTTGGCACTGATCGTTTCTTTCTCGATACCGCTTGCTTGGTGTGAGGATGTCCAGGGTTGGACGCGCGATTTGAGCGGGGACTCGACAATTGCGCCTGTCTATTCCGAAAGTGCTCCCGACATGTCGGCTCCAGATGAGGGGAAAAGTTATATGGATAAGAATGCGATGTACTTTGAACTTTTTGGGCAGGGAATACTGTATTCAATTAATTATGAGCGGGCAGTCACTTCAGATATCCGTCTAAGAATCGGTTTCAGCGCGTGGTCATGGGGGTCCGGATTTGCTAAGAGTGAATTAACTGCCTTTCCCGTGATTCTCAACTACCTGCCGGGTGAAAGTGACAGTCGGCTCGAACTCGGACTTGGGTTGATACCGGCTCTTGGTGAGGGCTGGGGCGGGAGCAACATAGTGGGCACCGCGACCATAGGCTACAGGTACCAACCTCGAGATAATGAGTGGCTGTTCAGAATCGGAATTACTCCGCTCTTTACGTTCAAACGAGCTATCCCGTGGATCGGTCTTTCAACAGGAGGTACGTTTTGAGTTCCTTCAAGATGAGAATGATAATTCCATGAAACGTTGTTCACAAATATGTGCGATATTGTTCGAGCTTTGTCTTGTTGCGTCAATTCTCTTCGCGAGTCAGCAAGCCTTCGCAGGCGGGAAGAGGAGTCGGTGTCTTATTCGGATGGATCCTTATGGCGCAGATACCCGGTCCTACAGTCGCGCCGGGTGGGGTGGCGGCATGAATTTCGTTTTTCCGATCGAGAAACACAACAATGTCCTCGCGGCAACCGGCGGACTGGAATTGGTCAATTTGCTTTTCGATTCGTTCTATTTTTGGGATAGGCAAATGGAGAAACATTCACGCAGGAGACGGATCAGAATTATTGCAGACTCTATTTCGGGATGGAACTCGGTGAACATGGGCGCGGTTTCTTCAGGCCGCACGCGGGTGCCGACCTTGCCCTGGTGTACTATTACATCAGCACAGATCTTGTCATTCCAAACGATGACATTTTCAGCTCTGGGGAAAATACACGTGAGAATCTAAGTCACAAGGGAAGATTTGTCCTTGGCTATGATTTATCTATGGGAGTCGATCTCAATTTTTCCAACACCGTTTCGGTTGACGGTGGACTAAAATATCTCAAAAGTTTCTGGCTTCCGCAGCAGCTCGGTGAGGGGACGGTGACGATCCATCCCCAATACTTTCAAGTCTATTTTGAGGCAGGAGTCTCATTTGATTTCCTGGAAAGCCACGGATGGTGATAAATAAAAAAATGCAGAACTCACACGCTTCTGGTTATCTGACTAAGGATAGGCTCTTAGACGCAGGTAAAGATAACCCGAAGATTGTTATAAACGATGTTTGCATTGAATTCCACGTCGCGAATCTCAGTTGAGAGTGCATTTTGAATCTTTCACACGCGTTTGTTTCCGTGGTATCCTTTTCTTCTGCTCGATCACCGACCTTCAACAGTCAGGACCGTTAAAGACTCTCTAACCAAACGAAACCATATTCAGCATTCTTTAACTCCTCTTACGAACGATTTATTTATATGTTCGTAGTGCATTTCTGTTTCTGCCGGTCAAGGCAAACTCTGAGGTTTGTTTAAACCTAATTCCGAAATCGAATGCAGGTATTGTCGGGGCAGAGATTTCAGCATTCGCTGGCTTTGGAACAGCCCTTTTTGCGTCGAGAGATGTTGGATGGTTTAGGATTTCTCCAAAAGTCGGAGTCCTGTTCGGAAGATTCCCTTGCCGTGGCAATCCCGACAAAAGATTGTTTTTCAGAAGCCAGGTGATTAAACTTTCGATGTGAAGATTTGAAAACATTGGCTGAAAGCGGCTGCAATTTCAGGTATCAAGAAGGAGAGACGGCAATGCAAATCGATTTCAGTGAGGTAATCATCAGTATTGAAGAACGTGAGCGAGAACGACTTCTCGCCATGAAAGAGGACGATGTCAGCAGGAAGCCTTCCAAGGACAAGTGGAGTAAGAAAGAAATCCTCGGGCATTTGATCGATTCGGCAAGCAACAATCATCAGAAATTCCTGAGAGCACAGTTCGCAGACAAACTTGTCTTCCCTGATTATTCACAGAAAGAGTGGGTGGAGACTCAGGATTACGCCGACGAGAATTGGAGACTCCTCGTGGAGCTGTGGAGCGCGCTCAACCTTCATCTCGCGCATGTAATCGATCGTATCCCGCCGGAGAAGCTCACCGTGCAATGCAAGATAGGCGACGACGACGTTATTACCCTCGAAGGAGTTGTAGCGGGATATGTCCGGCACATGGAGCACCACCTCAAGCAGATCTACGAGGATTGATAGTTACGCACGCCACGGGTTGAGCGGCAGGCCTGTCTAAGTGATACTCTGTGCTTGAAGAGCCGCACTCCGATGTACAGGCTCAAGATATTGGGTTGAGAACGGCGAAAAGTTTTACTTAGTAATCCTCGATTACATCGATGAAGGGAGGCTGGACAGATGTCGGCGGCATATCAGTCTGATGTCATAATAGTCGGGGGCGGGCTGGCGGGGCTGGCAGCCGCGTATGATCTTCTTGAGCAAAACAGGAAGGTGCTCCTGTTTGACCGTGATACCCCGGAAAACTTCGGCGGACTCGCCAGGCGCGCTTTTGGCGGAATCCTGTTTGTTGATACTCCCGATCAGCGGAAGCGTGGAATAAAAGATTCGCCGGAGCTTGCGTGGAGCGACTGGCAGAGCTACGCGGAATTCGATGAAGACGACATCTTGCCCAGGACATGGGCTAAGTACTACGTCGAGAATTCGGTACCACAAATCTTCGAGTGGCTGAAAAGCAAGGGCGTTTCCTTCCTTCCTCTTATGAACTGGCCGGAACGCGGCATGTTCAGACCGGGCAACTCTGTACCACGATGGCACAGTACATGGGGTACAGGATATGCGCTGACGGAAGCGGTCCTCCGTAGCTTGCGGGAACATCCCAAGCGCGAGAATCTTCTGATTCACTTCTCTCACAGAGTCGACGGTTTAATTTCAAATGGAGGAAAGGTCGTTGGGGTAAAAGGCAGACGAGAAGACAACGGAGAGGAGTTTGATGCTAACGGTGGAGCCGTGATCCTCGCATCCGGCGGAATGTGCGGCGGGGATCTGAGCGAAGTCAGAAAGCACTGGCCGGCAGAATTCGGAACCGCCCCGAAAGTCCTGCTGAACGGATCGCACCGTTACGCCGATGGACTCTTGCTTAAAGTAGCCGCGGAGAACGGGGCGCACGTCACAAACCTGGGGAAACACTGGCACTACGCAGCGGGCGTTTTTCATCCTTTCCCGAAACAGGAGAACGACGGACTGAGCCTCGTGCCGCCGCGGTCGGCGCTGTGGCTCGATGCTTACGGCAGAAGATTCGGGCCGCTGCCGCTGGTGGGATACACAGATACAGGTTACCTGGTCGAGCAGGTGTGCAAGTCGCCCGGACAATATTCATGGCAGGTGCTTAACTGGAAAATTGCCATTAAAGAACTTGCCGTGTCGGGTTCCGAGTACATGACTTCCATTCGCAACAAGAAGAAGTTGAAGTTCCTAAAAGAAATTCTTTTCGGCAACAAAGAGCTGGTGAGCAGGCTTTTGAAAGAGTCGAAAGACTTTGTGGTCGCCAATTCACTTTCCGAATTGGCCGACAAGATGGACGCGCTGAGCCTTCCTGGCCATAAGATTGACAGGGAAGTGATGTTTCGTGACATTGAAGGTTACGATGCCATGATAGGGAGAGGCGAAGCGTATTTCAATGACGACCAACTGCGGAGGATCGCTAATTTTCGGAAGTATCGTGGAGACAAATTGCGTGTGTGCAAGTTTCAGCGAATTGACGATCCGAAGGCATACCCGCTTATCGCAATACGCGAGTTCATTCTTTCGCGCAAGAGTCTGGGAGGAATTGTGACAGATCTCGGCTCCCGAGTGATTGATGTGGAAGGCAAAGTCATCCCCGGTTTGTATGCTGTGGGCGAAGCATCCGGATTCGGCGGCGGCGGAATACACGGGAAGCGTTCGCTGGAAGGGACCTTCCTTGGTTCATGTGTTCTCACCGGGCGCGCTGCAGCGAGAGCGATCGGGAATGGGTAAAATGGTAAATGAGATATTGCGTTATCGAGATGAGAGGCCGTATGATTTGTTTGCGTATTGTGTCATGTCGAAACGCGTGCACTTGATATCTGATGCCGTCGGTCGATTCTCAGAATCGACCATGTTAGAAGGTCAACGAGAAAACGTCTCCTCGGATGTTATTATATGAGTAATTATGGCTGAGCAGAAGGATTTCTATCGTCGCCACCTGCCACATTGGCAGCCCTCGGATGCAACGTTCCATGTCGGATTTAGACTTGACGGCTCGCTGCCGGCGGAAGTAGTTGAGCGACTTCGCGCTGAGCGAGAGGAAGCTGCAAGGGAACTTGCCAAGGTTCAATCTTCTAATGAAGAAGACAAGAAGGAAATTCTGCAAGGGTTTCACTGGACACAATTCGAGAAGTTTGATGAATTGCTCGATGGAGTCTCATTGGGCCCAAGATGGCTGGCTCAACCGGAAGCTGCAGCAATCGTGCAAAAGGCGTTACATTTTTACGATCAAAGCAGATATGATTTGCTTGCCTATTCGATCATGTCAAATCATGTCCACGTCGTTGCCGTATGCTGGCGTCGCAACTCGTCTGTCGGGTCTCCAGACCCGACGCCTGCGGCAGAACCGTCCGAGAGGGGGAGGAATTTGATTCTCGACGGGACTGGAGTCCCGTCGTAAGTGGTAACAGACATATTCGGATCTATAAAGAAGTACACCGCAAGGAGGATCAATAAGATTCTCCATCGTTCGGGTCCCTTCTGGATGGACGAAAGCTATGACCATGTGATACGCACGGCAGATGAATTAGAACGCACTATCCAGTATGTGCTCAACAATCCGGTTAAGGCAGGATTAGTAGCATCCTGGGAAGAGTGGCCATGGTCTTACATAAAACCCGGCTTGTTAAACCATGGAGGTTAAGGAGGCATTATGAAAAAGACAGGAGCATCCCTGGCGGTTTACGCCCTGGAACAGCTTCCGATTCGATACACCTTCGGGATTCCAGGTGTCCACAACACCGAGTTGTACGACGAGCTTGGGAGGTCCAGGAAGATCAGGCCGCTTCTCGTCACACATGAGTGCGGCGGCGCTTTCATGGCAGACGCGATCAGCCGGACTTCCGACGATATCGGAACTCTCGCAATTGTCCCGGGTGCCGGGATGACGAATGCACTCAGCGGAATCGGAGAGGCATTCCTCGACGGGATACCGATGCTCATCATATCGGGTGGAATCCGGCGTGACACCGGCAGGAGTTTTCAGATTCATGACGTGGATCAGCATAGAATCCTAAGTGGAATTACAAAGAGGACTTTCTTAATAAAAGATCACGAAGAGATTGTGCCGACCATCTTCGAGGCGTACCACGTTGCTATTTCGGGTGAGCCCGGTCCGGTGTTTGTCGAGATTTCCGCGAACATCCAGCTTTTCGAAGGAGAAGCAGGCGATTATGAATCGTGCAAGCTACTCCCAATTGATAGCGCACCGGTTGATAACAGTCTCATCGCCATGGCCTCCGATCTGCTCGCTCGAAGCACTCATCCGGGAATCTTCGCGGGGTGGGGTGCGAGATACGCGACAGATCAGCTTATTGAGATTGCGGAATTGCTGGAGGCACCTGTGTCCACGACTTTGCAGGGCCTGAGCGTGTTCCCCGGTTCGCACCCGCTTTTTGCCGGCATGGGATTCGGCCCGGCAGCAGTACCGGCGGCGGAGAACGCATTCAAGAAATGCGACTGCCTCCTTGCAGTAGGCACCCGGTTCGGAGAGATACCGACTGGAAGTTTTGGAGTCCATGTTCCAACAAACCTGGTCCACATCGATATTAATCCTGCCGTCTTCGATAAGAACTATCCGGCTATGGTCGCGATTGAAGGAGATGCGCGTGAAGGACTTGCAAGAATTCTTGAAGCGTTGAAAGAAATCAACCCAGCACCGAGAAGGGAGTCAATCAGGAAACAAATTGCAGCTGATAGAGAATCGTACCTCAACGAGTGGAGGAAATTGAAAACCGACCGGGTGAATCCTGCGATGTTCTTCGACGTACTGCGTGCGCGGCTTTCCGAGGACGCCATTGTTGCGGTGGACGATGGTAACCACACTTACCTCGCAGCGGAGCTTTTCACTTCATTGATGTCACGGCGTTTCATCAGTCCGACTGATTTCAATTGCATGGGTTATTGCATACCGGCAGCGATCGGTGCAAAGCTGGCCAACCCGGATAAGCAAGTCATCGGCATCGTGGGCGACGGATCTTTCATGATGACATGCATGGAGATTATGACCGCTGCCCGTGAGAAAGTTGGAGTAGTATACTTTCTCTTCAGTGACGGTGAATTATCCCAGATATCGCAAGGGCAAGAGAGAACATATCGAAGAAAGACTTGCACTGTCTTCGGAGAACTTAAACTTGAAGGCTTGGCTTTTACCCTCGGAGCAGGGTACAAGGAAATAAACAAGGACGAAGAAGCAGGATCGGTTATTGAAAATTCTCTGGAGCTTGCTGCGAGCGGAATCCCGGTAATTGTCAACGTAAGAATTGAATATGAAAAGGCGACGAGATTCACATCGGGAGTCGTCAAGAACGTTTTCAAAAAGTTCCCGACAAAGGACAAGGTTAGATTTGCAACAAGGTCGGCAAAGCGGAAAATCACCGGTTAGCTTGACAATCTAACTGATGGGTACTAAATAATATCGACGATATAAGCCAGGGTAAACTTTAGAATGGGCTGGGTTGGGAATCTCGGTGAAACAGGACCCCTGAATAATGTGCCATTGCCGCTTCAAAACACAAATTGAAGAAGGAGATGCACGAATGCGGAAAGAAAGACTCATCCACGGTGGCGGATGCGTTGGGTTAATTTCAACGGGGAAGAACCACTGGCGTTTCTTCATCCCCCTGTTTGTCATCTACTGGATAGTTGGTTTCATCACCAATTATTTGAGGGCTCACCAGGGGACTTCGACGATCCTTTACTGCAGCGTGGAATTCTTCGGTATCTTCATCGACGCTGTGTGGATGGGGTATTTCGCTTTTGCTTTTATCATACAGACGCAAGTGGAGGAGCTGTGTCGTTCATGCAGTTCCTCAAGTCCGATACGAACCGGATTAAGACTTCGCTGATGTGAATCGAAAACTGAAACTAGAAAGGAGATATTATCATGGATACTCAAGGCGGTATGTCGGCACTCTGGATCATTCTGGTGATCATCACTATTCTCGTATTCTTCTGGGGCATACGAATCGTGCGGCCGACGCATCGTGCTCTTATCGAACGGCTCGGTAAGTATAAGAAATTTGCCCAGCCGGGCTTTCACTGGGTCATCCCGGTGATAGACAGGATGATAAAGATTAACATTACCGAGAAACTCGTGGCGGCGGAGCCACAAGAGATCATTACCAACGACAATTTGAACGCTACCGTCGACGCTCAGATCTATTACAAGATCAAAGAAGGCGAAGACGATGTTAAGAAAAGCCAGTACAATGTGAACAATGTGGAGTACCAGATAGTCAATCTGACAAGGACAACGCTGCGCAACATCCTCGGCACTTTGACGTTGAAGTCTGCCAACAGTGAACGAGGTCGGATCAACAAAGAACTAATCGAGATACTTGTCCGTGAAACCGGAAGCTGGGGAATCGAAATAGTTAGAGCAGAGTTGAAGGAAATCGATCCTCCAGAGGATGTTCAGGAGACGATGAACAAAATAGTAAAAGCGGAAAATGAAAAGATTGCCGCCATAGATTTTGCGACCGCGGCAGAGACTTCAGCCGACGGTGAGAAGCGTGCAGCGATCAAGAAGGCAGAAGGTGTGAAGCAATCGCAGATTCTTGAGGCTGAAGGGGAAGCCGAAGCAATCAGACTCGTCAACGAGGCGGCTAACCAGTACTTTGTCGGGAATGCGCAGCTGCTTAAGCGGCTTGAGACTGTCCAGGCTTCGCTGCAGCAAAACACGAAGATCGTCGTCCCCGCCAATCAAGAACTGGTCAATGTCATCGGCGACATGGCGGGCATCGTGCCAGTAAGGAGAGATGGCGGAAGCACGGGAGGGAAATAGGACCGGCAGATAAAGGCACATCGGATCAACTTTGGAAAACGACGAAGCGGGAGGCGTCACCTGTTCAAATTGCGGCAATCCCGTCAACGACGATGATGATTTTTGTCCGCGTTGCGGCTCGATCTTTTCAGACAGTGTGTTTTGTGACAAACACGAGCGCGTCGAGGCGGAAGGAGTTTGCATAGTCTGCGGGGTGCCATGTTGTGACGATTGCGGCACAGACGTCGATGGCATTTTCCTCTGCAACCGACACAGCGACTACGAGATTTACGAAGGAATGGTCAAAGTCTTCGGCAACGAGGATGAAGCGAAGGTAGAAATTGCAAAATCGCGACTCGAGAAGGCCGGCTTACATCCGGAATTGTTTCACCTCCGGAGGTCGAAAGACGGAGGGCACGTAGAATACGAACTCTTCGAAAGCGGAGAAGATTTTAATTCAAGCGAGATAAAGTTGATGGTGCCTTGCGAGGAAGCGGAGAAGGCTGAGGAAGTGCTCAGGAACAGCCAGGGTTTTCCTTAGGCTGGATACCGCATACATCCTGAGGACAGATTAGCTTCAGCGACGTCTCACTCGCACATGCGCAAGGCATCGGAGAAGGATCAGTCGAGAGTGTCACATTGCGGTTGTTATCGGTTATTTCCAAAGTTTTTGAGCCATTGTTTGGAGTCGCCGGTAAATTGATTTTCAGGGCCAGTCGGGTTATATTTTTGGTCAAAGCGGCATTGCCCATCGACGTTGGGAATTGCGAGATGTACTCCGAAACTCTGATTCGAGAGGGCGCAGTCGGTTTTCGAGTCTCTCCTGATTGGAGCAATTATCCAGGAAAGGCCGTTCTGTTTACCTAATTTATTGATCCGCCAAACGCGGAAAGACTATGTTCGAGAGGAAGTTTTTCTAAGATGGCAGTAATGAGCAAAATGCGGGATAACATGCCCGCAATTCTAGTCGGTCTTTTAATTCTTTTCGTTGCTATGATTGTCTTCGAGTGGGGCATGGATATCACCGGCCGCAACAACATGCAGTACACCGGAAACGTGATCGGTAAGGTTAATGGCGAGGAGATAACATATCCTGATTTTGAGAAGGCGTTGAACAACGCAGTCGAGCAGTACAGGACCAGCACCAAGAAGGATCCTGATAGCCAGACGATGTCCGAGCTCCGGGACGAAATCTGGAACCAGATGGTCAACCAGATTCTGATCAAGCAAGCTGCACGGCGGCTTGGCATAGTTGTGACAGATCAGGAAATTGTGAATTGGGTTACGAACAACCCTGAGACGCTGCCGGACCCGATTAAGAAATACTTTGAAGATTCTACGGGCCACATTAATCGCCAGATCTTGCAGGGGGCACTTTCATCGACCAGACCGGACGTCGAGCAATTTTGGACGAGTGTTCAGGAGTACTTGCAGCAGCAGCGATTGCAGGACAAACTTGCGAGCCGCTTGTACAGCGCAGTCAGGATTCCTGAAAGCACACTAAGAATGCAGTTCGAGCAACAGAACGAGAAGCTAAATGCCGCCTATGTTCTCTTTCCTGCCGCAACCCTTTTCCCTGATTCGACGATAAAGGTTAGCGAATCGGAAATGCGTGATTATTACTACTCTCACCAGGACGAATATAAAACTCAACCAACACGTGCGCTTAAGTACGTTGTGCTGCCGGTTGTTCCGTCAGCGCAGGACTCTGCCGACATCAAGAGTGAGATTGATCGCGTCGCAGCGCTTGCTCAGACCGGGACAGACTTCATTGAACTTGTAAAAGAATATTCCGACACGCCATACAACGATAAATTTGTCAGCCACGGTCAACTCGATCCTGCCATTGAGGAAGAAGCACTTGCTGCCAAGAAAGGCCAGATTGTCGGTCCGTTTCTAGCATCCGACGGGTACCACCTAATAAAGATCATGGACGAGCAGACGGGCAAGAACGAGTACGTGCACGCTGCTCACATTCTGATCCACGTAATTCCCGGCCCTGATTCAATGTCCTCATACAAGGTTGCGGACAGGATCATTAAGGAAGCAAGGTCCGGAGCGAATTTTGCGGCTCTTGCCGAGAAATATTCTCAGGACCCCGGAAGTGCATCTCGCGGCGGCGATCTCGGTTGGTTCGGTAAGGGAATGATGGTCGCTCCTTTTGAGAAGGCGGCATTTGCAGCGCGAGTAGGTCAGGTCGTCGGTCCCGTCAGAACACAGTTCGGTCTGCATATAATTAAAGTCCTTGGGAAGGATTCCCGCGAGCTGAAAATTGCTGATATCAAGATGGGGATAAAGACGTCGGGTCAGACTAAAGAAGACATAAAGCAGCGCGCCGAGGATTTTATATATGTTGCAAAACAAGATGGATTTGACAAAGCGGCAAACACTATTCGTGTTGGCGTTCAGCAAACTCCACCTTTTGCCAAAGGCGGATTTATCCCGACAGTTGGGAATTACCCCGAAACTGCGACATGGGCATTCAAAGGATCACTTGGTGCTATCAGCAGCGTTACCACGATCAGCCAGGGCGACGCCGTATTTATGATCAGCGGAATCAAGAATGCCGGAGTAACGCCGTTCCGCGATCTGAAGATGCAGATCAATAATATACTTGTGAGTAAGAAGCAGATAGATAAGGCCCTCGTGTATGCCACCGGGCTCGAGAAGAAGCTCTCCCCAACGGACAGTTTGAATAAGATGGTACAGTTAGACCCCAGGTTGCGCTACGCGGTTACTGGCCAATTTCCCCCGGCCTCTTATGTGCCGGGTGTCGGGCGGGACTACGCTTTTGTGGCAGAAGCGAATCGTCTAAATCCCGGCCAGATATCTAAACCAGTAGCGGGTTCATCGGGAGTCTACATCATCCAGCTCTTGAGCAAGACGCCTTTTGATTCGACTTCCTTCAAGATACAGCGGATGACCATGATGCAACAGCAGATGCAACAGGAGAAGCAAAGGATCGTTAGCGACTGGTTGCAGAATTTGAAGAATTCTGCGTCGATTGTTGACAACAGGTCGCGATTCTTCACCAGTCAATGAAATCTATCGCAGCACTTCTAACTGCTTGCGCTATTACATTTTTATCACGACCTGCCCGGCTTTGTGGGCAGTCGATCTCGGATGTTGTCACATCTTCGGCTCCGAAGATTCAAGTCGGCGGCTTCATGGATTATGTCACCTCTGCGAGAGTTTATCCCGCCTCGCGCGATCAAGATCCTTCAATCAAGATCACATATAACGACTTCGGAGCATTCTTCTCGTATGGAGGAGATGTAAGACTCGATCTGTCGCCAACCAGTGCTGTAGGTATCATCGTCCAACCTGTAAGTACAAGCGAATCGATAGGCACCATTTACGGATACAACTCGTCAGGTACCTACGTGGGTATTCCGGTGAGAGACGGCTTTTCCCTCTGGCTGCTGGAAGCCAACGGGTATTTCAGCATACCGGTGGTTCAGAATCAGTGGAACATATACCTGGGGGGCGGCCCTGACATTTGCCTTGGAAAACGTGACCTTTCAATCGGTGCCGCAGTTGCGAATTCGCCGCTTAGTGTCACTGCAGGAATACAGGTGGCAATGGGTGTTTCTTACATGTTCGAAAAAGATCTGGGTCTCCGCTGGGAATTCAAATTCAGGTCACCTGAATTCAATACGACTTCTACCTTTCAATCGGCCTATACGGACTACAACGGGCTAAGAGTGGCTTTGCCGCAGACACAGTACGGGAAGGTGAACGTAGACGGGACAAACTTCACTTTGGAAGCGTTCTACGAGTTTTAGATCTTACCTCGCCTGAATCACAGTCTCTCTACTTAGCGTAAAAGGATTGACAGATTATGTGGAGTTAATCCGCATAAGGTATGGACCAAATCGTTTTAACAGGCGGTCCAAAAGGCGAAGGGAAAACGACCATAGCGACGAGGCCGCTGTCAGATTGTCGAGCAGTGAACGAGTTTGTGGAACCTGACGCTATTGCACAGGGTCTTTCCGCTTTCAACACAGCCTCGGTTTCAATAAGCGCAGGTAATTGATGCTTTGCAGGATAGAAGGAGCTTGTATCTCACGGGCTAAGCTTCGCATTTGAGACTGCCATGGCATCGAAGGTGTTCGCTAAAATACTAACAGATGCTTAGCCAAAGGGTTACCGCTTGAACATGATTTTTGTCTGGTTGCGATCAGTTGCCCTGGCGATTGGGAAGGTGAAAGCGAGATCTCAGAGTGGTTGTCATTCTGTCGCAGAAGAGATAGATAAGAGGCGGAGACCGGGGTATCCCATCGCCATTTGGAAGGATGGCAAAGCAGTCGTCGGAAAAGTGGAAGAGGTTATTCCGGACTATCGGTCCAAGTACAAGAAGCTTGAATCAGACAAGTAAAAATGACGTCGCCGCATGTCTTAAGAGAGCGTGATCGGAATGATGTCTGAATAAAGAGGCTGTTACCTGACTATTGTATGTTCTCGCGTTGCCCCGACCGAAACAATCTTCACAGGGACCTCCAGGTACTTTTCGATAAACTCGATGTAAGATCGGCACTTACCCGGAAGGCTGCTGTAGTTTCTGGCGCCCGCGATGTTCTCTTTCCATCCCGGTAATGATTCATAAACTGGTTCTATGTCCTCGATCGTGCAGAGATCGAGAGGGAAGCTCTTTAGGAGTTTGTTGTTGTACTTATACCCGACACAGACTTTTATTGCGTCGAAATCATCAAGCACATCGAGTTTCGTCAGCGCTATTTCTTGAATGCCGTTTACCATAGCAGAATATCTTAAGCTGAAGAGATCCAACCAGCCGCAGCGCCGCGGTCTCCCGGTAGTCGCGCCGTATTCACCGCCGATTTTTCTAAGCGTCTCGCCAAGTGAGTCTTTCAGCTCCGTCGGGAATGGACCATTACCGACGCGTGTGGTATAAGCCTTCGCGACACCTATGACCGAACCGATGGATGTTGGAGATACTCCCAGACCTGTACAAGCACCACCGCTCGTAGGATTTGAAGATGTTACGAATGGGTAAGTCCCGAAGTCAACGTCGAGCATTGCGCCTTGTGCGCCTTCAGCAAGAATCGCCTTGCCTGCTTTCAGCGCCTGGTTAAGATAAAGGGAAGTATCCTTGATGAATTCGTCAAGCTGTTTGTCGTATTGAAGATATGTGTCAACAATCTCATCGACGTCTATCATGGAGGAATTGTATATCCTACTGAGGAGGAGGTTCTTATCTTCGATATTCGATTTGATCTTCTTCACCAGTAAATCCCGATGCAGAAGATCCACGATCTTTATTCCGACGCGTGCGAATTTGTCGATATACGCAGGACCGATTCCTCTTCCGGTAGTACCAATCTTCGATGTACCTTGCTCGTTGAGGGAATCGATTAGCTTGTGATACGGCATAATAAGATGTGCGTTGTGGGAAATGAATATCCTCCCGCGTACATCTATGCCATGAGATTCAAGAAGTGAAAGTTCGTCTATGAACGCTTGCGGGTCAAGAACGACACCGTTCCCAATGATACAAGTAACTTTCGGATGAAGTATACCTGACGGTATCAGGTGGAGTATGTAGGTCTTGCCGTTGACAACCACAGTATGTCCCGCATTCGCTCCACCCTGGTATCGGGCGACAATATCGACATCCTCGCTAAGGAGATCGACAATCTTGCCTTTTCCTTCATCGCCCCATTGCGCACCGACAATGATTTTCATTGACATCTGTTAACTCCCGATTCAACAAAAAGGCCGTGCCTGATCGCCCTGCACTCCAAGTCGAAGTTCGCAGGACTCTCCCGGATCGGACTTGATAGACTAGTAAAGATTAGGCGAGGGCTTTAACTGCATCTTCTACAGATTCATGCAGCTCAAAGATCTGGTTCAACTTCGTGATCTTAAGGAGATCAAAAACTCGCGGGCTGACATTTGCAACTTTCAAGTTCCCGTTCACCTGATGGACCGCGTTCAGGCTTGCGATAAGAATTCCGAGTCCGCTGCTGTTAATGTGCTCTACGGATTTCATATCGAGCACGAATTTGTTTTTCCCTTTTCCGATCAACTTCTGTAATTCATCGTTGAAGCCCATGGCATCCGGCCCTCCGATGATATTGCCTTCAATTTCAAATACTACGATCCCGCCGTCAAGCTCTTTTTGCCGCAACTTCATAGGGTCTCTCGATTTCCAGTACAGGTGACTGTGTGGCCGGCACTCGCAAGTCAACCTTCTTTATATAGACGTTATAATCGACAACAATTGCTGATGCCACGTAAATCGAAGAGTAAGTTCCGGTTGTCACGCCGACTAGCATCGCAAACGCAAACCCCCGCGTAACTTCGCCGCCGAATATCAGAAGCACAAGCAACACCGCAAAGGCCGTTCCGGAGGTAATAATGGTTCGGCTAAGAGTGTCATTGATACTTCTATTCATAACTCGAATCAAATTCTCACCCTTATACAACTTCAGATTTTCTCTGATCCTGTCAAATATTACAACTGTGTCATTCATGGAGTATGCGACAAGAGTAAGAAATGCCGCCACCATTGTCTGGTCTATCTGCAAGTTGAGCCACGGGACAAGCCAGCCGAAAATTGCAACCGCTCCGAGCGTTATTAACACATCATGGAAGAGTGCAAGAACTGCACCGACTGCGTAAATAAACTGAAACCGGAAGGTCACATAGACGAGAATTGCAAGCAGTCCGTAAAAGATTGCCATGACGGCATCCCGCCTGAGCTCGGCACCGATCTCAGGCCCGACCTTGTTATCTTCCAGCAGGGTAAACTGCGTCGTCGGATAGGAACTCTTCAGCACATCCATGATCTGTGTACTGGTGTTTGTCGATTGCTCGGATGCCTTTACCCTGATCAAGTACTGGCTGGCGGCACCGAAGGTTGTTATCTGGGCATCCCCGTGGCCGATCTTGTTGAGCGCCGAGCGGATCTGCGCGATCTGAAGGGCAGGGGTAGATTCAAGTGTTAGCTCCGTACCACCTACGAAATCAATACCATAGTCAAGACCACGGATGGCTATTGTGATCAGGCCGATGAGTATCAACGAGGCAGAAACTGTGTACCAGATGTGCCGTTTTCCGACAAAGTCTATGCTAGTTCTGGGAAAGAAACGCATTTCTTATCTCTCTAATATTATTTCAGCAAATTCAAGATCATGTAATTTTATGTTTTTCAACCATGGAGGTTGGTTCAGCCAAAGTTGATAGATGTCGCTCCTCGTTCCATCATGATATCGAAAACCACACGGGTGATTACGATCGCACTGAAAAGTGAAGCGACTATTCCGATCATCAAAGTCAGGGCGAACCCTTGTACCGGGCCCGTTCCGAACTGGTAAAGTATTGCACCAGTGAAAAGTGATATGATATTGGCATCGAAAATTGCGGTGAATGCCTTGGCATATCCCTGGTCGATAGCAGCCCGGAGCGTCTTACCTGTTGTCATCTCTTCGCGTATGCGTTCATATATAAGCACGTTCGCGTCCACGGCAACGGCGAATGTCAGAATCATGCCCGCGATACCCGGCATGGTTAAAGTGGCGTGGAAAGCTGCCAGGACTCCGAGAATAAACAGGATGTTCAGAAGCAGGGCGAGATCTGCAGTCACTCCACCTGTGCGGTAGTAGAATCCCATAAACAGCATGATAATAGAAAGCCCGAGAATGCCGGAAAGAAGGCCGTCCCTGATTGAATCTGCTCCGAGCGAGGGACCTACGTTCCTTTCTTCTACGATGTCTACCGGTGCCGGAAGAGCTCCTGCGCGTAGCACGATCGCCAGAAGATTCGCTTCATCCATATTAGCCATCCCGGAAATTTGAGAACTCCCGTTCGGTATTTTGCTTTGAACTACCGGCGCCGAGTATACCGCATTGTCAAGGGCAATGGCAATCCGCTTGTGAAGGTTGGCGCCCGTAATACGAGACCAATCCCTGGCACCCTGTGAATTCATTTGCATGTCCACCACGGGGGAGTTCGTGGTTGGATCGATGGTAGCTTGCGCATTTGTCACAACACTTCCCGTCAGCAGCGGGTCCTTGTCAACCACATACATCTCGAAAAACTTTTCACCTTGGGGGCTGACGATTGGCTTTGCGCCGTAGAGAAACTCGAAATTCGTAGGTATCACGTGCCTGACGTCTTCCCGAGCCAAGACTCGGTCGAGTTTGTCACGGTCGGTTTCGGCGACATAGGCATCACCACTCCTTGAGTCTACGCGGACTATTGCAAAGAATGGATGCTTTCTAGCGAACTCTGCGGGCGTCATAGTAGTATCGGAGGCAGATGTATCGGCATTGGCAACCGAGTCGGACTTACCTGCAAGGACGGCATCGATCGATTTGAAAACTTTTATTACGACATCCTCAGGCTGAAGCAACTTGAATTGAAGAACCGCTGTGCTCTGCAATAGCTCTCTTACTTCCGCTTCGTTACTGACGCCGGGCAGCTCGACTATAAACCTGCTTCCACCCTGCTTCTGAATAGTGGGTTCGGAAACTCCGTACTGGTCTACACGATTCCTGACGATTTCCATCGCGCGGTCTACAGCAGTATTCGCCTGATTTTGTAAGTACGAAATCACCTTCGAATTATCGTCGCGGATATCCCCATAGTATCTGCTAAGCCGAATGCCACGTTGGTTGAATTGTCGGGCCAGGACGGTTATCGGGTCGGCGTGAGTTTGCTGGACCTCCTGTTTGACGGCGGCCATCACCTTGTTGAATGTCTGGTCTTTGTTCTTTGCCATATCTTGGAGCATTTTCAGAACATTGACCTGAAGTACGATATGCATTCCCCCCTGAAGATCAAGTCCGAGCTTTATTCGCTTGAGCTTTGCACTTGTTATCGCCTTTGCATTCGCATCATAGTATTTAGTACTGTCGGCTGAATAAGCTTGACTGAGGCTGTCTATTTCCGACTGCCTCAGCGAATCGCTTAGCTGTTGAAGCGGATGAGCCTGCAAATACTCTTCAAGCTTAGGCTGTCCGGAAAGCTCCGATAACTTCTTGTCATAAGTTCCGCTCTCATACGTCGGGTAGAGATAGTAGAGCGAGAGCAAAATTGCAGCTACTATCAAGATTATTTTGAAGCGGTTCTTGCGCAAAAATTCCTCCGGAATTTGAATTTTGAAAAACCGGAATCAATATATCAATCGATGGGGTGAAAATCAATTTACGCCTCGGACCTTAAATCCGCGATAGGGGCATAAATATTGACGGATAAAAAGATGAGAGGATCCGTTAAGTGATTGATATAGCGATAGACGCTGGATTGGCGAGAAAAGATCGGGACACAACGGATTTTT
>JAJYIT010000065.1 GCA_021789975.1 Bacteroidota bacterium
TGAGCTCGCACAGCTTAAGCAGCTCAGGCAACTCATCTGTCCGCAGGACAATCAGACCGATTTTATTTCGTACAGACTGGCAGCGTGACCTTCTATGATTTTACACAGAGATTGGGACTTGACCCTCCGTGAGGGTCCGATGTTTCCAACGATAATTTCCCTTGCGTGCTTTCGCGCCTGCCTGGTAGGCAGGGTCTTGGCGGTTACAGTTTTCGGCCGGGTCTCCTGGGCGTGTCTATCAAACCCGGGTCGTCATCTGACCGGCTTTCAACTCGGCTTCATATTTGTGAAGTACAAAACGGACATCGCACCGCCTTAATGTTGACAATAGACTGGCACTGAGGGCAAGACTTTGTATTTGGTTCAGCTGCCGGGGGCTGGCGCTTCAGCTTGTTCATCAGCTTCACAATCATGAACAACGCCCAGGCGACAATCAGGAACGAGATTATGGTGTTTAAGAACTGACCATAGTTTATTGTCGCTGCACCGGCAGTCTTGGCCGCCGCTAGCGAGCTGTAGCTACCGGGTGAGAGGTTGATAAAAAGGTTGCTGAAATCCATCCCGCCCAGGACCCTTCCGAAAGGTGGCATAACGATATCCCGAACGAGCGACTGCACCACGCTGCCGAAAGCGGCTCCTATGACAATGCCGATCGCCATGTCGATCATGTTCCCTTTCACGGCAAATTCTTTGAACTCATCTACTATCTTCATTTTTTCTCCTTGGAAAATTGACAAATTTGTTTACGATTTAGTCAACGTACGATAAGCATAGCTTAGAAGATTGTATACGCAAGCCCAAGCTGCAGACCTTCCTTCATCTGTGTCCTCAGAGATTGATCCTTTTGGTAGACTAATTGATAAGTGAAATTCACAACAATGAAGGAATTCACCTTTGCGGCAATGAGGTTGTCCCATCTGACATCCCACACCGAAAGATCGCTGAAACGTGTGAAGAGTCGCAACCCTGTTGTGAACAGCATATTTTCTGCGATCTGGAGTTTTGCATGGGATACCGATTCCAGACCCGTCTGAAGATTGAACGCCTTCAAATTACCGGTTGCTCCAAGCGGGTTAGAATACTGCCGAAACTTGTTGGTAAATATTTCCTGGGACGCTATACCGAGACGCGTGGAGAAGCTGCTCGATGCGCTGTATTCAAATCCCAGACTCTGTGTTACGTAACCTGGATCAAAAAAGTTCGCGATTGGCGTGGGCACACTGGACGCATACGAATAGCCTTCTGCAATTGTCGTGATAATGGTATTGCTGAAGAACGGACTTGTAGGCCAGCCAACATTGTAAGTCAACACGTTCTCGAACAAAAGATCGTTATCAGTTATGATGGATGCTTGCCCTCCGAGCTTGCTCCTACCATAAGAAGCGCGTAGATGATTCTTCAACCCCCAAATCTTGCCTTTGTAGTTGTAGCCAATATTTGCCGAGGCAGTCCACGCAAGCGAATTCGAACCACCCTGGGTCCAATTGCTGAATGCTATTTGACTCAGGTTCAACGCCGTGACCATAGTGGGCACCCAGACATCGACCGTATCTGCGTGGACAGAATCCGGCTTTGCCGCCATCAGGGTAGGACTCGCCTGCGCAGCAAAGTCCAAGGAAAACACAAAAACCAAAGCGGTAATCAAGACTTTCATGCTGACTCTCCTTCTGTCTAATAGACGAATCTCTTTTCCTAGAGCGGTTAACTACAAATTACCGCTCCTAATCCATCTTCTACCACGGATCGTCACAATTTAGGCGCTGGTTGGACACAAAGCAATTGAGCCTGCTATTATGAACTTTCTGGAGACATCGGACGACCAACCGCTTAGAAAAGTGTGTAGATTGCCCGAGACTCGGTACAGATCTGTCAGTGAGTACGTCGTGTCAACCACCGGAGACTAATTTTCATATCGTAAGGTCTTGCCCGACCCGCAGACCTCTCGACAATAACTTTACGGCTATCTCAATCCATCATAAAGCGTCTGGAGAAGCTTTCCCTTGTAATCAGCATTATACTCCCAAAACATTACCCCCTTCAGTCCGCGAGCCTTTATGAAATCGCACTTGTCCCTGAGAGACTCCTGATCTTCGTAGGTTATGAAAATCCTGCTAACGGGGTTGAAAAGATAGGGGACACAGGAAGTGGAATCCCAGTATCTGACAAATCCATTTTTGTTTATGTAATGTTGTACGAGATTCGCGAAGGTCCCTCGAATACGCGTGCTGGGTATTCCGGCCGGTTCATACCGACCATTGTAGCTTGTAGAGTCAACCTGAAACACATGACCGTAAAATGGCACACCCAGCACTAGTTTTTGCGGCGAAACGCCGTCAGCTATGAAGTCCTGCACTATTGCGTCGTCGGAACCATGATGTGGGTCCCGTGGATTAGTAAAGAGCGGGGCATTGAATCCTGAGATTGAGTCGGCGCCCGGCACATAGAAGTCGTATGTCATGAGGTTAATATAGTCCACATACTTTTGCACCTTACTCATCTCAGTATTCGCAAGGTATTTCTTCGAGGCACCTGCAGCGATGGAGATTAGATAGTGCTTGCCGGTCTTCGTCCCTAATTCATGAAGCGCGCTGCGAAGTTCTCTCAGCAGCGACGTGAAATCCTCTTTGTCTTCAGGGCGGTAAGTATTTCCGTTGCCGATTTGGTTCGGATATTCCCAGTCAATATCGATTCCATCCAGATTGTTCTCTTCAACAAAGGCAATTGCACTTCTTATGAACTTCTTCCTGCTCGCCTTGGTAAGGCTCATATCGGAGAACCCTCCCGACCATTCCCATCCACCGACCGAAATGAGTATCTTCAAATCCGGGTTCTCTGTCCTCGTCTGATTGAGGATTTTGAAATTCTCTGTGTCGTACTTGAATCCCTGTGATATCTTTCCATCAACTATGTTTGCGAATGCATAGTTTATCTCTGTCATATCCTTCACATTGATATCATTTCCATTAAGTAGAGTATCTCTCGCGAATATGTATCCGACAATATTTCTCGCATTCCCTTCTTCAGATTGAGTGAGTTTTGTCCCGGCACATGAAACAATACCGACTGCCAAAATCAATCCTATAAAGAAGCGCCACATAGTTTCCTCCTATTTATCTGGTTTACATGCAGAGACGGCAAGTAGATACCAGGCATCGTGTGGTAGCCATTGTTCCGTCCATCTTCAACCGTTGTCTTTCCCCGTGATTGAATAAGGCACGTCGATATCGACGTCATGTTCGTTATCGAGCCCTGCGGTGATGCCGTTGGAAATTCCGCCCGGCATATTCATATACTGATTACTATCGAAAAATTTATACTCCGGATTGTTATGCCCTGCTCCCTTCATCATACACGCATCAAAGGGATTCAGACCGAGTATGCAATTCGACTGATCGTCTGCGTGTCTTTCAAGTTTCTTTACGAAATCCGCATCAGCTTTGAAATACGGAATTGCCAATCTCGCGGCTGAAGCCAAAGATGCTAAGCGGGCGTCTTCTCCCTGCCACCAGGGAGCAGTCTCAATGTCATGAGGGCAAAAAAAGGTGGTTGCCCGACTCCCATCTTCGCGTTGGACTAACCGCCGCACATAGCCAAACATGTTTGGAACCTCAGAGGTCACCGAAAGGTTGAATTCGAGCGACTTCTTGATTGCGCGAAGTACATCCACAGTCGTCTTCGAGTCACAAACATCGACATAGTAGAGCAAAGAGACTACCGGGAACCCCTCTTCAAGCACATGAAAGAAGGGCCGATCCGAATCGTCGGCACGCCAGTAGTTCGAATAATCTTTCCAAGACGTCAATCTTGCAATAAGACTCTCCGCCGGGCTTTCAGCAGCTTTCAGATAGACATCTTTCTTTGTCACTTTGTATAGCTCCACCGCAGCGGCAAGGGCGCATTAATCGTCGACTATGTTGTTTTTACCGTCGTATGCCAGTGCAAAATTATTCGAATCTATGAATTGAAAGGCATCCTCCGCGGACTTCTGGTAAGTCTCGGAATTGAAATCTCCACTCTGTTTAAGTTGCGAGGCCATAGCTACTGAAGCAATCGATATTTCCCCGCCCTCCCGATAACCGACCTCGTACTTACCGCTGTAGGGACCCGGCCCGCTCTGACCCGCAGGCACAGAGGAGTTATTAGTCTTCATCTTTATCCAGAATCCGGTCGTTGCAGGAGTTATTCTGCTGTCTTCCGGTTTCTTGCCTGCTCCTAGTCCAGAGACGTTTCTGTAGAAGGAGCCCCTCGGATTCTTAACCCTCACAGGTAATCAGCACCGCATAGAATTTCATCGACCATCCTTCTCAGCATTTGGTCATAGTTTTCATCGTGTCCCTCCCTCAACAGCTCGTAACTCTTGCAGAGACTGTAAGCGACTATTGGAGTTTGCTGCGGCACAAAAAAACGAGAAAGACAAATGCGATAAATGTTTGCCATAGTCGCCATTTGCATCCTGCCAGCCTCCATGCACATCCACGACATCTATCCTGCCGTCCTCTAAGGTCATTCTTGTATCTGCCTTCTCGAATTGTCCCACGCAACGTTGCAGCTTGAAGTAAGCGACAACATCGGATACCGTTTGCCTTTGAAGGAGATTCCTCTGGATCAAAAAAGGTGATGATGAGAATTTCCCGTCAGGTGTTTCGCATTCAATGTAGTATTTTCCACTTTGGTTCACCTGGGAGAAAATTATGCTCCAAAAGTGCCAATTCTTCCATCGGTCTGCCTTTCCGGCGTAAACGGGTGTCGGGCGCGCAACAATACCATCGTCACTGTAGAGCTTCATCGAACACCTCATCGAAAGATCCCGAGGATCGCTCTCTATTACGGCAGATTTAATGCCGTCGAGCTCGTATCCAATGTGATTCACCAATATTCTCATTTCTTGTCTGCAAGTGTCAGATAGAAACTGGCTGTCAGAAAGAAACAACGAAAGATTACCCTGCTAATGGCCACCGCTCAAGTTGAGATAGTCTACAATTTCAATTGAAGACCTCTCCTACCAAGATAACCTGGCAACCAGGTCATCAGGAAAGCTATTAGCAAAGCGCGAGAGAACCCGAGCCAGAACGAATTGCCGAGCCATGAGTACACATCGAAGCCGTTGAATAGAAGGGCAGAAAGTGCAAAACACTCCACAACAAGCGGCGCCAGAATGTAGGCAAATAATGGATTCAGACCCGCCGGCTCAATAACCTTCGACCACGAGCTATACCCCTTCATATCCAAGAGCCAGTAGACCGCGAGCCATATCCATATCGTGAACACCGAGCTAAGCAGACACCATGGCACGGTAGCAAGGTTCTTGCTGATAATGAACATTGTATCAAGCCTGTTGAGCTGGTGAAGAAGGAGTGCAGCAATCAGGAGATATATGCTGAATCCGAAACTCCATCTTAAAATGCTTTTGTGATTCGGCAATTCTAGATTTGCACCGAGCTTGTTACCGAGTATGACGCCTGAGAGAACTATGGCGGCGTGCGAACCGAGAGTAGATCCAACATTCATCATGCCCTCAATGAGAGGAAGACTCTTAAGCATTCCGGCGCTCGCAGCAAGATAAAGTAAATAGAGCAGGGCGACGGCTCCTACCAACCCGGTCTGGCTATTCCTAAGAGGTATGTAGAAGAGGCAAGCAATAAGATATGCCCATCCGATCAGGCCGAGAATCCCCCACCAATAGTGACGCATTTGAATAATGCCCGACTGGTCTCCACCCCTGTACAAGAAGAACAGAGCTATCAATCCGGCGACGGCTAAATATTTAACCCACCTCCTCGAGAGGAGAAAGTCCCTGCTGCTGTTTTTATTCCAAATGATTACTGCGAACACGTACACCAGGAGTATCCAGAGATTGGGATTTATGATTCCATGGTTGGAGATTACCTCACCATTCACCATGTACACACCGAGTATAAGAAGTCCGATGACGCGGACGAGTATGTGCTTCCACACTGAGCTGAGCTTCTCCCCTTTTTCGATACGCCGTCCGATGGAGAAAGGAATAGACATCCCAACGATGAACAAGAAAGCCGGGAATACCCAGTCTACAAAAGTCATCCCGTCATGCAAAGTTGGAGCATGCTTCATCCACCCGGGGACACCGGCAACGCCGGCCAGATCATTCACAAAGATCATCACCAGGATTGTGAAACCGCGGAGAATATCTATAGACATTATGCGCCCGGCGCGCGATTTGTCCGAAACATCATTTTGAACACTCATTGAATTCTCCTCATGCGATTATCGGTATTATTACATCAGTGGCAATTTCATACATCAGATAATATCTCGACCCGCATGGACCGACTCAACCTGATCGCGGATTTGTACCTGTGACTAATGGATATTCCACCCCGCGAACTCGACAAAACACACCTTCGAC
This sequence comes from Bacteroidota bacterium, assembly GCA_021789975.1. Lineage (GTDB taxonomy): Bacteria > Bacteroidota > Ignavibacteria > Kryptoniales > JAKASW01 > JAKASW01. The sequence goes on from JAJYIT010000065.1 coordinate 6,386, forward strand.
CGGAGGAATCAGACAGCCCGATTGACTCCCATAGGGATCCCCTCTAACTCTCTTCTCTGGGGCTGGAGCGTGGAGGGTAAGTTTCGGGATTTGATCGAGAAACACTATTGATAAACTTCTGGTCATCTTATAGCACAGCTCCCTTCAAGTGCCAAACAATAGCTACAAATTATTTACAAGATAATCCGTGAAGTTAAAAAGTGAAAGGCTGCAGAGGCGGAACTCAGCGTGAGATGAGATTCCAGAGTGGTGCTTTATGTCACAGATGTGTGCAGTCATGGTTCATTGCTCAAATTCAAGCGATATTGCCATATTTCTGGCCGCTCTTAAATTGATGGGCGGCATAATGTGCCATCACGTTGACGCCCATCAATGGCATTATTCAAGAAACCTGTTACGTTGTGAATGTTATTCAATGATGGAACATGGAACAAAAAAAGAGGAGAAAGAAATGACACTCGGACCAGCACTGGCAAAGATAATGCAGGCTAACTCCCACGAGGAGTTGGAAACGGCCGCCGACGATTTCACTGCAGCGTATGAGTCTTTCAAGCAGGAGATGGATGCTTTGATCACATCCGTCCTTTCCGGGCATACTGGCGAAAACAATTCACTTCCGGTTCCCCAGAAAGCGGCATCCAACTAAGCATTCGCAAAGTACACGTTGGCAAAAAAGTTTTAGGCTGGAGGGGAAGTCATTAATCTTCCCCCCTCCTCTTTCCGAGCAACCCTTCCTCCCTATTTACCGTTCTGAGAATCTTTCCCCAAGAATCTGAGCCCTTTCAGCACAAATGAGCACATTTCCGTCGACCGACACTACCCGGTGCCATTCCAACTATTATTTTCTACAAAAGGATAGAAATTGGTTGCCATGATTTCTCTGAGCATTTCTTCGCGTCAAGTACCAGTAGATTTTGCGACGGCGTTCCTGATGTATACTATCATCGGACCAGTGTGTATATGGCAATCCAGCATCGCTGGGTCGGGACAGCGCCGCCTTTGTCATCCGTCGAATCTCTCCTCCTGAGAGCGATGAAGGACTGCCCTCGGCGTTGGGAGGATCGTCAAATCCATCGAACCCATCCGCGTTAAACCAGATAATCCAATCACAGATGCCGGTAAAATGCATCCCGGATCGTTCCGCAATCTAAGATTCCGAGAAACCCTGTTGTGTAATGTCAATAACACGATGTCGTTCATAAATTCTCGCAGAGATTGTCTTATCGCGAAGCTTTTGCCGAAGAATCTCCTTCACTTTCTTTAGAAACTTCCGCAAGTAGATAGCCATCGGTCGAGCCATGGCTTCTTCCAATTGGTCGTAAGCCGATCTATATATTCCCTGTTTTATTAGTGAATGATAATTGCATGGGAATTAGCGGATGTTCATGCCTTGATCCAGAATGCGACTCGCGGCAAGCTCTTTCCTAAACCAAAGAAGCCCACTACCGACAAAACTTAGTATTTGCTTTTCACCCATTCGGATATGAGATGTGCGGGGAAGGATAGATTGATTTACCTTTCCTTTCTTGCCCAGTTTCTGAGCGCATCTATTGCTGCATGAGAACTCCGCCGCGCCGCCGGTAGAACTCGGACTTTTCAGCTATCCCTTTGGTCTACACGACTCATGGAAGCGAATCAATAGGTCGGTCCTCATGCCGATGCGCATCTCTCGCATTTCCCTTTCGCACTCGTCACCTTGAATTCAGCTTCTCGACAAGTGTGTCGATCTCATCTTCAGTATTGTAGAAATGTGGCGAGACTCTAATGAGACCCTGGCGCACCGCGACCTGAATCTTAGACTTTGAAAGATTTGCGGCGTAGTGGTCTGCGTCGTCCACCTTGATTGAGACTATCCCAGCTCGCTCTTTTCTATCACCTTCAACATAAGCTTTTCTACCTGTCAGGTGCAGCGACTGCACAAGCTTATCGTTCAAATCGACGACGTGTTCCTCTATGTTCTCAATGCCAACATCAAGAAGCATTCCTATCGATTCATGCAGACTTGTTATACCAATGTAGTTCAATGTGCCGTTCTCATATCTTCTTGCTGAATCATCCAGATCAAGCCTGTAATTTGTGAACTCACTGAAGAAGTTCTTAATTGAAGTCCAGCCTAAATACGCCTGTTTCAACTTTTCCTGAAGCTCTTTCGAGACGTAAGCAAACGCGATCCCCTGCGGGGCCAGGAGCCACTTCTGTCCGCCGGTCGCGAGAAAGTCTATCTTCATCTTGTTCACATCGATGGGAACGACGCCTGCCGACTGGATGGCATCTACTGAAAATATGATCCCTTTCCTTCTGCACATTTCGCCGAGGGTGTACAAGTCCGAACGATAACCCGTAAGAAATTGGACGTGACTGATTGAAAGCAGCCTGGTACGGGGCACGATTTTCGATTCAATATCTTCGGGAAGGATCTTCCCTTCCCTGTTCTTGACAAAATCTATTTCTACTCCTAAACGCTTCAGGTTCAAAAACGGATACACGTTTGCAGGGAACTCGATGTCATCGAGAATAATCCTGTCGCCGGGTTTCCACCCGAGTCCCGCAGCCAGAAGGTTTATTGCGTTAGTGGTGTTGTCGAAGAATGCGATCCTGTCTGGTGTTGTCCTCAGCAGCCTCGATGCAAACATCCTCGTCTCATTTAGAATCGGCTGGAACAATTCGAAGTTGTCGATTTGAGTCTCCGCCCGTTCCATTAAGTACCTGTCCACGGCAGCGACGACCCTTGTCGATAGGGGGCCTGTCGCCGCATGGTTCAGATAGATTGTCCCTGTTTTCACGACAGGAAACATTTCGCGATACTTATTGATGTCAAAACTCAGCATTTGTCTCTTTCATTTCTAGATTTGGAATGCGTGTTTCGTTTGAAGAGAAGTCAATTCACCACGGCTCCGGAACTCTTCCGTTTCCAATAGTAGTAGATTGGAATGCCCAGCGAGATGAATGCAATACCGGCAAACGATTGAAGAGGTGCGGTGACCAGAGTATTGATGACAAACCATGACGCGACCAATACAAAGAAAAGGGTTGTCACAGGATAACCCAGGGTCCTGTAAGGTCGATCCAGATCTTTCATTCTTTTTCGAAATACGAAGACGGCCGCCGCCGTCAAAGCGAAGAAGATCCAATCGGCAAAAATGGCATAAGTAATAAGCTGGAGGAAATTGCCGAATAGGAGCAGTACGATTACCCACACGGATTGGAAAATGATCGAGTAAGTCGGCGTATGGTATTTCGGATGTACGAACGCAGTCTTCTTGAAGAATACCCCGTCTTGGGCCATTGCATAGTATATCCTCGGGGCACTTAGAGTGTAGATGCCTGCGGTACCAAAAGTTGAAATTATGATCGCGACTGAAATTAGGATTCCACCCGCGTGACCGAGAAAGCTCTGAGCAGCCTCTGCCGCTACTCGCTGTGTAGATGAGATACTCGCAACCGGCAACAAATGAAGGTAAACAAGGTTTACTGCGACATAAACCACGACAACCAGAACAGTCCCAGTTATGATCGAAACCGGCAGGCTCTTTTTGGGATCTCTCGCTTCTCCCGCAAGAAATGTAGCATGCTGCCAGCCTCCATAAGTCCATAGCACTCCAACCATTGCAATTGCGATCGAGCTTGCAAGACCGCCTTGCATACTCTTAGGAATTAGAGGCACCAGCGGGCTCGCATTGGAAGTGCCAATAGCAAAACCGAAAACCACGAGCCCGGCAATTGCTGCGACTTTGAGGATTGTGAATACTCCGGCAAAAGTCCCGCCGAGCTTCACACCGAAATAGTTGACGCCGGTGAGGAAGAGCACCCCCAATATGGCAACGGCCTTTATTCCTACCGCTGAAAGGTGAATAAAATAACCGAGGTAAGTGGCATAGACCAGTGCGATTGCAGCCAACCCGCCGGTATTCACGACCACGAAATAAGTCCAACCGTACAGGAATCCCCAGACGCCACCGTATGCCTTCGCGAGATAAACATACACTCCTCCTGCGTCCGGCATCATGCCGCCAAGTTCAGCATAGGTAAGTGCACCACAAAGCGCCGTAACCCCGCCCAGTACCCACACGAACACGATGAGCGCGGGCGAGGGAAGCACTCGGGCAATTGAAGAAGGAGTCATGAAGATCCCGGCCCCTATTATCGAGCCTATCACTATCATGGTCATGTCGAAGGTGCTAAGCCTTCGCACGAGTCCGGGTTTCGAACTTCCCGCTGCCTCAGGCATCCGTAAACGGATTAAGCTGGTACATCTCTCTACTTCTGATTCTTATACTCACTCGCCGCCCCGGAAGAAGGTGTCCCGCTCTCGCTGATCTCCTTCTGAATACTCATCGTTTCAATGAAGTGCGCGATGTCGGCTTTGAATTGCGGCAGGACTTTTGAGTTCACGTACACCATGTGCCCGGACATGAAATATTTCATGTGAACTCTCTTGAGCAGGTTAGGAATGTTTGCGCCAAGATGGTCGATGGTGTACTCGGTCGCAAAGAAGGGTGTTGCCAGATCAAAGTACCCGTTCAACATAAGAATGTTCAAATACTGGTCTTTCTGCATTACATCTGCGAGATCCGGTGCAACATTGGGATCACGGAAACCAAACCCGTGTCGCCCTCGCTGGTTCCAGTCCCATTTGAACCCCTTCGTGCTGTAAGCATCGATGTGATAAACCTGGTCAGTGGGGAACTTCAAGTCATTATGGAAGTAATTGAGGAAGTCGGTTATGAAGACTGGACTGATTGTGGTACTTTGCGGATCGAAGTTGGAATATTCACCAAGCAGATCTTCAGTCGGCCCCGTATACCTTGCATCGAGCCTCCCTACGGTTTGGCCCTCTTTGCGAAGCAGCTCATCAGTGAATTGCGGCTCACTCAAACGGAGATTCGCTTTGCGCCAGTACTCTTCCGATATGCCTGTATATTCATGCAGCTTCGACAAAACGTCAAAGAACGCTGTACTGTCGATTGAAGCGCCCTTAAAGAGAGCCTGTTCATATTCGCCCGCCGCGAACTTCCGGACTTTGGCGAGAAAAGATGGGAGGTCCGAAGGCTTTGATGGGAGTGTGTTGTGGTACCACGCTACGGCGGCATAAGTCGGAAGATACAAGACATACGGAAGGTCGTTTCCGGGAGCGAATGCAAGCGTTTCAAAATTCCAGACTGTTGACAGGAAGACAACTCCGTTCACTTCCACACCGAGTCTCTCGTAGAGGTAGTCGGCGATTCCTGCCGACCGCGTTGTGCCGTAGCTTTCGCCAAAGAGAAACTTGGGGGAGTTCCATCGATCGTTGTCTTTGATGTACTGAAAAATGAATTCGCTCACGGTTTTTATATCCTGATCTACTCCCCAGAAGTCAGAACCTTTTGCCTTGCCGACGGGGCGACTCAGACCCGTTCCAACTGGGTCGACCATTACAAGATCACTTACGTCGAGTATTGAATACTGATTATCCTTCATCTTGTAAGGCGGTGGAGGAGTTGCTTCCGGGTCATCGATCACCACTCGCTTCGGACCCAGAGCACCCATGTGCAGCCAGATAGACGACGAACCGGGCCCGCCGTTGTAGGCAAAAGTTATAGGACGTGAATTAGGATCAGCGTTGTCTTTTGTATATGCAATGAACCCGAAGAGCGCGATTGGTTTGTTATTTTCGTCCCTCAAAAGCATCGTCCCGGTCGTTGCAGTATACTTGATTTGCTGTCCCTCTATCGTTATAGTATGATGTGTAACGATCTGGACAGGCTCAGGAATCTTAGACCCGGTCGTGTCTGACTTTTCAGCATGTTCGCTTGCAAAGGCAGGCAGGGCGATGAATAGAAATGAAAGGACAAACAGAGTAAGCGTCTTTTTCATGGTTTTTTTTCCTTGTGCTTTGAAACCGATGAATCAGTTTACCACAATCGATGTGTATTATCAATTGATTCGGAGAATGCCCGCGTGCCTCCGGTTCGTATCGGTAAGCATCCCCCGCTCCAGACCGGTCGGGCCGGCACCGGTAAGGTGTGAACCGATGCAGAGACGTTTCGTCAGTAGCTGTGATTCGACAAGGACACTGAATCCCATTAAACCTGAGCAATATATCCCATCTCAAATAGTAATGAGCATTCGTGTCGGAAGATTAACAACCGTGTTCGAAGGAGATTCTTTATGTTGAAATTGAAGCTTGCGGGGTTATTCACTTTTGGGTTGATGTCTGCCCTTTTGAGCGGCTGTACCAGCATGCTGCTCGTGAAGAGTGAATGGAATGCAAACCAGATCAAGGTTAACGGCAACGATAGCGATTGGGGAGATACCATGTTCTATATCCCTGACGCTAACTTGACTGCAGGTGTGCGGAATGACGGGAAATACATGTACATCATCCTCAAATCTACGGACCGCAGGCAGGCTTTCCAGATACTGGGTCTTGGGATGACGGTCTGGTTTGATCCGACGGGAGGCTCAGGCAAGACTTTCGGGATTCACTTCCCCATCGGGAGAATCGCACATGGTGGAGAAAACCCGCGACGCGGCCAGAGAGGAATGCAAATGTTCACCGACACAAGCGAAATCGACCAGGGTTTCGCGATGCGAATGCCGAATGAGGTTGAACTCCTTGGTGTCGGCCGAAGCGGGTCGGACAGAATGTCTATAGCCGACCTGAAAGGGATAGAACTACAGCTTCACACCGACAGGAATGGTTTGATCTATGAGATGCGGGTTCCCCTGCATTCATCACCGGACCAACCTTTTGCAATAAACGCGAAGGGACCGAAAATCGGAGTCGGATTCGTAGGCGGGAAATTCCAGATGCCCATGATCCGGCGAGACCGAGGATTCAATGGAGGCGACAGAGGTGACGGGATGGGCGGTGAAGGTGGAGAATACCCTGGCGGCGAAGGAGGAGAAGGATACCCTGGAGATGGAGGTGAAGGTGGCGGATATGGCGGACGCCGGCAGTTCACGCAACAACATCAGTTCCAACCTCCCAAACAGATAGATTTCTGGTTGAAGGTGGACCTTGCATCGGAGTAGATTAGCTGAAAGTTGAGGGTTACTTTTCGCCCGTCTTAGGCGCGGCTAAAGTTACCCCTCTTCATGGCTACCACCTGCTGGCTTCATTAAGGAGGTTCATGGATCCGTCGTCCAGACCCAACTGTGCTCCTTTGATGAGTGAATCAAGCTGTTCGGGGGTTGTGGCGCTGGCTATCGGGGCCGTTACCGCGGGCCTGGCGCAAAGCCACGCGATCGCAACAGCAGCCGGAGAGACTTCATACTTTTTTGCCACTTCATCAAGAGCCGCAAGGATCCTAAATCCTCGGATATCTAGATACTTGTCAACGCCGTTTCCCCTTTGACTGACTTTCAGATCCAGCCGCGAACGGTATTTACCTGTAAGGAATCCTCTCGCAAGAGAATAATATGTGATCACTCCGAGATTCTGATCCATACAGATATTCTGATATTCCTTCTCGAAAGATTCCCGTTCATAAAGATTGTATAGAGGTTGCAAGGATTCATAACGGGGATACTGGTTCTTTCTGCTCGCTTCCAACGCTGACTTCAATCTCGACGGGCTGAAGTTGGAAGCACCGATCCATCGCACTTTCCCTTCTTTGACGAGCTGTGCATGTGCCTCCAGAGTCTCCTCCACCGGCGTCGTCTCAACATCCCAGTGGGTCTGGTACAGGTCAACGTAATCGGTCTGCAGCCGTCGAAGCGAATCTTCTACGGCCGACAAGATGTGTTTCTTGGAGATGTCCCGGTGTCCCTGGCCCATATCTGATCCGACTTTCGTCGCAATGATTACGCGCGAGCGATTGCCTCGTTTCCTGATCCAGTTTCCTATTATCGTCTCTGATTCGCCACCTTTGTTTCCAGGTGCCCAGCGTGAATATGAATCGGCAGTGTCGATCGCATGGAACCCCGCCTCGGTGAAAGCATCTAGAAGCTGAAAAGCTCTTTCTTCTTCTACCGTCCACCCGAAAACATTGCCACCAAACACAAGAGGGGCTATGTAGAGTGATGATTTTCCAATTTGTCTCTTTTTCATGGCTAATCAATTAATCAATTCACATCGGAAAAACAATACACCCTGCGATGTCTCGGCTTCCAACTCTTTACGATTCTTGGACTTTAATCCAACAGGAAGGTTAACGGCTATCAATAATCGGAATCGATTGCCAGGAATATCCTTGTGAACTTGATGCTGTCCCAGATTCCGTTGAAATTGGTAGATAAGAAAAAAGCCCAAGGCGAAGTAAATTCTGAGAATAACAACTCGTATTCATTAAACTCAGAAAGGTACAAGCGCCATGGGCAAGAAGAAG
>JAJYIT010000026.1 GCA_021789975.1 Bacteroidota bacterium
GAGACGTCCCCCTTCAACTTCATCATCAGCTCGCCGACTTCCGCTCCCCTTTTCCCATTGACCACCTGCTTCGACGAAACACTCCCGTTTTCAGCCAACTCCTCCCTCCTATGTCGGATTTCAGGTCAAAAGTGCGTGCGACAAACTTGTAGCAAATAAGCTTCCCCTGATTTTCGAACCCATCCCTCTATGCCCGCCTTTCCTTATCTCGATGACAAAAAGAGAGGGGAAATTAAAAAAGCAGGTGGGCAGTCAAATTACATTTTTATCGCACACCGTGACTCAAGCCTCTCGGGCATTCCGGCCGTGCCATCTTGTGCAGGCATTTCGCTCCGAGCGACGGGGAATAACCGCGGGAGTGAGAGTCTACCGAGATGGTCACGCTTACCATTGAATGTGACAGCCGCAATGTATATACTTATCGTACACACTTGAAGTCAGAGCATGGAACTACTCGATGATATCGAAGGATTTGGCTGGGATGATGGTAACCGTGACAAGAATTGGAAGCAACATCGAGTACGCAACGCCGAGGCCGAACAAGTGTTTTTCAACGAACCTTTAGACTTCCGGAATCACTTTTGGACGACCTGAAAATAATCGCCAACAAGAAAGACGTCCCGTACTAATCATTGATGAAGAGCTTTCTATCGGAAAAAGTCGCGGAAGAGCTCAATAAGAAAGCCTTACAGAAATAATACCCGTATCGAGGAGGATTCTCGGTCTTACTTGATTCCGCCTTCCCCCGTAATTATTTTTCCTGTCGAACAATAGCGAGCAGTCATTGCCAAAGCGCACAGATATAAATTCAATCCTTATAATAGGAAGCGGCCCAATTGTGATCGGCCAGGCATGCGAGTTCGATTACTCAGGCACGCAGGCGTGTAAAGTCCTCAGAAAAATGGGCTACAAAGTCATTCTCGTCAACAGCAACCCGGCGACGATAATGACCGATCCGGAACTTGCGGACGTAACTTACATCGAGCCGCTCACTGCTGAATTCGTTAGAAAGATAATCGAGCTGGAAAAACCGGACGCAATCCTTCCAACGATGGGAGGACAAACGGCACTCAACATCGCGGTCGCACTGGCAGAATCAAAAGTTCTTGAGCAGAACGGTGTCGAGATGATAGGTGCAAACCTTTCGGCGATAAAGAAAGCCGAAGACCGGGAGATGTTCAAAGAGACTGTGACAACAATCGGCCTCGACGTACCGAAGGGCGGATTCGTACGCACTACCGAAGAGGCGATGGAGATCGTAAAGCATGTCGGCTTCCCTGCCATTATCAGGCCTTCATTCACGCTGGGCGGAATGGGTGGTGGGGTTGCATATAACATAGAAGAATACGCGGAGATAACGCGTCACGGACTCTCCGTCAGCCCCATCAGCGAGATACTTGTTGAGGAGTCTGTGCTCGGATGGAAGGAATTCGAGCTTGAAGTCATGCGTGATAAGAACGACAACGTTGTAATTGTCTGCTCAATTGAGAACGTCGATGCCATGGGAGTTCACACCGGCGATTCGATGACCGTTGCCCCGGCGCAGACGCTAACCGACCGTGAGTATCAGAAGATGCGTGACTGGGCCAAGAAAATAATTCGCGCAGTTGGTGTCGAAACCGGTGGATCCAATATCCAGTTTGCTGTAAACCCGGCCGACGGAAGGATGGTCGTAATAGAGATGAATCCGAGAGTCTCGCGCTCAAGCGCGCTGGCGTCGAAAGCCACCGGATTTCCCATAGCCAAGATTGCCGCAATGCTGGCAGTCGGCATGACCCTTGACGAGATACCTAACGATATCACAAAGAAGACTCCCGCCTCATTTGAGCCATCTATAGACTACGTAGTCGTCAAGATACCTCGATGGGATTTTGAGAAGTTCAAAGGCGCAGACGACACGCTCGGAGTTCAAATGAAGTCGGTCGGCGAAGCGATGTCGATCGGAAGCACTTTCAAGGAGGCTCTCCAGAAAGCCATGAGGTCCCTCGAACAAGGCAGGTACGGAATCGGCAGCGACGGGAAAGATCTTTACGACTTTTCAAAATTGCGGAATTCAAAGCTCACCGAGTCGCGACGGGCAATAGCAAATCGTCTCAAACAGCCGAAGCCCGACTACATTTTCAACGTTCGATACGCGATGCAAGCAGGTCTGTCAATCGATGAGATACACAGTCTTACCAGGATCGATCCGTGGTTCCTGAAGAACATCAAAGAGATAGTGGACTTCGAAAAGGAAATGCGGGATAATTATTTCGTCGAATGAAGTCTCTGTACATTAAAAATCAAGAAAGTCAAAATTGACTCCGAACCATCCTAAGAAAAAGCAGCTCGACGCGACAACACTGCGCAAAGCAAAGCAGCTTGGCTATTCTGACCGGCAACTCGCGGAAATTTTCGGCACGAACGAAACGAAGATACGCGACTTGAGAAGAAGCCTTGGGGTCATGCCTGTGTTCAAGACGGTCGACACGTGCGCCGCAGAATTTGAGGCGGAAACTCCCTACCACTTCTCCACTTATCAGGAAGAAGATGAATCCGTCAGGAGTCCAAGGAAGAAGGTGATTATTCTCGGGAGCGGACCGAACAGAATAGGCCAGGGCATTGAGTTCGATTATTGCTGCGTCCACGGTGTAATGGCAGCACAGGAAGAAGGCTATGAGGCCATAATGGTCAACTGCAACCCAGAGACCGTCTCCACCGACTACGATACCGCCGACAAGCTGTACTTCGAACCTTTGACTTACGAAGACGTGATGAATGTAATTGAGGCAGAAAAGCCGGAAGGGGTCATCGTCAGCTTCGGTGGTCAGACACCGCTTAGACTCGCGAAGTCTCTTGAGGAAAGCGGCGTGAAATTACTCGGCACGAGTTCTGAAGGAATCGACATAGCCGAGGACAGGAAGCGCTTCGGTGAGCTTCTGCGGAGACTCAAGATACCACATCCTGAATTCGGTACCGCGTACTCCGTGGCGGAAGCGGTTGACGTTGCCTCACTGATCGGCTACCCGGTACTTGTCCGTCCATCTTATGTACTCGGTGGGCGCGCGATGGAGATTTGCTACAACGAGGATTCGCTTAGAAAATACATGCAGACTGCGGTAGACATTTCTCCCGACAAGCCGGTTCTCATAGACCGATTTCTGGAGGATGCCTTCGAATTCGATGTCGATGCTATCGCAGATGGCACGGACGTTGTGATCGGCGCTATCATGGAACACATAGAGGAGGCAGGCATACATTCGGGCGATAGTGCAGCCGTCATTCCGCCATACATGATTACTGAGAAATGCCACCGGGAGATAAGAGATTACACGATCATGCTTGCAAAGTCGCTGAAGGTGATTGGCTTGATGAACGTTCAGTTTGCAATGAAAGATGACGTCGTGTACGTAATTGAGGTCAACCCTCGCGCGAGCCGAACGGTCCCATTTGTGAGCAAAAGTATCGGGTTACCTCTCGCAAAGGTAGCTGCGAAAGTAATGCTCGGCAAGAGTCTCAGAGAACTTAACATCGATCCCACGAACAATCATTTCGACCACATTGCAATTAAGGAAGCGGTCTTCCCCTTCAATCGCTTCACACGGGTCAAAGTTTTCCTGGGTCCTGAAATGAGATCCACCGGTGAAGTAATGGGCATCGATACCAGCTTCGGCGCTGCTTATGCCAAGTCACAGGCAGCCGCCGGAAATCCTCTTCCGACGACCGGATCTGTCCTCTTCAGCGTAAACGAAAATGACAAGACTCCAACGACGGTCCAAATCGCGCGCGACTTCATCAACCTCGGGTTTAAAATAATCGCTACCGAGGGAACCTCAAGGTTCTTCACGGAAAGAGGAATTCAGAACGAAAAGATACTTAAGGTGAGTGAAGGTAGACCGCACATAGTCGATTACATAAAAAATGGAAAGATCAATTTCATAGTGAACACGCCTCTTGGAGAGGAGGCGCGTACGGATGAGTTTGAAATCGGGTGGGCCGCGATTGAGCACAAAGTATCGTTCGCTACCACGCTATCCGCCGCCTCGGCGGCCGTAAAGGCGATACGGTCACTTCAGACCGACGACCTCGGCGTTAAGGCCATACAATCGTTCCACTCGAACATGGGAAAAAGGGCGTCTTAGGCAAGGGACGGGCGCGTTTCTCCCCTAATGGCGGCGCTCGGCTACTTGGTTGGAGGTTTGAAATTCCCGGGGTCAGATCCGCCTGGCGTACATCGAGTTATAAGTCAGTTACGATATTGACCTCTCGCAATATCGCAGTTCATACAAAGGGGAAGCGACCACCCCGCTCTTTCATTTTGCCCCTGCCCACCGGCAGGCAAGCTTTGGGGCTTTACGTGAGCCATACCTTGGCAATTACCACATCCCTTATTATTCCCTGTTTCTTCTCCCTTCAACTTCTTATCTTCAATCGCAAAATGTATTTTTGTTCTGCTCGAAGAATTCTCTTAAACAAAACTCTACAGGTCATTCTTCTTATATTGTGCCCCGTTCCGCTGTTAGCTCAGTCAAAAATCACTATAGTCGAATTCAAAGGCAATTCGGCCTTGATGTCTTCCGACCTTGCAGCGGCGTTTCAGCCGCTCGGCTTTCCGGTAAATGACACTGCACGCATTAAATCATCAATTGGTCAGATGCTGGCAATTTACTATGCCGACGGTTACCTCCTCTGCAGAGTCGATTCTTTTTCGATTTCGGTTCAAAAACACTCCAATGATGCCACGCTTACCGTCTCAGTGTCGGAAGGCCAACGACTGCTGATTGGCCGAATCGATGTTTCAGGCGCACGCTTTTATTCCCGAGCCGAACTTTCAAGCGACCTTAGCATTCAGTCGGGCGAAGTGTTCGATCAGAGCAATCTTGAAACCGGTATCAACTATCTGTTGACGAAATACAATGACAACGGATATCCACTGGCGAAAATACTCATCGACAGTATATACGTGTATGACGGGCACGGAGCAGATTCACTCGGAATCGCTCTGACCATCCAGGAGGGGAAACGCGCCCGCATTGATGCAGTTCGAATAGAGGGAAACACGGAAACAAAAAGCTATGTCATCCTGAGGGCGTTGGGGATTTCCCGCGGTTCGTATTTCAATGAGAGGGAAATGACGCTCGCAAAACAACGCCTTCAGAAGCTCGGTTTCTTTCAGAACGTGAGTGACCCGGAACTCTTTATGGACGGTGACACCACCGGCATACTGGTCAGCGTAACCGAAGGTAATACGAACACCTTCGATGGGATCATCGGTTATGTTCCTCCCCAGCTTGGGCAGTCGGGATACTTCACCGGCATGATCGACATTTCCATGCTCAACCTCTTCGGCACCGGAAGGAAGTTTAGTGCACAATGGCACCAGGAGACAACTCTCACTCAGGAATTGCAGATCGCATACGAGGAGCCTTATGTTTTCGGCTGGCCGATAAATGCCGACCTCAGCTTCGGACAAAGACAGCAGGATTCCTCATCCGTGACGAGAAATTTTGAAGTGGACGGCATCTTCATGCTGAGTGATAACTTCAACGCAAATGCATCGTTAAGTACAGTATCAACAACTCCTCTTTTGACGGCAAACAACAACTACTCGGTCTATGAGAGCAGCGTGCTGAATTTCGGACTCGGCGTCAGATACGACACCAGAAACGACCTATACAGCCCGACACGCGGACTCCTTTATGAAACCCAAATTCAATTTGGTCAGAAGAAGATTTTCGGGCCGTCACAGCTAATAACTCCGGACACGAGGATCAACAATTACACGCAGCATATCACAATGGGACTCTCCTGGTTTGATGAAGTCTTCCAGCGACAGGTTCTGGCAATAGGATTTCACGGTGAACAAGTGACCGGGACTGAGCTTGATCAAACAGACATGTATAGGATCGGAGGAACGAACACAATCCGCGGCTACCTTGAGAACCAGTTTATAGCATCGAAGGCAGCATGGACCAATATCGAATATCGCTTTTTGACCGGTAGCGAGTCCTTCTTCTTCGGCTTCGTCGATGCTGGTTATATTTATAGCCAAAGCGACCCCCTCGCGAATACACCTGCAACATCGTTTTCACTCTACGGGTACGGACTGGGGGCGCAAGTCGAGACAGGCATCGGAATCTTAAAGGCAAGCTTCGCGCTCGGGAGAGGAGACTCCTTTACCGAAGGGAAAATTCATTTCGGCATTGTGAATCAATTTTGAAGATGTTCCAGTACCTTAAGCTCGCCCGAGTCGGAAATGCATTGATCACCTTCCTCAGCGTTGAGTGCGCAGGAATTCTCAGCGGCGTAAACATCGCCAAAAACGGGGATATCCTTGCCGCCTCTATTGCCGCCGCGCTTATCACCGCCGGCGGTAATGCGGTGAACGACGTGTTCGATGTTGATATCGACAGGATCAACAGACCGCGACGACCGATTGCATCCGGTAGAATATCTTCAGCAAAAGCACAGACATTCTACTTAATCCTGACCGCCGCGGGTCTGATAATCAGCGGCTTTATAAGCCTTCCCGTCTTCCTGATCGCGTTAGTCGCATCGCTCTTGGTTTTCCTCTACAGCTTCAAACTGAAACGAATGGTCTTCCTGGGCAATTTCGTGGTCGCATTTCTCACCGGCCTCACGTTCATTTATGGAGGGATGGCAGTCAAAGACTTCCGGGATGTCTACCCTGCCGCAATGTTTGCCTTCCTCACCAACCTGATCAGAGAAATCATAAAGGATGCTGAGGACGTCAAGGGCGACAAAGAAATCGGCGTGCGGACAATCGCGACTCAGTACGACACAGGCATATCGTCGTTGCTATCAATTCTACTGACTGCTTTACTTCTGGTACTCGTCTGGGGGGCTTACCAGATGCAGATTCTGCCGATCCAGTTCCTTACCGTGTGCGGGCTTACTATTTTCCCGATCGGCGTTTACATTATCTACCTTCTCATCTCGAGGAAGAGTTTTTCCGAGGCAAGTTTCGGATACAAACTGATGATGATTTTTGGACTTGTAGCTTTAATAGTGGGGAAGATATAGGAGCTATACAACCACATACAAAGGAGATTACAGAGATGAAGAAGTACATTTTGCTGGTCTTGTCCGTTCTTGCCTTTACATCGGCGTACCCACAGCGTCTGCCGCCGATCCACCATGCGCCGAATCGAGAATTCCACACTATAAACATCAAGCTTAATCTCAAGTTTGATATGAAGACCAGGACGCTGAACGGAATCGCGACAGAGACAATCACGCCTCTCCGCACAGACATGGATTCGCTTCACCTTAATGCAGTGGATATGAGCATTGAGAAGGTGACTATGGATCGCCGCAAGCTTGACTATCGATATGACGGGAAAATTCTCACAATAATCCTCCCCAGAACCTACGGATTGAACTCTCATTTCACTTACAGCGTTGTCTATTCCACTCAGCCGACGATAGGTATTTTCTTCATCACGCCCGACTCCGGCTACCCTAAAAGGAATCCAGAGGTATGGAGCATGAGCGAGCCGGAAGACGCCCGATACTGGTTCCCCTGTCATGATTATCCCGACGATTTTTCAAGCAGCGAAGTTGTCACGACTGTCCCGTCCAACTGGACAGTCATCTCGAACGGCATTCTGAAGAAAGTCACTCCAATCGATGGCGGTAAGGAAAAGATATTCGACTGGGTTGAGAGGCGACCGCACGTAGATTATCTGATTTCCGTCATAGCCGGAGTCTTCGATAAGTTCGAGACTCATTACGGTAAAGTACCGATCTATTTCTACGCCGACCCAAAATACGGGAACCTCATAGCCAGGAATTTCGCAATCGAACCGAAAGTGCTTCAGTTCTATTCCACGTTCACCGGCCAGCCTTTTCCGTGGGAAAAGCAGGCGTTGACTTGTGTAACAAATTTCACCTGGGGCGGAGAAGAAAATGTTTCCGCGATTACGCTGACCGACAGGACCATCCATGACGCCAACGCAGAGCCGCAAGTTTCCAGCGTCTCTCTCATCGCACACGAAACCGCACACCAATGGTTCGGCGATTTCCTGACAACGAGGAACTGGGCAAACGCCTGGCTCAATGAAGGATTCGCGACGTACTTCGAAGCGATGTTCCGTGAGCACGAGTACGGCGAGCACGAATTCCAATACGAAATGTACCAGAACCACAATCAGACCATCGCTGCCGACAATCGAAGCCGCGAGTCAACGGTCAGCCGAAGCTACTACGATCCGGTTGACCGGTTCGACGCGTATATCTATCCGCGCGGCGCGTCAGTCCTCCACATGATCAGATTCGTAATCGGCAAGCCGCTTTTCCAAAAAGCCATACACTATTACATAGAACGGTACAAAGGGCTTCCGGTCGGGACCCATGATTTGCTTGAGGCAATCCGGCAATCAACCGGTTACAACCTTCGCTGGCTCTTCAAAGAATTGTTGTACGACGCGGGTCACCCTGTCTTCGACGTGAGCTACAAATATCATCCAGATGCCGGCGACATCGTCATGCACGTTGAGCAGGTACAAAAAGTTGACAGCCTGACGCCGGTCTACAAAATGCCCGTGGACATCTATGTTGTCACGCCTTCGGAGAAATTTGCGAGGAGAGTGTGGATCGATTCGTTGACAAATACCTACACTTTCAATGTCCCTGACAAGCCTCTGATGGTGAACTTTGACGAAGGGCACTGGCTGCTGGATGAAGTCCACTTCCATAAATCGGAAGAAGAACTTGCTTACCAGCTGAAAAGCGATTCAGATGTAGTCGGAAGGATCTGGGCGGCAAATCAGCTCAAGAAAGTTTATGATTCGCAGGCAGAGGATGCATTAATTTCTTCGCTGAAGAACGACAGCTTCTGGGCGGTTCGAAGCGATTGCGCTTCGCTGCTGAACGGCTACAAAGATAAGAATGCAGAAGAGGCGCTCATAGCAGCGACGAACGATCTCGATGCACGAGTACAACAGGCAGCGATAGTGTCGCTCGGACAGTTCAAGAATGACGATCGGGTTGAGGCACTTCTCAGCAGGATTTTCTACGGGCGGACGAATTACTTTGTCAGAGCCGCTGCCGTAACCGCGTTCAGCGACGTAGACTCGATAAAGGCGCTCCATGTCATCTATACTGCGCTGGACCGGGATTCTTACGGCAACGTCATACGGATTGCAGCATTGAATGCATTGATGAAGGCGCGCCCCGACATGGCTTTTACGATCGCGGCAAATTATTCAAAGTACGGTGAGCCATACGAACTGCGCACCGAAGGAGTGCGAGTTCTAGCGGACCTTCACCTGCATCCCAGGCAGACGATCTCGCTTCTCTCGAAATACGTGTCTGACCCGTACATCTGGGTGAGGTTCTCTGCCCTCGCAGGTCTCGCGAGAGTGGGGAACAAATCTGTCATCCCGCTTCTCAAGGAGAGAATGAAAGTGGAATCGGACGGAAGACTTGTGCAAATGGCAAAGAGAGCGATTGAGTCGATCGACAAAAGAGACAAGTAATTCGATGGTGACGGGGGGAAAGTTTTCTCCTGCTTTCCCCTTCCACCCAGCCTTAGTATTGCGCGAGGGGCTTTTGCATTCACCTCAAAAGCAGAGTAGCAATGCGAAACCAAATGGTTTCGCTCCCGTATTCTGCCGAAAAGGACGGGCGATTGAAAAATGTTATCGTGATGCTGACAGCACTTGTCGCTGCTTCTCACGCCTTACCGGCACAACCAAAGAACGACTCGACGAATGCACAACAGTTCGTCATTCCAGCCGTGAGAATCCACGGCAACATCCATCTCACCGGCAAGCTGACAGATCCGAAGTGGAAGCTTGCACCACGCGTCAGTCTCGATTATGAAATACAACCCGGCAATAACACACCGGCACCTCAGAAGACAGAGGCGTTAGTCTTATACAACTCGCAGTTTGTATATTTCGGTTTCATCTGCCACGATACCGATCCGTCTCAGATAAGAGCACACGTAACCGACCGCGACAACATCTTCCAGGATGATTTTGCCGGCGTCATCCTTGACACGTATGACGACCATCAGAGAGCCTATGAATTTTTCGTAAACCCTTTCGGCATCCAGGCAGACTTGATGAGAAACGGTAATAACGAGGATCCGACGTGGGACGCCGTGTGGTACTCAAAAGGAAGCCTCAGCGACAGCGGCTACACAGTCGAAATGGCAATCCCGTTCAAGAGCCTGCGTCTGCCGGACAAAGCAATCCAGAACTGGGGAATACTTATCTTCCGCAATATACCGAGGTCCAGTCGGATACAGACATCATGGGTGCACCTCGATCTGAATGACCCCTGTTCGCTTTGCCAGGAAGGGATCCTCGCCGGGATCAAGGGCATGCAATCAGGAAATTCAATCAGTGTTCTCCCCTATGCAATGGGACTCGAGAACGGAAGCGTTGCCGATGCAAGCAACGCATCTTCTGCTTTCTCTAACGGGCCTGTCACGGGAAGATTCGGAGTTGGGCTGACATATTTTCCGAATCCAAGCCTGTCGCTCGAAGGTGTCGTGAACCCGGACTTCAGCCAGGTGGAGTCGGATGTGACACAGATTAGCCTGAACTCGACGTTCGCGCTGTTCTATCCTGAGAAACGTCCATTCTTCATGGAAGGAAGCGACATCTTCAGCACGCTGATCCAGGCTTATTATTCCAGAATGATCAACAACCCGCTTGCAGCCGCAAAGCTCGTGGAAAAATCTGGCCACTGGTCGGTGGGATACCTTGCCGCGGAAGACAGGACGACTCCCTTCATAATTGCAGGTGAAGAAGGAAGCGTAACCGACAATAACGGCGACAACACTTTTCCCACACCTTACAGATCTTTCTCGAATATTGTTCGGGCAAGATACAACTTGGGCACGCAATCGTTCGTCGGCGCGCTCGGCACTTTCAGGAATTTCACGAAGGCTCACAACTATGTCGGTGGAGTCGACTGGGATTATTTCTTCGACGGGAATTATACGTTCGACGGGCAATTCCTCTTCTCAAACACGAGGGAGCTGAACGACACTAACTTAGTTTCCGACCCGTCCTATTTCGGAAACACAAGGTTTACCAAAGCATTTGACGGACAAGAATATGATGGTACCGGTTTTCAGACCGACTTCAGGCGAGACGCCAGGCATTATACCTTCAGATTTACTTACAAGGATTTCTCACCGACATTTCAGGCGGAAGACGGTTACGTTTTCTCAAACGACCTTCGAACAGTGGATATGGAACACACTCTTCTTTTCTATCCGAATACTTCGCTGGTGGACAACTGGGGATTCGATCTTGAGTCAGGTCTGCATTTCGACTATCAGGGATCAAGAAAAGAAAGATGGATACTGCCTTCGCTGATACTCGATCTCAAGAGCCAGACACAATTACAGGTTACATATTATCTGGTGAACGACGAACTATTCCATTCGGTAAATTTCGTCGGAGTCCATCGCTGGCAATTCAATCTTCAATCCGACCCGACAAGTTCAATCTCATTCTACCTGAACGCTTCGGTGGGAAGATTCATAGATCGTGCATCGGATACTGCCATCGGTAAAGGACACGAAATCAGTGCCGAGCTCGTGCTCAGGCCAACGGACAGGTTGTCGCTGACCGCCGACTATTCCAGATCGCGTCTGTCAAACCTGGTCGGTGGTCAACTATTTTATGATGGCTACATCGCAAGGCTTTCAGCTATATACCAGTTCAATGGTCAGATATTCTTGAGGCTCGTCGGTCAGTACGATCAGTTTTCCGGAAGTGTGGAGGTCGATCCGCTTTTCAGCTACAAGCTCAACCCGTTTACGATATTCTACGCAGGTTCGACAAATAGTCTGACGAAGTTTGGACAACCTTACGGACTAGTTCAGACGGGGAGGGAGTTTTTCGTCAAGGCGCAGTACCTGTTTCAGTACTGAACCCTGAATCTAGAGACTTACCGCAGAGACGCAGAGGCACTGGGATTTATTGGTCGGAATTCCTCTATCCTCCTTCGCGCCTCTGCGGTGAAAAGATTTTAGCGGTAGAGTGCTACTGCGGTTTCATCGGAACGATCCACCATGCTATAAGGTAGGTGATCAACACGGGGACCACTCCGGTGACGAAAGCTATGAAGACGACGGCAAGCCGTATTATGGTGGGGTCTGCATCAACCATTTCGGCAAACCCACCGCACAGCCCTGCCATTTTCTTTTCTGTGCGCGACCTGTAGAACTTTGTCATTGTCGGTCCTCCTGAACGGTTTTACTTGAACGTCCTAACCAAATTAACGAGGACCGACGACATTAGTTACACTTAAGCTTCATTGTTTCATAACACTGTTCAATTGCGCACCATCATAGAACCTGGAGTTGTGTGACAGTGCGTAAACATAGTTTGCCACATCCCACCTCTGCTTGTCGGTCAGTATCTGTTGGTATGACGGCATCGGGGTCCCGTTCAAACCGGTGCTGAGTATCAGATATATTCTTTCCGGCGTCCTGCCGACCTTCACATCCCACGACCGTGTGAGGTTTGTAGGCCTGATCGGACGTCCGTCAGCGTCTGTAAGCGTCGGTGCAGCCGGACCGTTTCCCTCTCCGGTTATTCCATGGCAATTCCAGCAGCCCATTTGCAGGTAGTCCACCCGGCCGCGTTCTATGCTGTTGTACGTGTAGGGGACGGGCATGGTAATATTGACGGTGTCCAGCGGATATTGCGATGAGTCGCTAAACAACGGTGAAAGCGTTTTAATGTACTCGACAACGGAATATTGGTCCGCAACACTCATCTGGGCAAATGAGGGCATTGCACTGTGATAGATGCCGGAATTTATCAATCTGAGAAGATCATAGTCAGTGGGAAGCTGACCGGATGCGGTGCTTCTAAATCTGAACGTGCCGTTCCTGAAGTCACGCGGCTTTGTTCGCAAAGAGACCGAAACCGGGCCCTGTCCATCACCATTGTCTCCGTGGCATGGAGCACATGCTTCATGGTACACGGCTTTCCCTCTTTCGACGCTCACTGCGTCAGACCCGTTGTAGCTTGTGGAGCAGGAATAGATGCCGAAACTTAGAATTGCTGCAACCACCGGTATAAACAATCTGAGGTCCTTCATAATCACGTCTCCCCTTTCCCTAAAACCCTACCAGCACGCCAAGCGTGGTAAGGGTCGATTTCGTGTCAGTAGAATTAGACGGATTATTATCATTCAACAAACTTAGTTCAAGATAAGCCCCTACATTGGCGGCGAAATGATATCGGGCTCCCAGCGTGAACTGGTTCTGTTTTTCGGCCGTCTGTTTTACGTTCGTAAAATCGTATCTGCCATAAACGAAAAATTTCTCCGGGACAATGAGGACATTGAGTCCAAGGAACCCTCCTGTCATCGTTTGGATCGCTCCGCCGACATTATCGTCGAACGCAGACATATATTGGAAGGAAAGGTCGAAATGTTTTGTCCACGGGTCGTTGAATTCCAATGCGAACCCAGCGCGGCTCAGATTATTGAACGTGCTGTCAACCAGCATCTGTTTCCCTCCGTAGAAGTAGAGACCAAACCGGAACGGGGCATTGTCGATGTACTTGGTTTGCTCGACCATCAGGAAAGTTGCCTCGTTGTCGTTCAGGTTTATTCCACCGGCGGTGCCATTGCTGACGCCCACTTCGTAGCGCAAGCCGTCCATTATCTGCGGAAAGAATCCATAGGCAGACGCCGCCCATTGCGGGTCGGAGATGAGCAGATCTCCCTGCACCGGTGTCGCGGGTTCATAATCATAAATCAGGTAATCGGCAGACTCCACCAGAGAAGTGTTGTCGGGAAATGTGTTGAAGAATCGAAACCGGCCAAACCTGAAGTTGAAGTTGCTCTGCCCGTCTGGTCCGAGAAGATTGTTGAACATTATACTCATCGTCTCGATTGTCGGCGCAAACTTGCCAGGTCCCGTTATTCCGATGGGAGCCGCAAGGAAATAGCTGAGATGCTTAGCCACCGTCCCTGCCGTGAAAAGATCAAGCCCGCTCGGTTCGAAGGCAAGCGTGTTGCTGCTTGTCTGTTTGCCGTCGAAGGTTGTTACAACATGGTCGGAAACAAACGAAGGATAGAAAACAAAGGAGAGCGAGAGCGGCTCTTGTGACCAAATGGGTTGCGCCTCATCCGTACCGGGCAGCTGGTAGCTGTTTATCTGGAACCGTCTCCCGAAATCGTTGAGTACAGGCGGCACGGTGTGACACCTGAAACAACTTACATGGTACTTCCGAGCAAATAATGGGATACCGTAGGAAGTGCCTGCAAAAAATGAGAGTGTTGTAAACAGAATCGTCTGAGATAGCAACAAAGGAAGTGTGTGACGATGGAACATGATACCTCCGATATGTTGGTGCTTGAAAGATCTGACATTGTGCTTACGAAAGGTTTTGAGTCTTCAATAGAGTTCATATTGAGCCGGAAAGGAACCTGATTAAGTTGTGATCCAATCAATCTCCCCTAAGAGTCCCTCGATGAAGAGACTCTTAGGTGGATTTTCCTAAAAATTTCCAGAGCCGGACGAGAAAGCGGAATCTATTTCAGCGTAAAGTCGGCCGTCGTGGCCTTTCCCGCTGCGACAGTGATTTCCTGAGTCTGTTCCACCGGTTTTGAGTAATCCGGCCTTCCGCCGACAATTTTTGTGTTCCAACCCTCGTGCCACATGACTAGCTTGTATTTGCCCGGCGGGACATTGGAAAGTGTAAAAGCTCCGTCGGAGTTGGTCTCTGTCGCATAGCCGTTTCCAGCAACGTAGACATACCCATTCATCCACGGATGAACATCACACTCAAGAAGGTACATACCCGGCTTCCTAACCCTCTGGATGGCTTTCATTCCTTTGATGGGCTCGGCGATATTGAAGGCAGTGGCGTGTGTTGCTTCCACATATCCGTGAACATTGTGGAACATCATATCGGTATTCTCTACTGTGAACGCGTTGCCTTGCGCAACCACCAGGACGTGGGGATGGTATTCACAATTCTTTTGATCGATGACATATTCACCTGGCGATGTTTTACCCGCTTTTTTCTTAAGCCCCTCGATATACACAACCGCGTTCGCTACTCCCCCTCCCTTGCCTACTATCAACCGGTCAAGCGACTTTTCTTTGCCGCATCCGGTAAAGGAAGAAGGTACCGGAAACGGCTTCATTGTGGGAGGAGTCCCGGAAAATTTTACGGTCCCGGTTATTGTTCCATCCTGACCATAAGCAATGCCTGCAGCAACAACGAATACAAAAATAAATGAAAAAAGTTTGGACAGCTTCATTTCATTCGCTCCTGTTATTTTTTCACGTTCGTATGGGACAACATAACAACCTCTAATAACATCACTCTTTGTTATTAGTTCCAATATGGTAAGAGACGCCATTGCTGCAGTGCTTAAAAGGGTCATGGGCTACAGTAGAAGGAGACCCATATGCTTCCTGCATGCCGGGCTGATTCCGCATCAGGATTCGGAATCTTGTTGGTTTGCGTGTTGTGGATCGGAGGTGTTCAATCTGAGGCAATTTTAGCTCCGAATCGGGCGTAGAGGAGTTATCCAGACCACGGCAAACGTCAGATGGAAAGGCGAGCTGGCCTAAGACAAGACAAAATCTTATTTTTCTTGTCAGTCGCCCTCTCTAAGCGAGCGATACTTTTTAAGTTTTCCCTCAACGACAGCTATTAGCATATCCGGATCAACCGGTTTGGTCAGGTAATCGTCGACCCCCAACTGAATTCCTGTCCTTACGAAAAACCCTTCGTGAAGACCGCTCATCATGATGAACGGGACTTTCTTAAGGCGCGGGATTTTCTGCACCTTCTCATAAAACGAGAACCCGTCTCCTTCAGTGCCCGAGAACATGACGTCAGAAATTATCATATCCACATCGGTAGAGCTGAGCAGTTTCAGGGCATCGGTTGGGCTCTCTTTGGTAAGGACCCTGTAGCCGTAACTCTCGAGAACCGGCCTAACAGTGTCGAGAAAACTCTGCTCATCGTCCACTACAAGGATTACGGCTTTCATCAATGCGCGCTGGAACACGGACAGAATCTGCGGTTCGAGCTTAGCTGATTCTTCTGCAGAGATCTGATACCTTCGTTTGAGCTCGTCGAGTGCACCTTCCTCACTCGCCTTGATTCTTCCCTTCTTTACTTCCTTTTCGACTTCGCTCACATACACTTGAATTCTTATTTCGGCTTCGCAAATGAAATGGTCTTCAAATGTAAGCCCAAGTACGTCGCGGAGCTGCATGAGTTCGCGTGCAGCATCTGCCGTAACGGGGGGGGTCGCCCAAGCCTCTCTGAGACGCGACATATAAATCCTCATCTTGTCTTCCCTGCTGCTCGGAAGCTTGATCCCGAAGAGTCTCAATTTCTCTTCATAGCTGGCCTGAAGTGAATCGCGGGCCTCATCGATTCTGCGATCGAGTTCTCGCTGGATTTCGCTTTTCATAGCAAGCCTTGAAGTATCGAGCTTTCGCTGCTCTTCTTCAACGATTCTTCTGCGATCTTCTTCGAGCCTCCACGACTTCTCCCGCAACTCGCTCTCCGCCCGCTTTTCTAATTTCTCTCTTTCTGAAGAGAGTTGTTCCGCCATTTTTGTCTGTAATTCAGACTCCAACTTTTTCCGCATCTCATCATACTTTGTCTCGAATTCCGTCTTCTCCTTGTTTCTAATCTCTTCGAGACGCTTATTTAGCTCTCTCTGGCTGTCGTCTTCCAGTTTCTTATATTTTTCTTCATAAGATTTTTCCAACTCATCCTGACGCGATTTTATCCGATCTTCTATCTTCTTTTTCTCCGTATCCAGGTTCTCCTGGAATTCCTTCTCCAGCCTTTGACGGGTCGATTCGACAAGATTATCACTCTCCTTTTGCTTTTCGGCGATGGTAGAAGCTTTCACCCGCTCGATTTCCATTGCAAGCTGCTTTTCGAATTCTGCACTCATTTGTTTCTTGCTGTCGCCGATCGCCTTTCTTTCCTCATCAAGGAGCGCTCTCTTCTCACGCACGGCAGTCTCTTTGAGGTCCAGCATGGACCTTTCGTATAAGGCGCTCATTTCAGCTCGCGTTTCTTCTTCCGCGTGCGTTCGTTCAGCCGCCAATTGCTCCCTGTAGGCAGCCTCCATCTTGGCAACCTCTGTATCTACTTTCCCCTTCGACTCCTTCTCAAGTTCGCGCCTGAATTTCTCCTTCTCCTTGTCGAGGTTGGAAATCAAGGAAGCTCGCTCAGCTTCTTGCCATTCTCTCTCTTTCTTCAGAGCGTCTGCTATACGCTGCTCAGCTTTTCGGATTTCGTCTGTGAATTTCTTGCTGTACTCGGCCTCAATCTTCTTCTCGATTTCAGCTCTAATCTTCTTTTCGTATTGAGACTCTATTTCCTTCTTAGCTTCCGAAACGCGTGCCTCAAGCTCTTTCTGGATGTCCATGTCCTGGGCGGCCGCGGCATCACTGTTCTTCCGTCGCTCTTCCTCCGCGGATTTCTTGACTCTTTCTTCCAACTTCGACTGCTGCTCATGGAGTTGTTCTTCTAATCTTTTCTCCATCTTTTCGCGCTCGGATGCAAGCTCCGAAGTCAGTTTTGACTTGTATTCGGACTCCAGTCGTCTGCGCGCTTCTTCATATTTCTTTTCTAGATCTTCTTGCCCTTTGTTCCTCGCTTCCCCAATTCGCTTTTCAAGTTCGCCCTTTGTCTCAGACTCCAGTGAATCGTACCGTTCCTGATACTTCTTTTCTAATTCCTTTTCCTGGATCTTGATTTGATCTTCAATTTTTTTTCTTTCAGCTTCAAGCTTTTGCTGAAAATCCTTCTCAAGACGGGTTCGAGTGGTTTCAATTAACTCCTTACGCTCTTTCTCTCGCTGAGCTTTTGTAGAAGCCTCGACTTTCGCAATTTCGGATGCAAGCCTCCTGTCGAACTCCTTCTGCATCTGCTTCTTGTTTTCATCGATGGCCTTTTGTTCCTTATCGAGGAGTCCGCGTTTTTCGCGAATGGCAGTTTCTTTCAACTCTTGTTTGGCTTTTTCGTAGAGAGTATCCATCTCTCTCTTTATTGCCTCTTCGGCTTTTTTCCTTTCATCCGCCAACTGGTCACGGAAAGAGGCTTCCATCTTGGCTGCCTCGTTGTCATACTTCTCTTTCGCCTCTTTCTCGAAATTCTGCCTAAACTCTTCCTTTTCTCTCTCCAGTTTGGCAACAAGCGAAGTCCGTTCTGCCTCCCGAGCTTCGCGCTCCTTTTTCAGCGCAATCGCTACTCGCTCATCCGCTTTTCGAATTTCGTCTTCTAATTTGCGATTGTATTCGGCCTCTAGCTTCCGCTGAATCTCCGACCTGATCGACTCCTCGTCAATTGTAACCTTGTCCGCGTCGACCTCGACCGGGACATTATCTTCCTCGACACTCAGATGGACCGGATCGGGGACTTCTGCCGCTTTGGTCCGGGCTGCGTCAATCAGTGCCTGGAGACGCTCGCCCAAGGCAAGCGCATAAACATTGTTCGCTTCGATTGATCGAACGGTGTTGAGTTCTTCCCCGGCCTCGGGATATTTCCCCTCCCTGATGTACTTGTCGGCCATCCTGAGGTGAAAGGCGGCTTCCTGCCTGGAAGCATCTGTTGGTGATGGTGGTAAGGGCTTTACTTTTTGGCTCTTCTTGAACAACATGCTAAGACCCTGAAAAATGCTCAGACAAAATATGAAACCCTACAATGATTAGCAACACGCCCACGATGACGCGGAAAATTCATCGAATTATAACGATTTCTCTCCCCCCTAAGTTCCGTGGAATCGTCTCGAATCTTCTACTCCCCGATGTCTGCCGCATGGTGCTTTATTATCTTGGCATCGACCAGGAAGACCACGTCTTCTGCAATGTTCGTTGCGTGATCAGCGACCCGCTCAATATGCTTTAGCGCCACAATCAAATGTGCTCCGGGCTCTATGAGATCGGGACTCGATTTCATCTCCCCAATCACATAACGGAATTTCTGCCTGTTCATCTCATCTACCACGTCATCTTGCCTGCATATCCGCCGCGCCAGCTCCGCGTCTGCATGTATGAAGGAATCGATACTATCATGGACCATTTGTCTTGCTACATCCCCCATCTCAAGGATAGCTGTCCGGTGCACAAGCTGCGGATAGTCCCTCAGCGGCTCAACTCTCTGTGCAATATTCACAGCGACGTCCCCGATCCGTTCGAGTTCATGATTCATCTTAATTGCAGACAACACCAAGCGAAGGTCTGCTGCGACGGGTTGTTCAAGCGCCATGATTTCATCTATCTCCTTATCCAGAAGATTGTCGAAACCATTCACCTTCTGCTCCGTTTCATAAACCCGATTAGTCGCTTCTACGTTTCCATCGTGTAGTGCGCGAAACGAGAGATCCAACTGTTCGTCGACAAGACTCCCCATCTTAATGAGATTAGCTCTCAAAGTTTCCAGCAGATCCTCGAAATGTCTATGCATTTGGTATCCTCCTCAAGATTCCTGAATGTTTTTACATGATGCAAATTTAGGACTTATTTTTTCAAAAGAAAGCTAAATTCTGATCCTTCACCGAGCTCACTTTTCACATCGACTTTGCTTTTATGAGCATCTATTATATGTTTGACGATGGCCAAACCCAGCCCGGTTCCGCCGACACTCCGGCTCCTGTCTTTGTCTACGCGATAGAATCGCTCGAATATCCGCGCCAGATGTTCTTTTCCTATGCCGGATCCGGTGTCGCGAACAAATACACGGACAGAATCCGGTAATTCAACGAATCCAACTTCGATTATGCCACCGGAGTCCGTATACTTGATCGCGTTATCTACCAAGTTGTACATGACCTGCCTTAATCTCTCTTTGTCACCAAGAACCAGGACCTCCTGGGAGATGATGCGATTCTCTATTCGAAGTGACTTCTTCTCAGCCTTCGGGATCATCTCTTCAATGATTGTCCTCAGAAATTCCGTTATGTCAAAATAACGAAAACTCATCCGCATCTCTCCACTTTCAATGCGCGATATTTCTATCAGATCATTAAGGAGATTGTTGAGTCTCTCAGAATGCTCATATGCCTTCTGGAGAAATTCCCGATTTACCCCGGGATCGTCGATCGCTCCGTCAATAAGCGTTTCTATGAATCCTTGTATGCTGAAAATGGGAGTGCGTAATTCATGCGAGACATTCGCAAGAAACTCACTTCTGACCCGCTCAAGCTTCTTCAGTTTTGAAATGTCATCTTTCAAGTTGGCAACGATTTGATTGGTAAGCTTCCCAATCTTGCTGAGTTCAACGCCGCCTGCTTCGGGGAGCTGCACCGAAAGATCGCCGGCACTGATCCGGCGTAGAGCATCAATGATGGTCGCCAGTATACTTCCCTGTCGCCTTCGAAATGCAGCGTAAGTTTCTTCGAAGATGAAGAAGAAGACGGCAATTACAGCAGATGCGATCTCAAGACCATAGTGAACCAGGGCGTTTCGTAAGGAGAGCATGTTTTCTAGTTGACCTAGAAATAGGTAAAGCAGGACACCCAGCACTATCGCGAGGACAAGTCTTTGTTTGTATGACGAGAATAAGCGGTTCATGCTACATTTTCTCCGAAGGGGTCTGCCTGCTGGCAGGTTGGGATCAGCCCTCGGCCTTGAATTTGTACCCGACACCCTTTATCGTCTCAATCATCTCGGAACGCTCACCCAACTTCTCCCTGATTTTCCTGATATGAACATCAACCGTGCGATCACCTACGTATGCATCTGCACCCCACACCCTTGACAGGAGCGTATCACGGGTCACTACTTTTCCTTCATGAGATGCTAAATAGTAAAGAACTTCAAATTCCTTTCTCGGGAAGAAGACCTCTTTCCCACCGATCTTGACAGTATACCGCTCCCTGTCGATCAAGACCTCACCGAAATCGATGTTCTTCTGCTCATCTGCTTTCATCCCATCGACTCGTCTCAGAACCGCCCTGATCCTTGAGATTAGTTTCCGCGGACTTATAGGTTTGACGATGTAGTCATCCGCTCCCAGTTCTAATCCGAGGACCTCATCGAATTCTGCACTCTTCGCTGTCAGGAAGATTACCGGAATGCTGTTAGTTTTGTCGCTCTGGTTAAGCGTTTTAATTACCTCATAACCATCTTTCCCGGGAAGCATGATGTCTAATAGGATGACATCAGGCCTCACTTCATTGGCTTTGAGCAACGCAGCATTACCATCGAGGGCCGATTCTACTCGGAATCCCTCCCGCTCCAGATTGTAACGAATCAGTTGTATGATATCCTTTTCGTCGTCAACGACCAGGACGGTTTTCATAGCAATCTCCTGTTAAGTTGGGGGAAAGAGGATGGGGGGCATTGTCTACTGCATTTCGCGCAACAGATAGCACCGCTGCGAAATGGTCGAGGCGACGGGCGGATTCTCAGCCATGGGCTGATGCGCCTTCCGCGCAGAACCGCCGCGTTTGTGTCACCTTTCAATTGAGGCGACGGGCGGATTCGAACCGCCGCATAAAGGTTTTGCAGACCTCTCCCTTAGCCACTTGGGTACGTCGCCCAGTAACAACTCATGGCCCGCTAACAAGGAAAAGACAGTCATAACAAATCTTTACGGAGCCAAGGACTTTCAGCAATTTAGAAACTTTGAGCGGGAAACGGGACTCGAACCCGCGACATCAACCTTGGCAAGGTTGCGCTCTACCAACTGAGCTATTCCCGCGTTTCGTTGAAAATATAGCCGTGCATCATCTCATAATCAAGAACACCGAGTGCGACTGCCGGGAAGAAAGACTAGTCCAGAGAAGAAAGTCTCCGGCGAGTGACGACGGAGACTTTTGCATGGAGCCGCTGCAATACCGCAGGTCAGCCACCCTGGGTAAGGCCCCGGTCTTACTCTATAATCACCATCTTCTTGTCCGATTCAAAAAACTGCCCGGTCTTATCTACGGCTATCATTTTATAAAAATAGACGCCGCTTGCCAGTCCAGTACCATTGAACCTTACTTCGTATTCTCCAGCCTTTTCTTCCTCATTCACCAATGACTTCACCTCCCTGCCGAGGATGTCGTAGATTTTCAATGCCATGCGACTGGTCACTGGCAAACGGTACTTGATCATTGTGGACGGGTTGAAGGGGTTGGGGTGATTCTGAGAAAGTGAATACCCAGTCGGAGTGCCGCTCTTGTTTTTTTCGACTCTAGTGATCAGCTCGGAAATCGGCCGACACCAGACCCCATGTCCGTAAACGAAATCCGAGGTTCCCGCAAAGAGATACCCATAGCTGACACGCAACGGGCTCACACTGTAACCTGAGAGTCCGGCATGTCTCCACTTCCCGCCGTTGGTCGAAGAGACGTATACACCACTGTCCGTTGTGCCGGCAATGAAGTTTGAGTCGGTCCCGGTGATTGCGTTGACACCAGCATAAGCTGGCAATCCCCGGTCGATCCAGGTCCAGGTCACTCCATTGTTTGTTGACAGGTACACGCCTTCACCGCCGCCCGCAACAATTGCCGTCGGGCCGGTAACGGTGAACGAATAGAAATGATGATCGCCATTCGGAAGTCCGCTATTGACTGGGGTCCAACTGCTGCCGCCATCCGATGAAATGAAGACACCATGATCGTCCGGTCCCGGCGAAGAGATAAATGCCGGTCGTAGCAAGACAGCTGGTGGCTTCATCCGGCAGTCCAGCCTGCTTCCATGATGCGCCTCCACCCTGCAAGTACATACACCCCCCAGGAGTTCCCGCGAAAAGATCGGTTCCCATCTTAGTAATCGCCTGGATGCTGGAACAAGTAAGACCACCGTTGTCAGTGATCCAGCCTCTCCCGCCGTCGGTAGAGTAGCTATAACCCTTGTCGGTCCCTGCATAGACTGTGTTTCCGCTGGTGATTAGTGCATTGACTGTTCCACCATACGGTCCCATCTGAGCCCATTGTGCCGTTGCACCATGGTCATGAAATAGAAAGACCACCACCATGAAAAAAAAAGCATTTCTTCATTCAGATATCCCTTTCCATCCCATTAGCATTCATTTTGTCTCATCAAAATTTATAATCCACGCCGACCGCAAGAACGTAGAATCCGAATCCGACGCGTGCCTGGGCCATCCAGTTATCGTTGAAGAAATATCTGACGCCGGCGCTGCCGCCGATTCCGAATCCGCCTGCCGTCGGGCTGAGCCATCCGTACTCGGTGCCATAACCGTTCTTCCACGACCAGCTTGCCACTTCGTAGCCAAGAACGAGACCGACGAAAGGATCCCATTTCCTGTTTTGGAGGACAAAGTGGTACATTCCGGACACTCCGAGGTCGATATAAGTCCAGCTGCCTATGTCAGAAAGACCGTAATCATTATAACCGTAGCTGAAGTAGTCGAAGAGTCCCCCGACCCCTATGATGCCGGGCCCTACCTCACCCACTTGTGTTACTCCTCGTTCGTAATCAAGCCCAAGGGTGAGTGCACTGCCCACTCCGCTAAGGCCTACGTGCGCACCCGCATAATTCTTTCCGTACTCGAACTGCGCTGATGCCGGCCGAGACCCAAGGCCGATTACAAAGAACGGTACAATTAAAGCAACGATAGAGAGTTTGGTTCTCATGATTCTCCTTTGTTATTCTGTTGGTTTGCTATTCTCATCCTACTTGAGTAGCATGAATTTCTTCACTGAGATGAAGACCTTACCATCAGTCCCAATACCATCCAGCCTGTAGAAATAGACCCCGCTCGGTAGAATCCCCGCAATGAACTCTACTTCGTGGGTTCCCGCCTCTTCATCTTCATTCGCCAGTGTCCGCACTTCTCTTCCAAGGACGTCATATACCTCCAATGTCACGTGACTCTTTGTTGGCAATTGATAACTGATGATTGTTGATGGATTGAATGGATTAGGATAGTTCTGAGTCATGTAAAACTTTCCCGGGGATTTGTATGCTCTAACTGCAGTCACGCTGCTTAGGGGCTCCAGAGAGGCCGTGCACAGGTTGGTGTACACAATGGAGGAGCCGTTGGAGGAATCGTAAGACGTTGACGTTTCGTCCACTTGGATGGCGTAACCGGTGATGATACTTCCGGTATACCGCGGAACTATAGAGAGGCCCTCCACCGGCGCGGTACCCCAGAGAGTTATCCCGCCGGAGAAATCCAAATTCAATTTTTGGTGGTTGCTGTAACTCGAAGATCCGGTTTGGCACTGCCCGTTCTCCCAGACACCGGTTTCCTGCCAGTCGTAGCTGTAGAAATCAACCGTGATGTAAGGGACCATTATGCTGAAAGACTGCCATCCGACAGGGTCATACTGGACGTCGGCATCCACCTGAACGTCGGAATCTGCCAATGCCTCATAGGTCTGGGAGGTGCCTCCCATTTCCCGGTATTTCTTGGGGCAGCTGTTCCCGGTCATGTCTGTGCTGGTAAACTTGGAGAAGGAATGGGCTAAATGAGTGCCGGAGACGCTCAAGGTCGAGTCATTGAAAATGAAACTCGTATGCGAACTATTCCCGGAACTGCAAAGGATCCTGCCGTGGGCACGCTGGACGACAAATTTGTTGCTTTGTGTCCAGGTCCTAGTGTCGGCATCGCTGGTGGTCTGATCCTGGTAGCTTGTGAGACTTCGATGCACATCGAAATCGAGAATCCACGTGCTCGTCGTATCGGGGTTGCCTATGATGACAGTCGCCTCGCCATAAGCCTTCACAGTGTCGCGCAAAGCAAAAGTCGAATCCTGAAGAGTGGCGGTCAGAAGGGCTACGCCATCTGTGTCTCCCGCATCGAAAAAGGCCGTGGCCACTCCAAACTGGTCGGTCTCGACGGTAGAAGACGGTAGAACTCCGCGCGTTGTTTTCAGGCTCAGCTGCCGGTTTGGCACCGGCAGACCGTCGCAGTCTTTGACGGTAATGGTAATGCCCGTCGATCCGCCGGTGGGCAGGACCAACCGGGTCGTGGAAACGTCAACCTGCGGATCAATAACCATCATAGGGTCTGCACTCTTCAGTGATTCCAGGTAGTCCCGTATCTTTGCGGCAAGCGGGAGTATCTGACGTGTCGCGGCATTACAGGCGGATCTTACGCTGTCGTCCGTCGCTGACCCGAAAGTTGCCGTTCCGTCGGCGACATGGGTGTACGTATGTCCATCCTCAATTGAGATGGTAAGGGTGTAAATGCCCGAAGCCCAGACGACTTTGCTTGCTATCAGGAAATCGTAGTCTACAACTGCAGGGGCCCCCGTATCGGGGAAAGGGAAGGAAGCGCCCGCCAATGTCGTATCGTTCGTGGTATCCGCAAATCCAAAGGAAAAGAGGAAAACCTGATGACTCGAACTGTCACTCACGATATCTTCGAAGATGAATTTCGAGATGGAATTTATCGCGTTCGTTTCGCTCTCGTTGTTGGTACTCGCAAGAGTTGTATTGCAGTCATACAATGCGACTGTCGGAACGGGCCAGTTGTCCTGGGCGTGCACCGGTTTGATGAAGACAAACGCGGAGACCGAGAGGAAAGTAAGAAACGCTGCGATCCGGCGATTAGTAAATCGGCACGCCGTCACTGCAGGCAGACAGGTTGTCGTTTTCAATGCTTGCATCTCCTTTTGTAACGGGCTCGTTAGGTTACACGGGCTATCGAGTCGCGCTTGTGTTTTCTGAGCCGTGGCTGCTTCCGGCGATCTTCTATGAGATTACCGCCTCTTCCGCCGCGGAGTCCGAGCCATGCCCTGCAAAACAAATACGAAGCCGTGTGTCCTGCTTTGAGAGCGGCAATCTCGGACAACTGTACGCCCCCCTCTTTCGAAAATCTCAGGATCGGCTCCCCTGTGGCGCAATCACTCGAAGATGGTATTTTGCGATTATCTCCGAAGTGCTCCATCAAAGAAGAACGACGCGGTCTTGCAATTACCTGCCGACCCGGCGGCGGCTTCACCTGAGCTCTGCCAATGGTTCTCCGTACCTTTAAATGAGCCTCTCCCTGAATGCCTTCGCAACCACCCCTCCCCTCGTGTTTACATGCAACTTCTCGTAGATATTTTTGATGTGTGTATTTACAGTCTGGAAGCTTATGCAGAGTTTGTCGGAAATCTGTTTCTTTGTCAGCCCGTCCACCAGATGGGCCAGTATTTCTTTCTCTCTACCTGTCAACCCGTAGTTCCCTTTCGGCGGATTGAACTCTTTGAACATCTCGATAACTTTTCTTGCTATCTGTCCATTCATCGGCGCCCCACCGGAGACAACTTCTCTGACTGCATCAATTACTCTCTCCGGAGAAGTATCCTTGAGTAGATAACCGGACGCACCTTCACAGATAGCGTCGAAGACTGTTCCATTGTCTTCCAGGATAGTCAGCATGATTATATGAGTCGACGGCGTTATTGCCTTAAATTTTCTTATGCCTTCGATTCCGTTCATCCCTTTTAAGCCGATGTCCAGCAAAATTACTTGAGGCGGCTCTTCGACTCTCAAGCCTTGCAGGGCATCTTCACAAGAATCGAACGCGTATCGGCACACAAGTCTTTCAGACCCATTTATCAGGTTGACCATGGTCTCTCGAAAGTGACGATTGTCTTCAACGATCCAGATTGAGATTCTCTCATCTGGATTTTCGGTAACATCCATTTTATTCTGCCTTTCCTGGTCTTTCATTAGGGATAATATGTCCGACCTTCTATCGATGCCATACCATGTTCGTGGTATTCTTCTTACCCTTGTGCGCCCTCCTTGTGAGCTCATCCTTGCTTGCTCGTCAATAAGACTGTCGTTCCTTTTCCAATTGTGCTTGATATCTTTAAGCTGCAACCGATTTCTGAAGCTCTCCGCTTGATATTCTTCATTCCGTTGCCTGCCGAGCCGCGGGCGCCTTCCTCATCAAAACCTATCCCGTTGTCCGTTATCTCAAGGCAATATTCATCGGGCTTTTCTTCAAGCTTAATACGAACGCGACTTGCCTGTGAGTGCTTTACTATATTATTCAGCGCTTCTTTGAAGATCAGGAAAATATTTCGGCGAAACTGCAGGTCCTGCCCCATTATCGTCTTGCTCTTGCTCGCTTCGAATGTGAATTCTAATCCTTGAAGCAATCGCGCGGCAGTCTCGCGCATTTTAATCGTGAGGTCCTCCACCCTGTCATGTTCCGGGTTTGTAAACCAGATTATGTCTCTCATCGATTCGGCGGTCTCTTTTGCAGCCGCAGTGATCTCGTCGATCAGCCTTCGGTGCACTTCCTCCAAGTTTGCGCCCTGACGAACGATCTGACTTGCAACAGAGATACTGCTGAGATTACTTCCAATTTCGTCGTGCAAATCGCTTGCAATTCTGCTACGCACCATGGCTTTCTCCTCTTCATGAGCTTGTCTCAACGCGTTTATTCTGTTCCCCAGCGCAAACGATAGAATGGTCATCTCCAGCAACACTCCCACCTGCAATGCAGACCCGTTGAACCATGATACCTGCTCAAATCCTACCATCCTTAAAGCTCTCAACGACACTCCGATAAGAAAAATCATTGTTGCAACCAGAAAGACGCGAGCGTTCGTGTCTCCTCTTCTCAACGAGTAGACTCCGGCGCCGATGTTGAGCAGCACCGGTCCCGTCCAAAGCAAAGTGCAGAGCAAGTAGTTTACCGGGCCGGGAACGAAGAATGCAATCACAAGCTCAAAGAGAAATATAGCCACGAGGATTTTGTAGAGATTGTCCAGGCGCCTTGAGTATTTCTGGATTTGAAGGAATTCTCTCACGAAGAGCATCCAGAAAATGCCCATTAGCGAAACGGCCGAGTTTATGTCGAGGTTAACGAAACCGATGGTATTCGGGAATAGGAATTCATAGCGTAGTCCGTCCATGCAAAACTGGTAGTAGCCGATAAACAAAGCATAGAGAGAATAATACAGGTAGCTCAAATCTTTGATCGAGAAAAAAAGGAATAAATTGTAGAAAGCCATGATGAGGAGCCCGCCGTAGAAGAGTCCCAAAAGGAGATCCGAGTGCGCCTGGCCTCGGGAGAACATAGGCGGCTTCCATATCTGCAGATCGACCGGAAGGTCGGAGTTAGAATGGAGTCTCAGATAAAACGATTTTCGTTCAGATGGCTTGAGATGAATTGGAAAGACAATTAGCCGTGAAGGAACAGCTCGTTCGTTCATTGGGAAAGCTATCCCTGCGTTCGCTGCGGTGAATTCTCCGCCATTCATTGGCGCGAAGAAAGTAGCTGTGTCAACAATCGAATATTCCTCTTCAAGCAGCCAGTCTGTACTTGTTGCGCTGCCATTCTCCACGACAAACCTGATCCATATTGCATCCGAAGTGAATCCGAAGTTGCTCCGGTACCTTTTGGATTTTACGAACCGTCTCGACGCGCTTCCGAATGTCACACTGTCGATTGTCAGGTTGCCGCTCGCGTCACGCAACACGTAGACAGATTTTCCAATCCAATAAAGATTCACGCTATCGTTGAGCATGACGACCTCTTGCGCGCACAATTGCGATGAGGAGAGAAGAAGGAAAAGCACGGGAACAATTGACCGACTCCTTAGCCGCATAGACATGGTCCTTTAGTTTGGGAAGGATACCGGATGGCGAGCTGTAATCTGCCACAAAAACAGAAGAAAGAGTAACCCAGTTAATCGGACGACAATCGGCTTCTCCGGCTTAGGACAGGTAAAGTTCACGAGTATCTCCTATCGTGTTTACACGAAAAGTAGTTCTTTCACAGATGAATCACACAGATGCAGTCGAGATCAGTCAGGGCCACCTGCAGACATACCTATGGACATGGAGAACATCTTCCAATGCATACCACAGCCCTCCATTTGATCGTCGAGCCGGAAGTCCAACGCTATCGACATCTCCTTCGGAATACCGGCCTTCGAACTACATCAAATCGCGGAGATGATAATAATATTGGACTGGAAAGTCAAGTACGGCGGCAGGAAGGTAGTGTCCTGATTTGAATCTCACTTCAAGGAAGAAACGTAAATGAACCACAATGATCGCAAGGATCGCGAAGTTCTGTATCGCTAAAGGATCCTTAGCGTACCTTAGCGATCTCCGCGGTTTGAGCAAAAGATAAATCAGGACACCACTGGCAGGAAACGGAACGGGCATCCCGGTTTGAAGCCTGTTGTCAATTGCAATGATAGCAAATACGCGCCAATCACAGTCATTTCTTTTGCTGTCTCAAACCCTTGCATCCTCTTGCACCGCCGGCAGTTTGTTTCCACCAACTGTGTCAGTGCAGCCCAAATAGGAAAAGCTCGTGCGGGAATACTTATGCCATAGCTTGAACTTGCCTCCTCCGGGGGTTAACTTTTCTAGCAACTTTTCAATTACACCGGAGATTCCAGAGAGCCTAACGAGGCTTACGAGCGGTAAAGAGACCCTCTCGGGAATCGGCCCGAAGGAGATTATAGCGATGCATTCGATAGATAACATTGATCTGGCACTAATAAAGAAATATGACAGGCCGGGTCCAAGATACACGAGCTACCCGCCGGCACCGGCGTTCGGCCCCAGCTTCACGGCACAAGACTATCTGCAATCCTTGAAAGACAACAATTCAGACCACGTCAATTCAGAGATCTCACTCTACTACCATATCCCGTTTTGTGACACACTCTGCTATTTTTGCGGCTGCAATATGTTGATCACCCACAGCCGGGAACGAATCGCCGAATACCTCGGATACCTTAAGCGCGAGATGGAATTGGCCGCCCCCTATTTTAACCGAGAGAGAAAAGTCGGACAACTCCATTGGGGTGGCGGAACGCCTTCCTATCTTGAACCTGATGAGATTAGGTCCCTTGCGAACGACATACGTCGACATTTTCCCTTTTTGCCTGATATGGAAGCGGGCGTAGAAATCGATCCGCGCGGCCTGACCTTCGAGCATATGCAGGCCTTCCGTGAGTCGGGATTCAACCGTGTTAGCATGGGGGTACAGGATTTCGAGCCGGAGGTACAAGAGGCCGTCAACAGGGTCCAGCCGGAGAAGATAACTAGAGACGCTGTCGAATGGAGCCGCAAGCTAGGATTCAGAAGCATGAACCTGGATATGATATATGGCCTTCCATTTCAGACGCTGGACTCATTCGAAAAGAGCTTGCGTAAGGTCGTCGACATCTCGCCTGAAAGGATTGCCGTATTCAATTTTGCCCATGTACCATGGCTCAAGCCTCACCAGAAATTGATTGATAAGAGCACGCTTCCGCCGCCTGAGGTCAAACTCGAAATCCTCAAGATGACAATCGAGCTCCTGACGAACTCAGGATACGTGTACATTGGAATGGATCACTTCGCGAAACCCGACGATGAACTTGCAGTTGCTCAACGCGAGAAAACGCTCTACAGAAATTTCCAGGGATACTCGACACATGCAGGGGCCGATCTATATGCATTCGGAAATTCCTCAATCAGCCAATTCAACCACGTCTATTCCCAGAACTTCAAGTCACTACAAGACTACTACAAGGCAGTAGATGCCGGCCAGTTCCCTATAGCCCTTGGCTATCGGATGACGGAAGACGACATCATCAGGCAACAGGTAATAATGAGACTGATGTGCGACATGGAGCTGGACAAACGGGCCATCGAGAGGAAGCTGTATATAGCCTTCGACGATTACTTTGCAAATGCATACCCAAAACTTGAAGAATTTGTGCATGACGATTTGCTTGACTTAACCGAAGATAGGATCGTCGTGAAAGGAATGGGAAGGCTGGTCATAAGAAACATAGCGATGGCTTTTGATGCCTACCTCGAAAAGATGATGAAGGAGAAACCCATCTTTTCAAGGACAGTGTGAATCCCATTTGCGAAAGTCGCTCTGGCTAACTTACAAAAGGACTTCTTGATAAAGTAACAGATGACACCCAAGAGAAACCATAAAGGTGTCAAGAGCCTGTTGACCTTAATGAACTCTGAGGGGTCACGCGGCTTCGTGATAGACAGGACCGGAAAGATCCTCGCGACGACTCCTCGGTTCACTGATCTTACCCGCAAGCGGATCGTCGGCAAATCTCTCGACGAAGTCTTCCGGAATCCTCCGCCGTTTAGCACGTTGGAACGACTCAAGAAAATCCGACTGCACTATAGAGACTCAGATGCGGCGCTTGTCGGCAAACCAATCACACTTCCCCATGATGGACGATTTGCAGGCCTGCTGTTCAGGCTGCAGCGGAAAGGTCGCACCAGCGCAGCATCGAGCCGCCCGCCAATAGTTCTCGCGGGAAACGACTTGATCTTCCAGTATGACACCGTGGGAAGAGTATATTACACGTCTGAAAACGCGGCAAGTATCACAGGGTATCATTCTGAAGAATTCTTAAGCGGAAAGCTGCACCCTCTCGACATAGTTCATCCCGACGACCGGGCCGAAGTGCAAAAAGAATTTGACTCACTCTTCAACTCCCGCGAGAGCGTGGAAAGTATTGTACACCGCATAATCAAGCGAGATGGAGAAGTCGCTTACCTATTGAAGTCGTGGTATCCTCTCTTCGATATCAACGGTCGATTCAGCGGTGTAGTGGGAATTAACAAAGACGTCACTAACGAGAAACTGCTGGAGAAGCGGCTTCAACTGTTCAAAAGCGCCTTCGAACACTCGACGGATGCGATCGTTATCACAGGGATTGACGGGAAAATCCTGGACGTAAACAATGCCTTTACCAGAATCTACGGTTACACAAGGGACGAATCAATCGAGAGGTCCACTTCGGTCATACAATCGAAGCACTCCACGAAAGAGTTTTACCAACAAATGTGGGCCGAATTGGTTGAAAGAGGTCAGTGGCACGGCGAGATCATAAACAAACGCAAAGATGGCACTGAGATTCCGGTATGGCTGAGCATTACCCCCATCTATCTTGATGGAACAAAAATCGGCTATATGGGGATAGAGTCGGACATCAGTGATCGAAAGAATCTC
Source organism: Bacteroidota bacterium (assembly GCA_021789975.1). Classification (GTDB taxonomy): domain Bacteria; phylum Bacteroidota; class Ignavibacteria; order Kryptoniales; family JAKASW01; genus JAKASW01. Next base: position 31,866 of record JAJYIT010000026.1, read on the forward strand.
GAACAGCAAATAATCCAGACAGAGAAACTCGCGACCATCGGACAGCTGGCCGCCGGTATAGCCCACGAGATAGGTACCCCATTAAACATCATCTCCGGTAATGCAGAGTATATGCTTTTGGACATGAAGGAGTTGGACAAGGGCTATCAGGAACTATCGGTGATAATCAGCCAGACAAAGCGGATGACCCGTCTAATGAGACAGCTCCTCGATTTCGCCAGACCGAAGCTGGTCTCGCTTCAGGCCATTGACATAAACGCCGTAATCCAGGAAGTCCTGGATTTCGTCCACATTCAGTTCAACAGAGGGGAAATAAGAATCTCAAAACAGATGTCAGCGGAGCTGCCAATGGTGTATGGTGATCCGGCATTGCTGTACCAGGTCTTTCTTAATATCATAGTCAACTCATTCCACGCAATGCCAAACGGCGGAGAGCTGCGAGTCTATACGCGAAAGCAAACCAGCGACCAGGAGACAACAAAGGTGGTTGCGGAGGTCGAAGACACAGGAGAAGGGATTCTTCAGGAGCACATGGGAAAGCTGTTCACTCCTTTTTTCACGACGAAGGAACCAGGAAAAGGAACAGGGCTTGGATTGGCAGTTACGAAAAGGATAGTTGACGAGCACGGCGGTAGTATCGAAATCGAGAGCCAGGTTGGGCAGGGAACGAAAGTCTCCATCAGATTCAATGCCTTCGAGCAGAAAGAGTAGGAACAAATTGTAGAATCGAATCAGGTTCCGCCAAGTCCCTTCTTCGTATTGTCAAACGGCAAATCTGTTTCCAGCGGCTGATAGAAGTCGATTGTTGCCCCTCCGGAAAACGAATACGCTGCTGCCCATCGCCAGACCTGTTAGCATATCCGCTTTGCGTGTGACACTATTTCCATTTCATTCTTGGGCCATGTCACGCGAGCGGCCAGGCTGTTCATAATCGTGTGGAAAACTTCTCACGTTTCCTCGTGTCACTTTGCTTGTATTTGCAGATACGAGAAAATAAATTCATAGGCAAATGACAGGGCAGGATTCAAGGCTCGATATTATCGGCAAGATCGAACTCTTTCTCGCACAGCAGTCCGAGCTTTACGGAGATGAAATCTGCCTGTCGGGCTATTCACATAAGTCCGAGCCGGAAGCCGAGATAGAGGCAACCGCAAGTTCGTCAAAATTGGAACCTGTACCTGAAGTCCGAATACCACAAAAAGATGCAAGACTTGAGAAAAGCCGGGAAGTGACCACAGCGAGGAAGCTATCAGATGGCAGGCAGAAAACGGCGATCAGAGTTACTGAGAAAGAGGGCCTGTTTGAAAGTGCTGTGCTGAAGAGCGAGTGGAAGATAGACGCGAAATGGCATGACAGCGACTCTTTGCGGGGGCTCGATGAACGCATTAGCAAATGTCAGAAATGCACGCTCGGTTCGACAAGGAAGAATTTCGTATTCGGGGTCGGAAATCCTGAAGCAAAACTTGTACTCATCGGCGAAGCGCCTGGGGCAGACGAAGATGAGCAGGGTGAACCGTTCGTCGGGCGCGCAGGCCAACTTCTGAACAAGATTCTCGCTGCGGTTCAGTTGCGCCGGGAAGACGTCTACATCTGCAACATCCTTAAATGCAGACCTCCCAATAATCGAGATCCTCTGCCGACCGAGGTCCAGGCGTGCGAGCCGTTCCTGAAGAAGCAGCTCGAAATCATAAAGCCAAAGTTGATATTGTGCCTTGGCAGAATCGCAGGCCAGACTCTGCTAAAGACCAACGCAACTCTCACGGAGTTGAGGGGCAACATATATGAGTACCAGGGAATAAAGGTTCTTGTGACCTTCCACCCCGCTGCCCTCCTTAGAAATCCTAACTGGAAGCGCCCGGCATGGGAGGACGTTCAGAAGATGAGAAAGATGTACGATGAGATTTGAAATCAATTCCGAATGTGAAATTACGGATTTCAGATTGGCCTGGACCTGTGGGGCCAGTCTCAAAGAGGAGGTGGTTTTCGCCCGGTTCGTAAATCCTCTGTTCGAAATCCCAAATCAGAAATTGGAAGATGGCTACTGAATTTGAACAGCGCCGTGTAAGAGGACTTGAGACGGATGCAGAAGCCGTCATCGCCGGCCGTGTGCCACCGCAGGATGTCGAAGCTGAAAAAGCAGTGCTTGGTGCAATGTTGCTTGACAAACACGCTGTTTCACCTGCAATAGAGCTGCTGCAACCGGATTATTTCTACTCAAAGTCGAATGAAAAGATCTTCGGCTCGATGGTTGCGCTCTACACGCGCAATACAGAAATCGACGTGATTACCGTAAGAGAAGAACTCCGGCGAATTGGTCAGTTGGAAAACATCGGGGGATCTGGCTATCTGAATGAACTCGTGTCATCGGTGGTCTCATCCGCGAATATCGAAGCACACGCCCAGATTGTCGCAGAGAAATACATGCTCCGCAGCCTGATAACTTCGATGTCGCAAAACATACAGAAGTGTTATGACAACAGAGAAGATGCTTTCGGTCTAATCGACGAAGTAGAAAGAGACATCTTCAAAGTTTCAGAAGCACGCTTGAAGAAATCAGTCACGCCCCTTCAACAGGCTCTTGTAAAAACCATGGAGGTTCTGGAGAAGATTCACGGTTCGAAAGGCGGCGTGACCGGAGTTCCGACTGGATTCACCGACCTGGACTCGATGACCGGTGGCTTTCAGAAATCGGACCTGATCATAATTGCCGCTAGACCCAGTGTCGGAAAGACAGCATTTGCGCTGTCGATAGCGCGTAACGCGGCCGTCAAATTCGGCGTACCTACGGCAGTGTATAGCCTCGAGATGTCGCAACAGCAACTGCTGATCCGTCTACTGGCAGCGGAAGCAAGAGTAGATGCGCATGCACTTCGCACCGGTACCCTACCTGATGATAAATGGGCTTACATCTCCACGAGAATCCATCGACTGGCGCCTGCGCCAATTTATATCGATGACACCCCCGCCCTATCCATTCTTGAACTGCGTGCGCGTTCGAGAAGACTAAAGACTGAGCACGACATCGGCCTTATAATGGTCGATTACCTCCAGCTAATGCAAGGCCCACCGAAGGCTGAGAGCAGGGAAAGAGAAATATCGATGATTTCCAGGAGTCTCAAAGTTCTGGCGAAAGAACTCGACATTCCCGTGATCGCTCTGTCCCAGCTGCGACGTTCCGTAGAGGAACGCGGAGACAAGAGACCGATACTTTCCGACTTGAGAGAGTCAGGAGCTCTTGAACAAGATGCCGATGTCGTAATATTCATACACCGACCTGAATTATACGGTATTGAAAGCTATCCCGATGGAAGTCAAACTGCAGGAGTTGCCGAAGTGATGATAAGCAAGCAGCGGAATGGCCCAACCGGAGATATAAAGCTCGCCTTCGTTAAAGAGTTTGCCAGGTTTGAAGATCTCGCCCGCTACCCAATTGAACGCGGTGAGACTCCCACGGAATCTGATGAAAATGCTCCGTTCTGATTTGGATGAGTCGGAATGTCCTGAGTCGACATTCCGACTGTATTCATATCCTCTGCCCTGCTAATAGAGAACCGCCGCAATCACTCCTGGCCCAGATCACGGAGTCTTTTCAGATCAGTCACGAAAATCTTTTTCGCAACCTGTCTGATTACTTTTTCTCGCTTCAATTTTCCCAAAGCCCTGGAGAGAGATTCGGTGGCCATGCCAAGTTGTACTGCGATCTCTTTCTTACGAAGTGTGAGATTGAAGTGAGGCTCAGGTAGCCTCACAGATTCATTTAATTGTATCTCGTTCAGAAGATACCTCGCCACTCTTGCATCAACCGTGGCAGCAAGCAGGTCAAACTTTAGGTTCAGTTGCATCAGGTCGACGGAGAACGCTTCAGACAGTCTAATCGCAAGGGCAGGGTTGTTCCTCATTAGCGATGCGAACTCATCTATCGGGAAAAACAAGAGAGTTGAGTCGTAGAATGCTTTCGCGCAAGAGAGATAAAAATCAGAACCCGACTTAAATGACGACTCGGCAAACACACCTCCACTCTCAACTTCTTGAAGAAGCACCTCTCCGCCACTCTTGTCTACTCTGTACAGTTCGACGCCGCCACCGAGCACAGCGTAGAGACCGGCAAACGGCTCGCCTTCGAGAAATATCGTCTGCCCTTTCCTGTATCGTTTAGTCCGGGCTACTTCCGATATAAGCCTTAGCTCAGATGCAGAGAGGTTCTTAAATACCGGCAAGTCGTGAATAGACTGCTTTTGCTCCATCTCTCTTTATAAATGTTGGCCGTCAAAAACGCAAACGTGGAAAGGAGATATGAGATCAATATCACAACAGTGACCATTTCGCAAAAGGACCGATCTCAAACGACTCGGAATGGTGTTGCTCTTCCCTGCTTTTGAAAACACTTCTGCTGCAAAAGTTTCGTTCCGCGTCCGGTCTGCCAGCTATAAATGCATAGAAATTAGAAGTCCCAGCCGAAGAAAAATTGGGAGAAGAGCCCGTGCTCCAGCCTGTGGAAATTGTCCTCAATCCTTTTTCCCATGTCGTACCTTAGTACCAGGATTCCGCCAAGGTTGAACCGGAGTCCCACGCCGAAATCACCGAGCGTGGAAGTGTATACATTGTCCCATGCTGCACCTGCATCGAAGTATGCCGCACCCCGAATTGCTGTAAATAGCATTCCGCCAAAAGGAAACTTTATGTTGAGCTCGTCAATCAACGGGAACCGGAGCTCTTCACTGGCAATCCACATCTTTTTTCCTCTGATGCTCCAGAGCGGCCATCCGCGCAAATCCCAGCTACCCCCCATGAAGAATCGCCTCGACTGGATTCCCTGATTAAGGAGAACAGCTTCGCGGGTTGCAAATGCCGTGGTTCGATTGATCCGGAAATAGCGCCGATAGTCCAAGATCAGAGTCAAATAGTCTACCGATCCGTATTCGACATCCGTTGTATAGGCAAGACTCAAAATCATCCTGTGACCGTCGATCGGTCCGGTTGGACCCCAAAGCGAGTTGTCTTCAACGTACGCTACAGAGTTCGAGAATAGCATGGACGTCTGCTCGCCTATGCCGTAATAGAGATCCTTGTAAGTATCAGAAAGGCTCGTAGTGGCCTCGATCCTGTCGAAGCGAGACAACGGATAGCTCAGCGTGAAATAACCGCCGTAAGATCTCTCGTAGAAATATATGTCAGGATCCGTCAAATCGTAATTTCTACCGGCGAAGTTGAACAGACCGTATGCATAGTTCAGTCTGTGGGTCATAGAGATTTTCGATATAGCGACATTGAAACTCTTAAGGATTTCGCTCTGAGTCTCCGCTGTGTTGAACAACAGAAAATAGTACTGGTCGTTGCCGAGCATGTCGCTAAGTGCCATGGCGGCACCTCCCGCAGTACCGAAGACAGGATCAGTAGTGATCTGGCTTTCTGCAATGTCAATGCTGTACTTGGGAACATAAGGAGTGGCGGTTCTAATCCCCCTGGGTGCATACTCGCCCGCGTACCACGAAGTATCATAGTCGCTGATCCTGTATGTACACTTCACCTCCGAAGTATCGAGCCGCGCCTCTACACTGTCTAGCATCCTGATCTGAATGCTGTAATGTTCAAACGTGCTGAACAACAATCCCGAAGAATCAGTCCATGACGGGTTAAAGGCAGCGGTTAGGAAATTTGTCAACCGGTAAGACTCAACGGAATCAGGGATCGGCGACAGATCGAGCGGCAATACATAGATATTCTGCCCGCCCCCTTTGTTTCCCACGTATGCGATTTCCTTTCCATCCGGCGACCATATAGGTGCGAAGTCCGATTCCATACCTTCAGTAAGATGTAGTATCCTACCGTTGTCTGCTTGCAAGAGAAATAGATTGTAGTAGCCTTCTTTGCCATACTTAGCCCGGTCAGAAGCAAATACAATCCACTTACCGTCCGGAGACCACGATGGATCTCTGTCATCATAGTAGCCGTGCGTCATCTGGTGCAGCTGGCCAGACTCAAGGTCATAAGTATAGATATTATAGTAGCCCGACATCGTTGCTCCTGAGAATGCCAACTTCTTTCCGTCAGGTGAAAACGAAAGGGTACCTAAGCGATTTATACCTTTCACCTTTTTGTTGGAAATCATTTTCTTGCTTGTGACATCGTACAGGTGCAGCGCGTCGGATTCTCCACTTTTCGTGATGAACGCAAGCACACCCTCACATGATATCGCCATGCGGTCCGAAGGAAGATGGAACGCCTCAAACTCCGTCGTCCGTTCCCCCCTGATGACCACTACTGGCTGGCGAAGAGTGTCAAGCTTTTGTTCATAAACATCCGTGTAGCCGTCATGGTTTCCGATGAAATAGACGTAGTCCTTCCCCGAATTAGATTTAAAGAATACAGGAGAGTCATTGAATCCTTCTGAGCAGATATCCTTGGTAACGTGAGATGGGAAGTCTTGGGTCTTAAGCAATGGGTAATACTTTTTCTGAAGACTGTATATCCACACCTTGTCGAACTCGTGATAGTCGAGGCCGAGAGTCATCTTGAAATCGTCGTTGAACGTGGGTGCTTTCCACATATTTTCCATTAGCAGGAGCAGCTTGTCATCACCGTAGTGTTTGGATATGAACCGAAGGATATCTTCTCCCTCCTTGTACATTAGGAAGGTTCCGTAGATGCTGGTCATATCCGAAAGTGGAACCAGGTAGCCGTTGAGGACTGCGTCGCGCATTACCATTTCTGCCTGGTCATCCCAGCCCATGGACCAAAACTCAGCCAGCCCTTCGGAGAACCAAAGCGGGAAGCCTCGGTCCGTGCTTTCGCGGTGATCGTGAAGAACCCGGTAGAGCTTAGCAGCTTCAAAGACGTGGATGAGCTCGTGGCGTATAACATGTCTCATCTGGTACAATGACCCATCGTATGGGATTACGACCCTTCCCTTCATGTATTCGAAGAATCCGCCGACACCTGGAGGAATAAACCCAGATAGGGTGTTGGTTTGCTCGAAATAGAGGTGGGAGGAATAGAGTATCAAGGGAATGCGGTGGGTTATGTTTATGTCAAATTTATTCTCAAGATAGCGATAACCCTTTTCTGCTATTTCCGCGCTCTGGTTGGCGAGCCGGCTCATCTGCGGATAGAAATAAATGTCAAAATGCGGCGTCCGCAGGATTTCCCATTTGAAATTTGTGTACTGGACCTTGTTCTGGCCGAAGTAGTAAAACTGGGCGAACGAGGCAGACGAAAATAGAAAGATCGGGAGTATCAGAAGGAGCTTCTTCACTAGTAAACAAAAATGGAGAATTGGGAGGACTTCCGCAAGTCCCTTTAAGGAAGTGACCGCCTTGCGATCCGTCGAGGAAGAGCCGGCCCAGCTCTACGGAGGCAAGGGACCAGGCAGCCTACTCCACGTACTCTTCGCTTATCGTGGTATGATAAATCCTCTCGAAGTGTGTCTTTAGGTAGCCGATAAGTAATCTCTTGATATCATCAGCTGAGTCCAGCTTCAGAATCTGTCTTGCAAATCTCCGGGCACTCTTGTAATTAGTCCCCCTGATGATCTTCTTGAGCACCGGAAGCATGGAGCTGACGGCACTAAATTCATCGAGCCCCAGCCCTAAAAGCATCACAGTGGCTAGAGGGTTACCCGCCATCTCGCCACACATCGCGACTCTTATTCCTGCGCCATGGCCCGAATCAATTATGAGCTTCACCGTTCGGATCACTGAAGGATGGAATTCATCGAAGACGTTTGCGACCAGTTCATTTGTTCTATCTACGGCAAGCAAATATTGAGTGAGATCATTTGTCCCTATGCTTAGAAACTTAACGTGCCTGGCTATCTCCTTACTCATCAACGCGGCGGACGGAATCTCGATCATGACACCGACTTCGATATCACGGTCGAATGCGACGCCGGCGGAAGAGAGAGAAGCTTTCGCCTCTTCGAGTAACGCGTTGGCTCTGACCACCTCTTCATCTGAGGCCACCATAGGATACATTATTCTACACTTGCCGAACACGCTCGCTCGCAGTATAGCCCGGAATTGCTCTTTTAACATATCCGGTCTGTCGAGCATCATTCTAATACCCCTCCAGCCGAGGAACGGATTTGGTTCGTCGTGGTCTCCGACAAAAAGCTTGTCACCACCTATATCGAATGTGCGAAACACCACAGGGTTCGGCGTGGCCTCGACGACAGCCTTTCTGAAAGTCTCAAACTGCATCTCTTCATCAGGAATCGATTCAGCATCGATGATAAGGGGCTCAGTTCTGAAGAGACCAATCCCGTCTGCACCGTGCGGTTTAAGAAGAGGCAGCTCCTCCAGGAGTTCGACGTTGGCCTCTACAAGGACACGTCTTCCATCGGTGGTCCGTGCTGCTTCGCTTGCCTCCGAGAGAAGCTCGCTGTCAAGCTGCTCGCACCACTCTTTCTTCTCGGTATAATTCCGTACCGACTCTTCGGTAGGGTTAAACACGACGACTCCTCGATACCCGTCGAGGATAACCTTCATACCATCATGGACATGTTTTGTGGCGTCTTTCAATCCGACAACTGCAGGTATACCGAGAGAACGCGACAGGATCGATGCGTGCGATCTCGCACCGCCGAAGTCGCTCACATAACCGAGCACCTCATTCCGGCTGAGGAGCACGGCATCTGCAGGCGTCAGGTCGCTCGTAACGACGATCGGTTTCCCTTCGAATTTCGACTTCAGATGTGCTTCCGTCAGGTTCCTCAATATGCGGTTCTTGACATCCTCAATCTCGTATGCGCGCTGTCGGAACAACTCGTTATCGCTTTTTCTCAACTGCCGGACCTGCTTGGAGAACTCGTCGGACACGATGAATTCCACATTTTTCTTCTCAGCCTCTATACGTGTCTTAACACCGCTGAAAAAGATTGGATCCGACACCATGAGCAGTTGGGCCTCAAAGATCGCTGCCTTGTCTTGTCCGAGTTTATCAACGGCAGTCCTGTAGATTTTTTCCAGCTCGTATATTGAACGATCGATGGACTTTTGCAGGCGCTCCAAGTCGTGAACCGGCTCAGCCTTTCTCTCCTCCACGACTATACCATCTTTCTTGAGAGTGACCGCGGTACCTATAGCAATCCCGGGAGAGGCAGCTACGCCTTTCAGCACAATTTCATCCGCCTCTTTCTGGGTATGGTACTGTTCAGAGCTCATCAAATCCTCTATCAAAAAAATCCACAAGTGCGGCCAGAGCTTCCTTCTCGTCTTCTCCATCGCAGATGAGCAGGATCCTGGCACCTTCCTCAGCAGCGAGGGTCATAACTCCGATTATGCTTTTGCCGTTCACCCGGTACCCATCTCGTTCAAGATAGAACTCGGATTTGAATCTCGCGGCGAGTTTCACCAGTGACGCTGCCGGGCGCGTGTGCAGTCCGAGTCGGTTCTTCACAACAACTTCTTGTTCAAGCATCATAATCCATATTGAGTAATTCATCTCCGGTCGATTCTCTCATGTACGGATCGGTCCCGCTTCGCTGCTATTCCGCGGAACGCAGTTCATTTTCACTGAAGTCATGTATAAGCAAACGAGTTCCACGAGATCAGAATCTCCTTTTCACAAGCGTATCCGCGAGTTCGACCAGCATCTCTTTTCCCGCTGAAGCAGTCAGCGCTTCTAAATTAGCTAGTGCACGCTCAGTGTAATCAGCCACTTCCTTTTTACCATCTTCAAAGATGCCTGCGTTCCTGTAGGCATCGTGAACCGCAACCACATCATCGGCACTGACAGAATTCTTCCTGTACGCAGCATCCACTACTGCAAAACTCTTCCTGTCCATTGACTGCTGGGCTTTGATGAACAGGAAATTTCGTTTCTTTTCCATGATGTCGAGACCCCGTGGTTTCCCGAACCTCTCCATGTCACCTTCGAGGTCGAGCATATCGTCAAGGATTTGAAACGCTATGCCAATGTTGAGTCCGAATTTCCCGAGCGATCCAATTTCCTGCGTTGTTCCGCCTCCAAGAAGGGCGCCTAATTCGCCGGCGGCCATCAGCAGGGCACCAGTCTTCCTGGAAATCATGTCGATATAGTCAGTCATCGTGTACCCGACCGACTTGCTCAAATTTTCGTCGAGTGCTTGTCCATCGCATACCTGTTTCACGCCTTCATTGAAAATCCTGAGCCCTGCACGCAGATGCCGGCCGCTGCACTTTTCCAGAGCGTCATAGGCGAGCGCCATCATCTGATCGCCGACAAGTATCGCCGTATTGGTGCCGCTGGTGATATGAACGGTTGCCTTCCCGCGGCGAGTATCTGCTTTGTCCATGATATCGTCATGGACCAGGGTGAAATTGTGCAGGATCTCTATCGCGACGGCGGCTTGCATGACGTCCTGACTGAAAGCTCCAACAGCCTCCGAAGCAAATATGGTCAGAAGCGGTCGCACTCTTTTTCCGCCCATCGAGAAGACATAGCCTATGTCCCTTCTTAGCGGAGAGTCTCCCAACAATTCGAGCGACCCCTCAAGCTCGGCTTCTATCGATTGACGGTACTCTTCAGACAATGTCGTAAACTTGCTCAAGAGGATATCCTCACTATTTCAGCTCGTTTTAACATCGACAGGTTCCTGCTCCCTGTCAAAAACATAGCGCCTTTTAATTCTTCGACCCAATTGTCAAACTCTTTGATCAAACCTACAGTCCCCCCGTTGTTAAACGCTTTCAAAAAGGGCTGGGCTGCAGCACACAGATCCGCACCAAGCGCAACAGATTTTGCCACATCCAAGCCGTCCCGGACTCCGCCTGACGATATCAATTTGAACTTTCTACGCGAAGGGAGCGCATTTATTTTGATGAGAGCATCGGTCGTTGGGATTCCCCAGTTCCAGAACTTCATGCCGACTCGTCTGTCATCCCGTCTCACCGTCTCAATTGCCGCCCAGCTCGTGCCGCCCGCTCCCGAAACGTCGATCGCCGATACGCCGACGCCAATGAGTTGTTTTGCCTCGCGCACGCCGATACCCGCACCTGTTTCCTTGACGATCACGGGTATATCCAGAACTCGAACTAGTTTGTCAATACCTTTAAGCACTCCTCTGAAATTCCTCTCGCCTTCCGGTTGGATAAACTCCTGAAGAGCATTGAGATGGATCGCAAGAGCATCCGCCTCGACCATATCCACAATATCCCGGACTCGTTTCAAGGCAAAACCGCTCGCGACCTGTGCCGCGCCGATATTCCCCATCACGAAAATACCCTTCCCCACTTTGCGGACGACTCTGAAAGATTCGAGGTAATCATCATTGTCAAGCGCCTGTCTCTGACTCCCGACCCCCATCCCAATGTTTCTCTCCCTGCATAGCTCGGCCATGGCGGAATTGATTTTCGCAGCGCGATCGAAACCGCCGGTCATGGAGGACACAAGTATCGGCGCGGAAAATTTATGCGAATAGAACTTCACGGTCGTATCTATGTCTCCGAAGTCCACTTCAGGCAGTGCACAGTGGTTGAGCTCATACATGTCGAACCCGGCCGACTTTTTGTAATCGATATTTTCTCGGAGGACGATATCAACGTGGCTCGACTTCCGCCTGGCGATGCGATCCATCCCGGATGAGTCCGAATCTCCCGCAATTCCTCCGTCCATCGTCCTTTTTCCGCGTGGTAGTTTGGTGCTCGACATGTATGTAAAAAAATAGCCCCGATGGTGAAAATAAGCAAGGTTATGGGTAAAAGGGTAATGGGCTACTTTGGCTTTGAAAAGAACTTACTACCGAGCCGTTGGCTCATCAGCCTCTGGCTGAGGATCGCACGAATTCTGTTTTCCCAATCCAAACCTGCCTGCCTCGTATGTTAGAAGTTGATGGAAATGCTGTTGAATGTTTACCTTGGTAGAAGAGCATGCACATGCCTTGGGCTGCAGCAGGGAGGAATTGCAGGTATCACAGTTAAAGGAAACTTAATGATAGGAGTCGGATACCTTGGCTCCAAGGCTGTAGCATCTGCCGAGAAGAGACAAAACTAATATTCGCAGGCACTGGCCGGAACAGCCACAACCGGGAGTCATCTCGTCTCTTGCTTTCTGAATTCATAAGAATAGAGAGGATCACTCCCTGAGCCAGAATTATCCCAATCCCTTCAACCCGACGACCAAAATAAGCTACACCGTTCCGAAAGATGGGATGGTAACTTTGAAGGTGTACGATCTACTGGAAGAGTAGTCGAGACATCGGTGAACCAGGATGAAACAATCGGGAGGTAAACCACTACCTTCAACGGTTCGAATCTTGCCAGCGGCGTCTACTTCTACAATCTCGACGCAGCTGGACACGTGCTGGTGAAGAAGATGTTGATGATCAAGTGACCTCGTCCGCACCGCCCAGTTTATGCAGCTATCATCCAATCCTCGCCATTATCGCGGGGCTTTTTGCTTCCTGCATAGCGACCTGAAACATAATGAAGCAAATGCCCCGATTTCCGCTTATTTCGTCTCCATCACGAACACGCCATCCCAATCTGCAGGCGGCGGCTCCACCTCGCATAGTCTGCATCTTTCTAAATACATCTCGGACGGATAATCATTCGGATCGATGGCAAGAGCCTTTTCAAAAAAGCCTGCAGCTATCCCCCATTGACGCGCGCGGTATTTCGAAAGCCCGGTGCAGTAGAGTTCCACCAGTTTCTTCTTTTCTTCCGGGATGGAATCGTTGACCTCTGCAAGCAACTCGAATATCTTGACGGGTCTCGTTCTCCCTTTTACGATGATGAGGTCAAGCTCTCGTGAGAATATTTTCTCTTTTACTTGCTCATAAGTATTTTCGCTCAGAAGTATCTGAGTCCTGTACATTTTGTTCGCTCCTTCGAGACGAGACGCGAGATTGACGTTATCACCGATCACCGTGTAATCAAATCGTTCCTTCCCCCCTACATTTCCGACAATCATTTCTCCGGAATTGATCCCGATCCTGAAGCTCAGGATAGGTCTCCCCTCCGCCGCCCATTTCTCGTTAAGCTCCTTCAATCGCCTGGTCATTTCAATGGCAGTCCTGCACGCTCTGTAAGCATGGTCACGGAGCTCAAGAGGCGCTCCCCAAAAGGCAATGACCGCATCTCCAATATACTTGTCAAGTGTACCAGCATGATCGAACACGACTTCAGTCATCGAGGTGAGATACTCATTGAGGTGTGCGACAAGATCGTCAGGCGTAAGGGTTTCACTCACACCCGTAAAATTAGCAATGTCCGAGAAGAGAACGGTTAGATTCTTTCGTTCGCCGCCGAGTCTCACGAGGCGAGGGTCTTCGACCAATCTATCCACTACCGAAGGATCAACGTATCGGCTAAATATCATCTTAATGGCCGCCTTCTGCTTACGCTCCGAAACGTACTCGTTGACGACCGATGAGACATAGCTCAGCGAGAAACCGAAAATCGGGTAGATCACATCCAGGACTAATCCGTCCTTTGCGAATAGGACAAGTGCAGCTTCATAAGAAAGAAATATGACGACGCCGGTTACCAGGAGGGGAACGAGAATCACCAGGAAGAGTCTCGATCTCTTCACAGATTTGAACAACGTAGAGCTAAAAGCGATGAGAAGAGCACCGCCAAACATCTCCAGGAAATCTGCCAGGGGACTTGGTCGCGCGAGAAAGTCGTGATCCAGGACGGTCTCAATTGCGCTCGCATGGATCTCGACTCCATAAGCAAGATTGCCACTTTCCCCAGATCTGTTTCCCGAAAACGGAATCGGCTTCAAGTCGGCCGATTCAGGGTAGAGTGCGCCGACAAGAACGATCTTATTTTTGAACACGCCTGCCGATTTCAGATTGTAATAGTCGTTAATCTGCATTCCGAACCGCTTTTCATCGCGAGTCGTGAAGGACGAATCATCGAGTACCTGCCATAAATCATACGTGGGAAAGCTCCCCATAGCTCCCGGATAATTTATCAGCATGGATGAATCATCGTATTTCGGGATCCGTATGTTTCCAAGCTGAAAATAAGAATTGTGGTCAACCGCCAGCCTGTTGCCGAGTCCGAGATACTGTGAAAGGATCGCAAAACCAAATGTAGGCACTTCCTGGTAACTGTTCTGGCCCACCTGGAATATGTTGTACGGCAAGTATCTTCGGTAAACGCCGTCGATATCATTCCTGACCAGAACTACACCGAGAAGGTTATCATCCTTTGCAAAAATATTATGATAGAAGTCGGAGCTTCTAAGAATAGTATAGCGGCCGGCAAAATCAATGTTTGGTCGTACTGCCAGGACCACCGGCTTGTACTTTCTCAGTGCGGCGCTGAACGAGCTATCGCCTCCCTCCGACCGCAGGGAATCGTCCATTGTAATATCAATTCCTACGACCTTCGCACCTGCAGCAAAGAGATTCTTTATCATCCTGGCGTAATAACTTCTCGGGAAAGGATAACTATGCGGAAGTACTTCGAAGGTTTGATCGGTTATCCCGACGATCACGACATCAGAACTCTTCCTGAAGTCAATCGGACCCCGATATTCGAATCGTTGATCGATCGTCTTAAGTTGAGCCGTTTTTAAGAACGGGATATCGAACGGGATCCCATTTGAAAGGAGGAAAGCGATGCCTGAGGAAGCAAGGGCAAACATAATCGGCAGTATTATCCGGCTTGTAGTCCACGAAAGTCTGCCGTTGAGGTTAAGCATCGGCTTAATCTAACTTCAAGGGAGGATAAAATTCCACTGGGGATGAAAGGAAAATGTACCCTCCCTCTTTTTGGTTCTCGCAAAGATTCAAAAGAGGCAAAGCGCGGGCGGATCGGTCAGATCCGGGGCCGCAGGCCGATTGATACGTGACCCCTTCGATGTCACTTCAACAACAACAGCTTCATCGTCCGGGAGTAGCCGGGTGTCGATAGTCGGTAAAAGTGAACCCCGCTGGGAAGGCTGCTCCCATCAAACCTGATCTCTTTAATTCCTTTTCTTTGATCTCCATTCACCAGTGTCCTGACTTCCCTTCCGAGCACGTCATATACTTTCAAAGTAACGTGAGTGTTCGACGGCAGTTGATAAATGATGACAGTTGAAGGATTAATCGGGTTAGGTTAGTTCTGGGAAAGATAGAAACGCTCAGGCGCAGGACTGGGTCGTCGGACAGCTGCAGACACCACTACCTGACTCCTGAATGATCTCCCGCAACCGCTCCGTAGAGTTAATCGCTGCCCCCCATGAAAAGACTCCTCACCGGATAGCCTAGAGTTGCGATTTTGCTCCAACCTGCGCCCTGGTCGGTGGACTCGTAAATGTCTCCGCCGGAGTTTGAGCCGACAAATACGTCGCCGCTTCTATCCACGGTCGAGGTTGTCAACTCTGTGTCCGATATGCCGGTATTCATTTGTTCCCAGCGATCACCTCAGCCAGTGGACCTGAAGACCCCGTCAGGACCGGTAGCGAAGATGTTGCCTGAGTCAGTAGCCACCATCGAATTCACCAGTTCTCCGACGTAAATCTGAGATTTCCACTCGAGCCAGTCGGCACTTGATTCATATATCTGACCGCCGGCAGTGTTCGCAACCGCATCACCGGAAGGAAGAACAGCGATTGCCCTTGCAGTATCGTTTGCAGAATCACCGGTCGGAGCGATGTTGTAGCCACCGTCCTCGAACATATCGTAGAGTCCTCTATCGATGCCGATATGCACGAGATGTTCGTTCACCATCTTGCTTGAATCGATTCCGCGCAAAGGAACCGTCGCGAGCTGCGGACAAATGCAGAATATCTTCCTGCCATTGATGAGTAGCGTAATTGGAGTCCACGAGGTGCCTTCATCTGTTGAGATATACAGGCCGTCATCTGTACCAGCAAGGAGGGTACCAAGCGTTCCGAAATGGGTCAGGAGAGCTTACCCGCAATTAAATTTCAGGAGTAGTGGATCTAGAAGTCTAAGGCGTAGATTAGCGAGCCCACAAAATCTTTCGACCCCGGCATCCCAAAGTAGTTCAAGTTGAGATTCAAAGACTGCGCTTGCGCAACTTGGAAGCTTCCGGTCAGTCCATACGCATTTCTGTAAAAGGCTCCGAAAGTGGGTGTGTAATTGAGACCGAGAGTGAGCCGGTTGCCGATTAGACCATAGCTCGCACCTATCGTCACAAATGTGTAATTGAAAGTCTGAACTTCCTGGCTCACTGAATTGACTGATCCGGTCACAAGTAGTTTCTGCAGCGTCTTGTTTCCATTTACGTTCAGGCCCAAAGTCGTTTTCAGAGGAGTCTCGCCGAAATCCGAATTCAACACAAACGAAACATTGTAGTCGTTTAGGTTGGTCGCAAGCAGCACTTTGTCGTTCCTGTTGCTTATGCCGAAACTGACCGCGATATAATTGCTGGCGATATACTTGAAATTGTAACTTGACTCGACGTAATACCTGATAGTTGAATTGTTGACTGCATAGATTGAATCGGCTGGTAGCGGATTCGAATTCACGTAGGAAGAGACTCCAACAGTCACGTTAGGCAGCCCGGTGAACGGGAAGTACGATATTGCCGCATCGCCGGTCGCATATTCAGTCGTTGCAAACCTGTTGTGCTGAAGATTATCGAACAAATTCTCATACGAGAGTGATACGAGCACGTGATTGGAGAAGAGTCTAGGCCTCACAAGAAAATTCATGCCGCGAATATCTGTGCGAATGTATGGCTGACCGAAGGATGTGTAATCAGGCCCCCGGTAAACGTAACCAACTTTTGCATAAGTATTGAAGTAGTTAAGAGTCAAACTGACATTCCACGCCAGAGATGAAAGCTTGCTTGGATCCAGCGGGACAAGGAACTCGTTTATAGTAATCAGTTTGCTAAGGGTGGAGATCGGAACGATGCTATTTATCTGGGTTCCGGCATTGGAATGAGTGATCGTATCAATCTGGTCCGCGGTTAGATTGCCCGGTGCAATATTCTCGTTGACCACGCTCATTGCCGCTTCGGCTACAAGGTTTATGCGTCGATGATCGAAATTCATATTGAAATCCGAACCGAACACCACATTCTGGTTCGGTGCATTTCCAATGCCGATAGAACTCATCGCGTCGGACGATTTCAGAAACGTTAGGCCGAGCTGTGCATGACTGCCGAAATCGAAATAAGGTCTCACCGCAAAGAGAGACCTGGCAAACGTGCCATAGTTGGTCTGAACGTAAGTTGAGTCGTTCAGCCTTAAGAGGCTTCCGGAGGTCACCTGAAGAATAGAATCGGGCGACACAATTATCGTATCCAGATTCCCATTGATTCCACGCACAGTTTGACCATAAGCTGCTTGGATATGGAAGAAACCTGCCGAGACTTCTCCTGACACGCCTCGGACTCTCATGCCGTTCATGATGAGAGGATTGAATGCAGGGTAGCTGTCCCCGAGTTTCAAATTGATCCATGAAGTGCTTGCGGTCAGCCCGAATCTGTCCTGCGGCTGCCTGTACGATTTCTCCTCGGATGTAAGATGGAGAAGAGCGGACATATTGACACCATATCCGTTGCCGTTCAGACTCAGATCGCCTCTATTGTACCAATTCGATACGTTGTCCAGGTTCTCGTTCCTCAATTCAATCTGGCCGCGGCCTCTGTAGGTAAAAGGACTCTGTTGTTCTTCACCGGGCGCGGTTACGAAAAAGGTCCACTCAAGACTTTTATACTCTGACCCGTCCGTCTTATAAAGAACGACCCTCGCGGTGTGAGTGCCGCGTTCAACAGGCATCGGAAATTTTTCGGGAGAATAAACTATGATATCTCCGCTTACTACTGAATTCGCGGTGACATTGATGCCATCAAAGTATATTTGCGTTTTTTGCTTGTCAACCGACGCGGGCGCGTACAGCATGGAGGCGGACACCATGAGATTGTCGAGCGAAACCGGCTTATTGGGATCAGGGCTGATAATTAGTATATCCTTCTGTGACTCCGCTGAGCTAACCGCGATCCTCACCGGCGTTTCAGTGGGACTCTGCTCCGGATATGTCTCTACCGAACCGTCTCGCAAAGTAACTCGGACATAGACCTCGATATACGGCTCCTCTACGTACGAGGCAGGTACGGTCCCTCTCAGCGTCTCACTTGTTTCATCGAGGGTCATCTCCGTCTGCTGGAAATCCGTGGACAGTGAATTCCGATAAAAGAGGAGTGCATCTGAGACTTGAGTCAGGCTCCTCATGCTAGCTGTGACGATCAGAGGATTGCCCTGAACCGCCTCCGATGCAGCGGTAACGTTCATGATCAAATTTTGTTGAGCATATACATTGGGTTGAACGAAAAGAAATAGGACGACCGTCGGAACAATCGTCAGGATGGTAGTTACAAGTCCCCCCCAGGCAGCCAACCTCAATATTTTCAAGTTCCCTCCGACATTAGGCGGTAAGTGAGAAGGCGCCCGCAAACCACCACCGGCACGACGCACATAAGGACCCTCATCTGGATTCGGTGTGCTTGCACCTTCTCACTTGTATGGTATAGTCTATTGTCCAGTCTCTATTGTAATTTTATGCAGCTTGCCGTCCGAACCAATGAACCACATCTCAAGCTTGTGTTGCTGCTGCAAGAACTCGTTGATAAGTTGATTCACCCGATCCAAATCTTCTTGCGTTGATTTATGCATAGTGATACTTCCGTCTTTGTAGGAGATGCACGTATAGCCGGAAGTCACTGTGTCCGTGCTATTCGAAATCTTGTTGGTGAACGCAACGATACCTTCTATTATAGTCAGAAAATCAGTACCATTCGCGTCGACGCCCAGCAATCCCTGAGTGCCTCTGATAGAAGCGACGCTTGTTGAAGTAACAAATTCGAACTGACCAACTTTCCTCTTGGTCATCGTAAAATCCACATCACCATGATTGATGTTCATGCTGCTCGGATTGTTATCACCGTAGATTTGGACTTCCGCGCTCGGGCCGAGTCTGATGGTACTTGCATCGTTGAATTTGATCAGAGTGAAAGACTTTTCTTGTGTCCTGACGTAGTCTCCACCATAAATCAAGTCGCCTTTCTTTGCTTTAATCCAATTTTGATTTGCAGGTTTTCTGTCCACATTATTCTTGATCACCCAGAACAGTGCGACGTTGTTTGGCGAGGTCGCAGCAAGGAACCCGAGTGAACCCGCAAACAGGAAGAGCGTGAAAAGCAAAGCGAAATTCTTTGTCTTCATCGTCGTGTCCCTCAGTATATTGTTACGCTGCTGATTTTGGACTTGTCCATGTTTTCCAGGATAGTAATCAGTGAGTCGGAGCCGATCACCTTTCCGTCATAAGTTGCATTGCCGTTTAAGTGGCTAATCTGCTCCAGGAGATTCTGGTACTGCGTGCCGGTGAGCAAATTGACAAGTGCCCTGGTCGCTTCGTCGTTAAAATCCTTAGATGTCGCACTAGTCGTGTCTGTCGTTGCCACTGTGAAACTCCAAATATCGCTGTGCAGTGACTGACCAAGTGTGGCTCCGACAGGAAGTTCCAGATACCAATAATATGTCTTTCCGTCCTGAAGCTGCCTGACGCCCGGGCCGGAAGTAGGGTACTGAAATGACGAACCGGTTACCCACTGATCCAGATATGCAGTCGATCCTGAGACTACATCCTGAGCGGTCTGCTGACCCGGGAGTTGTTCGTAGACTAATAGTTTCACGCTGTCAGTGCTGGCCGACCATTGAAAGCGGGGCCAGGTTGTTGTCACCGTACCCTGGTTCATGGGAAAGATCAAATCCACCCGGCTCGGATTAGTTACTACAATTTGTTCGGTTCTTGTTACAGGTGGATTACTCGGTAATATGCAGTTAACCGTGACACTGTAGACACCCGCCGGAGCTTTGCTGGTGGCAAGCGCGATTCCCCGGATGACATTGAAGTTTGACTCGTTGAAATTCCAGCTCTCCAGCGGTATCGTGGGGTTCGTGCCTGACAGATCCACATTTGTAATTGTCTTGGGCTGACCAGGATTCAAGGTTATAGGCGCGGTCGTCGCGGTTGCTATGTCCATCGGTGACTGACCGCTTAGCGTCGCATCTACCGATATTTGCAGACGCACGTCGATAGGCGAGGTGACGGCAGGAGTCGGTTGAAGAGTAATCGTGAAGATAACGCCGGTGCTTTGCACATTTTGAAAATCAAGCTCGGCGACGTAGAGCTGGTTGAATTGTGGCATAGTCAGAGTAACATTGACCAGGTCCTGCGCTTTTGCCACGCCGGCCACGCATATGACGGCAATAAGCAGCATCAATTTTGTCGCTACGCGCATAGAATTCTCCTTTCTCTCCTCCAAAATATCTATTGCCCCCGACGATATTGGATGACAACGCTCACTAATCAGAAATGGACGATATCGTTATAGATTACGAATGCCATGAACAGCAGGAGCAATGCGAATCCCACCTGCTGTGCGAAGAGCTTGATTTTCGTCGGCACTTCACGCCTGAAAATCGACTCATAGACAAGGAAAGCAAGGTGTCCTCCGTCGAGCGCGGGAATCGGAAGTATATTGAGAACGGCCAGGCTGATGCTTAAGAGTGCCATGAACCCGAGAAAACTGACAATTCCCATTTCCGCACTCTGGGTCGCCAGTTGAGCAATCTTGATAGGGCCGCCAATCGACTTCGTCAGAGAGACTTTCCCAGTCACGATCCTGACCAGTGATTCGATAAGCAGTCCGGTCGCACCCGCGGTTTGATCGAACCCCGCCGGAATAGCGCTTACCACATTGTATTTGAAACGCTGAACCGGTCCGGTATATTGAGTACCAATCTCTATCCCTATCTTGCCGTCCGAGTTTGGCGTGATCGTGAACTGCTTCATCGAAGTGCCCCGTTTCACCACGAGCTGTACCGGTTTGCCTGCACTTTGCTTTACGAGCTGAACCACCTGAGCATTCGTACTTATCTCCTGCCCGTCAATAGATGCCACAACGTCGCCGTTCTGGAGACCCGCCACCGAGGCCGGCATACCTGAGGCCACTGACTGAATCACCGCGTGCATGTGAGCTGGATAGATCCCGAAATCCTGATCCGGTTTGATGACACCTTTCGGTATTGCAACTTTTTGAGTAACACCATCGTGGAGCACACCGACGTTCAAAGAAGAAGCAACATTGTCCAGATAGAGATCGGATTGAATGTCTTCCCAATTATGTACAGCCTTGCCGTTTATCGAGACGATCTTGTCGCCCGCAACGAAACCGACTTGCTCCCCGGCAGATTTCGGTTGAACGTATCCTATCGAAGTAGTCGCGTGGAAAATTTTCCCGTTGGCCAGATTGATGCCGTAGAAAATCAAGAACGTCAGCAGGAAATTCATGATGACTCCGGCGGAGACGACTATCATCCTTTGATACATCGGCTTCGAGCGGAATTCATTTGGTTGCGGAGGTTTGTTCAAGAAATTGGTGTCGAAGCTCTCATCCACCATTCCTGCAATCTTGACGTACCCTCCGATCGGTATCCAGGAAATGCAATAGTCTGTTTCGCCTATCTTCTTGCCGATCGCCCTTGGCGGGAACCCAATTGAAAAGGTGTCGACTTTCATTCCGAACAATTTCGCCGCGATGAAGTGGCCGAATTCGTGAACTAATACTAGAACACCGATTGTAATTATGAAATAAAGGACATAATTCATTTATGTAATCTCTCCGAAACGTTCCGGTTATTGAGCGCGGCACCGGCTGACACAAAATCTCTGGCAGCGCTATCAGCTTCAAAGATTTCTTCAATACCCGGCGAGCTTGTGGACGGGATTGAATTAAGCGCCTCATCAACTATTTCTGCAATATCGGTGAACCTGATCTTCCGTTGCAGGAAAAGCTCGACCGCTTCCTCGTTGGCCGCGTTAAGAATAGCCGGCGCTGTCCCACCGGAACGCAGTGCTTCATAAGCCGACTTAATCAGGGTGAACCTGTCAAAGTCCGGCGGCATAAAAGTAAGCTGGTTCACCTTGGCGAAGTCGACTCTCTTGTACGCCGATCCGACTCTCTCAGGATACGTTAATGCATACTGGATAGGAATCTTCATATCCGGCACTCCAAGCTGCGCCTTAATCGAGCCGTCGACAAATTCGACCATTGAGTGTATGATCGATTGTGGATGTATCACCACTTCAATCCTATCCGGCGGTAGATCAAATAGGTGGTGGGCTTCGATCACTTCAAGGCCTTTGTTCATTAGAGTTGCTGAATCTATGGTGATCTTCCGACCCATCCGCCAGTTCGGATGATTCAGAGCCTCTTCGACCGTGACATTCTCCAATTCGGATTTTTCCTTGTGAAGAAACGGTCCTCCCGAAGCGGTAAGTATCAACTTTGATATCGATTTTTTTTCTTCACCCGCAAAACATTGCAGGATCGCGCTGTGTTCGCTGTCGATCGGAAGAAGCGTTGCATGATGCTCCCTCGCAGTGCGCTTAACGATTTCACCCGCCACTACAAGAGTTTCTTTGTTCGCAAGCGCGACTGTCTTCCCAGCTTTGAGTGCTTCGAGAGTAGGACGGAGCCCTACGAAACCGACCAGGGAGCTAATCAGAACGTCAAAGTCTCCCGCCGACATAACCTCCATCAAACCGGTTTCACCCGAATATACCTTCAACTTCTCTCCGTTCAGGTAAGACCGGAAGAGCGACGCCTTTTCTTCATCGATTATCACTACACCGGTCGGGCTGTATTTCTTCACCTGCTGGTAGAGGAGATCAACGTTCTTGTTCGTTACCAGGTAGGCAATATTGTAATCCGTGCCATGCTCGTTCATGCTGGTAACTACATCGAGACTGCTCCTACCAATCGATCCGGTGGAACCGAGTATTGCGATCCTTCTTGATTTGGTCATTGAATTGCCTGGACCCAATTTAACCAAGGCATTTTCGTGAAGCAAGGACGGGACGGGCTGCAAGTAATAGGCCCGATGGATGTCGAGGTTCGATTCACTCTGCAGGCTTCACGAAGAAACAAACTTGTCATGGAACTAGATCGAAATCACTCCGTGTTGAGCTGTGGGATTCTTCACGCCATTAACGGAGGAAAGGCAACCACTATGCATAAGATTCCACTGACTGTGACTCTGATCGTCCTTTCCACATTGCTGGCGGGCCGCGCTACTGACGGGCAGTTCCGACTCGATCCGACCGGAGGAGACAGTATTTGGTACTCTGGCACTCAGTACGAGATCAGGACAAAAAATGGGATTACCGCCTACGCGGCATTCAAGTACAAATGGAACGGCACGCTGACATTCTACGTCGCGATTGAAAACATGGGGCCGGATACTGCACTGGTTGCACCCGAATGTTTTTACACTCGCGATACTTACTACCGAATTAACGTGAAGCGCGAAAGTGAAGACTTCCAACCACCCTTTTGCGAGAAGGACACGACAGATGCATCTGACACGTTTTACACATCCAATCCCGATAGATACATTGACGAGTTTTGAACTTCAAGAAATGAGACAGGTTACAGTTCAAGCATTAGCAAACCCGGCGGCGGAAGGGACTATTGGTTGAACGTGGTTCTCCGTAAGACCACGCTCCTTCCGAAAACCGCAGTCGCCGGAAAGGTCTATTTCCGGTCCGTAGAAGATCTCCACTCCATAAGGCTCGTGCTGCCGGTCGGCTCGACTAACAACACTTTTGAGTTCAAGAGAAAGGGACGGCCGCGATCTGACATCGATTAGGCATCGATCAAACGTTCATTGAAACAATCTGAAGTTTTTTGGTAATTTGTTTGTCAGATGAGCATTGAATCGAATGAGCGGTACAGTGTAGCAAAAAGGTTGGTAGCGGTCACACTTTATGCAGTTGCTATGGGCTACGTAGAGTCGGCGGTGGTGATATATATAAGAGAAATGGCATTTCCCGATGCGAACCGGGTTTTCCCGCTTGTTTATCTTGATCCTAGGATCGGGTTGGTGGAATTAGGGAGAGAAGCAGCGACTATTATCATGCTCATCTCGGTGGGATATATTGCCGGGAAGGACAGATTCCAGAAATGGTTGTTCTTCGTTTACGCATTTGCCATATGGGATATTTTCTACTACATAGTTTTGAAACTGGTTGTGGGATGGCCGGCGTCGATTCTAAGTTATGACGTCCTCTTTCTTATCCCTGTCATCTGGATTGGACCTGTCCTGACTCCGGTGTTGATATCATTGCTCTTGACGATCGGTTCTGCATTTCTTCTTGTTCAGTCCGACAAATCTGACCGGGTTCAAATAAGTCGAAACTACCTGCTGATTTTTGTCGTCGGATGTGGAATCGTTTTTTTCTCGTTTACTCAAAGTAGCTTTCATGTCTTGTTGTCGCAGGGCCCAAAAGGTCTTGATGGATATACACCCCAGTCGTTTGATTGGGTTGCTTTCTTGATCGGGTATTTTACAATGTGTTTTGCAGTGACCAGAATGATCCTGGATTCACAACACAGGGTAAGAATGGCTTCCTTTGACTTGTAAGAAGCTCGTCCGGAAAACGACAATCAACCTCCTGAGAGGAATAAGGATCGAATCGCAGCGTCGTTCAATATCTTCCAGGGGCGCTATTGATTTCGGTTACAATCGGATTGAAGTGGACCCGTATTTTACTCGATAAGGTTCCTACGGAATCGTAGGCGACGATGGGATCAGAACAAAGGAGGTGAGATAATGAAAGAATTGTCTGTCAAAAGTTCAGGCGAAAGTCTCGAATCGCTCAAAAGGCAGAAGGCAGACTGGCTTAAGAGGACGGAAGCTCAAGAAGCTCGTTCCACCAAGTTTACCACGGTCAGCGGCGAGCCTATCGAGATGCTCTACACTCCAGATGACATAGAAGCTCTGAATTACAAAGAAGACATCGGTAACCCTGGAGAATTTCCATATACGCGCGGAATTCACGAAAGCATGTATCGCGGTAAGTTATGGACCATGCGCCAGTTCGCAGGTTTTGGGACACCGGAAGATTCAAACAAACGTTTTCATTACCTTCTCGACAACGGACAGACGGGACTCAGCGTCGCGTTTGATCTTCCCACTCTGATGGGAAGAGATCCGGACGATCCGCTTTCTGAAGGTGAAGTAGGCGTGTGCGGCGTCTCGGTGAGTTCTCTGGCCGATATGGAAATACTCTTCGACAAGATTCCGCTTGACAAGGTCTCGACATCGATGACAATTAACGCTCCTGCCGCGATGTTGCTGGCATTCTATATCGTGGTTGCAGAAAAGCAAGGAGTGAAAGCCGATCAGCTCAGAGGAACAATACAAAACGATATTTTGAAGGAATACATAGCACAGAAGGAATGGATATATCCTCCGAAACCCTCCATGAGAATCATAACCGACATGTTCGGGTACGCGGTCAAGGAAATGCCGAAATGGAATCCGATTTCAGTAAGCGGATACCACATACGCGAGGCGGGATCCACGGCGGCACAGGAGCTTGCCTTCACGCTTGCAGACGGATTCGCATACGTTGAGGCCGGAATAGCCGCCGGACTCGATATCGATGATTTTGTCCCTCAAATCTCCTTCTTCTTCAACTCTCATGTCGATTTCTTCGAAGAGATCGCGAAGTATAGGGCAGCACGTCGTATCTGGGCAAGAAGAATGCGCGACAAATATGGCGCAAGAAATCCAAGAACCTGGAAGCTACGGTATCATACTCAAACGGCAGGATGTTCACTTACAGCCCAGCAACCTGAGAATAACATAATACGAACGACTCTTCAGGCCTTGGCGGCAGTGCTTGGCGGCACACAATCGCTGCACACCAATTCCATGGATGAAACTCTCGCGCTTCCGAGCGAGAAGGCCGTCACTATAGCGCTTCGGACACAGCAAATTTTAGCTCACGAGACGGGCGTTACGAATACCGTCGATCCTCTCGCCGGGAGTTACTTTGTGGAAAGTCTGACGAACAAGTTGGAAGAAGAAGCTGAACAATACTTTGACAGAATTGATTCTCTTGGCGGAGTGATTCCGGCGATTGAAATCGGATTCTTCCAGCGGGAGATTGCGGATGCCGCGTATAGATATCAACGCGAACTCGACCAGAGAGAGAAGATAATCGTGGGAGTAAATGCTTACGTTCAGGAGAATGAGAAGCTGGAAATTCCGATACTTGAGATACCCAAGGAAGTCGAATTGAAGCAACGCAAGCGGATAGCAGAAGTCAAGGCAAACCGAAGCACTGAAGCTACGGATAGTGCCCTTTCGGAGCTACACGAGACTGCGATGAATGGGGGGAACTTGATGCCATCACTTCTGAAGGCAACAAGGGCTTATGTGACCCTTGGTGAAATGTGCGACACGCTAAAAGAAGTCTTCGGGGTTTACGACGAACCCCTCGTCTTTTGAGGAGGGACGTATTGGGGAAATATCCAAATGCCCTGAGAGTCTTTACCAGTCCTGGTCTATTAGGTAATCTCGTCCGGGTTTCATCTCGCCTCGTTCTTGAGGTCTTGGCCACAGCTAACCCATCGTGATTTCGTCAGTTTTGGATGGGATTTAAACTTTTTCTTGACAAATCTTCAGGACGGGCATATATTGGAAGGTATTTATTAAAACAACAGAGGCTAATGCACATAAGCAAAAAGTATTTACTGTTGGGCGCGGGGGCACTGGCATTTGGTTTGTTCTCATGCTCTTCGAACAGGGAGCTTGAGAAATCCTTGAGTCAGGAAGTACGAAGCGAGGGAAAGACTCAGCTTGACTCGGTGAGCTTGAAATCCTCCATCGAACAAAGTCGGCGAGCGATCGAACAGCAGACAAAGCTTTCAACTCAGTATTCGCTGGACACGCTTTTCGGAACGGATGAAGCGGTAAACACACTGATGGGACTCGCCCGTCAGTACTATTCAGATGCACTTCGCTTACAACAGCAAGGTGCACAAGATTCCTCCGCGGAGGAGTTTGAGGATGCCATCGATGTCCTGAATGATCTCAGCTACTATCCCTCCATTGAACAAGACTCTGATTTTGTTTCCTTCAGCCAGAGGATCATCAAGGATTACGAGAAGTACATTTCTACGGTCCAGAATCTTGGTCCTGGTACATCGGTCTTTGCGCTTCAGGAAAAACTTTCGCAGACTATCGACTCGATAAACGTGAGCGGCGATAGGTTCCCAAAACCGGAAGTTGTGAAAACTACAGTGCCTCTGGTGATGAACAGATATGTCAAGCAGAATATTGAATTTTTCACCACTCGGGGCCGCTGGCATATGCAAGAGTGGATTTACAGATCAGGCTTGTACCTGCCTGAGATGAAAAGGATATTTGAAAAGGAGGGCGTACCACCGGAGGTGGCATACCTTTCCATGCCCGAAAGCGGCTTGAATCCCGAAGCACGCTCGTGGGCAAGCGCCGTTGGGCTGTGGCAGTTTATTCGATCCACAGGAGCATTATACGGCCTACGCGCCAATTGGTGGTATGATGAAAGACGTAATCCTATTCTGGCAACTCGCGCTGCAGCAAAGCATCTCAAAGACCTATACGGTATTTACAACAATTGGTATCTTGCCATCGCCGCCTATAATTGCGGCACTCTTTCGGTGAATAGGGCCATCAGATGGAGCCACGGTAACCGGGATTTCTGGGAGATCAAAAGATACCTTCCCCGCGAAACTCGAAACTATGTGCCCCAATATATTGCGGTCACGTTGATCGCGATGAATCCCCAGGAGTACGGATTTGCTGACAGTGTGGCTGCACCTCCTCCTCCTTGCGACACCGTATGGATTCCTAGGAGCATCGAGCTCCGGTCATTGGCGGACGAGGCCGGCTTCAGCCTCGAGTCTCTTATGAATTTGAACCCGGAGCTGGTCCATGCCGCCACTCCACCTGATTTTCCGGGGAAGGGATATCCTCTCCTGGTACCGGTAGGCATGGGAAACGAGTTCGCAGTTGCCTACCAGAAGCTTCCAAAATCTGCAAGACTCGCGTTGGCCTTTCATAGAGTCCGAAGTGGCGAATCGTTGTATTCAATTGCAAGGATGTATCACGTTTCACTTGCTGCGCTGAGACGCTCGAACCATATATCATGGAGAGACCGGTTGATACATCCGGGCATGGTTCTGACCATACCCGTCAGCGGTTCGTTTTACGCAAGAACCAGAGGGCTAAGATATGATAGAGTGGCTTCTGACGCTCCTGCATCCCGCTCGACTTCCGGATCAATTCATGTTGTTAGAAGAGGTGAGACTCTTGGCTTGATCGCTGAAGAGTATCGAACAACCGTCCGTAGCTTGGAGCATCTGAACAACTTGCGAAGCTCGTGGATCAAGGCAGGAATGAGGCTGGTTGTTTCTTCTCGCGAGAGCAAGGCTACGCGAAACACAAGTACAAGTAAGCTACCGCCGACGACAACCAACGTAGCATTTCACCGGGTAAGACCGGGTGAGACGCTTAGCGGAATAGCTGCCAGGTACAATGTCACTGTCAGCCAGCTCAGGACTTGGAACAATCTAGCATCAAGCAGAATCAATGTTGGAGACAGGCTGAGGGTGGCTTCAGCAGCCACGGCGACCGCAGTTAGCCAGAGGGATATCGATCCACCCGGACAGACACCCGATGCGGATTCAAGAATGATTTATCGGGTCCGCCTCGGAGATTCGCTTTGGAGCATAGCACAGAAGTTCGGCGTCACTCTTGACAAGCTCAGAGAATGGAACAATTCTGCAAGCCGTGACATCCGGCCAGGACAACGGATCGTAATCTATAATTAGTCTGCCACAAGTTCTTGAAAACTGATTAGCTCGGATGAAGCGGATCTATACAGTTTTCTTGGTGTCATAGTAATATCTTAGCTGTGAAATTCCGTCGTATAGGTGCAAATCTTCTGATATTAGGATCTTAACTTCGTGCCTGAAGTAAAGCTTACCACAGAGTCGCTTCTGGGAAAAATCGTCACTGTATTTGGAAGCAGCAAGCCAATCCCCGGGAACCCCGAATTTGCAGAAGCAGAACTTATCGGAAGGAAACTTTCAGAGGCAGGGATCTCTGTATGCACGGGGGGGTACGCCGGAATAATGGAGGCTGTCTCCAAGGGAGCTTCTCAATCGGATGTGAAGATTATCGGCGTTACCTCGGTTGCCTTCTCTCCGACTCCAAATCAATATGTCAATATTCAGGTGCACACCGAGTCACTCTACGAAAGGCTTCAGCGGCTCGTTGAGCTTGGGGACGGGTACATCGTTTTGAAAGGCGGAACCGGCACACTAGTCGAGTTTTCACTCATCTGGGAATTGATGAACAAGACTATCATGGAAGAGAAACCGATAGTAGTGGTCGGAGATTTCTGGAAACCGGTTATTGATTTGTTGGACAAAGAGCTTGCGTTCGAAGGACGCGAATCGTGCGCAAGATTCGTGAAGGTGGCAAAGGATACGGCTGAAGCGGCGGACATGATGATCGAGCGATTGAATAAATAGTGCCACGACGGACCCGGCATCTCCACGTTATTTCATGGACATTATGATGTCTCCTTTTTGTATCTCTTTGACAAAGACGGTATATTTTCGCGAAGGAACTCATAAAGTTCAAGCTTCGCTTTATCATACTTACCTGTTCTCTTATTTTTATTGCGATAGAGGTTTCTTACAAGGTTGCAAGCATCTATGAGTTGTTCCGGAGGTTGTGCCCCCCGTATCTTGGTCCATTTTGAGAGAGAAAAAGTGAGTAAATTTTCACGAACAGAATGGAGATCACGGGACATGAAGAAACGATTCACAGAGCAGCAGATCGTCTTTGCCCTCCGG